>JBOGMX010000047.1:0-3758 GCA_050746725.1 Candidatus Acidiferrales bacterium | reverse complement strand
TGTCCGGCGTGGCCAATAACGGCGCGATCTGGCCGGACGGTTACAGCCCGGTGGTCGCGTCGCTGGCCCTGGCAGGATTGGTCACGCTCGGCGCCATTTTTATTTTCCCCTGGATCCTGCTGCTAGGCTACGTCAATCACGACGCCAAACGCCGCGGCATGAATTCAGCTTTGTGGACGATTGTCTGTATCATCCTGATGCCCGCATATTGCTTGCTCGGATTCATCATTTATTTTCTGGTGCGCGAGCCGCTGCCCTACACCTGCTCGAAATGCGGGGCGACTGTGGGTCCGCGCTTCAATTTCTGTCCAAATTGCCGGTGCGACCTGCACCCCTCGTGCCCTAATTGCGGGCACGAGATCGTCGAGAGCGACAAGTTCTGCGCATTTTGCGGCCACGATCGCGCGAAAAGAGCCGCGTCGCCGCCTGCCGCATCGTGAAGATTTACGGGCGCTCGATGGCGAGGGCGACGGCGTTGCCGCCGCCGAGGCAGAGAGCGGCGATGCCGCGCTTCAGATTGCGGCGCTGCAATTCATAGAGCAGCGTGACCAGGATGCGCGCGCCGGATGCGCCGATGGGATGGCCGAGCGCGACGGCGCCGCCATTCACGTTGACCTTTTCAGGATTGAGTTTCAGCTCCCGCGTGACGGCGATGGCCGCGACGGCGAAGGCTTCGTTGATCTCGTAGAGATCGACGTCGCGGTCGCGATCCCAGGCGGTTTTGACGAGCAGCTTTTCGACGGCTTCGACGGGCGCCATCATCACCCATTTCGGTTCCACGCCGCTGACGGCCTGCGCGACGATGCGGGCCATGGGCTGCTTGCCCAATTGCGTGGCTTTGCGTTCGCTGGTGACGACGAGCGCGGCGGCTCCGTCATTTGTGCCTGGGGCATTGCCTGCCGTAACGGTGCCATCTTTCTTGAATGCGGGCTTCAGCTTCGCTAGCACTTCGAGAGAAGTGTCCTCGCGGGGCGATTCGTCGTGCTTGATGACGATTGGTGCGCCCTTTTTCTGCGGAATTTCGATGGGCAGGATTTGGTCGCTGACGAAGCAGGATTTCGTGGCGCGCACCGCTTTGCGATGGGAATCGAGCGCGTATTGGTCCTGCTCCTGGCGCGAAATTTTATATTTTTCGGCCACCAGCTCGGCGGTCATGCCCATGTGGAAGTTTTCGTACACGTCCCAAAGGCCATCGACGATCATCGAGTCGAGCACTTCCTGATTGCCGAGGCGGTAGCCGGAGCGCGCGCCCTTCAACAGATACGGACAGTTGGACATCGACTCCATGCCGCCCGCGACGACAACTTCCGATTCGCCTAGCGTGACCGCTTGCGCGGCAAGCGCAACGGCTTTGAGTCCCGAGCCGCAAACTTTGTTGATGGTCATGGCCGCGACGCGCGGATGGAGCCCGCCGCGAAGAGCGGCTTGGCGCGCGGGATTTTGTCCCAGACCCGCTTGCACCACGTTGCCCATGATCGCTTCGTCCACTTGCTCGGGCTCAATTCCGGCGCGGCGAACGGATTCTGCGACAACTTTCGCGCCGAGTTCAGTGGCCGAAAGCGGCGCGAGGCCTCCGAGGAATCGGCCGACGGGGGTGCGGACGGCGCTGAGGATTACGGGCTGTTCGAAATGTTGGGGCTGGGGCATGGCGGGCCTCCGGGGTGACGATGCCGCCGCGGAAATGAATTCGCCGCGGTGATGAAAATCACTTGTTCCGGAAAAAGTATAGGCGCATGGTTGGAACCGGTCAATTTTACAGGGGTTCGGGGCTGGCTCGGCCTAGGTTCGCAACCACTCGCCGCTTTTCGGAGTTCCGACGTGCCTTAGCAACCGCGCATCTTTAGCGTAGCGAATTGCCCAGCGAATGTCGTTCTTGTATCTCGGTTCGTTTTCAAGGTCGCCGCGCTCCGAGCATTCTCGGAGGGCGCGACAAACGTCGATAATGTGTTTCGGAGCGTCTGGCAGCTCCCCGGTCAGCAAAAAACCTTTGATTGATCTGTATAGCTCGTGGAGTTCTACCTTACTCCCGCTCGGCATCTGCTGGATGGCAGCAAAAACGAACGTGGTCAAAAGGGTCTTCCTCGTCACCGCAACCTCCACGCCGCGCCTGATCGGAGCGAGCGATACTATTCTGCACCGCCCTACTCGTGATGGCTGGCCTTATGGCCCTGGATTGCGAATAGCAAACTGAGTTCTTCAGACTCTAGCCGGGCCTCGGCCTCTGGAGTCAGCTCGCGGCGCATTCTCCGCGAATTGCGCGCGGTACGTACGCGGATCAATTCGTTTTCCAACGTTTCGCATTCTGTACAGAGCATTAGGCGCCTCTCTCCGCAATCATACCGTCCCGTCGACTTGGCTCCTGGTCCTTAGGAATCTGCCAGAGGCTATCAGCAGTGGGACTTTCCCCTCAACCGCTCGATGAGCACGAACTGCGAAGTACCAGGAAGTCTGCACTTCCAAAAACGCCAGCCGTTAATCGGGTGCCCGGCTATGTGCACAGCTGCGGCAGAAGGTGTCGAGAACCGTGACCCGTCGCTCAGTTCTAGCTTCCCGTCGACGACCTTCGCCCCATATGATGTTCTCTTGTACTCAACCGTGAAATCGGAGCCCTGCGGAAACTTCGTACCCGAGACTTCCCAAGGGCGACCCCCATTGTTCGGTGACGCCGTTGACGCGTTTCTCGGCATTGTCGGGAGGCCCAGCAGGGAGCGAATTACGTCATTGTGTGTAACATCCTCGGTGAGACGAAGTGCGGTCAGGCCCTTGAAAACGTCGAAGTCAATCTCGATTTGCGGCATCCAAGCTCCTTGATGGTACTCTTCTCTTTTAGAGTGCTCCGAGTACTATAGTCCAGAAAAGTTCTTTCGTCGAGCTATTACGCCTCTTCTTCACAAGGGCCACCACCTCTTCGCCTTGTATTCGCCTTACAAAAGTCTGGTAAGATGGGCGGGCCGAAATGACAACGCGAAAGAGTTCAAACGATAGGGCTGCGACTGAGTCGCCGGGCAGGCATCCGCCCACGCACAAACCGGCCGAGCGGGCGACAATGCCAGTGAGAGCGAATGCAAGCGAGGCCGGTGGCGCGCAAACTGCCCCATACGTCGCGGGCACGCGAACTGCCGCAGAGTTCGGGTACGCGCAAATATGACATCCACACCAAGCACGAGCGAGACGACTGCGTTTCCCCTGAATGCGGAGCAGCGGGCGGCGGTGGAGCACGGCGAAGGGCCGCTGCTGGTGGTGGCGGGCGCGGGAACGGGCAAGACGCGCGTGATCACCGAGCGCATCCGGCGGCTGCTGGAGGAAAATCCGGAATTGGCGGGCGAAAACATTCTGGCGCTGACGTTCACGGATAAAGCCGCGGGCGAAATGAAGCACCGCGTGGTGAAGGCCGTGGGCGAGCGCGCCGAAGGCGTTTGGCTGAGCACATTCCACAAATTTTGCCTGGAAAAAATCCTGCGCGAAGCGGCCGCGGACGCGCAGGCGCTGGAAGACATCGATCATTGGATTTTATTGCGGCGGCATATCGGCGAGCTTGGTTTGCAACATTTCAAGCGGCTGCAGGAGCCGGGCGAGTTCCTGAGCGACTTCGTGAAATTTTTCTCGCGCTGCCAGGACGAGCTGGTTTCGCCGGACGACTACGACCGCTACGTGGCAGGGCTGCGCGAGAAGCACGCGCGGCTGCGGCCGACGCTCGAAGGCGACGCGCTGGAAATCGCGGAAGAAAATCTGGCGCGGCAGGAGGAGCTGGCGCGCGT
>JBOGMX010000046.1:0-105905 GCA_050746725.1 Candidatus Acidiferrales bacterium | reverse complement strand
TAATGATGGCGCCGAAATTCGTGCCGGCATTAGCGATGCCGGTGGCCAGCGAACGCTCTTTGCGCGGGAACCATTCGGCGATGGCTTTGATGCTCGCCGGAAACACAGCGGACTCAGAGAAACCAAGGGCGAACCGCGCCCCTAAAAATCCGCCGAGTGAAGAAGCGAATCCGTGAGCCATGGAGGCAAGACTCCAGAGCCCCATTGCCCAGGCATATCCGACGCGGGTTCCCAACCGATCGACTGCCCGTCCGACCACGATCATGCCAATCGCGTACGCCGCTTGAAAGGCTTCTACCAGGTAGCCGTAGTCGATTTCGTTCCAGCCGAACTGGTGCTGCAGGGTATCCTTGAGAATTCCGATCACCTGCCGGTCCATGTAGTTCTTGGTGGTGCCGAACAGGAGCAGGGCGCAGATAGTCCAGCGGAAGCCTCCGAACAGTCGAGCTTTCGTCGTTGCGGTTTCTTTCGCCTCGACCAAAGAGCAATTCCCTTCGCACGTTTGCGCCAGCCAGCGCGCGGCCCAGCACTGCATTGAAGAGGCGGGCCGGACTTCTGACCGCTTACTGGTTCACGCCGCTTGCCAGGAACCCACCGTCCACAGCCAGGATGTGGCCGGTAACAAAGCTCGCCGACTCAGAGGACAAGAACACTGCGGCCCCGGCTAATTCGTCCAATTCACCAAATCGACGCATGGGCGTGCGAAGAAGGAACTCTTGACTGCGAGGAGTTCCTTCAAGCAGTGAAGCGTTCAGAGGAGTGCGAAAGACGCCTGGCGCAATCGCGTTCACGCAGACGCCGTGGCGTGCCCATTCGATAGCCAAGGATTTGGTTAGTGAGGCTACAGCTGCCTTGCTGGCGCAATACGCGGCAACCTCAAAGAGAGCCACGGATGCGCCCAGCGAAGCGATGTTCACAATCCTTCCGTAGCCGCGATCGATCATGTGGCGGCCGAAAATCTTGCACGCGCGCAGCGTCCCGTTCAGATTGGTATCGATAATTTGGTTCCATTCCTCGTCACTGACCTGGAGAGTCGGCGTGCGCTTTGTGGTGCCGGCGCTGTTGACGAGGATATCCACGGAGCCAAACTCGGCAACGGTCGCGCGAAGCAACGACTCGAGACTCGCCACGTCGGTCACGTCCGCCGGAACGGCCAGCGATTTGCGCCCCAGGCCGCGGATTTCTTCGGCCGCCGATTCAACGGGCGCGGCGCGACGGCCCGTCGGCACCACATTCGCGCCGGCGCGAGCCAACCCCTTCGCGATTGCGAGGCCGATTCCCGAAGTTCCTCCCGTTACGATCGCGGTTCGAGAAGTCAGGTCGAGAGCGGGATATACCATAAGGAAAAATTTACCTTAGCGAGTTATTTGAACGCGCATCTTAACAACCTAGGCTCGCACCAAGCAACGCGAGTTTGGCATGCGCAGCGTTCCTGGCGCGAATCGCGGCACGCCCAAAATCTGCCTCCGCCCCAAAAAGAGCGCTGCGGGCCACGCGAATGAACTTCACGGCCCGGTGCGATGGATGGAAACGTAATCAAATGGCGCGGGCTCTCCGCCGTTGGGTGTGCCCTCAATGCGGATCAGATCTCCAGGACGCAGCGCGAGCCCCGGTATTTCGCGGCGGGTAGAAGTGTCTCCACCAATCCGCGAGCTGGGCAGATCGTCATCAGCAATCCACTGATCCACCAGCTGCTTTCCGTCGAAAACCTTAAATGTCGATTTTCCATTGTTCAGATCGAAATACTGTACGTCCATCTCATACCATCCGGCTGGCCGCTTGAAATGAAAGCTCGCCACGCATGACTCGCCGGGTGTGCTGCATTCCACGGCTTTGCCGCCAGACGCATTCTCTCGCGGAGTTACATCAACCACGGTGTAGCCTTGCAGCTGCATCGATTCCGCTTCCGTGCGATCGGGATAGTGACCAACGCGGCCGCGCGCATCCGGGATTCCCGACATGCGGTAAAACCAGTTGCACACCGCGTCGCGCCAGACAATGGAGGCTCCGACTTGATATTTGAGCCGCCCCAGCACGAACGCGTAGCGGTGCTCATCAACCGACCCCCGCAAAGATTCCCAGTCGCGAACGTATTGCTTGACCCTGTCGACGCCCTCATAGTGCGAATCGTAGATGTACTGAATCACGGTGTCGCCGGAATGGAGCTTGTATGTGTATGGCACATGGTGGAAAAACAGCAGCAAATTATCCGGCGTCGCTTTCAGCGTTTCGTACTCCTTCTGCACCTGCGGAGAATATTGGCCGATGTATCCCGTGCCGGTCGCCACCGTGCGGTTCATTCCGACGCCCTGATGATCGGCGCGAAACCATTGCCCCCAGCCATTGTGTTCCGCCGAGCCGACTCCGGGGCCATAGTGGCTGCCGAGAATATCCGTAAGGGTCCCCGCGCCCAGAGGCCCCGTGTAGTCTTCATAGGTACGCCACGAAGACAATTGCATCGCGTCGATGGTGCGCACGACCGCAGGATTATTCCCAAATGTAAGCCTCGTCCACTCGTCGATGATCGCTTCGGCGGTAAGATTCGGATGCCAAGCTAGGCGGCCAAATCCGTAGAGATTCGCCATCGCCATCGGGTTGCCGAGCCAGTTCGAGTCTAACCCGACGTTGCTCACGCCCGCGAAACCGCCGAGCGGACGATGAAAGGAATGGCCGGTTACGATGTCCTTCACCGGGGTGAACCGGCCGTTCACGTGCATGTCGAAATCGAGCGTCGTCTTCCACATCGGCACCAGAAAGACGAGGTGCCGCTGCTGCCCCGTATATTCCTGGGTGATCTCCAGTTCGATCGCTTCATTCGTCTTTTGAAGGCCTCCGAAAAGCGACGAGGCGGGCTCGCGCACTTGAAAATCGATTGGTCCGTTTTTGATCTGGACGATCACGTTGGCGGCGAATTTTCCGTCAAGTGGATGAAAAATGTCGTACGCCGCTTTGGCACGATCGTTCTTCAGGTTGCGCCAATTGAGATGCGAGTTGTAAACAAAGGCGCGATAGAGCAGTACGCCGCCGTGAGGCTTGAGGGCGCCTGCAAGCATATTCGCCGCATCTGCTGGCGTTCGTCCGTAGCTCGCGGGGCCGGGCTGCCCTTCCGAGTCCGCTTTGACCAAAAACCCGCCGAAATCGGGAATCTGGCGGTAAATCTCGTCCACCTTTTGATTCCACCATGCGATAACGCGCGGATTGAGGGGATCGAACGTGTCGAGTTGACCCAGTGCTTTCGGCGCGCTGAAATCGACGGAGATCGCTAGCTTCACACCCCACGGACGGAATGCATCGGCGATGCGGGCCAGTTGCGGGATGAAATCAGGTGACAACATCCGTGGGTCGGCGTTCACATTGTTCACCACGCAGCCATTGATGCCCACCGATGCGAGCAGCCGCGCGTAATCGCTTGCGCGGGTGAGGTCGGTTCGAACGCTGCCGTTGTCAAAGAAAATCGATCGACCGCCATATCCACGCTCGATGCTGCCATTTAGGTTGTCCCACTGATTCACCCAGCGTACTGGCGCGGACGGCTGCTCCGTCACGCGCATTTGGCGCACATCTTCATCCAGAGCGATTCTGCGAAGCAAATCGAATGTTCCGTGGAGAGTGCCTTGACCGTCGGCCCCAGCGATAATTAAACAATCATACCCACGTACCCGCGCGGTCGCGATCCAATATCCACCAGCCGCAAGCGAACGAGGCGCTTGGGCACGCGGAGCCACGGTTCGCAGCTCGCCGAGCGTGGTCAAGAGGATGGAGCTTTCCGTGGGTACGCCTTGCTCCGCGCGCAACGTTCGCCCCAACATTCCTCGCACGCCGCGAATCAGCTCCGCCTGAGAGGTCCGCAACAACTCTGAATTTCCCATCACCACGGCGGCGGCCGGCAGAGCGTTGTATTTGGCTTGCTCCGCGGGCGTAAGCTGCGCGTACCGGAGCCATGCTGCGTAACCGCTATCGGCGCGCACAGCCGCGGGCAGCAGCACCGCCAAAATCAGAGCAAAAAATGCACTTCGCTCCAAAAGCCGCAATCGTGTCACGAAAACCTCCGCAGGTACTCTACTCCGCTCGTCAAGACCATGCCTATTCATGACCTCCCGCGGTAAAAGACGCGATGTTGAAAAGGGTGTTCGGAGGGTGTGGATTCTCTTCTGGCTTTCAACTCGTTTTTCGCGCGAAGACGGGAGGCGCCCGTATCGGTTCTGACTTTGAGGGTGTCGGTTTGGGTAGCGCCCGCGTCTCGCCGTTGATTGATGCTTTGCAGTTTCGATTGTGTGTGGTCTGGCGAAGCGCCCCAACTTCGCGTCGCGCCCCCGCCTAAAAGCATTAGAACTCGTCATTCAGGGCGCCGAGTTCGAAGAGCCCTGTCACCTCGTATTCCCCTGGCGAGGTTGAAGTGCAAAAGCCTGAGGCGGTTGAAACAACTCGCCGTCCCATGGAGGAGGGAGGAACCTGGGCGGCGCGCGCCGCTAAAATCGCGGCCCCATGGTCGCAGCCCGTTATTTCGATCTGCTTCGCGCGTGGTGCCGAGAATGATGATCCACTTCAGTCCGTCGACTGCCTAAGCGCGGACGGGTGTGCCTGCCGGTGAGACTCATCTAGCCAGAGAAATGGGAGAACTCCGAGAAGAAGCGCGGCTCCAGGAATAACGACCCAACTCAGCAAGAGGTTGCTCGAAGCCGACAAAAACAGGAAAAACATGTGTGCCGGCGGAAGTGCATCCATTGCCAGAAAGGGCAGCGATGTGCCTTGCCGCGCGACGTTCCGCTGCCCGATGAATATTGCGAGAAATAAGATCATCGGAAACAAGCCAGAAACGATTTGCATGGCGCGGCTGCTGCGGGCGCGACGCGAGCAGTAGGCTCCTAAAGCGCCTAGAAATGGCAGCGTGTAAACCCATGCCAGGTAAATCGTCAACGCCGCGCTGTTGTGCCTCATCAAATTCCTGATTAGCTCCGGATAGCTGGTCGCGTGCACGGACAAACTGCCCATGACAGGTGTTGGGGTAAAGGCATGGTACACCCAAGATCCGGCGACCTGAGATGCCGCCAGCGTAGCAGCGGCCGCGAACAGCATGACAATCCCTGGAAGCCACAGACGTTTGGTGCGGTCGTTGAGGTTCATGGGATTCCCCTTGCGGGCGCGATAGAGATGTGCGCCCAGATGTCTGTCCTCGTGAAGTTCGGCGGCGGCGTGCTGCGCGGCGGCGCGATCGTCGAGGCCGCGGCTCGGCGCGTCGCCGCATAAATCCTCGAGATAGTCGGCGAGTTCGTGGGAAACCTCCTCGCGGTCGCCGGCGGAAAGCTTGGAATTCGCAACCTTCCGCGAAGCTTCTTTCCGCCAGTCGGGGCGCCAATCAGGCATGATGCGCCTCCGCCAGGCGCCCGAGTGCACGAAACAGTTCTTTCCATTCTTTGCGCAGAGGCGCGAGCTTTTTGCGTCCCGCGAGAGTGAGGCAGTAATAGCGGCGCGCGCGTCCAGCGGGGGTTTCGCCCCATGTGGCGCGGAGCCAGCCGCGCGATTCCATGCGGTAGAGAAGCGGATAGAGCGAGGCCAGCGTGAAGCGGAGCGCGCCGCGCGTCTGGCGTTCTATGCGGCGGGCTATTTCGTAGCCGTGCAGAGGGCACTCGGCGAGAACCGAGAGAATGGAGAGTTCGGCGCTGCCGCGTTTGATGTTCGCGCTGATCATTGCTCAACCTCGAATCCAGTATATAGGATCTCTATATACAGGCTGTCGTCATGCGCCACGCGATGCCCTAACGGTAACTGGCGCGGCTAGCCTCGGTCACGCCGCATTTCCGCGCCACTTGGCCTCGACTGCGCGCGGGGATGGCGCGGTATTGCGAGGATGAGAAATCTCGGCGAGAGGACTGCGGAAGTCCCGGAGTGCGCCTACTTGGCGATATTTCGCGCTTGCCCTATATATAGAAGCGAAAATCCGGCGGCCCTAATCGCGTGAGAGCCGATGGAAAGCCCGATGTGATGTTGCCGCACGACACGTCTCTTCGTAACGCCTCCGGATATGAATGCCGCTGGCGCCGCGCCGTTCACCGCCTACGCGACGGATGCGGATTTCAGCGCCGTCGAAGAAGCCCCTGCTTTCCACCAAATTCCCAAAACGGGAAACTTGGTACTGCCGCCAGATTGAACCTCGACTGTGCGCACCCCTCATGCTACCGTGGGCTGTTTTAGTTTCCCGTTCCAGAGCAGCCGTGGGGCGGGCAACACGAGGAAGCGCACATCGACGTCAGACACGCCCCGTGTGCCTGTCGCGTCGGAGCCAGCTTTTGGCGCAGGCAGGCCTCCTGGCGAAAAGGAGCGAAGGTCGCGATGTAAGCGACGCACAACATGGTTCGGGAACCGGCTACCGGACACATCCGCGCGCGCCGCACTCCGCAATGGCGGGGTCCCCAATGTGCTCCTGCACTTTGGGACGCGAGATCGCTACACGTTCGGGTAAAACGCCTCGTAAGTCGTTGCAAACACTCGCCGCATGCCATCCCAAATCGCTACACGTTCGTCTCGGCCCCGGAACTTCCGTTTTTCACGAATCACCAATCACGAATCATGAATCACACGCTGCCAACCGGGGTCCTCAAAACGCTCTGCGTTTTGGGGTGGTCACCCGGAACAGTCAATCGAGTAGAAGCACGCGTAAATCGTAGAAAACACACGGTCGGGACCCCGCTCACCCGGAACGTCCCGGTGCATCCGAATTCGCCGTTTTTCTCGCCATTGCAAGTCGAAAAAGGGGCTGCGGCCGTCGCGCGCCGGCGGCGAAAATTGTCGATCCAACCCGCAGCTCTGGTAGCATATGGTGCCTCGGAATCCAACGCTTTCCCGCCAATCGACGGGACGCAACGCCAGGAAACTCGCGGGAGAGAAGGCTCGGTGCGATGAAAATCACCGAAGCGAAAGTTATCATCTGCAGCCCGGGGCGAAACTTCGTCACCCTCAAGCTAATCACCGAAGGCGGGATTCACGGCCTCGGCGACGCCACGCTGAACGGCCGCGAATTGGCTGTTGCAAGCTATCTCTCCGAACACGTTGTGCCGCTGCTCGTTGGACGGGACGCGCGCCGCATCGAGGATATTTGGCAATACTTGTATAAGGGAGCTTACTGGCGCCGGGGACCGGTGACAATGTCCGCGATCTCCGCCGTCGATACAGCGCTTTGGGACATTAAGGCGAAAAGTCTTGGTGTGCCGCTGTACCAGATCCTCGGAGGCGCGTCGCGCGATTCCGTCCTTGTATACGGCCATGCGAGCGGTTCGAATATTGAGGAGGCAGTCGAAGCTGTCGCGCACTACGTGAAGCTCGGTTACAAGGCCATACGCGCTCAATGCGGCGTGCCGGGATTGCCAACCACTTACGGAGTCGGCCGCGGCGAAATGTACTACGAGCCCGCAGAGAAAAATGCACCGCCTGAAAATCTATGGTCGTCCGAAAAGTATCTCGATTTCGTGCCGCAACTTTTCGCCCGATTGCGGCGGGAGTTCGGCCCAAACCTGCACCTGCTCCACGATGCGCATCACCGCCTGACTCCGATCGAGGCAGCGCGCCTGGGCAAGGAGCTCGAACCCTACCATTTATTTTGGCTCGAGGATCCCACACCGGCGGAAGTCCAAGAGCGCTTGCGCCTGATCAGGCAGCACACCACCACGCCTCTCGCCGTGGGCGAAGTTTTCAACAGCATATACGACTGCCAGCTACTGATTCAGGAACAGCTGATCGACTACATCCGAACAACGGTGGTCCACGCCGGCGGAATTTCCCATCTGCGCAAAATCGCAAATCTCGCCGAAACCTACCAGGTGCGAACCGGATCGCATGGCGCAACCGACCTGAGCCCGGTTTGCATGGCCGCCGCGCTGCATTTCGATTTGAGCGTGCACAATTTCGGCATTCAAGAATACATGCTACACACGCCGGAAACAGACCGCGTGTTTCCCCATGCCTATTCATTTAGCGATGGACACATGCACCCCGGCGATTCGCCGGGCTTAGGCGTCGATATCGATGAATCGCTGGCGGCTCAATATCCCTACCAGCGGGCGTATTTGCCCGTCAATCGAAAGCTGGATGGAACGATGCACGACTGGTGAGATGGACCGCCGGAGTTTCGTGCGCGAATGCAGCAGTGCGATTGAGCCAATCCGCTTATCGGCCAGAGTGGCCGCCGGGCATAGCAAGCCCCAGATATTGCCGGGCGTTCTCGAAGCAAATATTCCGAACGAAACCGCCCAACAGCTGTTCGTCATTCGGAAGCTCGCCCTTTTCCATTTCGCTGCCGATCATATTGCAAAGAACGCGCCGGAAATATTCGTGCCGCGGAAAGGACATGAAAGAGCGCGAATCGGTGGTCATGCCGATGAAGCGCGCGAGCAATCCCGTATTCGAGAGCGCGTTGAGCTGCCACTCGATCCCTTCTTTCTGGTCCATAAACCACCAGCCGCTTCCGAACTGAAGTTTTCCCGCGGCGGCGCCGTCCTGAAAGCTGCCTGCCGCCGTGGCAAACGCGTAGTTGTCCGCCGGATTCGAGTTGTACACGATCATTTTCGGCAGGGCGTTTTCGCGATCGAGGAGATCGAGGTAAGCGCAAAGCGCGCGAATCTGAACGTCATCTCCGATGGTGTCGAATCCGGTGTTAGAGCCGAGATTCCGGTAGCGGCGAGTGTTTACGTCCCGCAAAGCGCCTAGGTGCAGCTGCTTCGTCCAGCCCTTCTCCGCATCCAGCCGGCCGAAATAGAGCATCAGAAACGACCGGAACTTTTCCTGCTCGGTTTCGCCGGCGATCGAGCCGCCGCGAACCTTTTCGAAAATGCCGGCCGCTTCAGTCTCGTTGCAAGGCGTCGCATGACAATGGATCAGGCCGTGGTCGGATAGCCGCGCTCCCTGTGCATGAAAATAGTCGTGACGCGCCTTCAGAGCATCCAGAAAGGCGCGAAACGACCTAATATCCGTGTTGCTCGCCTTTTCGAGCCTTCCAATCCACTCGCGAAATAGTTCGGGGGAATGAACGGCCAGCGCTGCGTCCGGACGGAACGTCGGGTATACCCGAAATTCCGATTCGCTCGACGCGAGCGCCCTGTGATGCGATACGTCATCGCAAGGATCGTCGCTGGTGCACGCAACGCGAACCTTGAATTTTTTCAAAATCCTCTGGGCCGATAGTTCGGGAGTCTGAAGCAGTTGGCTTGCTCGATCCCACGCGGATTTGGCGCTTGCTTCATCGAGCAGTTCGGCGATTCCAAAATACCGCTTCAGCTCCAAATGCGTCCAGTGGTAGAGAGGATTGCGCAGCGTGAACGGCGCCGTTCGAGCCCAAGCCAAATATTTTTCGTACGGTGGCGCGTCACCAGTGCAGTACCGCTCGGCCACGCCATTGGCTCGCATTGCGCGCCACTTGTAGTGGTCTCCTTCCAGCCAAATCTCGAATAGATTTCGGAACTGGCGGTCCGAAGCAATGTCCGCCGCTGGCAGGTGCGAGTGGTAGTCCAGAATGGGCTGAGCTTCCGCATAACCGTGGTACAAGCGCTGCGCCGTCCTCGAATGAAGCAGAAAATCGTCGTGAATCAATTCCATTCAACGCTCCGCAGGCGGAAACGGACCAGAGATCCCGGCGAATAGCCTGTGTTTGAAGAGGGACTTTGTCAAGCGCATCACCAGGCAGAACTGGCAATCAGAGGCTCCATTGGTTCGCGGCTAGGCCCTTTGCCGACGCATACTCGGAGCGTTTTGTCGTGTTGCGGGCCCAAAGGCCACAAACGGAATTCGCGTTTAGAGGTTTTACCGGACGCCGGCCAGTATATCGATCGTGAGTTGATCCAAGTGCTCGTAGGGAAGCCTTTTCTTCATAATCTGCGCCCGGTCAAATACGTGACCGAGCAGCGACGCGGCGTTCTGCTTCGAGAATCGGCCGATGTTTCCGATTCCCTTCCCATCCGCCGAAATTTCCCGCAAGATCGTTTGAATCTCCTCGTCCTCGTTCCAGTGTTTTGCTTTTTCCTTCAGAATCAGGTACGTCCTCATGCAGCCGGCAGCGAAATCTTTCACGCCTTGGTGATCTTCCGTGCGATACGCGTGCGCGTCGAAATGGCGCGGTCCTTCGTACCCGACGTCCTCGAGAAACTTAACCAGCCAGAAAGCGGATTTGAGATTGGCCGACCCGAATCGGAGATCCTGGTCGTAGCGTCCGGGCATCTGGTCGTTCAGATCGATGTGAAACAGCTTCCCGGATTCCCATGCCTGCGCTACTCCGTGCATGAAATTCAGGCCCGCCATGCGCTCGTGCGCCACTTCTGGGTTCACGCCCACCATTTCCGGTCGATCGAGCGTTGGAATGAAACCAAGATAGTGTCCCGTAGTAGCCATATAGATGTCCGCGCGAGGCTCGTTTGGCTTGGCTTCGAGTGCGAACTTGAATCCATAGCGGCGATCGAGATTGTATTCGCACAAATAATTCACCGCGTCACGCAAACGCTTGATCGCTTCATCGGCCCGCCGGCAGGCGTCGGTTTCCACGCCTTCCCGCCCACCCCACAAAACGAAAATCTTCGCGCCGAGTTCCGCGCCGATGTCCATGGCGCGCATCGTTTTTTGCAAGGCGTAGGCGCGCACCTCGGGATCGTTGGAGGTGAAAGCGCCATCGCGAAACACGGGATCGAAAAAGAGCGAGACCGTCGTCATGGGCACGACGATCCCGTTCTTTTTGCAGCTCGCGGCAAATTCCTTTACCAGCCGGTCGCGCTCCGCAGGCGTTGCGTCGATGGGCACGAGATCGTTGTCGTGCAGGTTCACGCCCCACGCGCCGACTTCCGCGAGCATGGATACGATTTCAGTGGGCTTAAGCGCAGGGCGAACCACATCGCCAAAAGGGTCGCGCCCGCGGTTTCCCACGGTCCAAAGACCAAACGAAAATTTGTGTTCCGGCCTCGGCTTGTAAGGATCGTTTGTTTTAGGGCTCATTCAATTCTCCTCGCTGCAACGCAGAAAAATCCCGCGCTATGACGAATAGATCGATTTCATCGCCGGGTAAATCCGGCGGTAGCGCGCGTACTGAGCGTTCAAGATAGCCACATGCTCGGGATCGGGCTCGACGCACTCCGCGATGTGAACCACGGATTCGCACGCCGCTTCCACGGACGGCCATACCCCCGCGCCGACTCCCGCCAAAATCGCGGCGCCATACGCAGGCCCCTCCTCCACTCCGAGGATTTGAACCGCGCGTCCATACACTTCGGCCTGCACGCGCCGCCAGAAGCGGGAACGCGCCCCGCCGCCTCCCAACCGGATATTGCCCACCGGAATTCCCATCTCTTTAAATATTGCGAAAGTGTCTTTCAGGCTGAAAGCCACGCCTTCGAGAATCGCGCGGATCACGTGCGCCCGCGTGTGTGACGCGGTCAGCCCAACCAGTGCGCCACGCACAGTTGCGTCGAGATGCGGCGTTCGCTCGCCCATCAAGTACGGCGCCCATAACAGTTTTTCCGCACCTACGGGCGCTTTTTCGGCTTCGTCGGTCATCCGCGCGTACAAGTCCGCTCCGTCGTTCGCGGATTCCTGAAAGAAATTGTCGCGGAACCAACGCAGCGAAAGACCCGCAGCCTGCGTGACGCCCATCACATGCCAGCGGTTCGGCATTGCATGACAAAAAGTATGCAACCGCCCTTGCGGGTCCGCAAGCGGCCGGTCGGTGGCCGCGAACACGACTCCGGACGTGCCGATGGTTGCGTGCACCGCGCCGGGTGCAATCACGCCCAGCCCAACGGCTCCCGCAGCCTGGTCTCCGGCTCCGGCGACGACTGGAGTCCCGGCGGCGAGTCCGCTCGCCTCGGCGCCCGTGGCCGAAATTTGGCCGCACACGGCTGGCGACTCGTAAAGGTCAGGCAAAATCGACCGATCGATCTCGACCGCGTTTAGAAGTTCGTCGCACCACTTCCGGCGCGCAACGTCGAGCATCAGCGTGCCGGACGCATCCGTAACGTCCGTCGCCGCGAGTCCGGTCAGCTTGAATCGCACGTAATCCTTCGGCAGCATGACGGACCGCACGCGGCGCCAATTGTCCGGCTCGTTGTCGCGAACCCAAAGCAGCTTCGTGAGTGTGAAGTTCGCCAGCGCCGGATTCGCGGTGAGTTCGATCAGCCGTTCGCGCCCGACTTGAGCGGTAAGATCGTCGCATTGCTTTTGGGTGCGAACGTCGCACCAGATCAGCGCTGGACGAACGACGTTGCCGGCGGAATCGAGCATCACGGCACCATGCATCTGGCCTGAAAGCCCGACGCACGAAATTTGCTCGGCGGATAATTTCGAGGCGCGCAGGGCCTTTCGAATGGCGATCCTTGCGGCGCGCCACCAATCGTCCGGATGCTGCTCGGCCCAGCCGACCTCGGGCGAGGCAAAAGGCGCGTGCTCCTCGGTCGCCGATGCGGTCATCCGCCCGCCCGTGTCGACGATTACCACGCGCGTGCCGCCCGTGCCGACGTCAATTCCCATCAGCGCTGAATTCATCGTTTTAATCCCGCCGTCTCTCCAGAGCATCCCGGCGTACAGCAAGCACGAGAATCCGCCCTAGCTAGACCGATCCCAATTACAGCAACCAACGCAAGCAGCAGCTCTAATCCCTGCGCCGCTCCCCGCCACGCCTGCAATCCGCCCACGGCCAAGATGAACGATGGAATTCGCGCATAGGCGGTGAGCCATCGAAAATTCGATGAGAATCCGCTTGTGGGCGCTCTTGCTATTGATGCTGCCGCATTCGACGGCGGCAACGAAACATCGTGCTAGTAGACCGCCACCCAGCCCTCTTGCCATCGACCGCATCGATTGATCCTCATCCGGCGGGCGGCTTGTCTTGTTGTGAAGCTTGAATTTGCTTAGCGTGTACGTTAACGGCGATGCTAGAATACCACGCGAAAATCAGATTGCAATCGCGGACATCCCGGGGAGGCGCAACGTGAAATTCGGTTTCCAACTTGGCGACTTTGCTCGACGGTCAGCGCTAGCTCTGCTCGTGTGTGCATGCATTTGCTACCCTGCGGCCGCGCAAGCCACGCCGCCATACCGGAATCCGAAACTACCGGTCGCACAGCGCGTCGCCGACTTGATGTCGCGCATGACGCTTCAGGAGAAAATCGCGCAACTGGTGGGAACCTGGCAAACGACCCTGCCTGCAGGATCGCCCGGTCTCTTTGAGGATCGCAACGGGAATTTCGACCCAGCCCTCGCAGCCGTTGCACTGAGGAACGGTTTGGGCGAAATGACGCGTCCGAGCGAGAATCGCGGCCCGCGCGAGGAGGCGATCTTCACCAACCAAGTCCAGAAATGGCTGCGCGAACATACCCGTTTGGGAATTCCGGTGATTTTCCACGAGGAATGCTTGCACGGAGAAATGGCGCCGGGTGGAACGTCATATCCGGAAGCGATAGCTCTCGCATCAACATGGAACCCAGCGTTGGTGAAAGGCGTGTTCGCAGCGACTGCGGCGGAGGTGCGGGCGCGCGGCGCGCAGCAGTGTCTATCTCCGGTGATCAACCTCGCGCGAGATCCGCGATGGGGGCGCACGGAGGAAACGTTCGGCGAAGATCCCTATCTCGTCTCGCGCATCGGCGTCGCTGAGATCGAAGGCTTGCAAGGACCGGGTCCTTTCATTTATAAGCCGCACGTGATTGCCACGGCCAAACACTTCGCCGTACACGGTCAGCCTGAAGGCGGCACAAATATTGCTCCCGGAAATTATTCCGAGCGCACGATCCGCGAGTATTTTCTGAAACCATTCAAAGCTGCAGTTCAGGAGGCGGGGGTTGGCGCGGTGATGGCCTCGTACAACGAAATCGACGGCATCCCCGCGCACAGCGACACGCAGCTCCTTACCGGCACGCTTCGGCAGAGATGGGGATTCCGCGGAATCGTGGTATCGGATTATTCCGGCATTACGCAGCTGCGAACGATACACCACGTGGTAGCCACCGACGCCGAAGCAGCCAAGATGGCGCTCGAAGCGGGCGTGGATGTGGAGCTTCCCTCCGCGGACGCCTTCACGCATTTGGAAGACTTGGTCAACAGCGGACAAGTTTCCGAGTTTTACATCGACCGCGCCGTGGCGCGCGTACTGCGCATGAAATTCCTCACCGGCCTTTTCGACGAGCCGTACGTCAATCCGGATTACGCCGTAAAGATCACCAACGACTCCGCGCACCGCGAACTCGCGCTGAAAGCAGCCCACGAAGCGCTGACGCTTCTCAAAAACAAGGGTAACCTGCTCCCGCTGGATGTCTCCCAATACAAGCGCATCGCGGTGATTGGCCCCAACGCGGCGGAAACCCATCTTGGAGAGTACAGCGGCCAACCGACGCAAAGCGTCAGCATTCTTCAAGGAATCAAGAACAAAGTTGGATCGCGAGCCGAGGTCCTATACTCGCTCGGCTGCAAAATCACGGAGACACCAGCCGATTGGAATGCGGACAAAGTGGTCCTGGGCAATCCAATCCTGAACGCGCAGCGCATTAAGGCAGCCGTCAAAGTCGCGCAAAAGGCGGACTTGATCATTCTTGCCCTCGGGGGCAACGAGCAGACATCGCGCGAAGCATGGGCGCCAAATCACCTGGGCGATCGCGAAAGCCTGAACCTGCTGGGCAATCAGGATGACCTGGTGCACGCAATGCTTGCTACGGGTAAACCCGTAGTGGTGGTGCTGATTCACGGACGGCCGCTAGCGATCAACTACGTCGCGGCCCACGTGCCGGCGATTCTCGATGGATGGTATGTGGGACAGGAGGGCGGCACCGCAGTGGCTGACGTGCTTTTCGGTGATTACAATCCTGGCGGCCATCTCCCGATCACCGTTCCGCGCTCCGTCGGTCAGCTGCCCGATTACTATTACCAAAAGCCCTCTGCAAAGCGCGGCTTCGTGGACGGCAGCGTCACGCCTCTGTTTCCGTTCGGCTGGGGACTGAGCTATTCAACTTTCAAATACTCAAATCTTCGGCTATCGCCGGCAACGATCGGCACGCAGGGCGAAACCACGGTTTCCGTCGACATCACGAACACGAGCCACATCCGCGGAGATGAAGTCGTTCAGCTCTATATTCGCGACGAAGTCAGCTCGGTCACACGGCCAGTGGAGGAATTGCGCGGCTTCCAACGCGTCACGCTCGATCCAGGCGAAACGAAAACCGTTCATTTCAAGCTCGGCTTCAAGGAGCTGTGCTTTTTGAATCGCGATTGGCACTGGGTCGTCGAACCAGGCAATTTCAAGATCATGGTGGGCAGCAACTCCTTGGACCTGACTTCCACGGAGCTGAAGGTTGTGACTCGTTAACGCAGTGAGCGCCACATCCGCAGAACGCCAGCGCAGGCACGCATCCGGTCGCTTCCGTCCACGTGTCGCGCGCGCAAATTGGAATCTCGACGAGACCTCCGCGCTTTGATCCAGTAACATAGAGCCGATTACGCGGCAGTTCCGTAGATCGCGTCCTTCGGAGATACCAGGAAATGTTCGATGCCATTGCCACTGTCGAGAAGATCTACCTGTATCCTGTCAAATCGATGGCGGGGACTCTTCTGGACGAGGCGCACGTGGGATTGGACGGAATCTTCGGCGACCGGCAATATGCCTTCGTGCAAGCGGAGAAGGCAGAAAAGAACAGCTTCCCGTGGATGACGGCGAGAGAGAATGCGCGAATGCTTACATACGAGCCACGTTTCGAACGCGTTCCCACCGCCGTGGAGCCCGAGCCGGGGCTCCGCGTGCAAACTCCTGGCGGGCGGCTGGTGGAAGTTTCTGACGCGGCGCTGCGCGACGAGATCGCGGGGGCGAGCGGACGGCCGATTTATCTTTTGAAGAGCGCGCGTGGCGTATTTGATTCCCAGCACCTTTCGTTATTCAGCCTAGCCAGCGTACGCCGGCTCGCGGCGGAAGCCGAGTGCTCGATCGACCACCGGCAATTCCGCGCGAATCTCTACTTCGAGCCCCGCTCAACCCGCGCATTCGAGGAAGAACAATGGATGGATTGCCTGCTGCAAATCGGCGAGCGAGTGCTAACCAGCGTGGCGCAGCGCGATCCGCGATGCATGATGATCAATCTCGATCCGGAAACGGGAAAGCAGAACCCGCAGGTGCTGAAAACGATTGCGCAGCGGCACGGAGGCGACGCGGGACTATATTTGACGGTGATTCGGCCGGGCGTGATCCGGCACGGAGATGCGATTCGCCGCATCCCTATGCCTGAATGAGTGATAGGAGCATGCCAGCCTATTTTCCATTGCCATCCAATCTGCCGCGTCCGATTGATGACGGAACGGCGGATCATTTGAAAGGCATGGCCATGCCGGCGATCTTGCTGCGTTCGATGACGGGCCGAAGCGTAAACCTTCGCGCCCGGAACGCGCTCCGTACGGTGATCTATTGCTATCCCATGACCGGCGTCCCGGGAAAATCCTTGCCATCCGGATGGGATGAGACTCCCGGCGCTCGCGGATGCACCCCGCAGACATGCGGGTATCGAGATCAACAGCCTGCGATTAAGGAACTTGGCGCGGAGATTTTTGGCTTGAGCACTCAGACGAGCGAGTACCAACGCGAAATGGCTGAACGACTGAAGATTCCGTTCGAAATTCTTAGCGATGCGGAATTTAGACTCTGTGACGCGCTTCGTCTGCCCACGTTCGAGGTGGAAGGAATGCGACTGCTGAAGCGACTGACGCTAATCGTGCGAGGTGGGCGGATCGAGCACGTTTTCTATCCGGTGTTCCCGCCGGACAAAGACGCTGAGAATGTGCTTGGCTGGCTTCGAGCCCATCCACTTTCCGATTAATTTTCAGAGAATACCTTCGGGACTAATCGCGAAGTGAGTTTCGTTCTGTTAATCCCGCCGCGTTAGTCGTGCATCGATTCGGAGAGGAGCTTGTGAATCTCGCCAGCGCGTTTGTAACTCGGGTCGATCTTGAGCGTCTCTTGGAACTGCGCGCGAGCCAGCGCGGGTTTGTTTGTTTTTTCGTATGCCAACCCGAGGTGGTAATGAAATGTTGGATCCTTGGGGTCGCCTTTGATGGCTTGCTGGAAAGTGTCGACCGCGGAGTTGTATGCACCTTCGTGATAATAGGCCCAACCGAGCGTGTCCGCGGAATTAGGCACATTCGGCAAACCGCGGCGACCTGTCTGAGCCAAGGATAGCGCCACGTTGACGTCTCCGCCATGATCGAGCATCAAGTAAGCTAAATTATTTGCCGCGACCGGGTAAGTGGGATCGATCTGCAATGCCTGCTTGTCCAGTGCCTCGGCCTTTTGCCATTCGCCCTGGGAATCCAGAAGCTGCCCGAGGCCGACGTAAACGCGCACATCGCGCGGATTTGCTTTGATCGCCTGCTGATACGCGTTCACTGCTTGATCTGGAGCGCCTTGGGAAATATCGACATTCGCCAGCAGTAAGTAGGCCGGCACGTTGTTGTCGTTCAGCTTTGTAGCTTGTTGCAGCGCTAGCTGAGCTTTGGTCGGGTCTTGATTGCGTAGTTCCAGCTGACCGAGCAAGAGGTAAAAGTTGCTGCTATTCGGCACACGGGAAATTTGCTCCTGCACCCGCCGCAACGCGGCGGCTGGCTGCTTTCGTTCTAGATCGATGTTGACCAGGGCCGAGAGCGCATCGGCGGCTGCTGGGTTGAGCGAGAGAGCCTTTTCGTACAATTCCTGCGCTTTATCGAATTGCTTCTGCTCGACACGCAGATCGCCCATGCGTGCATAAGGGACTGCGTCGCGCGGCGCCATCCCCATCGCCTTTGTAAGGTCAGTCTCAGCGTCTTTTTCGTCGCCCTTTTGCAACAAAGCTCTGGCGTGGAATATGTAACCCTCAGAAGAGTGCGGTTCGAGTGCGATAAGCCGTTCGCTGCTATCGATCAAGAGCTGGTTATTCCCATTTCGAGCTGCGAGCGCCGCAAGCGCGCGTTCAGGTTGGATCATCGCCGGATTGAGCTGGGCGGCTTGCGACCATTCAATTTGAGCCTGTCCGCTGTTCGATGTTTCGGCGTAGGCGAGGCCCAATTCATAATGCGCCAGCGCGTTGTTGGGAGCCGCTTTTGCCGCCGATTCCAGAATTGGGACGGCATCGGCGGCCTTGCCCTGCCGCGTCAAGATTGCTCCGCGAAGCACCTGCGCTTGGGTATCGGAAGGCGAGCTTTGCAAGAGAGCGTCGTCCAATTTAGACGCTTCGTCCAAATGCTTTTGCAGAATCAGGATCTGGACGTAGGTTGTCGTTACGGTATTGTCCTTGGGATGCTCGGCGTGCAGCGACGCGAATTCAGCAGCGGCTTTATCCGTTTCGCCCTGCGCCAAATAGAAATCGCCAAGCAAACGATAGCCGGCTGGATTCTTGCTCAGGGCCTGTTTGGCTTCGCGCAACACCTGCTCGGCCTTGTCCGGTTGCTCCTCGGCAATATAGAGCCCTGCGAGCGTCACGCGAGGCAACGGACTATTCGGATCGAGCGTTATCGCGCTCTCAAATTGTTTTTCAGCTTCCGGCCAATGCTTCCGGCCCTGGTCAAACCGCCCATAGTCCATGGCGATTGCTGCTGACTTGGGATCCAGTTCCTGGGCTTTCTCAAAATTCTGCCCCGCGGTTAGCGGATCGTTGTTTTTTTCCTCGAGAGCGCCGAGCACCAGATAGGAGGCCGCGCGATGCGGATCCATTTGAATCGCTTGCTGCGCCTCAGTGATAGCCTTCGGCAGATCGCCCGCTCCAGCGTCCGTAGAGGCAACGAGCACTTGCGCGGCGGCATTGTTGGGCTCTGATTTCAGCACGGCCCGTGCGTGACTGCGGGCATCCGGAAATCGATGTGCGGCCAAAAGGATACTCGCGAGATCGAGCTGCGCTTTCGAATTCGAAGGTTCAATTTGGACGGTTCTAGACAGTTCCTGGTAGGCGCCGGACCAATTCCTCTCTTTTATATAGCATTGCGCGAGTTCGTAATGGGCCGGGGCATACTGCGAGTCGATCTGAATCGCGTTCATAAACTCGATTGAAGCCGAGGAATACTTGCCCTTGTTCAGATACGCTTCGCCCTTCGTAAGATATTGCTTCTTGCGGACCTCCGGATTGCGGGTGCAGCCCTCAAAGAACAGGACACCCATCGTCAAGCAGAGCGCGACGGGCAGGAACCTCCGCCGCGTCCCAATCACGGTTTTGTGCTTGGCTGTCGTTGGTCGTTTCACAACTTCCTCAAAGGGTCTGCCACGCGAGCGGGAGTACCCGTTTGTTTCCACAGCAATCCGGTAACCTCACCTCCCAAACAGAGGTTAGCGACTAGGCGTATGCTTTATCCCTATTATCGTCAACTACTTCCGAATTCTAAGGATGCAACCGTTGCCTCCCATTCGGTTGGGCGGTCTGCGAGCTTCAGCACTCGTCAATGGTAGAAGAACGGAACAAAGGGAAAATATTTTGCCCAATCGTGGAAGCGGCGCGGGGCTTTGAGATCAAGACTCGGCTCATTAGTGGACGCGCGCAAAACTTGACACTGAAAACAAAGCCGTTAGCCAACGATAGCCTTTCTGATTGCATGGCATCGCCTGGCAATCGCGTTGCAACCCTGTCTTCCTAGTTAACGCGCCCCCGTGCCAAACTGGCAGGTGCGCGGAGCAATGGAATTGGGGACGCAAAGGGAAACAATGGTCGCTAGCTCAGCGCGTTTAGTGTCGTCGGGAAGCGGCACATGGGTTATGCCTGTGAGCCGGTCCATGAGAACTATCGAAAATATTGTGGCCGAAATCGCACCGACAAATATTCCCGTCTTGTTATTCGGAGAGAGCGGCACCGGAAAAGAGGTGCTCGCGCGACGAATTCACAGTCTTTCGCGTCATTGCGATACGCCACTCGCAAAGATATCGTGCGCCTCCATGACTCCTGACAAACTCCCCGCGCAGTTGGCCGAGCATTTGCGCGCAATGAACGGCGGAGGATCGGGCGGCGCGGGAACCGTGCTATTTGACGAATTGAGCGATCTTGACGCGGCGTGCCAAGCCCATCTACTTCACGCGCTGCCTGATGGTGAGAGCGTTCCGGCTGCGGGCGCGATTGCCTCGCGCGTAATTTCATCGACAACGCGTGATCTGGAACATGAAACACGCGCTGGCCGGTTTCGGAGCGACCTCTATTATCGAATCAACGGAGTCTGTCTGCGTCTTCCGCCGTTGCGCGAGCGTAGCGAAGACATCCCGGCGTTAGTGGAATTTTTGCTTGCGAAGCACGCTTCGCAAATGAGCCGGCCGCACCCAACATTGCGGCAAGAGTCGCTCAAGACGCTGATGAATTACTCGTGGCCCGGGAATATACGCGAGTTGGAGAATGTGCTAAGAAAAATTGTGGCCTTGGGCGACGAGCGGTTGGCGGTTTCAGAGCTGCAAGCTGCTCCGGCTGGGATCGCGAGAGAGCAAGCCGCCGCTCCGCGAAGTTATTCGCTAAAGGCGGCGGCTCGCGCGGCATCGCGAGAGGCCGAAAGGGAACTGATCTTGGAGGCGCTGGCTCGGACTCGATGGAACCGCAAGCGCGCCGCGCAGGAATTGCAGATCAGCTACAAATCGCTGCTGTACAAGCTGAAGCAAATCGGAATCGCGGAGAGCGAAGCGAATTAAGAGTGGGAGAAGGGGAATGCTTAGAAATCGCACATGGATCGTGGTGGTAGCGTTGCTGGCCTTCGCGGCTCCGATGAGCGCGCAGACTTCGGCAAATTCGTCCGGCACCTCGACTGCCTCCGCGAGCTCGCATAAAGCGGCTACGAAGAATCCGGGTTACGTGATTGGCGCACAGGACGTACTCGATATCGATGTTTGGAAGGAAAAGGAACTTACGCGAACCGTCGAGGTCCGCCCCGACGGCAAGATTTCGTTGCCTCTGCTAAACGACATTCAGGCCAGCGGCCTCACGCCAATGCAGCTTGCCGCGAACATCACCGATGGCCTGAAAAAATTCATCACCGATCCGCAGGTCACGGTGATCGTGACGCAGATCAATAGCCAGCGCGTTTACATTCTGGGCGAAGTCACGCATCCGGGAGCCTACCCGTTGCTGCCCGGCATGAACGTCTTGCAGGCGCTTTCGAGCGCCGGCGGATTCACGATGTTCGCGAATACCAAAAAGATTTACGTTCTCCGGCAGCAGGGTGGCAAGCAGAAGAAATTCCCATTCAATTACAAAGATGTGCTCTCGGGAAAGCACACGGATCAAAATATCGTTCTTAGAGCGGGCGATCAGATCGTGGTCCCCTGAGATGCCGAAGAGCGCAATTCACGAACTTCGAATCGTTGGCTGTCTGGCGGGGCTCCTCTGTGCATTCGCGTTCTTGTCCGCGCCCGTGGCTAGGTGTCAGGACTCAGAAAGTTCCACCGGCCAAAACCTCCAAAATCAGGCCGAGCAGCCGATCCCGGCGTACCGTTCGCCGCTCGCGTCAGGTAGTCAGAACCAAGGCGTGGACCAGAACTCGCAAACGGTACAGCCGGATACCCGGCCGCTTTCAGGTGCGCAGTATATTTCCATGGGCAACCTGACCAATACACGCAGTTACTGGCAACCGCGATTCGATCTGACCGGTTCGGCTGATTCCAATCCTCAAGAGAGCGCTTCGAATTCGAATTGGGGTGCGTGGACATCATTCCTCGCGGGGGTCGACATCCATCACACCTCCGGCACTTCGGAAATGAAGCTCTCATACACCGGCGGCGGGATGTATTCGAACGAGAATAATGTCCCCAGCGGAAACGTAGAGGAACTCGGCTTCACCGACAAAATTACTTTCCGGCGCTCGGTGCTGTCGTTCCTGGATCAGCTGAACTATTTGCCCCAGTCGAGTCTTGGTTTCGGAGGGGTGGGAGGATTGCCTCTCCTGGGCAACGGCTCGGCAGGACTCGGACCGGGATTCACAACGGGCCAGTCGATCCTCACGGGGCAGGGTCAAAATTTAGCGAACTCTTCGGTGGCGCAGCTCGAAACGTTTCTCACGCCGCGCAGTTCGATCACTATGGCTGGCGGCTATTCTTTGTTGCACTTCTTTGGGAACAATCTCGTTGATTCCGGCGATGTGATCTTTCAAGGCGGCTACAATTACCAACTCGCGCGCCACGACACCGTCGCGCTTTTATATGACTTCAGTGATTTTCGCTACAGCAGCCTTGGCCAATCGATCTATACCCACACGGTGGAAGGTTCGTATGGCCGTCGCGTCACCGGCCGGCTTGCCTTCCAAATCGCCGCCGGCCCTGAATTCGCGATTTTCGATCAGGAAGCCACAACCGGTGGCACGGGAAGCGGCTCCGGCGCATCGAACACTTCGTCAACACATGTTTATTGGTCCCTGAACTCAGCGTTGAATTACCAGTACCAGAGGACAGCTCTCGGGCTGAACTATTCGCATGGCGTGGGTGCCGGATCTGGTGTGCTGGCCGGATCGCTTACTGATATCGTGACCGGCTCGCTCACCCGCCAGATGTCGCGGACTTTCTCGAGTGGACTCAACGCCGGGTATTCGCGAAATTCGGCCCTGCCGATTGCCATTGGCCAAAATTCGGGCCAAAACTACGACTACTGGTTTGCCGGGGCCAGCCTCGCCCGCCCGCTGAGCGAGACGCTGGCACTCACGCTCTCCTATCAGATGCAATATCAGACTTCGAATAGCACGTTCTGCATCGGGCCTTCGTGCGGCACAAGCGTGATCCGCCACCTGATTTCGGTGGGCTTCAGTTGGCACCAGCGGCCGCTTCTTTTTTAGCGCGATGTCGATGATGCAGATCAAGTTCAAGGGTAGGGCAAAGGTGGAAGCGAGGACGGAATGACGCGGCGAGAATTGACTCCGGCGGATTACATCGCGATGCTGCGGCGTCGATGGGTGTTGATCCTGGTATTGACGGTGATAGGGCCGCCGCTGGCGTACGGCGTGGCACGGATTCTGCCCGCGAAATACAAGTCGCAAACGTTGGTGCTGGTGCAACCGCCCACAATTTCGGCGAAAATCGTAGAACCGGTGGATACGGTAGATCTAAGCCAGCGTCTGGCCAGCTTGCAGCAGCAGATTTTGAGTCGGACCAGGCTCGAACCTATCATTCGGCGGCTGGGGCTTTTTCCAAAGGACATAAACCGGGTTTCGATGGATGAGCTTGTGGCGCGGCTGCAAAAGCAAATCGAAGTGACTCCCATACAGCCGATGAGCGATACGACCCGCGATCTGCCGGGATTCTTCGTGAACGTCACCATGGATAACCCGCACACGGCACAGGCTGTGTGTTCCGCGGTCACGACCATGTTCATCGAGGAAAGCCTTAAAGTTCAGAATCTGCGGTCCGCCCAAACGACGGATTTCCTGTCACAACAATTGGCTGATGCCAAGACGGCTCTCGATGCCCAGGACGCCAAGCTTGCCGCGTTTAAGATGCGTTACATAGGCGCGCTACCGGACCAGGAACAGACGAATCTCAATTTGCTCACAAGCCTGACCACTCAGCTCGATGCTTCGACCCAGGCTCTATCCCGCGCCGAGCAAGACAAGTCGTTCGCCCAATCGATGTTGAACCAACAGCTTGCCGCATGGCAGGCATCGCAAGTAGGAGAAAATCCAGACACCCTCCAGCAGCAACTCGCCGCATTGCAAACCAAGCTCGCGGCCCTTCAGACTCAATATACGGACGAGTACCCGGACGTGATTTCGGCCAAAGCGGATATTGCCGCTCTCAAGAAAAGAATCGCAGCCGGAAATAGCGCTCCGGTGGCTCCTAAGAACACGGGGAATTTGATTGAACCTCAGCAGATTACACAGCTACGGGCTCAGGTCCATGCCGCCGATCAAACCGTCGCCGAAAAGCTAAAAGAGCAACAACAGATCAAGAAGCAGATTGCCCTGTACCAAAGTCGCGTGCAGGCAAGTCCCGTCGTCGAGGAACAGTACAAGGAATTGACTCGCGGGTATCAGACCGCGCTCGATTCGTATAACGATTTGCTGAAAAAACGAGATGCTTCGTTAATGTCGCAAACTCTGACCCAGCAGCAGGAAGGTGAGCAATTCACCTTGCTCGACCCGGCGAACCTCCCGGACAAGCCGTCTTTTCCGAAGCCGCCGCTATTTGCGCTAGGTGGATTGGCGGGCGGACTGGGGCTTGGCCTCGCTCTGGCATTCATGCTTGAAATGCAGGACACCTCTATGCGCAGTGAACGGGATGTCGAGTTCGTGCTGCACCTGCCCGTGCTCGCGATGATACCGGCGGTGGAACCTGATTCAGGCAAAGTAGAACGACCGGCCGCCGACAAACGAACTTCGGTCGATTCTGGTATGGGATTAGGCGCGAGGGCCTAAAGTATGTACCAACGATTCTTCGGGCTTCGTGAAAGCCCCTTCAACGTCAATCCGGACCCGCGCTATCTGTTTTTGACCAGGCAGATCCAAGAGGCGCTGGCCGGCCTGACGTACGGCATCCAGAACCGCAAGGGATTCATTTTGCTGACCGGCGAAGTCGGAACAGGCAAAACGACGCTTCTGAATCGCCTGCTCGGCTGGTTGCGCGGACAGCGGGTGGCGACCGCCTATATTTTTAATTCGCGCCTCGGAGTGAACGACCTATTCGACCTGATGTTGGCCGAATTCGAAATCCCCTGCGAATCGCGCGAGAAAAGCCAGGTTGTATTGCGCTTAAACCAGTGGCTTCTCGAACGCTACCGCGCAGGTGAAACCGCCGTACTAATCGTCGATGAGGCGCAGAATCTCTCGTCGGAAGTTCTCGAAGAAATCCGCCTGCTAACGAATCTCGAGACGTCCACTGAAAAGCTCTTGCAGATCGTGCTGACCGGCCAGCCCGAACTCGAAGAAAAGCTAAAGGCGCCGCAGGTGCGCCAACTTCGGCAGCGCATCACCCTTCGTTGCCGGACAGCCCCGCTGACGCTCGAGGAAACTTTCGGCTACATCGCCGAACGCCTGCGCATCGCCGGCGCGAACGGCGAACCGATTTTTTCCAAGGAAGCAATCGAGACGGTGCACACCTATTCGTGCGGCATCCCGCGTGTTGTGAATCTCCTCTGCGAGCATTCCATGATCAACGCCTACGTGGACAGCCTGCGGCCTGTGCCGGCTCACATCGTGGAAGAGGTTGCGCGGGAATTCCAGCTCGATGAAATCGCTCCTATTGCTGGCGCCGGATTGTCCGCCGCGACGCAAACGGCAAACGCACAAGCGCTGCTAGAAAATCTGGACGAACTACTCGGCCGACTGCGTCAAGTGAACGCGGTGCCCGTGCGCGAGAGGAAATCATGAGTCGCATCCACGACGCTTTGAAGAAGGCCGAGCAGGAACGCGCCTCCGTTCCAACGCCAGAAATTGTTTTTTCGCAGGGAGAGGCTGTCAGGCCCGAAGATGGCGCGGACGAGCAATCCCCGGCCGCGATCTCAACCGGAGAAACGGCGGATCCAGGCGCCGCTTCGATGCCTTCGCTTGCCTCGGATGGCTTTCTCCGATTCGATGATTTAATGGCGCGCTGCGCCCATCCCCGGTGGCAGCTTGATCCCAAGGTCAACGTATTCGCGAACGGCAGCTCTTCTTCGCGCGGCGCGGAACAATTCCGAACGCTACGCTCGCGCCTATATCAGTTGCGTAGCAACCAACCACTTCGTACCCTCTTGATCACCAGCGCCGTGCCTGCCGAAGGCAAGACGTTTGTCGCCAGCAATCTCTCCCATGCTATCGTTCGCCAACCCGACCGCCGCGTCTTGGTAATCGACGCTGATTTGCGTTGCCCTCGATTGCATTTACCCTTCGGCGCACCGACATCGCCCGGACTGACCGATTATCTTCGTGGCGAAGCCGACGAAGCCGCAGTGATCCAGTGCGGCCAAGGCAGCAGCAATCTCTGCCTGATAACCGGCGGAAGCGAGGTGACCAACCCTAGCGAACTTCTCGCCAACGGTCGGCTCGCAACCTTACTAAAGCGCGTCATCCCCGTCTTCGATTGGGTGATTCTGGATTCCCCTCCGTGCTTGCCGGTTGCAGACGCCACCATCTTGGCCGAGTTTTGCGATGCCGTACTTCTGGTGGTTCGTGCCGGTGTGACGCCGTCCGATATTGCCCAGCGTGCGCTTCAGGAACTTCAAAGCCGAAATATCGCGGGTGTCGTTCTGAACGCCGTGGAGGAGAACCAAGCGTACGGATCATATTACTACAAGGCCTACGGTAGCGATTCTGGAGGGGGAGACAGCCAAAGGCCGCCATCGGTGAGCCACGCTCGTGCCTGAAAACACAGTCGCGATCGGCTCTACTTCACTATCTCCTTATTTATCAATTATATCCATCGGTGGTAGAAAGTTACCACTTAAGGTCAGACGCCTTCTCAAGCTTCGGCTGAGAATCGTTTCAGGAGCCCGACTCCTGGTCGTAAGTACTTTAGATCTAACGTATGGCGAATCGCCCCTTGAGATGTAGGCGTGGTACGCCTCGTGCCGATATGTATTTCGCACAGTCCGAATGGGACTTAGAGTGCGGTAGCTTGACCGAAAAGGGGCATGGTGCCACAAGATCCGATGCTCGAATCTGCTGCAAGAGAGTTCAGCTCTAACGCGCCTCTTAAGCCTTGGTTTGCATTGCAGGTGAGGACGCGCCACGAGGTGGGAGTAGCTAGTTTTTTGAATGGTAAGGGCTACGAACCATTCGTGCCGCTGTATCAGAGCAGAAGGTGTTGGTCCGATCGAATTAAGATGGTTGAAGCTCCGCTTTTCCCGGGATACCTCTTTTGTCGATTTGACATCAATAATCGGTTGCCAATTCTAACCACTCCCGGCGTGATCCAGGTTGTGGGATTTAACCGCACTCCAATCCCCATCGAAGATACAGAGATCGACGCCATTCAGAGCCTGGTTGCTTCGGGCTTCCCGAGTCAGCCGTGGCCGTTCTTGCAGGCCGGTGATCGCGTGCAGATTGATTCGGGTCCGCTTCGCGGACTTGAAGGGCTGCTCGTGGAGCTTAGGGGGTCACATCGCCTTGTGGTGTCAGTTTCCCTGTTGCAACGATCCGTGGCGGTAGAGATCGATTCCGCGCTCGTCAAAGCGCTCCGCTCGTCGCCGCCAAAGCAGACTCAATCCAAGGCCCGAGCTTGGCAACTCGCGACCTAGCGTGGCTGGGTGCGTCCTCGAGCCGCATCGGTTTTCTAGGCGCCGTATAGTAACGCGCGTCTTGCCGCGGCTTTATAGGAAGATTTGACGCATCGCCATGTATCTGAACCCGCACTCAAACCCCCTCTCAGGTAAACGCAAATATTGCGTTATGGCTGGTTGGAGGTCATGATTTCGGTTGGTGCAGAACTTCAAGGCCTGATGACCACGACAATCCATCCCTCCGCTCGATCAGCCGAGCTGGCGGTCGCTTCGAGCAAGCGCGCCGAACTTTATCAACTCGATCCCCTCAAAGATAGCAGGTGGGACGAATTCGTAAATCGCCATCCAAGAGCTTCGTTGTTTCACTCCGCCCCGTGGCTCCGTGCGCTTCGAGAGGCTTATGACTATCAGCCTCTTGCTTTCTCCTGGTCCCCGCCTAATACGACACTGCAAGGCGCCGTAGTTTTCTGCGAGGTGGACAGTTGGCTGACCGGTCGACGACTCGTATCTCTGCCATTTTCCGATCATTGCGAACCGCTCTTGACGGAGGTGGATTCTCGGTCCGTTTTGTCGGCGCTGGGGCATCGGCTTGCCGCTGCGCGCTGGGGCTATATTGAGATTCGTCCGCTAAATCCTGGCTATCCGGATGCTGCCCGCTGGCACACGAGCGCGACCTATCAATTCCACCGGTTGGACCTGAGGCCGGATCTGGCCACGCTCTTTCGTAATTTCCATCACAGCTCCACGCAGCGGAAGATCCGCCGCGCCGAACGCGACGGTCTGGCGTATCGCGAAGGATCGAACGAATCGCTTCTCGATGATTTTTATCGTTTGCTGGTAGTCACGCGCAAACGCCACAACATTCCGCCCCAACCTCGAAGATGGTTCCGCACCCTGATGGACGCCTTCGGCGACGACCTGAAGATTCGCTTGGCACGTAAAGGAGATCAAGCGGTGGCTGGAATGCTGACCATTCGCCACAAGGACACGCTGTACTACAAGAACGGCGGTTCGGACGCGCGTTTTCACAATCTCGGGGGCATGCATCTGCTTTTTTGGAATTCGATCCAAGATGCGAAAAGCCAGGGGCTCGTCACGCTGGACTTTGGACGAGTCGACATAGATCAACCGGGACTGATCACCTTTAAGAACCGCTGGGGAGCCACATCAACACCGCTGCATTACTACCGTTATTCTCCCGGTAAAGTTCCCGTCCATACGTTTGACCCCGCGAGCAAATTCCAGAGACGGGCCATCAACCGCTTTTGTTCGCTTTCGCCGTCGTTCCTCCTTCCCGCTTGCGGAAGCTTTCTTTACAAGCACATCGGGTAAGAACCGTAAATGTCAACCGTCGTCGACAAATCGTTTCAGAGCGCCCCGAAAATCGGATCGCGTCATGCTGTGTTCGCGGTGCTTCTGGCGACATCCGTGGCTCTCGCCTGGAAACCGCTTACTGCGCTGGTAGCTCTTTGTCTCCACGGCGATTCGTATTCCCACATCCTTCTAATTCCCTTCATCTTCCTCTACCTGATTTACGCGGAGAGAGCTGCGATCTTTCTGCAGGTTCGCTGTTCGATTCTGCCCGGACTGGCAGTCATGCTTCTGGGAGTGGCGATTTGCTGGTTCGTCAATCCGCACTTCTACCGCTCGAATGGCGAAGAACATCTTTCCGCCGTGATCTTAGGTCTCGTGGTGATCTGGCTGGGTGCCTTCGTCGTTTGCTACGGACTTCGCGCCGCCCGTTCCGCTCTGTTTCCGTGGCTATTTCTGCTTCTTATGGTTCCGCTTCCGGACGCGATTCTCTCCCGCGTCATCGGCGGCCTTCAGCGTGGTTCGGTGGAGATTTCGCTCTTGCTGTTCAAAATATGTGGTGTCCCGGTGCTCCGTCAGGGAGTGATTCTCTCCGTGCCGGGCGTAACGATCGAAGTGGCGAAGGAATGCAGCAGCATTCGCTCCAGCATGGCGCTTTTCATTACCTGTCTTCTCGCGGCGCGTTTTTACCTTCGCACTTTTTGGAAGCAAACTCTCTTCGTCGTGCTCTCCCTGCCCCTCTCAGTCGTTAAGAACGGCATCAGGATCACGACATTGACTCTGCTAAGCCTCTATGTGAACCCTGGCTTTTTGCACGGCGATCTGCACCGCGACGGCGGATTCGTGTTCTTCTTTCTAGCTCTCGCGATCCTGTGGCCCGTACTGGAAGCGCTACGTAGTTCTGAATCTCCAGCAGCGTCAAGAGCTCATGAAATTCAGACCGACAGCCAGCCTATTCGCGGGTAGGGGCGTGCCGCCCGCTGGCGGGAAGATAACCCGCTTGCCTGCCGTTGGGAATCCATTTTCACCATTTGGACAGTGGTTTTCATTATCTGCCGCCCGTGCGAGGCGCCCTCGCCGGCTTTATTGAGGCCGTCGTTTCGTATCCGCAAGATTCTGCGTAACTTAGGTATCGGTCGGGGCGACCCTATTATCCTTGGAAGAAATCTTGTCTGGTAGGCGAATTGCACCCCTGTAGATGTAGCAAGTCGGTTGGGAGTGAAACGGCGGTAGCCTGTGCGACTCTTGTCGCTGGGTTTTAGCAGTCGGTCCGAATCCCCGTTGAGCTAAAAGTCCAAATTATGACCAATAAGCCCGGAACGGCCGCTTTAAAAGACGTCTCTCGAAACCGCTCCCGCATGCGCGGTACGAAATCCAAGACAGCCTTTAGGCCATCGGACCTGATGCAAAGAATTCTGCCCGAGGAGCTATTCCTCGGGATCCTCTGCCTGGATCGCAAGCGCGCCGAACGCTCGCGCAAGCGATTTCTGCTGGTACTGATCGATGCAGAGGATGCGGTAAACACCAACCGTCAACCGGACGTTCTTGCCGGCATCATCGGAGCGGCAGATGCGTGCCGTAGGGAAACGGACCCAGCGGGCTGGTACAAAGAGCGTGCGGTCCTCGGAATCATTTTTACGGAACTCGGAACGGCCGATGATGCAGCTGCCATTCGCAGGCTGCAGGAGAAGGTCTATGCTGCATTGGCCGCCCATCTTACTTCCGAAGACCTGAAGCTGGTTGGCGTCTCCATGCACATCTTTGGTACGGATTCCGACGAAGGTGACGACATTTCAGCGGACCCAACTTTCTATCCGGATCTGATTCACCTGCACGAATCGAAAAAGCTGCCATTCTTGCTGAAGCGAGTCATGGACATTGCCGGGAGCTTGGCGGCGATCGTTGTCCTCTCGCCGATCTTTCTGCTGATCGCGGCGGCCATAAAGCTCACGTCCGAGGGACCTGTGCTGTTCAAGCAGGAGCGCCTGGGAAAATTCGGCAAGGCCTTCAGCTGCTTGAAGTTTCGTTCCATGAAGCCGAACAACAGCGCCCGGATTCACCAGGAATTCATCACGCAGGTTATCAAGGGAAAGTATGACGGCAATTCCGCCGAGGGCGGCGCGCCAGTCTACAAGATGACCTGCGATCCGCGTATCACCAGCGTCGGCCAGATGATCCGTCGCACCAGCCTCGATGAGTTGCCACAGTTTTTTAACGTGCTCAAAGGCGAGATGTCTCTGGTCGGTCCCCGACCGCCGATCGCGTACGAATACAAGGAATATGACATCTGGCACCGCCGCCGCGTTCTCGAAGTAAAGCCTGGTATTACCGGACTTTGGCAGGTGCGCGGTCGTAGCCGCGTCCGCTTCGATGACATGGTCCGCCTCGATTTGCAATATGCGCGCGGTTGGTCGCTCTGGCTCGACATCCAAATCCTACTGGCCACCCCCCGAGCAGTCGCCTTCGGCGGCGACGCCTACTGAGCTCAGCGAATATCCGCCGGTTCGCAAACGCAAGGTACCGTCCGCTTCAGTTGAATCATTCCTACGCTCCCGCATCGAAAGGCCGTCTCAGCCCCGGTCCGGGCGGTTTGTAATCTCCGCGAACATTAAGCTCTGTGTCGGTCGAGTAGAGGACTGCTGTCATCGGAAGGGATCGTTCTCAAGCCGAAAACATGCACAACAACATAAACACCATCGACGTCGCGACACCGCCGCACTCGACCGTTGCCGGCAACGCTGTGGACCGCCGCAACGCTCGAGCGAAAACCGATAAGAACGAAGGTTTGCACGGTAAGAAGGTTTGGATAGATATCGACAACTCTCCCCACGTTCCGTTCTTCTTGCCGATCATTGACGAATTGCGCGCGCGTGGTATAGAAGTGATTCTCACCGCACGAGATATTTACCAGGTCTGCGACCTGCTTGAATTCTACCAGCTACCTTGCAAAGTCATCGGACGGCATTACGGCAAGAACAAAGTGCTAAAGGTCTTGGGGAATTGCATGCGCGCCGTCCAACTTATGCCGACCACGCAAAAGAGCCGCCCGCATCTGGCTCTTTCGCATGGCTCGCGCGCCCAGATCCTTGTGTGCAAAGCTCTTGGCATACCATCCGTCATGATGCACGACTACGAGCACAGCACGAAGACCGGCTTCCTAACCCCAGACTGGGTTTTCATGCCGGATGTAATTCCAAGTGGCGCCATGAGCAGCAAGGATGAGCGGACATTGAAATACCCGGGGATCAAAGAAGATGTGTACGTCCCGCGATTCCGGCCTGATCCATCCGTGCTGGCCCAACTTGGGATCGCTACGGAGGATCTAGTTGTAACGCTTCGCCCACCAGCCACAGAGGCGCACTACCACAATCCTGAGAGTGAAAGGTTGTTTGCCGAAACCGTACGCATGCTTGCGGAGAGATCTGACGTCCGCACTGTTACCCTCCCGCGGAATGCTCGGCAGGCGCAGCAACTGCGCCTGGAATGGGCGAATGTGATTGCTTCGGGGAAGATGATCCTTCCGGAGCGTCCGGTCGATGGCCTAAATATCATTTGGTTTTCGGACTTGGTGATAAGCGGCGGCGGTACGATGAACCGCGAAGCCGCCGCGCTGGGGGTTCCGGTCTACAGCATTTTCCGCGGAAAAATCGGCGCTGTTGACCGGTATCTGGAAAAGACAGGCCGCCTCGCGCTAATCGAAAGTGTTGAACAAGTGCGGCAAAAGATCCCCTTACAACGGCGGAATCGAGCGTCCCAGCCAGACCGGGATGAACGCCCGACTTTGCGCTTCATCGTCGACCATCTCGTCACAATTTTGGAGGAACAATGTCCAGCAATACATCCGTCCGCACGATGACCGCGATGGGTTCGACGCAGGTCGAAAACACCGAGGATTTCCGGCGGATCGTTCATCGTCTGAACAAACTAGCCGTTGAGGGCTTGGTTCCGATGTTCGATCCGGCCAAGCAGCTTTTTTGCTTCAAGCTAAAGCGCACGGATTCGGGCATGGCGCAGGAAGGCATATCGCACCGGTATACCGTGATTACGCTGATGGGTCTGCATCGGCTTGAACAAAGCGGGACGGCGTCTCCGATTGATGTTCAGCGCGTATTCAACGTTCTGCTCGCGGACACAGATTGGGTCGACAACATTGGCGACTTCGGATTGCTGGTCTGGCTGTGCGCGCTGATCGCGCCCGACCGCCTGGACGAAATCGATGCCAAATTCGACGTCAAGAATTCGCTCGTTCGCTTTCGAGACGCGCGGCAAGGCCGCACCATGGAGCTGTCGTGGTTCCTCTCGGGCCTTTCGCATCAAGCAATTGCGCGCCCAGAAAAAGTGGCAGAGACCAAGGACCTGGCGTCGGAGATTTACCGGCGCATTCGAAAGAATCAGGGAGGGCAAGGATTCTTTGGGCATCTCGCAAGCAACGAAGGAATTGCCGGTGTGATGCGCAGCGACATCGGCAGTTTCGCCGACCAGGTATATCCGATCTACGCCTTCGCCAAATTTTCGCAGGCGTACGGCGACGGTAAGCCAGCCAAGCAGGCTCTCGATTGCGCTCTGAATTTGTGCGAAGCCCAGGGCTCGCTAGGCCAATGGTGGTGGCACTACGATTCTTCCAATGGACAGGTCGCTGAACGCTTCCCGGTCTTCTCCGTCCACCAGCACGGCATGGCGCCGATGGCCCTGTACGCGTTGGGCGAGGCGATCCAATCCGATTTCAGCCCGTGGATCTACAAAGGCTTGAAGTGGATTGACGACAACGAGCTCGGCATCGATATGCAGGACGACGCGGTGAATGTGGTATGGCGATGTATCGAACGCACTCCGCCGCGCCGCTATTGGAACGCTGTCGTCAATCTGGCCACCCGGCGCGAAGATCGGGAGACCCGCGAGGGACTGCGTACACTGTTCGAGTGCCGCCCTTACGAATTAGGATGGCTCCTCTACGCGTTTGCAAATTTCGAGAACCAGTAATCGTCTGTAGCTGCGGATATCCGGGAACTGCAACGAAATTTTCGCCAAAAACATTCGGAGTCCAAAAGTGAAAATAATGATTGTCGTCGGAGCCAGGCCGAATTTCATGAAGGCCGCTCCGCTGATTCGTGCGATTGAGGCGCACAGCCGAGCCGGCGTAGCCTCCCCGTTCGGAAACTCCAACGGGGATATTCGCGCCGTGCTTGTGCACACCGGTCAGCACTACGATGAATCAATGTCCGGATCTTTTTTCACGGATTTGGGGCTGCCAAAGCCGGACATTTATCTGGGTGTCGGCTCTGGCTCGCACGCTGTGCAAACCGGCGAAATCATGAGGCTGTTCGAACGGGTGATTCTGAACGAGCGCCCGGAGGTTCTCGTCGTAGTGGGGGACGTCAATTCGACGGTCGCTTGCGCGCTGGTGGCGTCGAAGATCTCGTACGACGATGGTAGCCGGCCGGCGATCGCGCACGTGGAGGCGGGGCTGCGCTCGTTCGATCGGGCCATGCCGGAAGAAGTGAACCGCGTTGTGACGGATCATCTGTCTGATTTGCTTTTCGTTACGGAAGAGAGCGGCGTACGCAATCTCGTCAGTGAGGGCATCTCCAAAGGCCGGATTCATTTTGTGGGGAATACGATGATCGATTCGCTGCTGGCGTCGCAGGAAAAGGCGGGCCAATCGAAGATTCTACGTACGCTGGGAATCCACAAGGATGGTAACGGGGAAAACGGAAATTCGGCGCAAAAATATGCGCTACTCACTCTGCACCGCCCCTCCAACGTGGATAATCGCGAGACGTTTGCGGGCATCTTGCAGGGACTGGACGAATTGATTGGCGACGCGCCGGTATTTTTCTCGGCGCATCCGCGCACGCGAAAGCGAATCGCCGAGTTTGGCCTGGAATCGCATTTTGATTTTGCAGGCGGTGGGCGGAAGGGGATCCACATCCTGGAGCCGCTCGGGTATCTCGATTTCACGCACCTAATGAAACATGCGGCGGTGGTGGTGACGGATTCGGGCGGGATTCAGGAGGAGACGACGTGCCTGGGGGTGCCGTGCGTCACGGTGCGGGAGAACACGGAGCGGCCGGTCACCGTCACGCGGGGAACGAACGTGATCGCGGGGACGAGCGCGGCGAAAATTCGGGAAGCGATCCGAACGCAGCTCAGCAAACCGAAAAACGGGCAGACACCGGAAAAATGGGATGGACGCGCGGCGGAGAGGATCGTCGAAACACTGGTTTCGGCGGTGCGCAAAATGGAGCTGGAAACAGCGGTGAAATGAGCGCGGAATGATGTGACGGGACGTTCCGGGTAAGAGCGAGTGCGGTCCTTTGTTTTCAGCGACTTACGATGGTTTCTACTCGAGTGCGTGTTCCGCCTCTGCGGTGCCTGATTTCGGCGGAGGTACAGGTTATAGGGACCTGTACTTAAACTGTACTTGCGACCAGTAGATAAAGCCGGAGCCGGTCGTTATCATCGCCAGCGATGATAACCGATAGCCAAGGACGCCGAGGGGAGACCGAGATGGGCCGCTGGACACGAATGGTCATGATGGCGCTGGTGATATTTTTAGGGCTGGCGGGAAGCGCGTCCGCGACAACCTATTACATCGCGGCGAACGGTTCCGATTCGAATAGCGGCACGAGCAAGACTTCTCCATGGCTGCATGCGCCGGGAATGTCCACCTGCACGGCGACTTGCGCCTCGACAACAGTCAAGGCGGGAGATTCGATCATCTTTCGTGGGGGCGATACGTGGCATTTTGGGAATAGCTCCCTTAGTCCCTTCGCGGGGTACAAGAACCACGCGTGGAGCTTTTCTGCTTCCGGTTCAGCGGCGAATTGCCAGTTAAATCCAGCGGCGGGCGCCATCATCACGACGACTTGCATTTACATTGGCGTCGACCAGGGTTGGTACAGCGGCTCCTCGTGGGCTCGTCCCAAGTTCAACATGGATAATCCCCTCACTACCAGCAGCCCGTCAAGCTGCGCGTACGAAGACTCCAGCGACAACCTGCTTTCGTTTAGCGGGCAGTATCTGATCGTAGACAACCTTGAGGTTCTCGGCTATTGCTGGAACACCACATCGCCGTACAACGAGGTGGTGAGCATTGGCGCAAACGACGAGATGAAGGGCTCGTATTGGCATGGCTGGACGATGGGCGCGACTGCGACGGGCTGCGGCTCCTGCGACTCCGACGAATATTGGGCTATATCCGCGCCTAATGCGATAGGCGTTTGGAGCAGGATCGACCACGATGTATTCGATGGCTCGGACTCGACGTACGGAAATATGTCCGTAGGGAGTGGGCACGCTACCGGCGGAATCTTTTTAGCTGGCGGCGAAATCGATCACAATGTTCTGAATCACTGCTCCAACGGGGTCAAGTATACCCGCGCCTATGTCTTTCACGATAATCTCATCGAGAACATGTCGGAACCCCCTGTGGGCGGAACGCACGGGAACATCGACGAGCTTCCTGGCACGGCCGTTGACTGGACAGTCGACGCGTATTACTACAACAACGTGATCCGCCAGACTAACGAGGGCGAGACCATAGACATGTACCCAGGAGCTGGCCTGTTGGGTAAGGCAGCCTACATCTTTAACAATGTGATGACGGGCCCGAACGCGAATCCGACAAACTGCTACATGATCGAGGGAGACGGCGTGCCCGGACCGGGTCCGACCTACTTTTTCAATAACACGTCGGATGCGCCTTGCGGGATTCGTTCTCTGCGTGGGTCGAGCACTGGCATTTTCCAGAACAATGATTTCATCGGTTATTCGCCGTCCGGCTCAGTTGGGAACTTTTCGCAGATGGCCGCCAACACAGACAATGGCAATGAGATTTGGCAGTCAGAGAGCACAGCCAACGGTCAGGGGTATTTGAACTCCAACAACTATGCGCCCTCTTCTAGCGGCGGTGCGACGGTCGGTGCCGGAAGCAATCTCTCCTCGATTTGCAGTAGTATGGACAACGCGGAGGCGGCGCAGGCCTGCCGATACGGGATCGGCGGAGTAACGTACGACGCAGTTAATCATGTCGCAGTGGACGACCCTCTTGTGCCGCGGGGTTCTGCTTGGGACGCTGGTGCCTACCAGTTTAGCGCTGGGGCGGTTTCGACCCAGCCGAATCCTCCGGGAGGCTTGACTGCTGTCGTGCAGTGACGAGCGCCAAATTTGCGCCTGGGTTCTAGAAAGATGCTGGTTGGCGTTCGGCGGTACGTTCGCCTCATTGCGGCCACAAGCATAACGGCGTTTCTCAGTTCACCCCTATAGTCATCATCGTAGGCTCGTGGGATAACTGCCTCGTTCCAAGCCGGATCGCCGAAGCCATGGGTGGCAGCGCCCCGGCAATGACGGACCCGCCCGAGCAGACATCAGACCCACTATGAATTCTCGCGCGCTCACATTCGCGGTTGCAACAAACAGGCGAGAAATCCTCGATAGGAACTTGCTGGCGTCGCCAATTTTTCGCGACGAACATCCCCACCAGATACTGGTGCAGGAGAACTATCCGTCCGCGGCAGCGGCTTACAACGATGCGATCGAACGCAGCGAGAACGACTTGATGGTGTTCCTGCATCAGGATATGTACCTGCCGGAAAGCTGGATGGCGGATCTGCAAGCGGCGCTTCAAAAGTTGAAAGCGGATGATCCGCATTGGGGTGTGCTGGGCTGTTCGGGCCGCACCGATGAGAATGAGGGCCGGGGATACGTCTACTCCCATGGCTACGGTTTTGTGGGCGAGCCTTTCGAACGGCTGGAGCGGGTTCAGACGCTAGACGAGATCGTGCTGATCTTCCGGAAATCGTCCGGACTGCGGTTCGATCCGGCTTTCCCGAGCTTTCACATGTACGGATCGGACATCTGCCTGACGGCGGCGAGCCGGGGAATGAACTGCTACGCAATTCCGGCCTTCTGCATCCACAACACGCAGTGGGGGCCAGTACTGCCCCCCGAGTTTTACGAATGCTATCGGATCCTGAAGCGAAAGTGGCGGGACCAGCTGCCAATTTATACGACGTGCATCGAGGTGACGAGATTCAACGCTCCGATGTACGAGAGACGCCTGCGCGAGGTGGTTCGCCCGTGGATGGGGCGCGCACGATCCGCAAGTCCGCGCATGAAGGACACGCAGAAGCTGATTGAGATGGTCGACGGCTTGAAACAGCAACTTTCCGCCAGCCGATAAACTCTCTTCCATGTTTTCCGAAAAAATAATGGGCTTCCGAGAGCGGGCATCCAGGCTGCTATCGGGCGATGGCCTGAAGGCCAAGGCGTTTCGGGGCGGAGCATGGCTGGGTTCGGGGAGCTTCGCGGAGCAGGCGTCGCGCTTCGGCCGGAACATGCTGCTGACGCGGCTGCTGGCGCCGGAAGCCTTCGGGACGATGGCGGTGGTGATGTCCGCGACATCCGTGCTGGCCTCGATCATGGACGTGGGCGCGCGCGAGGGGCTGATACAGAACCCGCGCGGCCACGAGAAAGGGTATGTGGGCGCGACCTGGTGGCTGGCTTTCGGGCGATCTTTCGCGATCTACATTCTTCTGTTTCTGGCTGCTCCGTTCGTGGCGCGGTTTTATGGGAACGCGGAGTTGACGGCGCTGCTGCGCGTTGCGGGCGCGGGATTGATCTTCGAGGGCGTGATGAGCGCGCGGGCGTACGTGGCGATCAAGGAGATGAAGTTCCGGAAGTGGGCAGCGATCAACCACGGCGGCGGGATCACGGGCGTGCTGGTCACGGTGGTGCTGGCGTTTTTCATCCGGGACGTGTGGGCGCTGGTCATCGGTTCAGTGGCAGAGAATGCGGCGCGCTGCCTCTATTCCTATGTGATCTGCCCCTTTCTTCCACCCTTGCGGTGGGATCGGGCGGCGATGCGGGAGCTTTTCGGATTCTCGAAGGGGGTTTTCGGGCTGGCGATTTTGAATCTGATCTTCATCCGCGCGGATATATTCGTGCTGGCCAAGCTTTATTCGGCGGCGGAGCTGGGGCTTTACGCGATGGCGATCTACATGGTGCAGACGCCGACGGGCTTCCTGATGAACCTGCTGGGGCAGACGCTTCTGCCCGCGTTTTCGCAGGTTCAACATGATGCCGAGCGGACGAGGCGCATCTTTACGCGGGTCACGTCTGCGCTATTACTCGCGGGACTTCCGGCCGTTGTATTCATTTGCTTCTGCGGGCATTCGCTGCTGACCCTGATCTACGGCTGGCGCTACGCCGCTGCCGCGGGCGCTCTGATCGTGGCGTCGTGCGTAGCCCTGCTCAACGTTATCAACGGACAGATCACCATGATTTTCTACGCGCGCGGGAAGCCGCAGTTGCACCGGACTTGCGTGCTGATCATGGCGCTGACAATGATCGTGCTGATTTATCCGTTTGCCAAACGTTTCGGGTTGGTGGGTGGACAGCTGGCGTGCTTGATAGCGATGGTTTTCGGACTTTTGTTTCAGGCGCTGCGGATTCGGAGGCTCGTGGATCTGGAGTTTGCCAAATATGGAAAGGTCCTAGCGGTCGCTGCGGCTATGGCTGCAGGCGTGGCTCTCGTTTGCTTTGGCGGGAGGCATTTCGAGGCATTGACGTCTCCGGTCCCGAACATCCTTTTCGGCGCGGCCGGCTGCGCGGCTGCGTACGCGCTGAGTTTAGGATTCGTGCTTCGGGGGAATCTAAAGGAGCTTGCATGAGCCTGCGAGCTAAATCCGTGGTCATCGATTCCGAGGCGGGTGCTGTGCACGCTGGGCGAGACGCGTATGGGGCGAAGCCGACGGATTATTTCTCGGGGGCGCGGAGAGACTACGTCACGGAGTTGCCGCCCAACCCACGCGCCGCGATTCTTGAGGTTGGGTGCGGCGAAGGTGGGACGGGAGCGCTAGCTTTATCTCGCGGAGTTTGCGGCAGGTACTGCGCGGTGGAGCTTTTTCCTGCGGCGGCTGAAAGGGCAAAGGAGAAGCTCACCGAGGTGCTAGTGGGCAACGTCGAGGAAATGGAACTCCCTTGGACCAAGGGAACGTTTGACGCGCTGATCTTAAGCGAGGTGCTGGAGCATCTGGTCGATCCCTGGGCGGTACTTAGGAAGATTCGGCCGCTGCTCAGGGATGGGGCTAGCGTCTTTGCGAGCTCGCCCAACGTTTCGCATTACAGGGTGATTGCGATGCTAGTGCGCGGGCAGTGGACTTTGGCTGATCGCGGCGTGATGGACCGGACGCATTTGCGCTGGTTTACGCCAAGTAACTATAGATCGCTCTTCGAGTCCTGTGGTTATCAGGTGGATTCCGTGAAGGAACTCTCTCCGCTGAGCTGGAAGGCGCGAGCTGCGATGGCGGTGGCCTTCGGCCGCTTGAGGCATTTATTTTTTACCCAGATCGACTTGCGGGCGCATAGCTAGTTTCGTGAGGCTCTGAATTTGCAGCCAAAGGATCTCAATTTCGGCGGAGGGGCGGCGGACAGCGCGGTTTACCTGCCGATACTCGTCCTGGTTCTGGTTGCGGGCGTGTTGATCTGCGTGCTGCCGCGGCGGAAGGCGATTGCGCCATTTCTGGCGGCGGGGATCTTAGTACCGTTCAACCAGGTGCTGGTGCTGGGCGGGGCGCATTTCCAGATGATCCGGTTGCTGGCGGTGTTCGGGTTCGTGCGGATCCTTTGGGCGAAATTTTCGGGCAAAGACAAGATCTTCAGCGGGGGGATGAACGGGATCGACTGGGCGGTAATCGTCCTGACGATTTTCACGCTGATCGACGGCGCACTGCTATGGCAATCGCAGGCCGAGATGGTTTTTCAAGTTGGGTCTCTGATTACGGTGTTGGGCGTGTATTTTCTGGCGCGGCACTTGCTGCAAGATTGGGACGACGTACGGCAGGCGCTGAAGGTGCTGGCGTGCGTGATCGTCCCCATCGCGCTGCTGATGGTCTACGAGCATATTACAGGCGACAATCCTTACTACGGGCTGATTGGCGGGGCGCGCAACTTTTCGGCGGCGATCGGCCGGGCTGACATTTTCCGCGCGCGAGGCGTGTTTGCACATCCGATCCTTGCTGGAGCGTTTGGCGGATTCATGATGCCGCTTTTCGTGGGGTGGTGGTGGAAAGAGAAGGCAGGGAGGAAATGGGCGGCGCTGGGGGTGCTGGGAGCGACGGTGATCCCGTTTATGACGGGATCGAGCACGGCGCTATTTGCATTTCTGGGCGGATTCGGGGCGCTGTGCCTTTGGCCGCTACGTCGACAGATGAGGATGATTCGATGGGGAGTGGTGGGCGTGCTGGTGGCGGGGCAACTGTATATGACGTCTCCAGTGTGGCACATCATCTCGGACGTGAGGCTCTCGGCGGATTCGTCTTCGTACCACCGCTACCAATTGGTGAATCAATGCATCATTCATTTTTGGGACTGGGCGATGATCGGAACGAAGGCGTATGCGTCGTGGGGCTGGGACATGTGGGATTTGAGCAACCAATACGTCGGCACGGCGGACACGGGGGGCCTGATTCCGCTGCTGGCGCTGCTGGCGATTCTGGTGTTCGGGTTCAAGTACATCGGCAAGATGCGGAAGCAAGTGGAAGGCGACAAGCAAGAGGAACGATTCATCTGGGCGGTGGGCGCATCGCTGTTCGCGAATTTGGTGGCTTTCTGGGGGATCGGATACTTCGACCAGATTATCCTGCCGTGGTATGCGCTGCTGGCCATGATTGCGGCGGTGACGCTAGCGGCGCGGAAGCCGCACGAAGCGATGGCTCCGGCAGCGGCGACGCCGGGCGGATTGGGACTGGAGGTTCGTCCCGTGCTAAACGGGGCGGCAGGATTGGCGGGCACGACCGCCCGGACGGCGATGAGAGGACGTCCGGCAACGCCGCCCGCTGCGGTGAAGGATACTCCTGGGAAAAATTGGATGGTCCTGCCAGCAGATTGGCGGCGGAGGAACCACTGAGATGACGGATACGCTACTCGTAAATGGAGGGAAGCTGGATTCGGCCGGGACACGAATGACATCATCGGAAAAGCCGAAGATCATGAAACTTTCCATCGTCATCTTGTGCTGGAACGACCTGAAGGTGATCCGGGATTGCCTGGCGTCGATCTACGCGGAAACGCGCGAGATTGAGTTCGAGACGATCGTGTGCGACAACGGGTCGACGGATGGGTCGATCGAAGCGATCCGGCGGGAATTCCCGCAGGTGCGGCTGATCGAGAATGGCAAGAATTTGCGGTTTGCGAAAGGCAACAACGCGGGGATCGAGGCTAGCCGGGGAGAATACGTCTTGATCCTGAATCCGGACACGATCATGCACGACGGAGCACTGGGCAAGATGGTGGCGTACGCGGACAGGCATCCTGAGGGCGGAGCGTTTGGGTGCAAAGTGGTATTCGCGGATGGGGCGTTTCAACGGTGCATGAGGCCGCTGCCAACGCCAAGAGCGGAATGGTTCGCTGCGCTGCGATTGGGATGGCTGGCGAGAGTCGGAGAATGGCTGCACGCGGGCGAGTACACAGGATGGAATGGCGAGAATGAACGTACCGTGGGCTGGCTCGCGGGATGCTTTATTTTGACGCGCGGAGAGCTACTGAAAAAGGTGGGAGGATTCGATCCGCAATTCTTCTATTATTTTGAGGACACTGATCTGTGCCAGAAAATCTGGCGCGCGGGATACAAAGTCCTGTACACGCCGGAAGCGACGATTACGCACCTGCTGGGGCAATCGACGAATAAGCGTTTCAAGCCGCTAGGATTCGCGCTGGATGGGCAGGTGACGCGGTACCTGTATTTTTACAAATACTACGGGGCGAAGGGCGTGCGGAGCTGCCACCGAGCAACGCTGACGGGTCTGATGCTACGACGGGCAGGGTACGCGTTGATGCAGATGGTGGTGCCAAATACGGAGAGGAAGCACCGGCAGGAGGTGCTGCGCGCCCTGTATGAGTGGAACTGTCGCGTCGATCCAGTACGGCTGGCGGAATACGGCGAGGAGCCGGCGCTGGACGCGAAGCCGATGGACCGCGTGATCGAGAGATAGGCCGACGAATCGCCGGGATCGATTGCGAGCTTAATTCGAAAGGCGGAGGAAGCGGAACACACTTATGGACTTCAAAATCGAGTCGCAGCATATGCGAGATGTTGCAGTAATCGTTCCGGATATTTTCCAGGACAGCCGGGGATTTTTTACAGAGACGTACCGCGAGGATAAGTTTCGGGAACTCGGTCTGGCTAGCCATTTCGTGCAGGATAACCATTCGCGATCGGCGAAAGGCGTGGTCCGAGGGCTGCATTTTCAATGGGAACCCCCGATGGGAAAGCTAATGCGCGTCACCTTCGGCAGCGCGTTCTTAGTGGCGGTGGATATTCGCAAAGGTTCGCCGACGCTCGGAAGGTGGGTGGGGGTGGAAGCTTCGGTCGAAAACCGGCGGCAGGTATGGGCTCCGGCAGGATTCGCGCGAGGATTTTGCGTATTGTCAGACTTTGCTGAAATTCAGTACAAGTGCACGGGGCTCTACAGCAACAAAGCCGAGTCGGGCATCCTTTGGAACGACACGGAAATCGGAATCGAATGGCCCATTCCGCCGGAAGAGGCGCAACTTTCGGGCAAGGATACGAAGGCTCAGACTCTGGCTCAATGGCTGGCATCACCAAATTCAGGGCACTTCCAATACTGAAGGCTAAAAAAGCGAAAGCCCAGTAATTCAGAGGAGAGAGAAATGAAAGTTTTGATTGCCGGAGGCGCTGGTTACGTAGGTAGTGTTCTGATCCCGAAATTACTGGACCGTGGCTATAAAGTGGACGTGGTTGACCTCTTTTGGTTTGGGAATCACCTGCCGCGGCAAGTCGGGATTCTCAACAAAGACATCTTCCATCTCACCGTAGAGGATCTGGAGACCTACGACCAAGTAGTATTCCTTGCGGGACTGTCCAACGATCCCATGGCTGAATTTTCGCCGAGCAAAAATTTCATTTTCAACGCCGCTGCACCAGCTTATCTCGCGTACACAGCCAAGAAGGCAAAAGTTAAGAGGTACATTTACGCTTCTTCGTGTTCGGTTTACGGCTACACGGAGAACGAGCTATTCGATGAAACGCGCCCGGTCAGTTCGAATTACCCATACGGGATTTCCAAGCTCCAAGGTGAGCAAGCCGCCATGCAGCTGGTCGATGAGGATTTTTCAGTGATCGCCCTGCGTAAGGGTACGATTTCAGGGTACAGCCCTCGAATGCGCTTCGATCTGATTGTAAACACGATGTTCCGGAACGCGGTACGAGAACGAGTTATCAACGTAAACAATCCTTCAATCTGGAGGCCAATTCTCAGCATCGAGGACGCAGCCACGGCTTATATTCGAGCAGTAGAGGCAAACTACAAACTGTCCGGGATCTTCAACGTGGCTTCTGGTAATTACACCGTCGGAGAGGTTGCTGACATGGTGAAAGCGGCTGTCGAGGAACGGCTTCAGATTCGCGTGAATCTCAACATCAAGCACATTCAGGATTTCCGAAATTACAAGGTCAGCACGGATAAAGCGAGCAATGTGTTGAGCTTCCATGCAAGTGGAGACGTCCGATCGATTGTGGGAATGCTGGTGGACAACATGGATAAGTTCAAGGACTGGGACAATCCAGAGTATTCGAACATTCAGCAGTTCAAGAAGCTGGAAAGTGACATCGAAACTCCCTCGTTGGCCGGGGTGCCTGTCCGATGAAAATCGCAGTTGTCGGTGCAAATGGCCAGCTCGGACACGACGTGACTGCGGCGTTCGCGGCGAATGGAGACGAAGTGTTTCCGGTCACTCACGCAGACGTCGAGCTTTCGGATTTCTCCGCAGTCGATGCGATCATGAAAAAGTCTCAGCCGCAAATCGTGGTAAATACAGCGGCAATGCACCACGTGGACAATTGCGAGCGGGATCCAGACCGGGCGTTTGCCGTGAACGCACTTGGCGCTCGAAACCTTTCGTTGGCCGCTCGAGAGGCCGACGCAACTGTGATGCACGTCAGCACCGACTATGTCTTCGACGGCACGAAGGGTAAGCCGTACGAGGAGTCAGATGCTCCGAGACCGTTGAACGTTTACGGGAACACGAAACTCTCCGGAGAATACTTCGTTCGATCGACCATCGAGAAACACTTCGTGCTGCGTACTTCCGCAATCTACGGGAAGAACCCATGCCGCGCCAAAGGCGGGTTGAACTTCATCGAGCTGATGTTGAAGCTGGGGCGAGAGCGTGGCACCGTTCGGGTGGTAAACAACGAATTCGTGACGCCCACATCCACGGCGGAGCTGGCCCGTCAAATGGTAACGCTGAGCCGGAGCAAGGTTTACGGTCTATATCATGCGACAGCCGACGGAAGCTGTTCGTGGTACGAATTCGCTCGAGAGATCTTCGCGTTGGCTAACGTCGATGTGAAGCTCGAGGCGGCCGGGCCAAATGAGTTTCCCGCCAAGGTGGCGCGCCCACTGTATTCGGTGCTCGAAAATCAGCGACTAAAGAGCCATGGCCTGAGTGTTTTTCATCCTTGGCAGGACGGACTCCGCGAGTATCTCTCTCCCAAGCCAGTAGTAGCCGTGGAGTGAGCCATTTCTTCAACCAATTATCGAGCGGACGAAGTGTCCGTCACGGTAGGTGAGGAGCAAACTGTGAGCGCCGGGTACGTGCTGATGACGGCGGCGTATAACGAGGAAGAAAACATTGGCAAGACAATCGAGTCGGTGCTGGCACAGACGCGATTGCCGGAAAGATGGGTGATCGTTAGCGACGGATCGTCCGACGCGACAGACGAAATCATACACGAGTACGCCAAATGCAATGATTTCATTGGCTTTGTGAGGATGACGAGAGATCCCGGCCGCAGTTTTGGCGCAAAGGTAATTGCGCTGCGAAGCGCCAGCAAGATGCTCGAAGGCACGGGATTCGATTTCATCGGGAACCTCGACGCGGACATCACGCTCGATCCGAATTACTTCGAAAGTCTGCTTGACCGTTTCGATCGCAATCCTACATTGGGTCTGGCCGGCGGCTTCGTCCACGAGAAAAGGGGTGGAGAATTTGAAAGTCGAAGATCCAACCGCGCGTACTCGGTAGCGCATGCCGCGCAATTGGTACGTCGGGAATGCTACGAGGAATTCGGGGGGTATGCGGTGATCGAGTACGGAGGGGAAGATTGGCACGCCCAAACCTCCGCAAGGATGAATGGCTGGGTCGCTGAAGCGTACCCAGAGTTGCACGTTTTCCACCACCGACGCACAGGAGAGGCTGACAATCTAGTACGCCACAAGTTTCGTCAGGGAAGAATGGACTATTCGTTTGGGAGTGATCCGGTATTCGAGATCCTGAAGTGCATCGAGAGGATCCCCGAAAAACCTCTGCTAATCGGCGGTTTAGCGAGGTTAACGGGATTCGGCTGGGCATGGGCACGTCGTGACCGGAAGCCCGTTTCGGACGAATTTGTCGCGTTCTTGAGGAACGAGCAGAGGGGCAAGCTCAAGTCGATTCTCCGCCGAGGCACCAAAGGCAAAGGCCCACATGCGACAGATATCCCCTAAACTGCATCAAAACCGTCGGGCAAATTGAATACCCCGAAAAGAGTGTTCTGGGTGGGGGTTTCGTGTGCCTACTTCTGCTGTTCCTGGCTTCGGAGGAGTCTGCGACACGCTTTCGGAAGTGAAAATCCCGGGACCTGCGTGGTTTTGTATTATCACGGCATATCATCCGGGCAGCGCTCGCGGTTCGCGCGGCAGATGGACGTTCTGCTGCATCACGCCGTGCCGATTCGTGCGGATTTCGCTGCTCCGCTGGCCGCAAATAGCCGATTTGTATGCGTGACGTTTGACGACGGCCTGGTGAGTTTTGCCGAATGCGCGTTGCCTGAGCTTGAGAAGAGAGGAATCCCGGCCACAGTTTTTGCGGTTAGCGGGAAACTTGGACAACCGCCTGACTGGGCAAACTATTCAGACGAGCCGCTGACGACCGAAAGGACGATGACATCCGGTGAATTGCGCGAGATCTCGGATCGAGCGCTAATCGGCTCTCATACTGCGACGCATCCGATGTTGACGAAGCTGAGCGAGACTGAAGCGGCACGCGAATTGGAACAGTCACGCAAGGCTCTGGAACGCCTGTTGAACAGAAACGTCACACTGTTCAGCTTTCCCTACGGGGATTTTAACTACGCATTGATAAAATGGAGCAGCGCAGCGGGATATCAGCGAGTGTTTACGACTCTACCGTTCGCCTTCGCGTCCGAATGCGGAGCGGAAGAATCGGTTGTTGGTCGCGTATCCGTCGAGCCTACAGATTGGCCTGTGGAGTTCCGGCTCAAGATCCTAGGGGCATACCAGTGGCTTCCTGCTGCGTTTGCTATAAAACGGAACATTCGGTTCTTGCTTCATAGAAACAAAGACCCAAAGGTCGCATATGACACCCGCAGAGAGCACGGTAATTAAGGCACTGGAAGAGGTCATCCTAGGCAAGGGACGGCCCATTCCGAAGCTTTCTCCCGAAACTGTGTTGGATCATCAGCTCGGACTGGAGTCGCTGGACTTCGCCGAATTGGTGATTCGCCTAGAAGAGGCTACGGGCAAGGATCCTTTCGGGGCAAGGACAACGCCACAGGTCCGAACGATTTCCGATTTAGCAGCGCTATACGAGCCCCCCCAGTGAGCACTGGCGTTAGCGCCATTTTTTGTGCGCCAGGATTTGCCGCATACCAAGACGCGATTGTCACACCGAATCGAGCCCTGAGTTGGGGCCGGCTTCGGGAACAGGTTTCGGCGGAATGTGGCAATCAAGGTGAGCTTGCTAAGCAGCGTGTCGGCTTGCTATTTCAATCCAAAGTAGCGAGCTACGTGGGACTGCTGGCGCTTGGCCAGATCGGAGTGGATCTATTCCTGATGGATGGCCGGCTCTCGAGTGCGGAGGCGCTCGACCTTGGACGAGAATTCAATCTGTCGGCGGTGCTATCGCCCGGCGAAGATGGTAACCATTTGCGCCGCCAAACGCTGGAATCCTATGACGCGCGCGAATGGAGCGGCACGAGCACGGTGACGATTTTGACGTCGGGAAGTACCGGACGTCCAAAGGCAGTGAGACATACCTGGACGAGCCTGTGCCGCCCCGTGCGCAGCAAGTCGTCCACGATGGCTCCCCGATGGCTCCAAACCTACCGTCCGAACCTTTACGCTGGCATGCAAGTTCTCCTGCAATGCCTTCTCGGCCACGGCGCTTTGCTTCTGCCCCCGGAAGGAGGGCCGCCATCGTCGATCATCGAGTTTGCGGCTGAAAACGGCGTGGAATACATCTCAGCCACGCCGTCTTATTGGCGACGGCTACTGATTTCGTGCGACTCCCAGCTGTTGGCAAGAATGCATCTTCGGCAAATTACGTTAGGCGGCGAAGTGGTGGATCAGTCGATTTTGGACACTTTAAAGCAACACTTCCCCGGCGTGCGCCTTACTCATATCTACGCGACCACCGAACTGGGACGGTGCTTTGCGGTTATAGATGGACAGGCGGGATTTCCGGCGACATTTCTCGGAGGCCCCTCGGAAGACGGAATCGAACTGAACATTGTCGACGGCGAGTTGTTCGCAAAGTCTGGAAACGCGATGCAATGCTACGACGGAGGCGATTCCCCAATTCGGGCCGATTCTCCATGGTTCGCTACGGGAGACGTGGTGGAGGTTGTTGGCCGGCGCGTCCGCTTCGTTGGGCGGAAATCGGAAATGATCAATGTCGGCGGCAACAAGGTCTATCCGGTCGAGGTTGAGAGCGTGATTCGCAACGTTCCTGGCGTTTGCGATGTGCGGGTTTATGGCCGCAGCTCCTCGATAAGCGGACAGCTGGTGGCGTGTGAGATCGTCCCCGAGTCCGGCCGCGACGCTACCGGCCTGAAGAATGAGGTTCGGCAAGCCTGCAACGCTAGTCTGGAGGCATATCAACTGCCACGCCTAATCGAATTCGTTCAACAGATCGAGCTTTCGGCCGCGCAGAAAACAGTTCGGAGCGGTCGGTGAGCGACAAGATCGCAGAACGCAAACACGTCGTGATCAGCGGCGGGAGCCGGGGCTTGGGCGAAGCGCTCGTTAAGGGCTTATTGCAAGCTGGGTATTGCGTGAGCACGTTCAGCCGCCATGCAACGCCATTTACGGAGGAGCTCGCCACAGAAAGGAACTTTTTTTATGCGTCAGCGGATATCTCTAACGAATCTTCGGTCGTCGAGTTCCTGGAATGCGCCGAACAGAGGTTTGGACTGCCTTACGGTTTGATCAATTGCGCCGGTGTGGCTTCCGACGGCGTATTGGCTACCCTGTCGGACGAAGTAATCCAGACGGTATTGGACGTGAACCTGAAGGGTCCACTCCGGTTGACAAAGTTAGTGAGCCGGAAAATGTTGCTCAGTAGGGAGGGCGGCGCGATCCTCAATATCTCTTCGATTGTCGGGCTGCGGGGGTATAACGGGCTCGCGGTGTACTCGGCAACCAAGGGTGGCTTGGATGCTATGACACGCGCTTTGGCCCGCGAACTGGGGCGGCGACGGATTCGGGTGAATTCGATAGCGCCTGGATACATCGAGACGGAGATGACGCACGATCTGGGCGCGGAACAACGCGACCAAATCGTCCGCAGAACCCCGCTGGGGCGCTTGGGCGGGCCCAGCGATGTTGTGGGCGCGGCTATATTTCTGCTTTCTCCGGCCTCGGACTTTATTACCGGCCACGTCTTAGTCGTGGACGGGGGGATTACTTGTTAATGGGTGATCGTGCTCAGCGATCGAGAAAGCGCCATGAATAGTTTTACTTGTGGCTCACCGAAACATTTACAGACTGAGCAGTTAGAAATCGAACCCGTCACGGAAGAGAATCTGCCCAGGGTTGCAGAATACTTAACCCGGTGGCATTCCAGCGAAACACAGAACGATGAGAAACGATCCGTCGATATCCCGGACTCCAAGAAAGTCGAGAAACAACTGTCCTGGAGACTGTTGCAAAATCCCGCCAGGAGGGACGAAGCGGAACTGGGTTACTGCGTCCGGAGCGAAAATGGCGAGATTGTTGGGACGATTCTCGTTTTTCCGAGTTATTTTATGCTCGGCGACCGGCGACTGACAGGCCTGTGCTCCAGCTGCTTTTTCGTTAACCCGGAAGCACGGTTCCAGGCTCTTTTGATTTTCAAGAAGTACCTTCGCGCGCCGCACAACGATTTTTATTTCGGTACGACTTGCAGCTTGTATTCGGGAAAACTATGGCAGAAGCTGCGCGGGTGGGCGGTGCCGGATTCGCAGTTCGAATATATTGTCCCATTTCAAACATCGACTTTGTTGGAAGCGCTCGCGGATAGCAAGCGGCTGCATCGAAACTGGGCGATGCTAGCTCGTATTATCGGCCGCGGAACGGACACGCTCCGAACCGTCCTAATCAATACCGCTTCGCGTCTAAAAGTCGAGAGAACGCAGGATTGGGATCGCATCGCGGAACTCTCCCGGCGGCATCGGAACGCGAATCTACTGACAAACGAGCGATCATCGAAATTTATCGAATGGCGCTACGCGCACTCCGCTGGGACATGCGCGCACAAGGTGTTTTGCTTCATAGATAAGGCCGGGAATGAGGGTTGGTTCGCACTTGGACAGGTGTCGAGAGGTCAGCGCGGGCAGGTCCGCGGCACGGTGGTTCTGGATTTCGTTTGGCCCCAGCAGAAGATTAAATTAAGCGACGTGCTTAGCGCCGCGGTTGAATTGTCCGCGCCTGATTCAGACGCGATGTTTCTCGGTGCCAGGCCCGGCCTGCGATACGGAGTTTTTGGTCAAATGATGGTCCGCAGGAAACTCGAGGGGCCGCAGTGTTTCGTCCTTACCTCGAAAGCTACCGATACCATACCGAGCAATATTGTGGAGTTCGTTCCGGCCGACGGCGATAGCGCGGATTAGTTCATCCGATCGGCATCTTAGAGCGATGGTCTCTCTCGAAAATAGAGCGGTAGATGCAATCCTAGGCAGGATTCGAGCGCGCAGGAGAGCCGTGCCTGCGGCGGGAAACGGACAGATTCCATCGTCACGCCCCATCGTACCTGCGAAGCTTCGAGAGGCGGCTCTATCGGATTTCAAAGAAATAACAGAACTCAAGCAGCGCGGAGGAATCGTCGTAGATCCGATTGAAAATTGGGAGCGTCTATGGATTCGGAACCCAGCACTCGAGAAAATGAGAGGATTGGCAATCGGGTGGGTGTTGGAAGCCCAGGGAAAAATTGTCGGATATCTTGGCAACATTGCGCTGTTGTATAGCTATTCCGGCAAAACGCTGACGGCTGTGACCGGCTCCGGTTTCGTTGTCGATCCTGAGTACCGCGTTGCCAGCTTGAGCCTTGATTCCGCGTTTTACCGGCAGAAGCCTATCGATCTACATCTCGCCACGACGGCGATAGAGGCCGTCGGCAAACTGGCGGTTGCCTTCAGATCAAGCCCCCTGCCGCAGCCGGATTATGACGCAGTTTTATTTTGGGTGCTGCAACCGTATCCTTTCGCGCAAGCGCTGGTGAAGAAATTAGATTTAGCACCGCCCCTCCCAGGTGTGGGAAGCGTGCTGGCCTCACTCGCCGTGCACTCCGACAGAATCCTCCGGCGGAGATGGCCTTCGGAGTGCGCGACTAATCTGGAGGTCAGGGAAATAGGCGTGAGCGAAATCGGTGATGAATTCGAGGCTTTCTGGAGGGACAAACTGGACGAGGGGCCGCGACTTTATGCAGATCGCGGCGCCGCGACGTTACGGTGGCACTTCCAAATCCCGGGGCATCAGGGGACCATCCGCGTGATTTGCTGCCACCAGGGCGGGGATCTAGTCGGTTACGCCGTGATTCGCAACGACGTGGAACGACCAGACGGGTTGAGGCGGAGTTTAGTTGCCGATCTGTTGGCGAAGCAAGATGATCCTAAAATCGTGCGCGCGTTATTCCTTGCTGCTTTTGAGCATGCTCGGCACGCTAAGAGCCACATCGTGGAAGTGATGGGGCTTCCACAAGGTATTCGCCAGGTGTTGAAGGAGTCAAAGCCATACGTCAGAAGGCTTCCGGCTTGTCCGTTTTACTATCGAGCGAACGATCAGATTTTGCATAAAGCGCTTTCCGATAGCGCCCTATGGTATGCCTGTGCGTATGACGGTGACAGAACGCTGATGCCGTAGAGCGAGGACCGCGCTTTAATTCCAGTCACTCATTCTATCGACGCAGCTAGTCTGCAATCCGCGGTGCCTTTCCGATGATTTGGGTGGATCGACAGTTAAGAATGTTTGGATGCAAAACGAAAGAAAAGCATTGCGTGTTTCACAATCTCTGGCGAAGCTTCCGACTACCCAATTCTCGACCGATAGGAGAGGCGTCACACCGATGAACAAGGCAGAAATCGAGCGACAGATTCGCGAGTACGTAGTCAAAAACTTCCTTTACGGACGGGCGGATGCTCTCCGTGATGACACGATGCTGCTGGGCAACGTGATTGACTCGACAGGAGCTTTGGAGTTGATGGGATTCCTGCAGAGCAATTTCTCCATCACCATGGACGACGAGGACGTGGTGCCTGAGAATCTCGAGTCGATAGATAAGGTCGTCGCCTACGTCGAGCGCAAGCTGCCGACGAAGGCCTAAAGGCAGTTTTGGGGGCGGACCAGGACTAGCGCCACCACTCGAACCCGCTCGGAAATGTTGCTATTGACAAAGATCAAGCCGACGGCAGGCTTATTCCTGGCCATTTTTTGCGGTGCTTTCTTGGGAGCTTGCTCCCACAGCCAGGTCGGCCACCCGTACTCGTGGAATCGAAATTCCGCGGCTAAATACCTCGATCAGCGCGAGGCACGATGGGAGAGGTGGCCGGGCGCGGCGCGCGATCACGGAACATTTTGTGTTTCGTGCCATACAGCCCTTTCATTCGCCCTTGCCCGTCCTGAAATTCAGGCGCCGAAAGAAGAGAAGACAGGCTCGCTTGAAGAAGCGAAGTTGATCAATGATGTCCGCAAGCGCGTCCGGCTTTGGCAGCAGGTTGGGCCGTATTATCGCGGCATGGGCGATGAGTCCCGTGGGACAGAGTCCGTGCTGAATGCCCTGATTCTGGCTACCAATGATTCGCGAAACGGCAGCATTCTCGATATCGATACTCTTGCCGCGTTCGACGACATGTGGACCTTGCAGCACACATCCGGAGCCGAGGAAGGCGCGTGGTCCTGGCTTCAATTTCGTCAAGAACCGTGGGAAGCGCCTGATTCCGTCTACTACGGAGCCTGTCTTGCCGCGCTGGCGATAGGCAGGGCTCCTGGTGACTATCGCGATTCTCCGAGCATACAGCCGCACCTAGCGCTCTTACGCGATTATCTAAACCGAAACTACGCCTCGCAAACGACAATCAATCAGGTAACGCTGCTTTGGGCGTCATTAAGGTGGCCGGGCCTGATCGAATCGGACACGCAAAGAGCGATTATCAACAAAGTTTTCGTGAAACAGAGGCCGGACGGCGGCTGGAGTCTTGCTACGCTGATCGGAAACTGGAAGCGAACGGATGGCACACCGTTGGTGCTGCGAAGTGATGGATACGCGACCGGGTTAATTACGTACGTTCTTCAGGAGAGCGGCGTTCCGCGCAATGATATTCACTTGACCAGGGGCCTGGCTTGGCTTTCGAGAAATCAAAGCTGGTGGAATGGCCACTGGTCCGCGTATTCCCTGAACAAGCGCCGGCATGATCCGCTCTCGAACGTTTCCCAATTTATGAACGATGCGGCGACTGCCTACGCTGCGCTGGCTTTGACGGAAGCGGACGAAAGAATGGGCAAGACTGCCGACAAGGGAACACAGCACACCGATCCAGACGGCAATAGCGCGCCGAAGCTGGAATCGCGGGTGAGGTAACAAAACTCCTTTTCTCCCCCGTGCCGCGGATTCTACAACCCGAGCGTTTGCGCGATCCTACCCTCTAATTAACGCGGCGTTAGGACGTCGTGAGAAAACACCCCCTTTGGTCTAAGCCTCAGGGACCCTAAAGAGGTGCTTGTGAGCAAACCTTTACCCTCAAAGGATAAGTGCTTCCTATTTTCCTTAGGAATTTTACTGATGTTACTGAAAACACAAGACTTGCTTTCGGGCGAATGGCGACCCGATTGCCATTGAGGTAGCAAAGTTCGATAGGCGTCGAGCCAGTCTTGGTGGAGAGCTTGGCGCGGCTGGTTCTTATGAAGACAAAGAGAGGAGCAACTTCTTCCCTATGCTAGATGTAGCGATTGTTGGCGCAGGCCCTTACGGACTTTCAGTAGCCGCTCACTTGCGGAGAGCTGGCGTGCCGTTCCGGATTTTCGGACGCCCCATGGACAGTTGGTCGGCACACATGCCGAAAGGCATGAGGCTGAAATCGGACGGGTTCGCCTCCACAATCAATGACCCCGATCAAAAATTCACGCTGAAACAATTTTGCGAAGAGCGCGGCATTGAGTATGGCGACACGGGTATACCGGTGAAACTTGAGACTTTCGTTGCGTTCGGGTTGGCGTTCAAGGAACGGATGCTGCCCGAGCTTGAGAACAAACTCGTCACCGGCATTGAGCAGATTCCCGACGGGTTTCAGCTTACGCTCGACGACAACGAGAAGCTGAAGGCGCGCCGCGTCGTGGTGGCGGTTGGGATTACCCATTTCCCATATATACCCTCCGGTCTCGCGCAGCTCCCATCCAAATTCGTCACGCACAGCTTCGAGCACCACAATCTTGAGCCGTTCCGGGGTAAGCGGGTGGCCGTGATTGGCGGAGGCGCATCGGCGACCGAACTCGCGGGACTGCTGAATGAGGCGGGCTGCAACGTGCAGCTCGTGTCACGCCGCTCCAAGCTGGCATTCCATAACAAGCCGGATTCGAATCAGCGGCGGTCACTATGGCAACAGATCCGACATCCGCAGTCGGGCCTCGGGCCAGGATTGGGCTCCTGGCTCTTTTCGACCATGCCTAACTGGTTTCACCGGTTCCCCGAGAGCACGCGTTTGAACCTTGTGCGCACTCACTTGGGGCCTTCCGGCGGCTGGTTCGTGAAGGACATGGTGATCGGAAAAGTCCCACTGGTGCTCGGATGTTCACCCGAACGTGCGGAAGTTGATAGTGACCACGTGCGGCTGCACCTCCGCGCGGCAGACGGATCGAAGCGCGAAATTGAAGTCGATCATATTATCTGTGCGACTGGGTATCACGCTGACATCGAGAAACTGAAGTTTGTCAGCGCGGCGCTCCGCGCGAAACTCAAGACCCTCGACGGGTCTCCAGTGCTTTCACTAGATTTCGAGTCTTCCGCGCCCGGACTTTACTTCGTGGGACTCGCAGCAGCGAATAGCTTTGGACCGCTGATGCGCTTCGCTTACGGAGCACCGTACTCGGCGCGTCATCTGTCTAAGGTGCTTGCGAAGTCGCGTGCCCACAATCGGGCCTCGGTTGCCAATCCGAGCGTCGTCCGGGTGGCGGAATAGGCCGTGAACCGATGAAGGACGAAACGCTCGCGATTCACGCGGGATACGACGGGGATCCCTCGACAAAAGCCGTGGCGGTGCCCATCTATCAAACCGTCGCTTTCGAATTCGACAGCGCCGACCACGGAGCGGCGCTCTTTAATCTCGAAGTCCCCGGCAATATCTACACGCGGATCGGCAATCCGACAAACACGGTACTTGAGAAACGCGTTGCAGCGCTCGAGGGCGGCGTGGGGGGCCTTAGCGTGAGTGCTGGAATGGCGGCAATTCATTACGCGCTGGCGAACATCGTTGAGTCGGGCAACAACATCGTTTCTATTCCGCAGCTTTACGGCGCCACCTACACGCTCCTCGCCCACATCTTTCCAAAGCAAGGAATCTCCAGCCGCTTTGCAAAATCTGATGAGCCTGCGGCCGTCGAAGAGCTGATCGACGAAAATACACGGGCGGTGTACTGCGAAAGCGTAGGCAACCCGGCCGGCAACGTGGCCGATATCGAGGGCCTCGCACGAGTGGCCCACAAACACGGTGTGCCTTTGATCGTGGATAACACGGTGGCCACGCCGATTCTACTGAAACCGATCGACTACGGCGCGGACGTGGTGGTGCATGCCATGACCAAGTTCATGTGCGGCCATGGCACCTCGATCGGCGGCATGATCGTGGACAGCGGTAAATTTCCTTGGCGCAAATACCCCGATCGGTTCTACATGTTCAACCGCCCCGAAATCGCGTATCACGGAGTCGTTTATGTGGAACAGTTCGGCGATGCCGCGTTCATAGCGCGTTGTCGCACGGTCTGCCAACGCAACACGGGCGCAACGATGTCTCCCTTCAACGGGTTTCTTTTCCTGCAAGGCGTTGAAACACTCGCGCTGCGCATGGAGCGCCATGTAGAAAATGCGCGTAAGGTCGCGGAATTCCTTCGCGATCACCCTCGGGTGGAATGGGTGAACTACGCGGGGTTCCCAGATAGCCCTCTCTATGCCATGGCACAAAGGTATATGGGCTCGAAGCGTTGCTCCCTGCTGACATTTGGAGTGAAAGGTGGGTTTGAAGCCGGGAAGAAGTGCTTTGACGCGCTGAAACTCTTCAAGCGCATGGTCAATATGGGCGACGCGAAGTCGCTGGTGTGCCACCCCGCTTCCACCACGCACAGGCAATTGACGCCGGAGGAACAGGCCAAGGCGGGTGTGAGCCCGGAAATGCTCCGGTTGAGCGTGGGGATCGAGCATATCGACGATATTCTGGACGATCTTGGGCAAGCACTCGATTCCGCAGCATGAGAGCTGTTTAAGAGCACGCGTCTTTGGAGACTGGCAATGCCGCTGATGGCAGAGAGAAAACTAATCCCAGATCGTCTCGCGCCGCGGAACAACGCGCCGACGGTCAAGGTTCTTGAAGGCTTCAAGACTCCGCCGCAATGTATCCGAGTGGCTTTGGTCAACAACATGCCGGATTCGGCCTTGCAGGATACTGAAGCGCAATTTTTCGAGCTGCTCGCCACGGCGGCCGGCGAGTTGCCGGTGCACGTCAGCTTGTACTCCCTTCCGGAGGTTCCGCGCGGCGAGCGAGGAAAGCGGCATATCGCTAGTTTTTACCGGAGCATCGGCGAGCTTTGGACCAGCCGTGTGGATGCGATCATCGTGACGGGATCGGAGCCAAGGCAGCCGGATCTTCGGCAGGAGCCGTACTGGCAGACACTCTCCTCCCTGTTCGACTGGGCTGAAACGAACACGAAATCCGCCATTCTATCCTGTCTGGCAGCACACGCCGGCGTGCTTCATTCCGACGGCATTGAGCGTCACCCTTTGGCAGAGAAGAAGTGTGGCGTATTCGATCAAGCACTAGTTCGGCCGCACGTTCTGACGGAAGGGATCTCGGGACCGCTGGGCTTCCCTCATTCGCGCTGGAACGAAGTGCGCGAGGAAGAACTCGCTTCCCATGGATATTCTATTCTCACGAAATCCGCGGATGCCGGCGCCGATCTATTCGTGAAAAAAAAGCGCCGCAGCTTATTCGTTCATTTCCAGGGCCATCCTGAATACAGCGCGCAGACGCTGCTGAAAGAATATCGCCGGGATGTTGGCAGATATCTGAGAAAAGAACGAGAAGCCTATCCGTCGATGCCGCAAGGCTATTTCGATCCGGAGTCCGCGAGAGTCCTTGCAAACTTTCGGAAGCGCGCGGAGTCGAATCCAGAGGGCGAGCTACTGGCAGCGTTTCCGGACGAAGAATTGTCGCGCGGCCTGAAACACAGCTGGCGGTCAGCCGCTCTTGGTATTTACGGGAACTGGTTGCGATACGTCGCAGCCAGAAAAATTGAAGCTCCGAGACTTGCCGCCGTAGCGGCTTCCGATTATCGAGTGGGCCCTTACTGACCGTCGGACGACGCGCATGAATCCGCAGCGATGCTCCAGTTCATTATCTGTGACCGGAAATTTTATTCCCGCTAGTTCGCGCTCTCAGCTGACGCGCATCAGCGACGTGGTGACGCTCTGGGCCGAGCGCTCGCCCAATTTGCCAGCTTTGGTGGAGGCTGGCGGATCGTGGACTTACACACAGCTAGCTTCGGCCATCGCCGATACGCAAATCTGGCTTTCCAATTCCGGCGTGCGTCCTGGCGATCGCGTAATGATCGTATGCGAGAACTGCCGGGCTTTTGTCGCCATGCTGTTCGCCATCACGAATCTAGACGCATGGCCGGTACTGGTCAACGCGCGCCTTTCCGCAAATGAGGTGGACACGATTCGCGATCACTGCTACGCGCGACTGACCGTCTATACGATCGGGGTTTCGCCGCACGCCGCCAATCACGCCGAGCGCCATGGTGCTTCAATTCACGAGTTGGGCGATGCGGGTTCAGTCGCCGTCAGTGGTCTGAATGAAAACGTCGAGCCGGAAACGGTAGACGCGGATCCGCAAGAACGGGTCGCAGCGCTGATTTATACATCGGGAACCACTGGCGTGCCCAAGGGCGTGATGTTGACGCATAAGAATCTGCTGTTTATGGCCTCTGCTTCATCAAAAATTCGCAAGCTCACACCCAATGACCGCCTGTACAGCATCCTGCCAATGTCCCACGCTGTCGGGCTGTCCGTCGTGCTCCTTGGAGGGCTCCTCAGCTGCGCCAGCGTTTATCCTTCCCCCCGATTCGATCCTATGACGGCGCGCCGCACGATGGAAAAGGAACGGCTGACAATCGTACTGGGCGTTCCCGCGATGTTCGCGCAGATGGTCGAGTACGCTAAGCTTCGTGGATTGAAACGGCTGGAACTTCCGCATCTGCGCATCATTTCATCTTCCGGCGCGCCGCTTCATCCTGCCACAAAGGCTGCCGTTGAGGAATTGTTTGGACTCGTCTTGCATAATGGCTACGGCATCACGGAATGTTCTCCGACTATCGCGCAGGCCGTTCCCGAGGAGCCTCGATCTGATACATCGGTCGGCAAAATCTTACCGGGCCTGGAAGTAAAGTTCGTCGATCCCGAAGGCGGAGAAGTGGGACCGGGCGAAGTGGGTGAACTACGCGTTCGCGGACGCAACGTGATGAAGGGCTATTACCGCGCGCCGGAAGAGACGGCTGCCGTGATTGATAGCGAAGGATGGTTCAATACTCGAGACTTGGCGCGGATCGAGGAGGGATTTCTCTTTATCGTTGGACGCACCAAGGAATTGATCGTTCACCGGGGATTCAACGTCTATCCGGCAGAGGTGGAGGCTGCGATCAGCGCCCACCCGTCCGTGGCGCGCTGCGCCGTGATCGGCAGGCGCCGCAACGGCGACGAGGAAGTGATTGCGTTCGTGCAGCCGGTTGCTTTGGCGACCGTCGGTCCGGCGGAATTGGCCGAACATGCTGCTAGCCGACTGGCGGGCTATAAGCGGCCGGCAGAAATACATATCGTCCAGGAACTGCCTGTGACACCGACCGGGAAAATTGCGAAGAACGAACTTGCCAAACTTTTCGCCGATCCCGTCACTGCGGGGACGCCGCAAGCCTAGCTCTACAACGGCACTTCGATTAAGCTCGGTCCCTCGCTCGCGTAACCTCTCTTCAGCGCTGCCGCGAAATCCTCAAGCGACTTCACGCGTGTACCGGGCACGCCCATTCCTCGTGCTAGCGACACCCAATCCAGATCCGGCCGCCCGATCTCGAACAGCGCTTTTGCGCGTGGTCCGGCCTCACCGATTCCCAGATTCGAAAATTCGCGTTTTAACACTCCATAGGAGCGATTGGCGAATACCACTGTTGTGACGCGTAGCCCTTCGCGCGCCATGGTCCAGAGCGCTTGCAGCGTGTACATTCCGCTGCCATCCGCCGTGAGGCACAGCACGCGCCGGTCCGGGCACGCCACCGCCGCCCCCGCGGCCAAAGGCATGGCGATTCCGATCGAGCCGCCGGTGCAAGCGAGCCAGTCGTGCGGAGCGCAACCGCGAGTCGCTGCCAGAATCCCTCTGCCGGAGGTCATCGACTCGTCGGCCACGATCGCGTTCTCCGGCAGAGTGGCCGCAATCGCAAGCGCCAGACCAGCGAGCGTGATTTCACCGCTCGGCGCGGCCGGCCGATCTGATTTCTCGGCCAGCGGTCTAGCGTCATTCACGGAAAGCGTTTCTGCCAAAGCCGCCAGCGCGCCATTTCCGTCGTCGTTCGCATGCGCCAACGTATAGATTTCACAACCGGGCGGGGTTGGTATCCCGTTCTTTCCCTCATACGCGAAATAAGAAACGGGGGCGGCCGCGCCCACTAAGATAATCTGCTGAAAGTCCCTGAATTGTTCGGCGGCCTGTTGGAGCACATACGCGACGCGCTCGATCGCCGGTGTTCCGGCTCCGTGCCGTAGCCTCGCAAAGGGATATGGCGCAAACAGCTTTGCGCCGGAAGCCGCCGCAATTTTCCCCGCAATCGCCAATCCATCTTCGTAGAGCGCGCTTCCACCAATCAAGATCGCTGTCCGCAACCCAGAGCGGAGCATCGCAGCCGCGCAGTCGATTCGTTCAGTTGGAGGGAGGGATGCTTTCAGCGGCGCGCGCACGTGAGCCGGTGATCCGCCCTCACTCCAAGCTACATCCGTTGGCACGATCAGCGTGGCGATCTCTCCCGGAGGAGTATTCGCGGCGCTAAGGGCTTCCTCGGTATCGCGCGCCACATCCGCCACGGTCTGAATTGTTCGAAGCCATTTCGAATAAGGCCACGCAATCGCCTCGACGTCGGAAGTAAGAGGCGCGTCGTATCGCAAGTGATATGCGGGATGTTGCCCGATTAAGTTGACCATCGGCACCCGCGCCCGGCTTGCGTTGTGCAGGTTCGCCATTCCATTCGCAAAACCTGGACCGAGGTGCAGCAGCGTGCACGCGGGCTTCCCCGCCATCCGTGCATAGCCGTCCGCAGCGCCCGTGACCACCCCCTCGAAAAGAGCGAGCACGCACTGCATTTCCGGCGAGCGATCGAGCGCCGCCACCAGGTGCATCTCGGAGGTGCCCGGGTTCGTGAAGCAAGTGTCCACGCCACCTGCTATAAGCGTGCGAATTACGGCCTCGGCGCCATTCATCGGTTCCAGTCCTCGTCCAAGTCCTCTCCTAAATTTCCTAACTGCGACGTGACGAACGCCAGCGAGAGCCCAGCGGCGTGAGTGGATGCGTAATAAGTCGCGCGCTGGGCGGATGCGGCGTCGAAACAGTGCTGAAAGAGCTGCCTCATAGTGCGGAGTCGTCCCACTCACGAGCGTAGCGTGAGAGTATGGCTGCGAGAGTTTCGACGTAAGTCGTGAGCATCCCAAAATGATCCCCGGGCACGGTTTCGAGCTCGAACTCCTTCGCGAAGCGGCTCCAAACGGCGGTAGGATCGTCGGGAAAGACAGAGACCGTTTCCGCTCTCACGAAATGAATCTTTCCATCATAGAAACGGGGACGATACCTCTCAAGAGCCACGTAGCCACGCTCTCGGACCCGGCGCATTGGCGTTTTCACATTGGTCGGAACTTCTAAGTGTGTGGTGTTTTTATTCTGATGCTTGGGCGCGGCATTCGCAGGGGGTGCATTGGCGCCAAAAACCCGGCGGGCCGCCAGTCTTGCGATCAAACGCGCCTGCTGGCTGGGTGCCAGATGCCGCAGGTGCGGATACGAATCGATCATAACGAGCAATCCAGGATTATCTCCGCTTTCCAGCACTCGTCGCGCAATCTCGAGAGCAACTAAGCCGCCGAGCGAGTGGCCCGCCAGGAAATAGGGGCCGTGCGGCTGCAGCCGCCTGATTGCTTCGAGGTGAAATTCAGCCATATCCTCGATGCGGTCCAGTGGCTCGCTCCTACCATCGGAGCCTTTCGCCTGCATGCCGTAGATTGCTCGCCCAGAATCAACATGCTTGACTAGGTCAGAGAATTCCAGAACGCTGCCGCCAACTCCGTGGGCGATAAAAAGAGGCGCCCGGTTTTCACCTGGCCGCAGCTGTGTAAGCGGGGGAATCTGTGGAAACCCAGAGTCCTGCAGAGCCTCCGTCAGCGAGATAATTGTCGGCGTGTGGTAAATCATCATAGGAGGCACATAACGTCCAAGTGTGCGCTCAATTTCGCAGAATAGCTCTGCCGCTGCCCGCGGATCTCCTCCGGTTTCGAAGAAATTGTCGCGGACGCCAACGCTCGGCCTGTTAAGAGCATGCTGCCAGACCGAAGTTACTACGTCGATTATCCGTGAAGCTGCCGGTTGCGACACGCATTCCTTCCTCGCTTAGATTACAAAGCCGGGGTTCCAGAGATCAGCGCGGCGAGATAAACGCCGGTGCCAGACACCAGCTCGCTTGGCGAGCCCGTGCAGTCCTGAAAAGCGCCCAGGAAAACCTGTCAGCTAAGCCGGGAGTTCCGGCTTTGCGCGGATCTGCATTAGTTGAAGGCAGCCGCTTACGAGTGTGCGAACTCCCAATACAGCTCTCTTGCTTTCGTGTACAACGGCCCGATCGGCAGAGCGCGTTCGTCGATCTGTTTGACGGGAACCACTTTGGAATAATTGCCGCTTGAGAAAATCTCATCGGCTTGCTGAAAGTCTCTATAGGTAAGGGTTCTTTCGACGACGCTCACACCCGCTCCGCGCAGCAGATCGATCACCCGTTGACGAGTAATACCGTTGAGAAAGGTGCCGTTAGGTATCGGCGTGTATACCACGCCGTCCTTGGCCATGAAAAGATTCGACGTCGCGAGTTCCGCGACATTCCCAACCATGTCGCAAAGCACCGCATTGTCGAATCCGCGGGAGTGCGCCTCGATCAAAGCCCGTGCGTTGCTGGGATACAAACAGCCGGCCTTAGCGTCCACCGGCATGGTTTCAAGTGTGGGCCGTCGGTAGGGAGATATCGTTGTCGAGAAGCCTGTGGGCTTTCGCATGGGAGCTTCGTAAATCGTCATACACCAGCGGGTAGATTCCGGGTCAGGGGCCTGGATCCACGGCCCCTCTTTCTCTCCCCAGTACATCGGCCGGATATAGAGCGGCACGTCCTTTTCGAATTTCGCGATCCCCTCACGGGCCAGCTCCATCCAGCGCTCAGCGGATACCGTCGGCTTTAGAAAGAGCTTCTTTGCCGATTCGTTTACGCGTGCGCAGTGAAGATCCAGGTCGGGGGTCACGCCTTCGAAGGCGCGTGCTCCGTCAAATACTAGCGAGCAGAGCCAGGCAGCATGCGTCCGAGGCCCCATGATAGGGACGTTGCCTTCATGCCAGCGGTCCTGGTAGAAGGTCCAAGTCTTCGTCCAGTTTGAATCGGCCATCTTCATCTCCTAGACGCAACTCAAGACAAATCCCTTCACTTTGTGAATTGAAGTTCCATCTCCCGTGCCAGTATGCAGACATCTTACCGGCACGGCACTTGTATCCTGCTGGTAGAACAATACTTACAAACATTTCTATTTCGATCTTGTGCGCCTAGCTTAAATTGGGTGCACTTTGGGCACCACAAACGGCTCACTTGTGCGAAAATCACATTAGTTGGTGGCTGAGTGGTCGTCGTCCCTGATTAATAGATTAAATGGATGCTTTTACATCAAGGCCAGCGAAAGCAGGGGGCCTCATAGGAACCGCTTTTCCCCTCGACAAAGGACATTACTGCCACTGGTAGCTGCGCCTCGATCCACACATAGTCTAACACCTTTATTGTCATATAGATACACATGTAAGTGAAGGCATTGAGCGGTGCGATTGTTCCGGTATTTGGAAACATGCTTGCAATGTGTGACGGGAAACCTGTACAAGTTTTTGCGTGATCGATCAGCCCCGTCCAAGTTCAGCATGGGGCAAGCTATAGGCTTGACCTGCAACACGGAGACTCGATAGCCTTGAAACCGACCGTACTTCTTGCCTGTACTTCCCGGTGGTTCCCAGCCTCACGGCTGGCAGCGGCTCTGGCAACTGCGGGTTTTGCAGTGGATGCCGTTTGTCCTTCCCGCCATTCGCTCCCCAAGCTGCGCTGCATACACCGAGCGTACACGCACTACGGAATATCTCCTGCGGATTCTTTTGGATATGCTATCCGCACTTCGAAACCTGATCTGATCGTGCCATGCGACGATCTCGCCGCCATGCTCCTACATCGGCTCCACCGCGAGAATAGTGGCCGCAATCCCCATGCGCCGGTCTGCGCCCTCATCGAACACTCGCTCGGCGCTGCGGATAGCTTTCCGATTCTGTATCAAAGAGCTGCGTTCATACAGATGGCACAGCAGGAAGGGATTCGTACTCCCGCAACTCGGGTCGTTGCCAGCGTAGGTGAGCTTGAAGAATGGGCGACAACCACAGGGTTTCCGATCGTGCTCAAGGCAGATAGCACCTCAGGCGGCGAAGGCGTCAGAATCGTCGACACGCTTGATGGAGCGGAGCGAGCCTTCAAATCTCTCTCTGCCCCTCCCCTGGTTGCTCGAGCAGCCAAGCGTGCCCTGCTCGACCAGGACTCCGGCTTAGTGCGTCCGTCGCTGCTTCGCCGCAGAGCCGTGGTTAGTGCACAGGCATTCATTAGAGGGCGTGAAGCCACCAGTGCGGTAGCATGCTGGAGAGGAACCGTGCTGTCCGGCTTGCATTTCGAAGTGCTCAACAAAACAGATGCAACCGGCCATTCGACCGTGCTTCGTCGAATAGAAAATGCCGAGATTTCCGTCGCGATCGAGAAAATTGTTCGCCGGCTGCGGCTCTCGGGAGTAAACGGGTTCGATTTTGTTCTCGAGTCCGAGACCGGAAATCCTTATCTGATCGAGATCAACCCGCGCGCAACTCAAATCGGCCATTTGACACTCGGACCCGGCCGAGATATCCCCGCAGCACTTTTCTCCTGCGTGTCGGGACGGCCGATTCAAGAAGCTCCCAAGCTCACGGACAACGACGTGATTGCTCTATTCCCGCAAGAATGGAAGCGCGATCCTGAGAGCCCGTATTTGCGTTCGGGTCATCATGACGTGCCTTGGGACGAACCAGAGCTTATCCGCGCGTGCGTGCGTCCCCGGCGCAAACAATGGGCCTGGTATGCCGAGCAGGAAGCGCTTCGCACTCTCTCCCCCGCTCGCGCTCCGCGACCGTAGCGTTCCCTACGAGCGCCTAAGCCCTCTAAAAACCGCTAACCCGGAGCGTTCGGTCCCGCCAAGAAGCCGCCGTCGAGCACCAGAGATTCGCCCGTCATGAATGACGCCTGATCCGAGCACATCCAGACTACCGCTTCCGCGATTTCCATAGGTTTTGCAAAGCGACCAATGGCGTGACAGCCAAGCACGAACTTGTGAACGGCGGGCGCGCCGAAGATTCGCTTCGACAGTGCGGTTTCGACCACCGCGGGACATACCGCATTGACGCGAATGCCGTCTCGAGCCGTTTCCAGCGCGGCGGTCTTCGTCAGCCCGATTACTCCGTGTTTACTCGCGCTATAGGCCGCGGCGCCAACGCTACCGATCATGCCCATGATCGAAGACATGTTCACGATCGCTCCGCCGTGACCCTGCTTGAGCATCTGCCGAACTTCGTACTTCAGACAGAGCCAGACGCCCTTGAGGTTGACGTTGATCGTCCGGTCCCAATCTTCTTCGGATTGTCTGACGATGGGCGTCCAAACACCCTCGGTGCCAGCGTTGTTGAAGGCAATATCAAGTCGGCTAAAGCGTTCCACTGCTTTTTGGACGAGCGCGTCGACTTCCGCAGCTTTCGTCACGTCTGCTCTAGCGAATAGCCCTTCCCCACCTGCCGCACGTACCATTTCGATGGTTTCGCTGCCTTCCTGTTCGCGCCGGCCCGCAACGACTACTTTCGCGCCCTCCTTGGCGAAAAGCACCGCGGTATCCCGGCCAATGCCGGATGTCCCGCCTGTCACGAGGGCCACTTTACCTTCTAATCTAGATGTCATAATTTTCTTTCACCCTCAGAGTTTTTTAGACCACACGCGTGACGTGGGATCGAGCCTAAAGCATTCGCAACCAATATGCTGAATACCTTCGGCGAAAATATCGGTGGCTGTCAAGAATGTAATCTTCTATGCGCGTACCAACCGCCGTCCCGAACAAATCGCGATTGCAGATGGGAAATCCGGGTATGATTTGCAGACCCGGCTGCGCGGATTCATCCAAGGTTGCAGCCGGCGAACTGGGCGGCACGCAATCGAGAGGAGCAGGATGGGGGGTAGAACTCTAGACGGCGAGAAATTCCTAGGGACTTGGAAACTCGTGTCCGCATCGAGCACAACTTCGAAAGGGGAAAGGAACGACACTCCCTATGGTGCGAATCCTGCAGGGGTCCTCTCTTATAGCCCAGACGGCAGAGTGACCGCACTCATTAGTTACGGCGGACGAAAAACCCTCTCGGTTGGAGCCCCACCGGAAGCACAGGCTGAGGCGTTCAGGACGTTTCTCGCATACGCTGGGCGGTACACTTTCAGCGGAGGCAAGGTAACGCACCACATCGAAATCTCGTCGATTCAGAGCTACGTAAGTAAGGAGCTGGTTCGTAGCATCGAACTCGAAGGTGATCGACTGAAGCTGGTTACGCCACCGACACTGGTGAACGGAAAAATCCAAACCGTCGAGCTGATCTGGCAACTCCTCAAGTGACTCCGCCAATCGGCAAGTTCGTCAGACGATAACCGAGAGAGTCTTCAAGCCGCGAAATCCAAACGTATCGGCCCACTCGGGCTTCGGTCCGGTAAGCCTCAAGTTCGGAAAGCGCTGCAACAAATTCAGAATCGCCACCTGTCCCTCTAGACGCGCCAATTGGTTTCCAATACAAAAATGCGGGCCCGCGCTGAACGCCAGGTGCTGGTTATTCAACCGCTTCAGATTTAGCTGATTCGGCTCCTGAAACTGTTTCGGATCCCGGTTCGCGGCGCCAAGCATGCAGAGGACCGACCATCCTTTCGGAATGCGCTGGCCGCAAATGTCCATCTCTTCCTTCAGCACGCGAGCCGTGAATTGCACAGGACTTTCGAAGCGCAGAAGTTCCTCCACTGCCGAGCGGATCATCTGTGGATTTTGGCGCAGCTCCGCTGTTTCTTCAGGGTGTTTCAGCAGCGTATACACTCCGTTACCGATCAGGTTGCGCGTGGTTTCGTGCCCTGCGAAAAGTAGCGCAATACACTGTGCGTACAGCTCTTCCTCGGTCAGCACCTCGCCGTCCTCTTCGATGTCGATGAGAAGACTGATTAAATCCGTTCCTTTGTTGCGCCTTCGCTCGGCGACAGCCTTTCGAAAATACTCCGTCATATTCACCAGCGCGTCCTGTGCTGCTTGCGCTTCTTCCACAGTGCGATTCGGATTCCCGCGAAACACTGCGATGGCTCGGGACCAATTCACGAACGTGCCGTGCAGCGCCTCCGGCACTCCCATCATTTCGGAAATCACTCGCACTGGCATGGGATTTGCGAACTCGCGCATCAGTTCGACTTCGGAGCCATGCTGTAGCGGTTTCAGCATCCGATCGACGATCTCTTCCATTTGCGGACGCAACGTTTCCACTGCCGCCTGGGAAAAACCTTTGTTGAGAAGCTTACGCAGACGGGTGTGCTCTGGCGGGTCCATGAAGATCAGCCACAAGCTGAGCATCCGCGCGAGTTCCTTGAACTCGGCCTGCCGACTGTATGGAAGCGGCAAGAGCATCTGATTCGCCCGTTTGGCCGAACATCGGGGGTCCTTGGCCACCGCTAAACACTCTGCATGGTTAAAAACGGACCAGACGGCCCATTTCCCGGCCACCTCGACGTAGTGGATTGGACCTTCTTCGAGCAAGCGCGTGTAGGTGGGATATGGATCCTGCAGAATTTCGCCGGTGAATAAAGTTTTTTTCTCTGGAACACTGATATTTGGCAAACTCCACCTCGCGGAGGAAACAGGAAGATACTAATGGAAGTTGGTAGTGATGTATAGCGAGCTTAGCACAGAAAGGCAATGACGAATGCACAGCCGCAAGCAAAGGTACTTTCCACCAGATGCCAGCAACGGCGGTCACCAAAGCAGCGCGGTGGCTTTCGATCCAGTCCGCCGCGGGATTCAGTCATCGCCTTCCGTGACGGACCTTCCGAACATTCCAAGGGTGGGAAAGTAGGACCGAAGAAGGCCTCCTGATGGTGGGTCGGGAATCCACAAAGAGACGCGTATTCGGCCATACTTGATTGACACGCCCCGCTCGGCCCACAGGACGCAAGAGCCATTAGAGCAAGAAACCGCCCGCGCTTACGGCTTGATCCTGACCATGGTCGTGCACGCGCGATGCTTCGATTCCTTTCCATTGTTCGCAAGTGCTGTCACCTCGATCGTATGCTCGCCGGGCGCAAACACGAGCAGCTTACTGGCGCCGCGAATTGTTCGCAAACTCCGAGCTCCTTCCGGCGCCCGGATCGTGAAAAGCAGAATTCGCTTTCCCGTATCCGTAGCATCGTAGATGTCAAATTGTTTCACGCATGGCGCTGCCTTTTTGACTGGGCATGCATGCATCGCGGTAAAGTCGTAATTGAATTTCACCCTGATGCGGTGAAGGTTGGGGTGTTCTTGCGAGCCGATCAGACGCACACCGCTCAAAAGGAGCAGAGACATCAGCACCAGAATGAAAGCGCAGCCGCGCGTCAAAAAACTCTGTCCAGAGGCACCGGGCGGCGACACGGATCGAATGATCCGGTTCGCAAGTGCCGTGTTGGTGTGGGACTTCATTTCAGGATTCCTGCGACTTCGATACAGGAGTATTAACGAGCCGTCGACCGTACACAACACGATGACATTCCGAACAGAGGGTGATCAAGTTTCCTGAGACGTCGTCTTCGAGTTGGCTTCTTGATTGGATGTGGTGGAGGACCTCGCGGTTCCCGAACAGCCACCCATCTGACATCGCTAGCCGTCCCGTTCGCGCGAACGCATGGCGCGGTAGATGTCATTCTGTCAGAATCGCGTTACGCTACTGGATTACATGCGTGCGGCGCGCATCCGCGGATTTCTTGAACCTGATCACCGGGACCAATGACGCCCGAACGGGAGGAGGATCATGGATCGAACCAAAATGCCAGCCGCTCGACGCGGTAGAAAGCAACCGCCAGCGCGAATCTCCAAATCCGCCGTCGTGCTGATCGCGAGCATCGCTTTCGCGGCACAACTGAGCTGGGCCCAATGGTCCACCGTGAATGGCCAAGACAATCAACGATATTCACCCCTGACGGAGATAAACGCCCAGAATATTGCGCAGCTGGGAGCGGCATGGATCGTGAAGGGAGTCGAGCCGATGCCTTCGTCTCGCGCCACACCGATAGTCGACGGCGATCTGATGTTCGTCACCGCACCGCCGTACGTGTACGCGGTAGACATCAGCGCCGGCAAGATCGCCTGGCGCTACGACGCCCACGGTCCGACTGCGCACGGAGGAGTGGCGGTGGGTGATGGGCTCGTTTTCGTGGGAATCTGGAATCCGGGCAAGACGGCGATGATCGCGCTTCGCGAAAATACGGGCGAACTCGTCTGGAAGACTTCACTCGCTAGCCCCACGGGTGAGGCAACCGGTGGCGCATCCGGGGCGCCGTTATTTGCGAACGGGATCGTGTCGATCGGCACGAATGCGGATTACGGATACCGCGGCCAGATTATCGGCTTGGACGCGCAGACCGGAAAACAAGTCTGGCGCTTCTATGTCGTGCCGTCTCCGGGGCAACCAGGATCCAATACTTGGCCGAAAAACAATGACTCATGGTTGCATGGCGGTGGTGCCGTGTGGCTTGACGGAGTCTACGATCCCGAGCTTGGACTGGACTTCTACGTCACCGGAAACGCCGTTCCGCAGTATGGTGGCGAAAACCGGCCCGGAGACAACCTGTTCACCGATTGCCTGATTGCGTTGGACAACAAGACCGGCACGCTGCGTTGGTACTACCAGATCGTTCACCATGACATCTGGGAAGCTGACATTGCAGAAGCGCCGGTGTTATTTGAAGCGCAGGTGAAGGGAAAAACGATCAAAGCAATTGGAGCCATTCGTACGGACGGCTATCTTTTCATGTTCGATCGCACGATTGGCAAGCCGTTGGGGCGAATTGAAGAACGGCCCGTACCGCAGGACGCATTTCAGAAAACGGCCAAAACGCAGCCCTATCCCGTAGGTGCCGAGCCCGTTCTGCCCGACTGCAGTTACTGGAAAACACAGCCGTTGCCCGCCGGCTTTAGGTTGGGATGTTTCTTCACGCCCGCGTCCGTCGAAACGCCCAATCTTCTCGGCCCGGTATATGGGATGCGGTCCACGCCAATGGCGTTCGATCCGCAGACCCATTGTTTTTATGCCACCGGAAATGCGGGACTGCAGTGGTTCCGGCGAACACAAGATCCAGACTTTTTCAGTCTGGGTTTCAGCAATCGCGTGCCAGGCTTGAGCAAGCTGGGATATGGCGTCCTGGCGGCAATCGATAGCCGCACGGACAGGATCGTGTGGAAAAAGGAGTTTCACGGCTACCGGCCAAGCGGCGCACTCGCGACGGCAGGAGGGCTTGTATTCCAATCGGCCGGCAACGGCGAACTGCAAGCGTACGACGCCGAGACCGGGTCGCTCGCGTGGAAGTTTCAAACGGGTGCCCTGATCGGCGGACCGCCGATCGCTTTTGAAAATGCGGGGCACGAGTACATCGTTACGGTCGCGGGCGGGCAGATCTGGGCGTTTGATCTCCGAGGAACGATTCCGGAGCGGCCGCCGCTACCAATGCCGCCTCTAACCGATTTCTCCGGTACGGTCGAAAAAACGGCGAGCATCCAGACCGCTTCGCTGGTGCGAGACATGGGGCTCTCGGGCCAGCATTACCTCGTTGATGAATACGCATTCGAACCTTACCGCGCCCAGGTGACGGCGGGAACAACCGTTTCCTGGCGGAATAACGGCACGTTAGTGCACACGATCGAGGCGGTCGATGGCTCGTGGTCGACCAAGCCGCTGCATCCGCTCGATATCGGGAAGGTCAAATTCGATAACCCTGGAACGTACGTCTACCACTGTAGAGAGTATCCGTGGGAGTACGGAGAAATTATCGTCGTGCCTGCTCCCAAAACGAACCAACCGGGTCACTAGCTGTCATGTAACAGTATCTTGTTCCGGCCCAAGCCAGGGAGGGAGATGGCTAGCGCACCGCCGACATTGGCATGAGATCGTGCCGACACGGGCGTCAGGTCCGCATTGCTGCGTACAGGGTCGGGGAAAGCCATTAGGATGAAAGAAGGAAAAAACTCCAGGGACGAACGCACCCTGTTGGCGTGATAGCACATTTCTTCCTCGGCACTCCGACGCACAAGTGACGATACTCGGCGGGCCGCACGCCTAGGTCCCTACACCGGGCGAGCTTACCCGCTCGAGCCGCGCTGAGGAACTCTTCTCCGAGGCGCCCTGGTTCTGGTATCGTGTCTTTCGCAAGCTGCTTCTGCCGGGAGACCGCCGTGAAGATCACTTGTACGATCAATGGAAAAAGCTATTCGAACGATATCGAACCACGACTACTCTTAATCCATTACCTGCGTGAGGTCGTCAACCTGACGGGATCGCATATAGGCTGCGAAACCTCGCTCTGCGGCGCATGCACCGTGGACGTGAACGGAAAAGCCGTGAAGAGCTGCACGATGTTCGCGGTTCAGGCCGACGGCGCAAACATCACCACCATCGAGGGTCTCGCCTCGGACGACGGCAAACTTCATCCCATGCAGGAGGCGTTTTGGAACGAACACGGCCTGCAATGTGGCTTTTGCACGCCGGGCATGATCATGGCTTCAAAGCAAATCTTGGAGCGCCATCCGAATCCGAGCGAGCAAGAAATCCGGCATGGCCTGGCTGGAAACATCTGCCGCTGCACGGGCTACCAGCACATCGTGAATGCGCTCAAAGCCGCGGCGGCGACCGCGGGGAAATAGGAGTCGATCATGGCAACGACGATTACGAAAGTTGAGAGGGAGAAAACGGTCGGCAAACCGCTGCGGCGCCGCGAGGATCCTCGCCTGATCACCGGCACGGCCACCTACGTGGACGACATCCGGATGGAAGGCATGCAATACGCCGCGATTCTGCGCAGCCCTTACGCGGCCGCGACGATCCGCTCGATCAACACCAAGCAAGCGGAGAAAGCGCCTGGCGTGATCGCCGTTTATATTGGTAAAGACACGGAAAAAGTCGGCGGGGTACCGTGCGGCGCGTCGCTTCCCGGATTGCGCGTGCCTCATCACAATATTTTGGCTTTGAACCGCGTGTACTTCGTAGGCCACCCGGTTGCAGTGGTTGTGGCACAGGATCGCTATCTGGCGCAGGACGCGGCAGACCTGATCGAAGTGGATTACGAACCGACTCCTGCCGTGGCCGAACCGGAAAAAGCTCTCGCGTCCGGCGCGCCTGCGGTTCATCCCGAATGGCCCGATAACGTAGCCTTCACCTTTCACCAGGATGGCGGCGACGTGGATAAAGCCTTCGCCCAAGCCGAAGTAGTGGTCAAGCAGCGCATCACCAGCCAGCGGCTGATTCCCATGGCCATGGAAACCCGCGGAGTTGTTGCGGAATGGCACGGAGCCGATCGCCAGCTGAATTTGTACACGTCCACACAAATTCCTCACTTGGTGAGAACGCTTGTAGCTTCCATGCTAAGCCTCGATGAAAATCGTGTGCGCGTCATCACTCCGGAAGTCGGCGGGGGATTCGGCAGCAAATTGAACGTCTATGCCGAAGAGGCGCTCATGGGGTTTATCGCGCAGAAGACTGGGAAGCCGGTGAAATGGATCGAGTCGCGCCGGGAAAATTTCCTCTGCACCATCCATGGCCGCGGGCATGCGGACTACTACGAGCTGGCCGCGAAGCGCGACGGCACCATTCTCGGTATCAAGCTGAAAATCATTCAAGACGTGGGCGCATACCATCAGCTTTTAACGCCGGCGATTCCCACTCTCAGCGTGCTGATGATGCCGGGAATTTACAACGTTCCGAGCATACGAGCCGATATCGTAGGAGCCTTCACCAACTGCATGCCGACCGACGCGTATCGCGGCGCCGGCCGTCCTGAAGCGACCCACGGCATCGAGCGCATGGTCGATATTCTGGCAGACGAACTGAACCTCGACCCGGCCGAAATTCGCCTGAAGAATTTTGTGGCCAACGACAAGTTCCCCTACCACACGGCCACAGGCCTGATGTACGACTCGGGCAATTACGCAGCGCCGCTCAAAAAAGCACTTGAAATGGTCGACTACCCGAAACTGCGGCGGGAGCAAGCGGACGCACGCAAGCAGGGCAAGTGGATCGGCATCGGGATCTCGACCTACGGCGAGATTTGCGCCATCGGTCCGTCTCCGGCCACGCCGGCCGGCGGTTGGGAGAGCGCCACCGTGAAGGTCGAGCCTTCCGGCAAAGTAACCATCATGACCGGGGCGTGCCCGCATGGTCAGGGAGAGGAAACCACGTTCGCCCAAATCGCGGCGGATGAGCTGGGCGTAAGCGTGGATGACGTGCTGGTCGTCCGAGGCGATACCGCCGTCGTGCAATACGGCATCGGAACATTCGGGAGCCGCGGGACAGCGATCGGCGGCACGGCCGTCTACTACGCGTTGCAGGATTTAAAAGAAAAGATTAAAAAGTTCGGGGCGGTGCTGCTGGAAAGCGAAGACATCGCGTTTGCCAACGGAAAAGTAACCTGCAACAAGACCGGGCAGAGCAAGTCGGTGCCGGAAATTGCAGCCGCCGCTTACCGGGCCATGAAGCTGCCGCCAAACACGGAACCCGGTTTGGTCTCCACGCATTTCTGGGAGCCGCCGAATTTTACGTTTCCGTTCGGTACTCACATCGTGGTGACGGAAATCGATGGCGAGACTGGCGATATTAAGGTCCGCCGCTACGTGGCCGTCGACGATTGCGGCAACCAAATCAATCCGCTGATTGTCGCTGGGCAAGTGCACGGCGGCGTGGCGCAGGGATTGGGGCAATCGCTGTGGGAGCAAGCTGTGTACGACGAAAACGGCCAGCTTGTGACGGGCGAGCTCACCGACTACGCAGTGCCGCGGGCGCACATGATGCCGTGGATTGAAGCCGAGCACACCACCACTCCTTCTCCGGTTAATCCTCTCGGCGTGAAAGGCGTGGGAGAGGCGGGCACGATCGGTTGCTCGCCGGCAGTCGTGAATTCGGTGGTCGACGCGCTGTCGCCTCTTGGAATACGGCACATCGACATGCCGCTGACGCCGGAAAAAATCTGGAAGCTCTTGGCTAAGGGGGCGTGAGATGATTCCGCAGAAATTTGAGTACGCGGCGCCAGAATCGCTGAAATCTGTGTTGCAGCTGCTGGAGAACGGGGCGAAGCCGCTGGCAGGCGGCATGAGCCTGGTTCCCATGATGAAGCTTCGCCTCGCCACGCCGGCACACTTGGTCGACCTGGGAAGGCTGAAAGAACTCAGCTACATTCGCGAATCCGGCAACGCGGTGCACATTGGAGCGATGTCCACGCACTTCGACATTGAGACTTCGCCCGTTTTGCTGCGCAAATGCCCGCTGTTGGCGGAAACAGCATCGGAAATCGGCGATCTTCAAGTGCGCAATCGAGGCACGATCGGCGGCAGCGCGGCCCATGCCGATCCTTCGGCGGATTATCCGGCCGCGCTGCAAGCGCTGGAGGCAAGACTTGTGCTGATCGGCGCGCAAAAAGAGCGCACCGTATCGGCTATCGACTTTTTCGTCGACGCGTTCACAACCGCCCTCGATCCGGGTGAACTAGTGCGCGAGATGATTGTTCCAGTGGAAGAACCGGGCACTGGCGTCGCTTATGAGAAAGTGGTGCACCCGGCAAGCGGTTTTGCCGTTGTGGGTATCGCCGTGCGTATGCGGCGCAGCGCCGGCAAAATCAGCTTCGCGCGGATCGGTGTCACCGGGCTCTCAAATCACTCTTATCGTGCAAACGCTGCGGAAGTGGCGCTCGTGGGGAAAGCGGGATCGACGACGGACGTGCAGGTGGCTGCCGCGCTCGTGACCGAAGGCGCGGATGCCAACTCCGATCTGCACGCTTCGGCCGATTACCGGCGACATTTGGCGGTGGTCCACGCGGCGAGGGCAATCGCCGCGGCACTTGCGAGGACGGCGTGAAGATTTCCGGTTCGTACGTGCTCGGTGTCCCGCAAGAGCAAGCCTATAAAATGATGCAAGATCCCGAGGTTCTCGCGCGAGCGATGCCGGGCTGCGAGGATCTCGAAAAAATCGCCGAAAACGAATACCGCATGAAAATGAAAATGGTTCTGGCCAGCCTTTCGGGCGTCTTCGAAGGCAAGGTGCGAATCGCCGACCAAAATCCTCCTTCGAGTTTCCGGCTAATCGTGGAAGGCTCCGGCCGGCCGGGATTCATAAAAGGCAACGGCCTGCTGAATCTTAGCCCGTCGGCTACCGGAACGGACGTTTCCTATGACGGCGATCTGCAGGTGGGAGGCACCATCGCAGCCGTCGGCCAGCGGCTGCTCGACGGAACGGCAAAAATCCTCATCAAGAAATTCTTCGACAAACTGACCGCCAACGCGCGCTGACGGCCCCGGCGCTGGGCGACCATTCCTCACCAAATGTGAAGAGAGTTTTTGACACTCGGCTCCGCCTGTGTTCAGATGACGCCGGGGAATTTACGTGCGGCGATATCGTCTGGCGCTTATAATAGCGGCGCTTTTTCTGCTCTTTCTGATTGTCATTCCGCTTTTCTCTTCCGGGATCGGGTTGATCGTCGATTGGTGGTGGTTCAACCAGGTCGGCTATCACCAGATTTTCACCACGATTCTTGGAACGGAACTCGGACTGGGGATTTTCGGCGGATGCGTGTTTCTGCTGCTCGCGGGACTGAATCTTCGCGTTACGCGAGGCGTGGCGCGGCATTCGCGCTACCTGACGGTAACGCAAACGATCGAAATGCCCGGCGCGGAGAACCTTCCTTTTGTCTTTCGCGGCCTGCTGTGGCTGGGACTTGTATTCCTCGCTTGGGTAGTGGGTCAGTGGTCGGCAACGCACTGGAATTCTTTCCTTTTCGCGACGCATGGCGTCCATGTAGCGCAGGCGGACCCTGTCCTAGGCATCAGCCTGAGTTTTTATCTGTTTCGCCTGCCCTTTCTCTTTTTTCTGTATCATCTGGCGCTGGTCATCCTGGCGGCAAGCCTCGTGACGGCGGCGGCATCCTATTTCGTCGAAGGCGGTGTGTGGATTTCGCAGCATGGTTGGGGCATAGGCCGGAACGCGCGCCGGCATTTGATGGTATTGGGCGGATTTTTCTTCCTGCTCTTCGCTTGGCGCGCTCGGTTGGGCATGTACGATCTGGTGTACGCGCCTGGCGGACTCGTATATGGCGCCGGCTACACGGACATTCATGTCGGTTGGCCGTTACTTTGGGTTCAGCTGGTGCTCTGCGTGATTGTCGCCATCGCTCTTTTCGCCGGAGGATCCAACGGCCAGATCCGGCCGGCGGAATATGCCGTGGGCGGACTGATTGGGGTGATGATCCTGGGCGGATGGATCGCTCCCGCTCTGGTGCAGAGCTACTTCGTTGCGCCGAGCGAACTTGAGAAAGAGCTTCCCTACATCGCCCGCAATATCGCCTTCACCCGCCAAGCGTATGGGCTGGACAAATTCGACGAGAGGAATTTTCCGGACATCCAGGATTTGACCACGGCATCCGTGGAGCAAAACGCCGCCACGATGCGGAATCTCCGCTTGTGGGACCAGGGCCCACAGCTCACAGCGTTTCAGCAGCTTCAGGAAATCCGCACCTACTACGATTTCTCGAACGTCTACTACGATCGTTACACCATCAACTCCCAGTTGCGGCAGGTGTCCCTGTCGGCGCGCGAACTATCCGCGTCAAGCTTGCCCGACCCGAACTGGGTGAACCAGCACCTGATTTACACTCACGGATACGGTCTGTGCCTCGGCCCAGTGAATGAGTCCACGCCCGATGGGCTCCCGAACCTGTTCATTAAGAACATTCCGCCCACGTCGTCTATACCGACGCTTAAAGTTACCCGGCCGCGGATCTATTACGGCCGACTCTCAAACAACTATTGTTTCGTCAAGACCGGCGCCAAAGAATTCGACTATCCGTCGGGCGAAGACAATGTTTACACCGTCTACAAAGGAGCCGGGGGAGTGCCGATCGGCAGCTTGTGGCGGCGATTGATTTTTGCCCTGAACTTCAGCAACACGAATATATTCTTTTCCGGGTACATTCAGCCCAATAGCCGGATCATGATCCACCGGAGGGTTTTGCAGAGGGTCGAACATCTCGCGCCGTTTTTCTCCTACGATAGCCACCCGTACATGGTTATCTCCAATGACGGCTCGCTCTATTGGATCGTTGACGCGTACACGCTTTCGAACCAGTATCCGTATTCCCAGCCGACCATTGGAGGCGCCAATTACATCCGCAACGCCGTCAAGATCACAATTAACGCTTACGACGGCGAAGTAAAGTTTTACGTTAGCGACCCTTTCGATCCGCTGATTCAAACGTACGAGCGCATCTTTCCTGGCGTTTTTCACCCGCTCTCGGAAATGCCCTCGGATCTGCGCTCGCACATACGCTACCCGCAGGATTTTTTTGCCATCCAGGCGGCCAAGTACGCCGTCTATCATATGACCGACCCGAGCGTATTCTATAGCAAGGAAGACTTGTGGCGCGTGGCCACTCGCACGGTCAATGGCTCCTCCACTCCGATGAATCCTTACTATGCCGTGATGAAACTGCCAGAGGTGGGCAAGACCGAGGAATTCATCCTGATGGTTCCGTTCACGCCCGCGCGAAAGAACAACATGATCGCCTGGATGGCGGCCCGCTGCGACGGAGCCGATTACGGAAAGGTTCTCGTCTTCACATTTCCGAAAGACAAATTGATCTACGGACCGGAGCAGATTCAGTCGCGCGTCAATCAAAGTCCCTCTATATCCGAGCAACTCACATTATGGAACCAGGGCGGTTCGCGCGTAACACGTGGCACCTTGCTCGTCGTTCCGGTGCAGAATGCGGTGATGTACGTGGAACCCTTGTACCTGGAGGCCGAGGGAAGCTCTTCGATACCGGAGCTGAAGCGCGTGATCGTGGCGTATTCCGACCACGTGACGATGCAGCCCACCCTGGAAGACGCCTTGAACGTAATTTTCGGCGGGCAAGCGGGCGAAGCTGAACAGGCCTCCACTGCGGCGCCTGGGATTCCCTCCGCGTCGAGAAAAACCATCCCTACCGAGACCGAGAACCTGATCGAGCAGGCCAATCAGCAGTTTCAGCAAGCTCAGCAGGATCTGCGCAAAGGCGATTGGACTGGTTACGGACAGGAAATGCAGAAACTCGGGCAAACTCTAAAACAGATGCCTGCAAAATCTCCCGCAAGACCGGTTACGCATTAGCGCTGGCACCGAAGCTCATCGGCATCGCGTTTCAGCGAGTGATCGAGTGATGCGAAGGTATTCGCCGTGGCAATATCTACGGCGCATTCAGTAGGACGTTTTATTCGGCAACGACGTCCACGCGGAAAACGCTTCCAGCGCGGCCTCGCGCATCATCTGCAACATGGGAATCTTGCATTCGGCATGAGGCCGGGTGATTTCCCGGTAGATCAGCAAATCTTCGAATCCGATTCCCGCCGCGTCCTCGGCTGAATTCGCGTAATAGACGCGATCCAGCCGCGCCCAGTAAATCGCCCCCAGACACATAGGGCACGGCTCGCAGGAGGTATAAAGCTCGCAACCCCGCAATTCGAAATTGCGCAGCTTTCCGCACCCTTCGCGAATGGCGAGGATTTCGGCATGTGCAGTGGGATCGTTCCAGGCCGTCACGGAATTCGCGGCTTCGGACAGAATTTCCCCGTTGCGGGCCACCACCGCTCCGAATGGTCCACCTCGTCCGGATCGCACGTTCTCGATCGAGAGCTGAATCGCACGGGCCATGAACGAGTTATTAATTGTCACAGAGTCTGTCCATTTGCGGGCAGTTTGCGATTCCGGGCTATCGAAACATACAGTCTGGAAAGCTTCGCTCGAATCCATCCGCGAAGTGGGCGACCGCGCAGGCTTGGGCCTCGGCCTTGCACTAAAAGTTCCTGAGTACACCATGGCTTGTCAAAAAGCTGGAGCTGAATCTATCTGTCCTGGTCGTCCGCTAGCGTTTCGCGCTCATCTTTGCGCCGCGCAATATCTCTCGTGAACTTCGGCGCCATTATTAACAACGGCGTTGCATCGAGCTCCGCCTCAAAGCCGCTCTCCCGCGTATTTTTTCGTGTATCGCTCCAGTGCCGCTTGCACTACCGGGCGCGCATTCTGGGCCGGCCTGATCTCATCCACCTCGACGCTCTTGCGTTCCAATTGCTTATAGTCCTGAAAGAAGCGTCTCAGCATCTGCCGGTAGTGAGCCGGAATCTGATTGGCTTCCTTGTAGCCGTTGAATTCAGGATCGCCGGTGGCGACGGCAATAATCTTGTGATCCAGAACTCCCGAATCGATCATCGTCATCAACCCGACTGCTCGCGCGTGCATAATCGCCAGAGGCACTACCGGTTCCTGGCACAATACCAGCACGTCTAGCGGATCGCCATCTTCCGCCAGCGTTTGCGGAATGAAGCCGTAGTTCGCCGGATAGTAGACTGCCGAGTACAATACGCGATCCACTTTAATCAGCCCGCTCGCCTTGTCGAGCTCGTATTTCACGTTCGACCCAAGTGGAATCTCGATCACGACCCAGAATTCGTCCGGCACATCATCGCCCGGCTTCAGGTCGTGCCATGGATGGATCACGTTTCGCCTCTCGCGTCAGCGGCGTTTTCAGGGGACTGTCCGCATCCGCATCATATATCGGATGCAATTTGAGCTACTTCGAAGGCTAAGGTGCCACGTGCAAATCGAAAGTGGAGCATGTGCGAAAGCACAATTCCGCCGGGCAGATGCCCGCATGGGCGATGTGAAGTTCACAGGTCCAAGGGTGGCGGGTCCGACCTCTCATCTGCACGGAAGTAAAAAACTTCAACAGATGCAGAATGCGGTCAGTTGCCCTTCTCTTGTATATCCTTCGGCACGTCGGTGCCGGCAAGCGGATAGCCGAGTTGTTCCCAGCGCGTGAGGCCGCCCTGCAGCGCTTTCACCTTTTCGTGCGCGTAACCCAGTTGCCACATCTCCTGCACCATGGGCGCGCTGTCTTCTTCGTGCGGGCAGTTGCAGTAGAAGACGATGAGCTTGTCACCGGGTAGAACCTGGAGCGTCTGGTCCTCATTCGTGATGTCCACCGTCGGATCGTAGGCGATGTTCACAGCGGCCTTGATATGCTCGGCGCCGTAGCTCATCGAGTCGTCCGTGTCGACGATCACAACGTTCCCTTTCGTCTTGATGAGGTGTTCCACTTCCTCGGCTGTAATCCGCGGAACATTAGGGTAGGGGAGTTTTTCGTTTGCGGAGGTTGCAGTGCTTCCTGATTTTCCGCTGCTGGCGGCATCTCGCGCATTTTTCGGCAGCGGGCGCGCCGAAAGGGCAGCTGGCAATAAAGCAAGCGATCCGAGCAGTATTCCCGCCAGAATTTGAGCTCTCATGGCCACTCCATGATTCCAGTTTCGCGCCGCGGGCACGGAGCCTTGGCCCCGTGCCCGGCGTCATGCTTCATTTTACGCCCAATCGTCGATCCGCACGCCCCGGCGCATCCCGAAGTCCGTGACGAACCACACCGTTTGGATTTTGCCGCCCGTGACTACCACGTGAATCCCCCGCGAGTTGGTGAACGGCTTGATCAGCGCGTCATCGGGCAGCTTTCGCCAACTGGCGTAGGGCTCTAGCCCCTGTAGCGCCAACGGCACTACGGTGCTCTGAATCACGCCGTTACCCCAGAAGTTGCCGGCGGTCTTCTCCACGTTTTGCGAGAACCATTCGCTCAGCTGCTCTTTCGTCTTGAAGCCGTGCGCCTTTTGCAGCAACCCGGCAACCGTCGGGTCCATCACGATCGTGGCCGACGAGCCCGACGCCGTCAGCGACCTCATGTAATCCCGCATCAGATAGTGCGTCGGGTATAGCTCCTGGCTGCCGCCCACACTGGAAATGCTGGTCCAGCCTGTCCCGACCGTGACGACGTTGTCGTCCGGTTTGTGTCCCATCTGCACGTGCAAGGGAGTCCAGCCGCCGGGCAGGTTGTCTTCATTTTCCGCGTAGAGGATGTTGTTGTACTGAAAGTTGCTGCCTAGACTCTCCCACGCGTTGATGCCATTGCGCAGATCGCCGGCCGTCTTGGACAAAATCGTGAAAGCGCGTCCGACCACGGCGTTTGAACGGTTGTATGGCCCCAGCGCATTCGTTCCGCTATTGAATTTCAGCTTTTTGGCAATCGGCCCGTTGATTACCACCATGTTCGCCATCGAACTGGTCGAGTTGCCGAACGGTGCTTGCGTCGCCAGCGCTAGGATCACTGGGAAATGGTCCGGCGAAGCCCCGGCCATGACGGCGCTAATCGCTACTTTCTCCACGGTCAGCGGTCGTGCGCCGCCGGTGATGTTGATCGTCTTGATCACCTCGTCCGGCTTGTGGCTCGTACCCCGGAGCATGGCCATCACTTTTTTCTCGGTCGGCAGGTTGATCCAGTTGTAGTCAGCCCAACCGCGCTCATCAAACAACACTCGCAGGTTATCTTCGGTATCGGGCGGAAGCAGCCTGGGTTCGACCGATTCTTCCGGCGGCGCTCCGGAAATCTTTTCGTTCGCCGTCAACGGGCTCGTCAGAGCACTCACAACCGACGCCATCAATGGGCGATCCGTGAGCATGTCCTTGCCGGTCACGTAGCCGACATCGACCGATTTCGGCTGCCCGGTGAATGGAAACGGTACGGAGATAAATCGAAGCGGCATTCCGGTCTGATATTTGCGAACGTAGGTCACTGCGTAGTGCACGATATTATTCATCGCGACGCAAACAGTCGGAATTCCAATCTGCGTCTCGATATCTTTTGCCCAGCGGCTCACGGCCGCGCAGCAGCCGTTTCAACCCGCGACGCCGACGACCACCGCGTCGGCGTGATTCTCCTTAATCGCCTTAATGATCGAAGAGTCGCTGCCGAACATTCCCTCGGCGGACACCTTTACCACGGTCCTGACGCCCGTGTAGTGCTCGTGCAGCCAGTCCGTCATCGCGCTGTAAAAATAGTTCGCCGCATCTGGACCTTCCCAGGAAAGGTTAATCATGTAAATCAGCTTGTTGTTCAAGTTCTTCAACCGCGGGGCCAGCGGAACGCGTTCCGCTACCTTGCTGGCGATTCCCGGGTTCATCACCGTGATCCGCTCTTCGCCACCTTCGTACGAATCGCCCGCCAGTGGACGCGCAGCGGGTCTTGCGAACGCGGGAGTCCCGGCCACGAGCGCCGGGCTAACTCCCAAAAGCGCCAACATTTTTCGTCTATCCATTGCCGTATACCTCCTCAAGATTTCGCTTGCAGAAATTCCCCTAAGAACTTGCCGAAATTTCTCGATCTCACCCAAAAGTGCCTCGACCTACGAAGTGCGAGGCGATGTGAACGTTGGCGGACGCCCGTGGGATCAAAACCGATTATGCATACGCCTTCGCCAATAATCCGTCCTCCGGGCTCGGCCCGGTCTCCCAACGCGGAATATACACCTCCGAGCGCCTTTTCGGCGCAGAATTACAAATTTGCACCCGTCCATCCGGAACCGGGTATTGGGAGACAAGTATCCTGCGTGGCCACTGCGGATCCAACCTAGGCACCGCTTATATCGATCGACAAATCCTCCTGCGGTCGCCGGGTACTAGCGACGGGAACGGTACGAGGCATCCACAAAACAGCCGTCGCTTGGCCCCTTGTCTTATCCATAAGCGGACTACTCACAACGGTAAACTTCTTGGAGACCGGCAACCTGCTGGTGTACGCTAAACGACCATGCTGATCGGACAACGGCTCCGCGAACTCCGCCAACTCAAGCATCTCAGCCAAGGCGACATTCAACAGCGCTCCGGCCTGATTCGCTGCTATACCTCGCGCATCGAAAACGGCCACACCGTCCCTTCCGTCGAAACTCTCGAGAAATACGCTCGTGCCTTGGGCGTTCCGCTCTACCGGCTTTTCTACGACGGCGCCCAGCCACCAAAAATTCTGGCGCTTCCGCGCGTCGAAGCGGTTCGCGAGTGGGGTGAAAACGGCACGGAACGCCGCGAGTTGCGCAAGTTCGCCAAGGCTCTCTCACGCCTCGACAACCGCCGCCGCTCCCTACTCCTCGAAACTGCCAAAGCTATGGCCCGCCGTAACGGCTTCCGCGCGACCGCGGCGGATTGAGACTTTTGCCGCCCGAGAGCGGTGAACCATCTCCTTCTGCAAGCTCGTACAACTCACCGAATTGCCGCGCGATCTAAGTGCACTTCAAATCCGTTCGCCGAGTTTTCGTTGCGCCGTTCCCCTGATTTGCGCTAGCGTAGCTCGATTATGAAGGCGGCGGAGCAACTACCAGAGAACACTGTGCGCACCAGCACGCTCCAAATCCGAGCTTCGGCGGCGCGGCGATGAAGCTCCTCTACGACTGGCTGCGCGAATTCGTCGACGTCGCCGAGCCCGCTTCGGATCTTCGCGCCCGCCTGGCGCTTTCGGGCCTGGCGATCGATTCCATCGAGGAGAGCGCCGCTGGCCCCGTCCTAGACGCGGAAGTCACTGCAAACCGTCCTGATTGCCTCGGCCACTACGGTGTGGCCCGCGAAGTCGCCGCGATCTACCGGCTGCCACTGAAGCCGCTCGAAATCAACCTGAAGGAATCGGCTGAGAAAGCACCCGACGCTACTCGCGTCGATGTCGAATCGCCCGATCTGTGCGGCCGTTATACGGCGCGAATTCTGCGCGGCGTGAAAGTGCAGCCGTCGCCCGATTGGCTGCGCAAGCGCCTCGAAGCCATCGGCCAAAATTCGATCAATAATGTTGTGGACGTCACGAATTACGTCATGTTCGAGCTTGGCCAGCCGCTGCACGCCTTCGATCTCGATAAACTTGCCGATCGCCGCATCGTCGTCCGCCGCGCCCGTCCGGGGGAAAAGATCCGCACCCTCGACGGTGCCGAACGCACTCTCGCAAAGGAGATGTGCGTCATTGCGGACGCCTCGCGCGCCGTGGCCATTGCCGGAGTGATGGGTGGGGCGGAAAGCGAAATCGGATTCAGCAGTCGTAATATCCTGCTGGAATCCGCATGGTTCGATTCCATCTCCGTGCGGCGCACTTCGAAATCGCTCGGCTTGCGCTCCGAAGCGTCTTATCGCTTCGAACGCGGCGCCGATCCGGAAATGGCCGAAGTCGCCTCGCGCCGCGCCGCGCAGTTGATTGCCGAGCTTGGCGGCGCAGAAATTGTCGCTGGCGTCGTCGACGTGTACCCACGGCGCGAGTCGCCCGTTGAAATTACCCTATCTCGCAGCGAATTGCTGCGTGTGATGGGCGCGGACGTTCCCGACCGCGATATCGAAGGCATTCTCGGCGCGCTGGGCTTCGAGCCGGTGCACGAAGGCGATGGCCCGCGCGCGCAATGGAAATGCCGGCGGCCTTCCTGGCGCCAGGATGTGTCTCGCGGAGTCGATCTGATCGAGGAAGTGGCTCGCCATTACGGCTACGACCGATTCCCGCCGCGCCTGCCACCCGCGAAGCTGCCCTCGCGCCGCTTGCCTCATGCCGAAGCCGAAAGCCATTTGCGCGAGCGGTTGGTCGCGCTCGGCTACAGCGAAATTGTCGAAATCCCTCTGGTGGATGCACAGCACGATGCGCTGTTTCGGTCCGAGGGCCTCACGCCCGCCACAATCGGCAATCCTCTGGCGGAAGATGCATCGATCCTGCGCTCCAACGGCGTTGTCAGCATGCTCAACGCTGTCTCGTGGAACCTGAACCATGGCCAGCGAAATCTGCGGCTCGTTGAAATCGGGAAAGCCTACGAGTTGCGGGTCGGCGAGCCCGCCGAAACGCGTATTCTGACGCTCGCCGCCACAGGGCTAGCCCGAGAAAAAACCACCCATGAATCCGCTCGCGAATTCTCCTTCGCCCACTTGAAAGGCGATCTGGATGCTATCGGAGCTCTAGCCGGAGGTTTCGCATGGCAATCGGGCGGGCCAAGCTGGCTCTCCGCTTCACGTGCCGCTCAGCTTTCTTTCGCAGCGCAGTCCGGCGACGCAGGAGCGAGCGGTAGCGTTCTTGGCGTTGCGGGCCAGTTGGCTCGCAATGTCGCCGACAAATTGAAATTGCGCCAGGAAATCTTCCTTGCCGAAATCAATCTCGATCTGCTCCTCGGGGACATTGAATTCGCGCAGGCAAGGCTGAAATTTTCTCCGATTGCGCGTTTCCCCGCGGTCGAGCGCGATTTTTCGCTAGTGCTGTCGGACGGGGTGCAGTTCTCGCAAGTCGCCGGAGCGATCCGCACGCTAAACATTCCGGAACTGCAGCGCATCGAGCCCGCCGACCTCTTCCGCGGCGGCCAAATCCCCGCGGGGAAATATTCGCTGATGATCCGCGTCGAGTTTCAGAGCGTGGAAGCTACGCTTACCGACGCGCAAGTCGCTGGCTTCTCGTCCCGCATCGTCTCGGTGCTCGAAGAAAAACTTGGCGCTTCGCTTCGGACCACCTGACCCGCTCGAAAAGCCATCTCTGTCTCGTCACCCGCGTATGCGCCAGAATGGCGATTGCGCGCCGGGCCCCGGATGGCACACAATGGCCGCCACACCAGCCAAGTCTCAGGCGGGAGCCGAACGTGAAAGTTGATATTTACGATCAGAGTTACAGCGTCAACGCGGGCGAAAACGAAGAGGACATCAAACAATTGGCCGCATACGTGGATGCCAAGATGCGCGAAGTGGCCGAAGCTACGCGCATGGTCGATTCGCTGAAGGTGGCCGTGCTCGCGGCGCTCAATATTTCCGACGAACTGCTAACGCTGCGCCGCCGCCAGCAAGAACTCGAGGGTCCGCTGCGCGAGCGCGTGGGAAAATGCGTAGCGATGGTCGAGCACGCCATCGAGCAATCGAATTAGCCCTCCCCAAGATCGCTGTGTCGCGATCGAAACGCACCCTTCGCAAGCCCGGAACCGTGGGGAGGGTGCTTTCCCCGCCAAGAATCTCGGACAACCCGTTGGTTATGCGATACATCTGCTATATGATCGCAGCACCTTGTCAGTTGTTTGTTTGACGAATGCGTAAACGCCGACCAATTCGATTTTCGCTGGTCACCGTGGCGCTGCTAATGATGCCGCTGCTGGTGATCGCTACGACCACGGGGTTGCTCTGGCACCACCACGTGAGCTCCAAGGAAGCCAGCTGTCCGATCTGCCATATGAGCCACTCGCCTGTCGCGCCGACGTTGGTGGCCGATAGCACCCCTGAATTGACGCCGCTTGGCAGGCGACCCGAAGTCCAAGAGCCAGTTGACGCGCTCGCTCCGTCGATCCATCGCGTTCCTGCCCGCGCCCCGCCCGCGCTGTAAACTCCCGCCAATTCCGTGCCGCTGGTGAAGTCCGCCGCGGCGCACCGACCGTCGTGCTTCTAGTTTCGAGGGCTGAACGCCTATGCGTGTAAATTTTGTGCGTTTTGCAGTGCTAACGCTCGCAGTTTGCATGGCCGGAGTTTGTGGCGCGCCATACCTTGCCGCGCAAAATCTTGCGGACGTCCAAGGTCCTGTGCGAATTACGCTCGATCAAGCCATCCAGCTTGCGCTGCAGCACAACCACAACTTGCTGGCGGCACGTACGACCATCAACCAGAGCAAAGCCGAGGAAATCACCGCAAACCTGCGGCCGAATCCGGTGCTGCTGGGCGATGCGTTGTATATTCCGTTTCTCCAGCCGAGTGAATTCAGTTCGAATTACATGGACAACTCTGCGGAATTCGACCTCGGCGTCAGCTATCTCTTCGAGCGCGGGGAAAAGCGCCAGCATCGCTTGCGCGCCGCGAAAGACCAAACCGCCGTCACGCGATCGCAAGTGGCGGACGATCAGCGCAGCCTCACGTTTCAGGTGGCAAGCCAATTCATCACCGTGCAGCTTGCTGAATCGGCGCTGGACCTCGCGCAGCAGGACCTCAAGAGCTTTCAGAACAGCATCAACATCAGCGAAGAGCGCTACCGCACCGGCGACATCAGCGACGACGACCTGCTGAAGATCAAGCTGCAGATGCTGCAGTTTCAAACGGACGCTTCGCAGGCAAAGCTTGCGAAAGTGCAGGCGCTTTCGGATCTCCGCCAGCTGCTCGGCTACGATTCGGTTCCCGCGGATTACGACGTCGCGGGATCTTTGGAATACGAACCAGTTCACGGCAACCTCGAAGGTCTTCAGGCGAAGGCGCTGGCTATGCGGCCGGATCTGCGCGCTGCAAAGCAGGGCATTACCGCAGCGCAGAGCCAATATGAACTCGCTAAGGCGCAAGGCAAACAGGACGTGACCGGGCAAATCAGCTATACGCATACGGCGGCCGTAAATAGCGCATCGATTTACGGCCAAATCCAAATTCCAATTTTCGACCGCAACCAAGGCGAAATCGCCCGCGCACGGTCGGCCATCACCCAAGCGCAACAGCAGGAACAGGCGGCCGCCGACCAGGTGCTGACCGACGTTCGCGACGCCTACGAAAGCGTGCAGACCAACAACCAGGTGATCCAGCTGTACCAATCCGGCTATCTCGACGTAGCGAAACAGGATCGCGATATTAGCCAGTACGCCTACCGGCGCGGCGCCGCCAGTTTGCTCGATTTTCTGGATGCCGAACGCAGCTACCGATCGACCGAACTGGGGTACCGGCAGGCGCTAGCGTCGTATCTGACGGCGCTCGAGCAGCTTCGCGAGGCCGTAGGAACGAGGAGTTTGCCATGAGAACGCGACAGGTAAATCTAAGGTTACGACCAATCGGAGTCGCCACGGCGTTTATGCTGGCTTTCGCCATCGCTGGCTGCGGCTCTGGTTCGGGCAACGCGAACAAGATGACGTCGTATTCTGCGCGCCAGCCGAAGGCGTTCACGCCGCAGCTGTTCTCCATTCCCGAAAACCAAATGTCGCATGTGAAGGTGGTTACGGTCCAACCGACCACGCTGACGCGCGAGTTGAGTCTCGCCGGCACGGTGAGCTACAACGCGTTCAACACCACACCGGTGATTACGCAAGTCGGAGGGCCGGTCAGCCGTATTCTGGTGGTTCCAGGACAGCATGTGGTCGCCGGGCAGCCGATGCTTCAAGTTTCGAGCCCTGATTATTCGCAACTGCTGGCCACGTACTTGAAAGCGCGCGATTCATTCCGAGTGGCGAAGGTAAATTACGCGCGCGCGCAGGATCTCTACAAGCACGACGCTATCGCCCAGCGCGATTTGCTGCAAGCGGAATCCGATCGCGATCAGGCGCAGGCCGATCTGAACGCCTCGGAACAGAGCCTGAGAATTCTGGGCGTGAAAGATCCGGACAAGCTGGCAAAGGCCCCTTCAGCGTCGGCTGAAATTCCGGTGCTGGCGCCCATCGGCGGAGAAGTGGTCGAACGAACCGTCTCGCCTGGACAGGTCGTGCAAGCGGGGCAGACTCAGGCGTTCACCATTTCCAATATGCATACCGTGTGGGTGCTCGCGGATGTGTACCAGGCTGACTTGGCGTACGTGCACGTAGGCGACAGGGTGGCGATCCAGACGGATGCCTATCCCCAAACATTCCACGGCAGAATTTCCTACATCTCGGCGGCGCTCGATCCCAATACGCGCACGCTGCAGGCGCGCATCGTGGTCAATAATCCCAACGAAAAGCTGAAAAAGGACATGTATTGCACGGCGCAAATCACCGCCGGTGTGATTCGTAAAGCGATTGCCGTGCCGGACGCCGCGGTCCTGCGCGACGACCAGAACAATCCGTTCGTCTACATGCTCAACGGAACGCACGCGTTCGGCCGCCGGTCGATCACCATCGGCGCTAGTCAGAACGGCAAAACACAAGTGCTGAGCGGGCTTGCGGCCGGAGACAAGATCGTCGCCTCCGGCAGCTTGTTCCTGCAATTTGCAAATTCATTCCAGCAATAAGGCTGATTCCAAGATGATTCATCGCGTCGTTAAATTCGCTCTGCGCCAGCGGTTCCTAATCTTGCTGATGTCGGTTGCCATTGCCATCGTGGGGGCGATCTCGTTTCAGTACATGCCCGTCGACGCCTATCCCGATTTATCGCCGCCGATGGTGGAGATCATCACCCAATGGCCAGGCCACGCTGCGGAAGAGACGGAGCGTCTGGTCACCGTCCCCATCGAAGTGGAAATGAACGGCATTCCCAACATGACGTACATGCGGTCGATTTCGCTCTACGGCCTCTCGGACGTCATCATGACCTTCAGCTACGGCACGGACAATTATTTCTGCCGTGAGCTGGCTTTCCAGCGGTTAAGCCAAGTCAGCTTGCCGGCGGGCGTTTCTCCGAGCATGGCGCCCCTATCGAGCCCCAGCGATCTGATCTACCGCTACGTGATTCAAAGTCCGGATCGCAGTCCCATGGAGCTAAAGACGCTCGAGGATTGGGTCCTTGAGCGCGCTTACCGCTCCGTGCCGGGAGTAGCCGACGATTCGGGCTTCGGCGGCACGGTGATGCAATATCAAGTGCTGCTCGATCCGACCCGCCTTTTTAACTTCCATCTGACGGTTCCCCAGGTGATGCAATCCCTTTCCGCTAACAACGCCAATACAGGCGGCGGTTTCTATTCGCAGGGCGGACAATTCTATTACGTGCGCGGCCTCGGCCTGGTGAAGAACACCCAGGACATCCAGAACATCGTGGTAGCCAGCCAGAACGGCGCGCCCGTGTTCGTCAAGGACATCGGCAAGGTAGTCATCGGTCACGCGCCGCGTCTCGGTGAGTTTGGCTACATGCACCAGGATGATGCGGTCGAAGGCGTCATTTTGATGCGGACGGGTGCGCAAACTCAGAACGTCCTTCAAAGGGTCGAAAAGGAGACGGAAACCCTCAATAAGACCGTTTTGCCTCCGGACGTAAAGGTCGTTCCGTTCTACGACCGCAGCGATCTGGTGACGCTCACCATCCACACCGTCGAATCCAACCTGGTTCGCGGCATGATCCTGGTATTAATTATCCTGGTATTTTTTCTCATTAGCTTTCGCGCGGCGATCATTGTTGCCGTCACGATTCCTCTATCCCTCTTATTCGCATTCATCTTCCTTCATGCCAAGGGAGTGGACGCCAATTTGCTTTCCATTGGGGCCATCGATTTCGGCGTCCTCGTCGAAGGCGCCGTGATGATGATGGAAAATGTGTTCCGGGAAATCGCACTACGCCACGGGCAGGAGTACAAGCTTAACGACGTGATCGCATCGGCGGCGAGTGAGGTTGACCGGCCCATCTTTTACGCCGTTCTGGTGATTATCGCCGGATACCTTCCCATCTACGCCTTGCGAGGAGCTGCGGGAGAACTTTTCCGCCCGATGGCAGACACGATGGCGTTCGCGCTGGTCGGCTCCTTGATTTTCGCTCTGACCCTGGTTCCGGTGCTGGCTTCCTATTGGTTCAAGAAGGGCGCCCGGGAAAAGACGAATCGCCCCTACGAATGGTGCAAGAAAATCTATCGGCGGCAGCTTGAATGGTGCCTTTCATATCCCAAGCTTACTTTTGTGAGCTGCTCGATTATTTTCTGCGCCAGCCTCTTGCTGATTCCATTTATCGGCGGCGAATTCATGCCACACCTTGATGAGGGCGCGCTTTGGGTACGAGCGACGATGCCTTACACCATTTCTTGGCAGGAAGCCGCAAAAATTTCTCCCCAAGTGCGCGACGTGCTGATGTCGTACCCGCAGGTGACGACCGTGACCTCTGAACTGGGTCGCCCGGACGATGGAACCGATTCCACGGGGTTTTTCAACGATGAGTTCTACGTCGGCCTCAGGCCCTATGGCGATGCCGTTTGGAAGAAAGGCAAAATTCGCACGAAGCAGGAGCTGATCGGCGCGATTAATAACCGGCTTCAGACTTTTCCCGGCATCGTTTTTAATTACACGCAGCCGGCGGAAGATGCTGTGGATGAGGCATTAACGGGCCTCAAAAGCGCCCTCGCGGTAAAAATCTACGGGTCGAACCTCCAGACGCTGCAGGACGAGGCGCTGAACGTAAAAAGAGCCTTGGAACACGTCCCGGGATTTACCGATCTCATTGTGGTGCGTGAGTTGGGCCAACCCAGCCTAATCGTGAACGTGAACCGTTTGGAATGCGCGCGCTACGGCATCAACGTGTCCGACGTAGAAGCCGTGGTGCAGGCTGCCGTGGGCGGCCAGGCTGTGTCGCAAGTGATCCAAGGAGAAAAAGAATTCGACCTCGTGGTGCGCATGGAGCCTCAATATCGTAGCAATGGCACCGAGATCGGCAATCTTCTGGTTAGCGATCCCGCTGGGCAGCAGATTCCTTTGCGTCAGCTTGCGGACATCCACGTGGGTAACGGCGCTTCCTTCATTTATCGTGAGAACGATTCAAGGTACATCGGCGTCCAATACGCGATCCAGGGACGAGACTTGGCGGGCGCCGTGAGCGCGGGACAAAAAGCCGTGAATGCCGCCGTCCATCTGCCTCCCGGATACCGGATGATTTGGGGTGGAGAGTACAGCGAGTACCTGGCTGCGAAGGAACAGATTAAGGTGATTGGGCCTCTGACGATCTTTCTGATCTTCCTCATCCTTTTCGCACTCTACGGTAACGTTAAGTTCCCCGTCATCACGGCGCTGGGCGTGGTAATGACGGAACCGGTGGGCGCTTTCGTCGCGCTCAAATTGACTCATACTCCTTTCAGCGTCTCTTCAGCTCTCGGATTGCTCGCGCTGCTGGGAGTTGCCGTGGAAACTGCGGTGATCCTCTATAGTTATATCAATAAGCTTCGCCTCGAAGGCATGGACATCCATACCGCGACGCTGGAGGCCTCCGTCATCCGCCTGCGCCCCATCGCAATGACGGCGCTCGTCGCCTGCCTTGGCCTGCTGCCCGCAGCTCTGTCGCACGGCATTGGCTCGGACACGCAGCGCCCGTTTGCGATCGTGATCGTCGCGGGATTGATTTCGCGGCTTTTCCTCGGTATTTATCTGGTCCCCGCGCTCTATCAGATCGTGGCTCGAGACGGCGATACGCTGCAGGTCTAGCGCGGCCTGAGATCGAGAAGATTGCAGCGCCTGCCCGTTCGGCAGCGCAGGCATCATTAAAGGTGGCCGAGTCATTCCCGCGGCCGACCCGACGTTTATGTAGCGCCAACGGCACAACTCCGCCCTGCGGCGAGCCTGATTGTTCCACGTGAAATCCTTGGCAAACACCACGCGAGTACTCTGGCGCGGCTTCTCCTGTAAGTGCCCGACGCGAAGGTGTCTGCTTCTCGATCACTCAGTTCTTTCCAGTTGACAAATGATGTCATCTTCAATAGAGTCTCACTCCTACTTGTAATCTATCTTCATCTGGAGACGGCGTGAAGTATGAATTTCGAAGAGTGATCTGGCTGGTCGCCCTGTTCGCGTTTCTCGGAGTGTGTCCGTTCGCGTCGGCGCAGGAGCCCCCTTACTTCGTCACTTACTCGCATGCGCTAGAGGAGCCGGGAAATCTTGAGGTTTCGATGAAGAGTGCGGCGGCTTCTCCGAAGTATGGCAACACGTTCGGCAGCGGCACGCTTGAGTTGGAATACGGAGCCATGGCGTGGTGGACGACCGAGGTCTATCTCAGCGGGCAGACAACCGCAAACGACAGCACGGTATACAACGGCTTCCGCTGGGAAAATCGTTTTCGGCCTCTCTTCCACGAGCACTTCATCAATCCGGTCCTATACGTTGAATACGAAAATTTGAACGAAGCGGACCGGAGCATCCTCGAAATCACCGGCCACGAAAGCGTTTCGGATTACCGAATCCCCAATGCAATCGGCCGTCAGGAGACCGAACGTTCACTCGAGACCAAGCTGATCCTTTCGAGCAACGTGCGAGGCTGGAATATCTCCGAAAATTTCATCTCCGAAAAAGCCCTGAACGAGAGCGAACCTGCCGAATTCGGCTACGCCATCGGCGTCAGCCGACCTCTCGCATTGGTCGCCAGCCCCCGGCCGTGCGTATTCTGTCGCGAGAACTTCGCCGCGGCTGTGGAAGTCTATGGAGGCCTCGGCGACACGAATGGCTTCGGCTGGAGGGCGACGTCTCAATATATCGGCCCGATTATCGCGTTCGCCATTCCGGGCGGCCCCACGATCGCTTTTTCGCCGAATTTTGGGCTGAACGACAACAGCCTCGGCGTCCTCTACCGCGTCAGCGTCTCCTATGAAGTTCAACAAATTTTTGGACGAATTCGTAGGGTTGTGCGATGAGCGAGTCAATGAAACCCAGCGGATCCTCTCACCCGCTGTGGAATCGCAGCTATCGCCTCGTGATCGGATCGCTCGCGCTGCTGATTTGCATGGGCGCCAATCAGTCCTGGTTGAGCCATGTGCCGGCGTCCTACCGCCGGAAGACGGATCCTTACGCTGGGCAATCCGACGCGATTGCCGCTGGGCACCGCCTTTTTCTCGAGCACTGCGCGCAATGCCATCAGCGGGACGCGATGGGCAAGGGCAAAAGGCCAAGCTTGCGCAGCGACTTCGTGCAGCACGCCACCGATGGCGAGCTCTTCTGGGTGCTCAAGAATGGAATTTTGAGCCACGGGATGCCTTCCTGGAGCATGCTCCCAGGCCCCGAGCGGTGGCAGATCATCGCCTATGTAAAGAGCCTGGGACTGGCCACTCGATCCCCTGAACGTCACGCAACGGCAGCGAACACAACAGCGTTTTCTGCAGTCAAACAAGAGACTTCCAAGTGACGCGCCGGTTCGTCTCCGCGGCTTGCATCGCTGGGGTCTTGTGGCTTATGGGATGCTCGTCCGGGCAAGCGCCAAAATTTCAAACCGATGTTGACGTGACGCCCCCGGAGCAAAACATCGGCGAGCGACTATTCGTCGAAACGCGATTCGCGGAGTACTTCGCTGCGAACATGACGGATGTGAACGCGCCGCTTGCCACCGGCGACCCGGTCGTCAGCCAGGTGCAAAACGCGTACACCGGCCCGATGCCAGGCCCCTTCGCGGGAAAATCGATCAATTGCCGTTCCTGCCACTTCGTGACCGAATTCGAGGGAGTGCCCAATGCGGGCAACCGAACCTATGCGGACTTCACCACGCGCAGCCCCCTTCCGCGGCCGATTGACGGGCTGACGACCACGCCGCGCAACGCGATGCAGATTGTCGGTTCCCTGCAACCGCATAGCGGACCGACGTTTCTCCACTTTGACGGTCAATTCAATGATCCCGTTGATCTGGTAGCCACTACGCTTACCGGAATCGAGTTCGGATGGGCGCCCGATCAATACCAACAGGCAGTCGCTCACATAGCGCAGGTCATACGGCAGGACAACGGAAACAACCAGGCGGCAGCTACTTACGGATGCGGCCTGCCTTACAGCGTGATATTCCTGGGCACGGATCCGTCAATCCCGGCGACCTGCCAGCTGCCTGCCAAGTACCGGCTTAACGTCTCCACAGCGAGCGATGATGAGATTCTCAACGACGTATCGCGGATCATCGCTCAATACATGGACGGCCTGCTCTTCAAGCAGGACGAATCGGGCCGCTACATTGGTTCCCCTTACGACGTTTTCATTCGCATCAACCATTTGCCCGCGCAGCCGAGCGCCGGACAGACGCCGCAGGAATACCGGCAAGCCCTTTACAACGCCGTCCTGTCCCTCGCGAATCCCGTGTACGTCGACGGAACCTACGGCAAGTTCCAATACCATGCGCAGCCGTTTTCGTTTGGCGCGGAAGAACTGGCTGGTTTGAAAATCTTTTTGAAGGCGGCCGCGGGGGCAACAGACGGATCGCAGCACGCCGGGAACGGCGCCGCCTGCCACGTCCCGCCTAATTTCACGGATTTTCGGTTCCACAACACCGGAGTGGCTCAGGAAGAATACGATGCGGCCAACGGCGCCGGCGCGTTCATGGCGCTCGCGATACCGGACCTTGCCACGCGAAGCCAGAACTATGACGCTTACCTTCCCGCCACGCCTCAGCATCCTAACGCCTCCGGAAGTTTTCGCCATCCTGCGGTGGCCGGCGAGCCTCAATACGCTGATCTGGGGCTTTGGAACATCTACTTGAATCCCGACGTGCCGAATCCGCAAGCGGACCTCGAGTCAGTTGTTTGCGCGAATAGTCAAAACTGCGCCGTCGATCAGGGCCTGCCCTCGACGATCGCTGAATTCAAGACCCCCACGCTGCGCGATCTAGAAGACTCCGCTCCTTACTTTCACAATGGAAGCAAGCTCACGTTCAACGATGTGATTGAGTTTTACGTCAACAGTTCGCAACTCGCTCGCGAGGACCTTCTCCGCAATCCTCCGCCGGAATTCCAGGGTATGTCGATCTCGCAGGGTGATGTTGACGCGCTGGTAGCCTTTCTGAAGTCTCTAACGGAAGACTACGACGATGCCTAGAGCGCCTCAGGCCCGCCGTTTGAATGGGCTTGCTGCTCGCTGCTGGCAGATTGTGGCGGACCTCCAATCGCTGCACTGAGGAATCCTGTTACAATGATCCGCGGAGATGGCCTGCGACGCAGGTGGACGTTGCGAAAGCCTATTTGAACCAACACTGGATCCCAGGGCGCCCGCGTCGACCTGCCCTTGTGCACGTCCCGCCCGGCTTGCCGGACCGGGAAAGCCTTAAAGCAGGCGCTGGGCGCCCGACTTGGCATGTGGGGTTCAGGGCCTAGCAATGCACGGCGAAGCGGACCGCTCCCTTTTCTGGTACTCTGCAGGGCCGCTGTCAGCCGTTAGAAATCCACAGGCATGAAGATACTCTTTATCGGCGACGTGGTTGGTTCGCCCGGCCGCAAGATCGTTCACGACCGGCTGGCGGATATCCTCGCGCAGCGGCAGATCGATTTTTGCATCATCAATTGCGAGAATTCGGCGTCCGGCTTCGGCGTGACGCCAAAAATTGCCGAGGAACTGTTCACGCAAGGCGCGGACGTGCTTACCAGCGGAAATCACATCTGGAAGCGCAAGGAAATCGTCGACTATTTCCCGGGGCAGCCGCGGCTATTGCGCCCCGCGAATTTCCCTGTGGGCTCGCCCGGCGCGGGACTGTGGATAGGACAGGCGAAAAATGGGGTCGGCTGCGCCGTTCTGAACTTGCAGGGGCGCACGTTTATGGCGCCGATCGACGACCCATTTCGCGCCTCGGCGGCGGAACTAAAAAAAGTGCCGCCGGATGTGAAAGTGATCGTGGTCGATATGCATGCCGAAGCGACCTCCGAAAAAGTGGCCATGGGGTGGTATCTGGACGGCAAGGTTTCCGCCGTGCTGGGCACCCACACCCACATACCGACCGCCGATAATCACGTGCTACCGGGCGGCACGGCGTACATCACCGACGTCGGCATGACTGGTCCACACGATTCGGTGATCGGCATGGAGAAGAAGGGCGTCATCGACCACTTCATCGATGCGATGCCTTCGAGATTCAGCGTCGCCGAGGGCGATGTGCAGATGAATGGCGTGCAGATCGACGTGGATGAATCCACGGGCCGCGCACGCTCGATCGAACGCGCCAATTTCCGGATCGATTGACTGCGGCTTTCATCGATCGGCCGATCACTTCACAGCTTTGCCGCAACTTTGTGCCGGGGAAACGTTCCAGAAGTCCTTGCGCGCTTTTGAACTAAAAGAGGCTGTTGAAATGGTCGCTGTGGAAAAATCGTCGGGCCTTGGCGCGCGGGATTCGGATTGACGCCCGGGTTTCCGGGCGAAATGAGCGATGGCGGAGCAAAACAGACTCCGCAGAATGCCTGTGGAAAAACTGTGCAAACTGTGTGGACCGTGCGGAAGTTTCCCGGTTACTTTTCTCTTGCTCCCGACGCTCCATTTAGGCAGAATCCCGCTCGCGTAGTTAATCCTGTCGCGGTTGAGGAATCGATTCGAAGAGGCGTTGCGAGAGTGGGGCTCGTCCCCACCGTCTCTGCCCTGATCGTTCAGACCAATTTTTAGCTCCTCGCATGGCGAGAAGTGATTTCCACAGCATTTCCACAACGGTGGAAATTGCGGTAGGGACTTATTTTTCTTATGACGCTTTGGGACAAGGTCCTCCAGCATACGGAACGTCGTGTAAACCCGCATAGTTTCGCCACCTGGTTCCGTCCCACACGCCAGGAGCGCGCAGAAGATGATCGGCTGGTCATTCGGGTTCCCACACGCCTCTTTTCCAAGCGCTTGAAAGAAACGTATGGAGAGCTTTTGAGTGCTGTGCTAGCGGAAATAGGCCAGCCGGAAATGGCGCTGGAGTTTATTTGTGCGGATTCAGAGCCGCTTGCTACGCCGCCGGTTCCTTCCGCGCAGACCAAACTTGATTTCGATGCGGCGGATGCACAGCTGAACCCTCGCTACACGTTTGACAAGTTCATCGTCGGATCTTCAAACCAATTTGCACACGCTGCGGCGGTCGCCGTGGCGGAGCAGCCTTCGAAATCCTACAACCCTCTGTTTCTCTATGGCGGAGTGGGGCTCGGCAAGACGCATCTGATGCAGGCGATCGGGCACGAGTTGAAGCGTCGCACACCCTCGCTGCGGCTGATTTATATCAGCGCCGAGAAATTCACCAACGAAGTGATCGCATCGATCCGCTTCGAACGGATGTCCTCGTTTCGCGACCGCTTCCGCAACATGGACGTGCTGATGGTGGACGATATCCAGTTCATCGCCCGCGCAGAGCGCACACAGGAAGAGTTCTTTCATACGTTCAACGCGCTATACGACCAGCAGAAGCAGATCGTGATCTCATCCGATTGCCCTCCCAAGGAGATCTCCTCGATTGAAGAGCGGCTGCGCTCGCGTTTCGAGTGGGGGCTGATCGCCGACATTCAAATGCCTGACCTTGAGACGAAGATCGCCATTCTGCAGAAGAAAGCGGAAAGCGAGCAGGTTCGCTTGCCGGAAGACGTGGCTGAATTCATCGCGCGTTCCATCAAGTCGAACGTTCGCGAACTCGAAGGAGCTCTGATCCGGCTGATGGCGTATGCCTCTCTCACCGGAGCGGCGTTCAACTTGGCTACCGCGCAGCAAGTGCTGAAAAACATCATCGAAATTCAGGAAAAGAAAATCAGTATCGAGCAGATTCAAAAGCGCGTGGGCGAGCACTTCGGATTGCGCGCGCAGGATCTGAAGGTCCGCAGTAATTCAAAGACGATCGCATTTCCGCGGCAGGTAGCCATGTTCCTGGTAAAGCAGCTGACGTCCGCTTCGTTGCCAGAAATTGGGAAGCAGTTTGGAGGCAAGCACCATACAACCGTGCTGCACTCGGTCAACAAGATCGAAGCGCTGCGGCAGGTCGACAAGGAATTGAACAAGACGATTAATAGGCTACTCGACTCATTCGGTTAGGCTTACGATAAATCGTGTACGGTCGTGTGGAAATTGTCTGTGGAAAGTTGAGAAAGCGGCGAAGTAAGCCTAGTAAGGGTCCGGATGGTCAGGTGTTTTCCTTAGACCCGCGCAGGTATTCACAGTAGGCGATCTAAGGGAAAGACAGTACTGCGGCGGACTTTTAGCGATTTCCTCAAATCCACAAGTGCGACGGCGACTACGGTTTTCATACCTTTATTGAAAATAAGAAAAGCAGTAGAGTAAACCCGGTACCGGAAGGTAAACGACGATGAGCCCTGAGACCAGCGCAAGGACCGCATACGAGATGGAATTCAGCGTAAAGAAATTCGATCTACTCGAAGAGCTTTCCCTGACGCAAGGCGTCGTCGAGCGCAAAACTACGATTCCAATTCTGTCCAATCTCCTCTGCGAAGCCAGCGGCAACCGCCTGACGATCACGGCGACCGATCTGGAACTCAGTATTCGCACCTCTTGCGAGGCCAAAATCAAAAAGGAAGGCGCTGGAACGATTCCGGCAAAAAAGCTGCTGGAGCTTGTACGGTTGCTGCCGGACGAAGAAATCCGTTTCAAGCTGCTCGAAAATCATTGGATGCAGGTCACCTGTGACCGCCGTAATTACAAGCTTGTCGGGATGTCCAGGGACAATTTCCCGCAGCTGCCGGCATTCCCGCACTCGTTGGTGAAGATTCCCGCGAAAATGCTGGCCGGGCTGATTGCACGCACCACGTTCGCGATTTCGCTCGAGGAGTCACGCTACACGCTGAACGGCGCTTTGTTGGTGCTCAAGCCTAACTCAATCTCCATGGTCGCAACCGACGGGCACCGGCTCGCGCTCGTGGAAGTGGACCACAAACTCGAAGGCTTTTCGTCCGAGACCCGCGTCCTAATTCCGAAGAAAGCCATGAACGAAGTGCAGCGGCTCGCAAACGAAGTGGGCGACGAAGATATGATCGAATTCGCGCAGGACGAAAGTCATCTCTTTTTCCAGTTCGGGCGCCGCCTGCTCACCTCGCGTAAGCTCACCGGGCAATTTCCGAATTACGAGGCCGTGCTTCCGCGCGAGGTGAACAAAACCGTCGCTATCGAACGCGCCGAACTACAGGACGCGCTGCGCCGTGTCTCCCAACTAGCCGACCAGCGCTCTCATGCCGTGAAATTTGTTCTTGCAAAAGAGGGTCTCGAAATTTCAGCCTCCAGCCCGGAATATGGCGAGGCCAAGGAAGCCATCGAGAAGGAATTCAAGGGCGAGCCGGTTAGCATCGGCTTCAACGCCCAATATCTGCTCGATTTTCTTGCCGCCGCCCCCGATGGGCCGATCAGTTTCGAGCTCAAGGACGACCAATCCGCCGGCCAACTCCGCCCGCTAGCTGACGACGGCAGCCGCTACCGCTACGTCGTCATGCCCATGCGCATCTGAACGTGACGCGCATTCGTCAGGTCTAAATTTCGCCATAGTTGGGCGACGGAACCACTGCCCGTGGTCCTTTCGAATAGTTTTTTCAGCTCAGATGCGTGCCGCAGCACCTCTCAATATTTGCTAATCAGCACACACCATAAGCCACTGTAAATGCGTGAGATACATAGTATATCGGTAGTAGATTCAACTTGAGAATTGTGTCCGCTTCGGGTAAAATTGCGATTGCATCGGATTCCTCCTGAGCGACACGTTGTTCGGACCAGCCGCATCCGGCATTTGCTTGTGCGCGCCAGCGCAAGCAGCCCTTCGGCCGGGCTGGGGTCGGTCTAACAGAGCCCTGTATTAAGCAGGGTGATTAGAAAAGCTCCGCCGCGCTCCTCCGAAAATTCGGTGTGGGGCGGGATGGAGAAATAGAAACCCTTCGAGTCCCAGCTCGAACGAAACCGTTCGCGCCAGAGGGGCCAATGGGAAAGGTTAGTGTCGAGCCAATCCGCGCGACCGCCTTCCCGCGCACGACTTCATTTTTGCCGTAGCACGCAATTTCTGAGGAGATGCACGATTCATGGCTGATAAAGAAACGCCCGCCGCAGGCGCTGGGCACAAGTACGACGCTACGTCCATTAAGGTTCTCGGCGGTCTCGAAGCCGTTCGCAAGCGCCCTGCGATGTACATCGGCTCCACGGGCGAGTTCGGCTTGCACCATCTGGTTTGGGAAGTCGTCGACAACTCCGTCGACGAAGCCATGGCCGGCTACTGCGATGAAATCAACGCTGTAGTGCACGACGACAACAGCGTGACCGTCACCGACAACGGCCGCGGCATTCCCGTCGATATTCACGCCACAGAGAAAAAGCCTGCCGCCGAAGTGGTGATGACCGTCCTGCACGCCGGTGGAAAATTCGATAGCGACACGTACAAGGTTTCCGGCGGTCTCCACGGCGTCGGCGTCTCCGTGGTCAACGCGCTCTCCGACTGGCTCGACCTGGAAATCTGGCGCGACGGGGAAGTGTGGGAACAATCCTACGAAAAAGGCGTTCCGACCTCCAAGCTGAAGGCCTCCGGTAAAACGCGGAAAACCGGCACGAAAATCACCTTTCACGCGGACCCGTCGATCTTTTCGACGACCGCCTACAGCTTCGACACGCTTTCGCAGCGGCTGCGCGAGCTGGCCTTCTTAAACAAAGGCCTGAAAATCACGCTCGACGACGAGCGCTCCGGCAAGAAGGCGGAGTTTCGCTTTACCGGGGGCATCTCCGAATTCATCAAGCATCTCAACCGCGGCAAGCAAACGCTCCACGATTCGCCCATCTACATGGAAGGCAAGCGCGGACAAGTGGATATGGAAATCGCGCTGCAATATAACGACAGCTACGCGGAAAACATTTTCGCCTTCGCCAACACCATCAACACCGTCGATGGCGGCACGCACTTGGCCGGCTTCCGCTCCGCGCTCACGCGCACCATCAATTACTACGCCAGCTCGCTCGGCATGGCCAAAGGGCAGAAGGACGAAGTCTCGATCAACGGCGACGACGTTCGCGAAGGCCTTGTGGCCGTCATCTCCGTCAAGCTGCCGCAGCCGCAGTTCGAGGGCCAGACCAAGGGCAAGCTCAATAGCGACATCAAAGGCCTCGTCGAATCGCTGGTCAACGAAAAGCTCGGCGAGTATTTCGACAAGCATTCCTCGATTGCGCGCAAAATCATCGGCAAGTGCATCGATGCGGCCCGCGCCCGCGAAGCCGCGCGCAAAGCTCGCGAGCTCACCCGCCGCAAATCCGCGCTCGATTCCAGCGGACTGCCTGGCAAGCTGGCCGACTGTCAGGAACGCGACCCCGCCCGCTGCGAACTCTTCGTCGTCGAGGGAGAATCGGCAGGCGGCTCCGCAAAGGGCGGACGCGACCGCCGCTATCAGGCCATCCTCCCGCTGAAGGGCAAAATCCTCAACGTCGAAAAGGCCCGTTACGACAAGATGCTGGGCCACGAAGAAATTCGCGCCATCATCACCGCGCTCGGCACCGGCATCGGGAAGGACGATTTCGACGCTGGAAAGCTCCGCTATCACAAAGTGATCCTGATGACCGATGCCGACGTGGACGGCAGCCACATTCGCACGCTGCTGCTCACATTCTTCTTTCGCCACATGCGCGAGCTGATCGAAAAGGAGCACATCTACATCGCCCAGCCGCCGCTCTATCGCGTGAAGCGCGGCAAGATGGACCGCTACATCCGCGACGAGCGCGAATTTTCGCGCGAGCTGATGAAGCGTGCCACCGAAGACCAAGTGGTGAAAACGAAGGACGGCAAATCGCTCGAAGGCGGCACGCTCACGCAGTTTCTGTTGAACATCCAGGAATACGATCAGGTCGCCGCCAAGCTGGCGCGCCGCTTGCGCGAACCGAAGCTCATCGATTTGCTGGCGGAGAGCGACATTGAAAAGAAAGCCGATTTCGCTGAAAAGAAAAAGCTACAGGATTTGGCCAAGGCCATCGAGAAAGCCAAGCTCGATCTCGAATCGAAGATCATCTTCGACGAAGAGCACAGCCTCAACGAGCTGGTGCTGAAGAACGGCACGGAAATGCGCATCAATTGGGCTCTGGCCGCTTCGCCCGAGTACAAGCGTCTGCGCAGCCTCTATCAGGCCGTCGCCGACGTCGATAAGCCGCCCTTCACCATCGCCCACAATGGTGACAAGGCCACCAAGGAAAGCGCGCAGGCTCTACTCGGCTACGTAATGGAAGATGCCAAGAAAGATTTCACCATCACCCGTTTCAAGGGCCTCGGCGAAATGAATCCCGAGCAGCTTTGGGCCACCACCATGAATGCCGAAACGCGCACGCTGCTCAAGGTCAAGCTCGAGGACGCCGTCGCCGCCGAGGAAATTTTCGCCACGCTCATGGGCGAAAACGTCGAAGAGCGCCGCAAATTCATCCAAGAAAACGCCCTCGACGTCGTCAACCTCGATATCTAGGCGGCAAATGCGGGACGTTGTCAAAACGATCGATCACCCTAATGGAAAGCCCCGTCTGGAGTTTGTTAGAAATCCGTCGGACGGGACATTCACTTTTGAGGAATTCGTTCTGGACGAACAAGAGAACGTATTCTGTCCGCTCCGGGCGAAGAATCGTTCGCTCTCTCGGACGGAGAGTATCGAGGCCGCATTCAAGGAAGCCCGAAGCCGAATAGAATGGTTAAAAGAAATGCAATCGGAGAGCAAATGACCAACCAACTCTCGCATTTCGCGATTCACGCTGACGATCTCGATCGCGCGCGCAAATTCTACGGCGGCGTCTTCGGCTGGCAGTTCCAGGGCTTCGGCGGCGGGCCGATGACTGATTTCTGCCAGATCCTCGACGCCGAGGGCAAGTGCCTGGCGCCGCTCGGGGCGATGCAGTCTCGCAAATTTAACCCCGCGGCGCAGCCTGTGATCGGCTTCGAGTGCTCGATCGCCGTGACTGACGTGGACGCGGTCGCCCGCGCCGTGGAAGCAAACGGCGGCAAGATCGTGATGCCCAAAGCGGCGATTCGCGGCGTCGGCTGGGTAGTGAAAGTTTTAGACTGCGAGGGCAATCTCGTCTGCGCCATCCAGTACGATGCAGCCGCGAAATAGTCGGAGCGATTGAATGCAGCGTGCACGCAACGTAATTCGATGGGTTTTCCCCGCGCTGGCGCTGGTGTACCTCGCTTGGTGCGCGCCCGTATTGATCCACGATTTCCGCGAATGGCGCGCAGCGCTTCCTGGCGATCCCGTAGCCGCGGCATTCTGGCGCTCGGCTTTTAAGGCAGGAGCGACGGATGTCGTCTTGGTCCTCGTGATCGGAATCGTCACGTGGCTGGGGCTCAAGCCCCGCAAGCGCGCGGCGGCACCGGGCGCGCAGCTCTGACGTTCGCGCCCGATCGATAGACGTCATTCTGAGGAGCAATGCGACGAAGAATCTCTCTTCGAGCGAGCAACTAAATCGGCGCTGGACGCGCCTCAAAGAATTGAATCGCAAAGGGGTCTAAATGGCTGACGAGCAAAATCTTTCGGTTCTCACTCCGGTCGATATCGAATCGGAGATGAAGAAGTCGTACCTCGATTACGCCATGAGCGTGATCATCGGCCGCGCGCTGCCGGATGTGCGCGACGGCCTGAAGCCGGTGCACCGGCGCATTCTCTTCGGCATGTACGAGCTGGGCCTCACCTCCACGAAGGCCTACCGCAAGTGCGCCAAGATCGTCGGCGAAGTCCTCGGCAAATACCATCCGCACGGCGATACGCCCGTCTACGACGCGCTCGTCCGCTTGGCGCAGGATTTCAACATGCGCTATCCGTTGGTCGATGGCCAGGGCAACTTTGGCTCCGTCGATGGCGATCCGCCGGCGGCCATGCGTTACACCGAGGCGCGCCTTTCTAAAATCGCCGAGGAAATGCTAGCGGACATCGAAAAAGAAACCGTCGACTTCACGCCGAATTTTGACGAAAGCGAACAAGAGCCTGTCGTCCTGCCCACGCGCATTCCCAATCTTTTGGTCAATGGTTCCTCCGGAATCGCCGTCGGCATGGCCACGAATATTCCGCCCCACAACCTGCGCGAGACCATCGAAGCCGCCATTCTGCTGATCGAAAATCCCGAGACCACTCTCAAGCAAGTGATGAAAATCGTTCCCGGCCCGGATTTTCCCACAGGCGGCTACATCTACGGCCGCGAAGGTATCGAGCAAGCCTACAAAACCGGCCGCGGCTCCTTCCAGGTGCGCGCCAAGGCCGCCATCGAGCAGCGCGGCAAGGACCGCGAGGATATCGTCGTCACCGAGCTGCCGTATCAGGTGAACAAAGCGCGCCTGATCTCGCATATCGCCGATCTGATCAACAATAAGAAACTCGACGGCATCGGCGACGTGCGCGACGAATCCGACCGCGACGGCATGCGCATCGTCATCGAACTCAAGCGCGACGAAGAGCCGCAAATCATCCTCAACAAGCTCTTCAAGATGACGCAAATGCAGGAATCGTTCGGCATGATCTTGCTTGCCATCGTCGCTGGCCAGCCGCGCGAGCTTGGCCTCATCCAGCTGCTCAAGCTTTTCATCGAGCACCGCATCGAAGTCGTCCGCCGCCGCACACAATACGACCTGCGCAAAGCCCAGGAACGCGAGCACATGCTGCTCGGCTACCGCATCGCTCTCGATCACATCGACGACGTCATCAAAATCATTCGCGGATCGTCCAGCCGCGCCAACGCCCGCCAAAATTTGCACGACTTTTTCAGCAACAAGGACGTACGCGTGCTTGTCGGCGGCAAGGAGCGCACCGTCGAGGGCATCAAGGTCGATCGCAAGAAATACGGCATCGTCGCGCTCACTGGCGAAGCCATCGGGCCCGCCGAAGGCGAAGGCCTCACCCTCCCGCAAATCGACGCCATCCTCGAATTGCAGTTGCACCGCCTGACCCAGCTCTCCGTCGATGAAATCCTCAAGGAACTCGCGGAAATCCGCGAGCGCATCGCCGAGCTGAAAGAAATTCTCGCTAGCGAAAAGAAACTCAAAGCCGTCATCGTCGCCGAGTTGCGCGAAGTGCTGAAGTCCTACGGAGACGAGCGCCGCACTCAAATCGTCGATCGCGTCGAGGAAATCAAGCTCGAAGATCTGATCAAAGACGAGGAGATGGCCATTACCGTCAGCCACGCGGGTTACATCAAGCGCACGTCCGTCGATACGTATCGCCACCAGTCGCGTGGCGGCAAGGGACGCATCGGCGCCAAGACGCGCGAGGACGATTTCGTCGAGCACTTTTTCACAGCCTCGGCGCACAGCTACATCCTGCTGTTCACGTCAAAGGGCCGTGTCTATTGGCTCAAGGTTTACGAAATTCCCGAGGCTGCCGCGGCGACGCGAGGCAAAGCGATCAACAACCTCGTCCGCTTCCAGGAGGGCGAAACGCTCACGGCCGTGGTGCCCACGCGCAATCTGGAAGAGACCGGGCGCTACGTCTTCCTCGCCACGAAAAACGGCACCGTGAAGAAATCCGAGCTGGCGGAATTTTCAAATCCGCGGCCATCGGGCATCATCGCCATCAGCCTCGACTCCGGCGACGAGCTGATCGGCGCGAAGCTTACCGACGGCAAGCAGATGATTTTCCTCGCTAGCCGCGATGGCCAAGCCATCTTGTTCCGCGAAACCGAGGTGCGTGCGATGGGTCGCAACGCCGCTGGCGTGAACGGCATGGATCTTGCGAAGGACGACCATGTGGTCTCGATGGATGCCGCGCAGCCCGATTTCGGAATCATCGCCAAGGAATACAAGAAGGAAACGCAGAACCTCGACGAGCTCGAAAGCGATCAGATTCGTGAGTCGCTCACCTCGCTGATGCTCACGGTCGCCGAAAAGGGCTACGGCAAGCGCACTCCGCTCGCCGAATATCGCGTCACGTCTCGCGGCGGAAAGGGCGTGATCAACTTGAAGTCAACCGACCGCAACGGTTCCGTGGTGGCGGCGTTGCAAGTGCGGGAAGAGTCCGATGTGATGATCATCACTAGCCAGGGCAAAGTGATTCGCGTGCATTCCGGCGAGATCCGCGAAGCGGGCCGTTCCACGCAAGGCGTCCGCCTGCTGCGTTTGGAGGAGGGCGATCGCGTCGTAGCCGCCGCCGCGATCCTTGAAGAAGAGGAAGCCGTCGCCGCCACCGAACCCGAAAAGAAGTGAATGCCGAAACGTGGCAGAACTCATCGGTAGTTTTAGAGTCACAACACCGAGGCAAAGGCTGGTCGCCCCTCAAGGGG
>JBOGMX010000045.1:0-120320 GCA_050746725.1 Candidatus Acidiferrales bacterium | reverse complement strand
CGCCGACCATCAGCCGGCTGGCGACGCAAGCGGGAGTCATCCTGGGAACGGCGGCGTACATGTCGCCGGAACAGGCCCAGGGCCGGCCTGTCGATCGCCGCGCGGATATCTGGGCCTTTGGCTGCGTGCACTACGAAATGCTCACCGGCAAGCACGCGTTCAACGGCGAGACAATCACGGACACATTGGCCTCCGTCATCAAAGAGGAGCCGGATTGGACACAGCTTCCATCCACTACCCCGGCCCGAGTCCGCGTGCTGCTGCAGCGCTGCTTGCAAAAAGACCCGAAGCAGCGCCTGCGCGACATCGGCGACGCACGCATCTCACTCGAAGAAGTTCTTTCCGGCGCGCCGGAACCAACTTCCGCTGCCGCTGCGCCAACCCCCGCTCCTTTCTGGCGCCGTGCGCTGCCGTGGGCGACTGCGGCGCTATTGGCGATTATTGCGGCGGGTCTCGGCACATGGGCTTGGCTGGCACCGCGGCAAACAACGACGCCCCTTGCCCTCGCCTATATTCCTCCTCCGCCTGGAACTAGTTTCCGCTACGTCGGTTTCGGAGAAGGCCCGGTGGTGGTATCGCCTGACGGAAAGGAATTGGCCTTCTCAGCCACCGATCAAAAAGGCGTTACCCAAATTTGGGTCCGGCGGCTCGCGAACGGGGCGGCTACCGCCTTGGCGGGGACCGACGACGGCGCCCAGCCTTTTTGGTCCGCCGACGGACTTTCCCTGGGATTTTTCGCGGACAGCAAGCTGAAGACGATAGCCATTGGAAGCGGCACGGTTCAAACCCTGAGCGACGAAATTTGCGGTGAATTCCGCGGGGCCTGGAACGCGCAGAATGTAATCCTTTTCGTGCCGCGATGCGACGGACCGATAGACAAAATATCCGCTGGAGGAGGAACTCCGCAGCCAGTTGTCCAACCGTCGACCGGAGCAATTGTGATTGCCGAGCCAGCTTTTCTTCCCGGCGGGGCTGCATTCCTCTACATCTCGGAGGATAAGACTGGATCGGCTTCGATTCGGATGGCCTCCCTGATCTCAGGCAAATCGCAGGTGGTCCTGAGTCAAGCCAGCCTGCCTCAGTTTGCGTCGGGCGATTTGCTGTTTCTTCGCGACGGCAAAATCTTCGCCGAGCGCTTCGATCCCGAGAGCGGAAAACTGATGGAAGGCGCTCTGCCGCTCGCGCAGGCCGTCACGTTTTCGGCTTCCGGCAACGGCGTGCTCGCGTGGCAGGGAGGCACTGCCAACGCCCGTCTGGAATGGTTTGATCGCAACGGAAATCCGCTCGTCACCATTGGCGATGTACGGCAGTGGGTAAATACGGAAGTCTCCCCGGATGGAAAAGAAATTCTAGCCGACGCGGGAACACAGGGCTCGACTGATCTTTGGTCGTATCCGGCCAATGGCGGCGTGGGGGCGCGGCTGACATTCGGCCCCGGTCCCAAAATTTGGGCCGCGTGGTCCCCGGATGGGAAATACGTCGCCTATGCCTGCCGCCCCGGAGCAACCTGGGCCATCTGTCGCAAACCGGCGGACGGATCGGGAACCCAGGAGGAGCTGCGGAATTTGGGACCGGACGCCCTCGGTGCCGAAGTTGTCGACTGGTCGCCCGATGGGCGATATATCAGTTTCGACATGTACAGCGCGAAAACGGGACGTGAAAACGACTGGCTTCTCGACCTCGACGGAAGTAAAAGGCTGTTCGAGCCCGCTGCGGTAAACGCCGCGCAGTACGACGGTAATTTTTCGCCCGATGGCCACTGGTTGGCGTATTTTTCGTACGAAACGGGCTCGCCCGAAGTGTTCGTCGTTCCGTTCCCGGCTACCGGCGCCAAATACCAGATTTCGCAAACGAGTGGTTGGGCGGTGCGGTGGTCGGCGGGCAACAAGCTGTTCTTTCTCACCATGGGCAATCGCCTGATGGAAGCTGACCTTACGATGAAGGGGGACTCTCTGCAAGTGAAGTCGATCGAGCCGCTTTTCCAAATGAGCTTGCCAACGACAAATGCGCCGCTTTTCGATGTTACGCGCGATGGCAGCCGGTTCATCGTAGCCACGTCAGCCGACCCGGCGGCATCCGGCTCGATCACGCTCCTGCTGAATTGGCCGGAACTGGCCCAGAATCCACACTGAAGCCGGAACCAAACCCGAGCGAAGGAAAATCCTAGTGCGCGGCGGGGCGCCGAGCTTGTCCTGCGGGCGGCTTTTTCATGAGGAACGCCAGCGGAACCAGGCACGCCACGATAACCGCCAGCATCGCAACCACGTCTTTGAACGCTACCGCCGCGGCCTGCTGCTCCATCATCATGGCGATCTGCAGATACGCCGCGCGCGCGGCATCCACCGCGCTCATTCCACGGCTGCGAAGCATCGCGGCCAGGCCTGCGAGCGTTTGCTGATAGACGGAACTCCCGCCATTCAAATGCGCGGCCATGAAATTTTGACGCGTCTGCGTGGTGCGTGTCACGGCAGTGCCCACCAGGGCGATGCCGATGCTGCCGCCGATATTACGGACGAAATTCATCATGCTCGAGACCTGATTGTTCTGCTCCATCGGGATACCGATGTAGCAAAGCACGTTGGCGGGGATAAAAATGAACGCCAGCCCTGCCACCTGGTAGACGCGCACCAGCGAAATCGTGAAGAAATCCATGGTCAAGCTCAGGTGAATGGCCATGTTATAGAGACCTATCGCCGTCACTCCAAAACCGATGGCCATCATCTTTCGCATATCCATCCGGCCAGAAAGCGCGCCGGCGGTGGGCATCGTCAGCAGCATTATGAATCCGCCGAACGCCAGCGCTTCGCCCGATACCACCGCTGGGTAGCCCATCAAGTTCTGCATGAATTCCGGCAGCAATACCGTCGTGCCGTACAGCACGCCGCCCAGCACGAACATCGAAAGCATCGCAGCAGCGAAGTTGCGGTGCTTGAAAAGCTTAAGCGCCACGATGGGATGCGGATGCCTCCATTCCCACCAGATCCAGAAGATCAGCACCGCGCTGGCGAAAATCATCCCAACGGTGATCAAATGCGAGCCGAACCAATCGAGTTCCTGCCCCTTATCCAGCACCATTTGAAGCGTGCCAACTCCTAACGCCACCAACCCTAGTCCGATGTAGTCGATGCCCCCCTTTTTGCTCTTCTCCTTCTCAACAGCCATATACGGCGGGTCTTCCACGAATCGACTGGTCATGATCAGTGACAAAATGCTGATCGGCACATTGATGTAGAAAATCCATCGCCAGCTGTAATTGTCGGTCAGATACCCGCCCAGAGTGGGACCGATCGCCGGTGCCAGCACCACCGCCATCGCGTAAATCGAAAACGCCATGCCGAGCTGGGAGGGCGCAAAGGTATCCGCGAGAATCGCCTGCTCGCTCGGCTGCAAACCGCCGCCGCCCGCGCCCTGCATAACGCGAAAGAACACCAGCACGCCCAGGCTCGGCGCCAATCCGCACATGAAACTGCTCGACGCGAACAGCACCACGCAGGCCATGTAAAATTTCTTACGCCCAATCCGCGTGGCCAGCCACGCGCTGATCGGCAGTACGATGCCATTCGAAACCAGGTAGCTCGTCAGCACCCATGTAGATTCGTTCGTGCTCGCCCCGAAGCTCCCCGCGATGTGCGGCAGTGCGATGTTCGCGATGGAGGTGTCCAGCACTTCCATGAACGTCGCGAGCGTCACCGTAAAGGCTACCAGCCACGGATTGTGGCGGGGACGCCAGGCGGGTTGGTCGAATGTGATTGCGGCTGCGGAACCCATGAATTTCGATTGTAATCGTGTTCGGCGCGAAATAACATACATACGTGCATGTATCTAAAGAAGGGGTTGCCATGCCCGCCAGCCGTCATGCCACATCTCGAGTGGGCGATCGCAACAGCCACTCGCCGCGTCCTGTTTCCCGCCAAGAAGTGCGCACCGCCGCCACGCACGGAAAGCTTTTGGCAGCCGCGGAAAACATCTTCGCGCGCGATGGTTTCGAAGCGGCGCGGCTGTCCGATATCGCCGCGGTCGCCGGGTACACGCGAGGCGCTTTTTATGCTCATTTCAAAAGCAAAGAAGACATTTTCTTCGCGCTGCTGGAGCAGTGGATCGGGCGCCGCATCGCCGCGGTGAACGCCGTGCTCGAAAGCCACGCCAGTCCCGCCGCGCGCCTCCGCGCCCTCCGCGAACACTACGCGCAGACGGCCACCGACCGCCGCTTGGCGTTGCTCTCGCTCGAATTCAAACTCTTCGCCATCCGCCATCCCAAGGCGCACGCACGGTTGCGCGCGCGCCAGCGTCCGCTGCGTGAAAGCGCTGGCGGCATTTTGCGCCGCATGGCGAAAGATGCCGGAGCGAATCTAGCGATCTCCGGCGTGGCCGCGGCCACCGGCCTCGGTTCCCTATCGAACGTGCTCCTGCTGGAGCACCTCGTGGATCACACATCCGTCAGCGATCAGGATGTTCGTCATCTCTTGGGAGTTTTCTTCGACGCGGTACTCGAAACAAAACATCCCGTATAATCCCGTTGCCACATTCGAAAGCCTCTCCGCGTGGCTGACAACGGTAAGTTCCCGGCTCGTCGCGACCGCCGTTCTATGGCAAAGTAAGCGTTCATGACCCACTCCGGTGATTCCCGCCGCTCCGGGCGAATTGCATTCACGTATCCCGATTTCACCTACTTGCAGGTCGCGCGTTTCTTCAGCGTGATCGGCACGGAAATGCAATCGGTTGCCGTCGGATGGCAAGTCTACGCAATCACCAATCGTGCGCTGGATCTGGGCCTCGTGGGTCTCGCGCAATTCCTTCCCGGCATTCTGCTGTTTCTGATTTCTGGCCATACGGCGGACCGTTACAACCGCTGCAAAGTTCTGATGGTCAGCTACGCGGGGCTTTCCTTATGTTCGGGGCTGCTGCTGGCGATTACCTTAAGTGGGACGCGTTCCGTCTATCCGATTTACGGCGTAATGCTGCTGATCGGCGTGGCGCGCTCGTTCAGCGGCCCATCGGGACGCGCTCTTCTTCCGCTGGTTATTCCCGAGGAACATTTTCAAAATGCGGTGGCGTGGGGATCGAGCATTTTTCAGACCGCCACGATTCTCGGCCCCGCGGCGGGCGGGCTGGTGTATGCGCTGTTCGGCGGGCCGGCAGTCGTGTACGGGACGGCCATGGTGGCGGCGGTCGGCGCGGCGGTGGCTATCGTCCGCGTAAAGCTGAAGACGAAGCCGAAGGAGCGCGAGGCCGTCAGTTGGGGCACCATTCTCGCTGGGTTGCGCTACATATGGGAGCACAAGATCGTGCTCGGATCGGTTTCGCTCGACCTGTTCGCCGTACTGCTCGGCGGCGCGGTCGCTTTGCTGCCCGTCTATGCCAAAGATATCCTCCATACCGGGCCGATGGGACTGGGGCTGCTGCGATGCGCGCCGGGAATCGGAGCGGGAGCAATGGCCATCCTACTGGCGCACCGGCCGCTGCGGCGCAAAGCCGGCCGGACAATGCTGTGGTGCGTGGGCGGATTCGGCGCGTTCACGATTCTCTTCGGCGTTTCGCACAGCCTCGTACTCTCCATGGTTGCGCTGGCGCTGGTGGGAGCGAGCGACATGGTCAGCGTGGTGATTCGCGGCGTTCTGGTACAGCTCGCCACGCCGGATGAAATGCGCGGGCGCGTGAACGCCGTGGAAATGATTTTCATCGGCGGGTCCAACGAATTCGGCCAATTCGAATCGGGCGTGACTGCGGCGTGGATCGGAAGCGTGCCGGCCGTGATTTTGGGCGGCATCGGTTCGATCGTCGTGACGCTGCTATGGGCCGTGCTTTTTCCCGACCTGCGCAACGTGGACCGCTTGGCCGGCGCGGGAGAAACGGTTCGCGAGTCCACACTCACCAGTAGCGACGATTAACGTTCGGATGCGGCTTTCGTCTCGGGAGGAGGAGCGACGGATCCGGCGTAAATACTCGCCGGACGCCACGGCTTCACCGTGATGTTGCCGCTGACGCGCGCTTGCATCCACGGCACGTAGAAATTGTAGGGATGCACGGGGACGGGCGCGCTGACCGAATCGAGGCGTTCGCGCAATTCCGGCGGAATTGTGAGTTCGAGCGATGCGAGATTGTCTTCCAGTTGCGTAGTCGTGCGCGCGCCGAGAATCACCGACGTGACTCCAGGCTGCGTGGCGAGCCAGTTCAGCGCGACCTGCGCGGGCGGCTTCCCGAGTTTCTTCGCAACCTCCAGCAGGACTTCGAGGACGCCCCAGTTGTGCTCGTTGAAGTTGTTGAAAATCGAGCGCGGGCCGGTGAGGCGGCCTTCGCCGCGACCGGAATTCCCTTCTCTTTTATATTTTCCGGTGAGAAACCCGCCGGCGAGCGGACTCCAGGTACAGAGGCCGATGCCCAGTTCCTGGGCAGCTGGAATGTGCTCGCGTTCGATATTGCGCTCGGCGAGCGAGTATTCAAGCTGCAGCGTGGCCATGCGGTTTTTGCCTTCTTTTTCGGCGATAGTCTGCATGCGCGCAAGATACCAGGCGGGCGTATCGGACATCCCGAAGTAGCGAATTTTCCCTTCGGCGATCAGATCGTTCATCGTCGAGAGCACTTCGTCGATGGGCGTGAAGGTGTCCCACGCGTGGAGATAGAAGAGATCCACATAATCGGTTTTCAGGCGGCGTAGCGAGCCTTCGAGCGCGCGATAGAGATTTTTGCGGCCGTTGCCGCCGGCGTTGGGGTTTCCCGGCTGCGCCCCGAAAGTGTATTTCGTGGCGATCACCAGGCGGTCGCGCATTTTGCCTTCGGCGACGAACTTTCCGACGAGTTCCTCGGCGTGGCCGTTGGTATAGCCGTCCGCAGTGTCGATGAAATTGCCACCCGCATCAAGAAAGCGTTCGAACTGTTGCTTGGAGACATTTTCTTCAGCGCCAAAACCCCATTCTGTGCCAAACGTCATGGTGCCAAGGCAAAGTGGGCTGACGCGCAACCCGGTGCGTCCTAACGTCGTGTATTCATTGAGCTTCATATGATTCCTCCGGCCAAAATATCGGATGCCCGATACAAACTGGCGGATGCGGCCAAAAAGGCGGGCGTAACAGAAAGAGAAGACGGTCGCGAACGATGCACCGGGACGTTCCGGGTGAGACGGTGCGCGAACGTGTGTTTTCTATAACTTACGAATGGTTTGACTCGATTGCCTGTTCCGGGTGAATGCGATGAATTGCCGGGCACAAAAGCGAAGGGCGGGCAAAGGAGCTCGCCGCGAGAGGCGCTGCAAATCTCAACCGCGCTGATGAGCTTCTTCAGAGTCCTTTCCCTCCCCAAGGCTCGCGACAACATATGCGCCTCATCACCACGTTAGCATGGGCGTCAAGGCCCCGCAGATTTGCGTACCATTTAAACAGCTGAAGAGAGGCGGTTTGCGCGCCGAAAAGAGTCCAAAAATCGTGCCCTTTTTCCCAGTTTGGGAATCGGGTCGTGGAACCTTCCAGATTTGCGCCGATCGGCCGATTACGAAGAATTGAATCTTATTATTTGGACGGAGGGATGATGGGGATTCTCGGAGAAGAACGATTGAGCGCGGGAGCACGGTTTCCGGAGCGCCGAACGGCGACACGATTTGAGTTCGATGCGCAGATGGAGATCGTCGATCCGGTGGAGCAAAGGCAAATCGCCGGGCGTGTGACGGTGCTGAGCGCAAAAGGGTGCTTTGGACGAACGCAAGCCCCGCTGAGCCATCGCGGAGTGGTGCAGGCGCAGATCCAGAAAGATGGTTCCGTCTTCGAGACGTGGGCCTGGGCAACTCCAAGCCATCCGGAAGCGGAGACTGGAGTGGTGCTTGTCTTCATCGACACGCCGCCGGAACAGGCGAAGGTGCTGGCGGGATGGCTCGATGGGCTGGCGGCGCCTTGAAGATGCCGCGCGGCCAGTGCGGCGATTTTTTTCGGCGCAGGCTGAGAAGGCGATTTGGGGCGCGCTTTACTGCAACTTGGCGTATTCGGCTTTGGCTTGCTTGAGGATGGGGACGTCCGGGTCGGCGTGCTGCCACAGCGCGAGGAAATCCTGATACGCGGTCTGGGCCTTGGCCTTGTCACCTTGCATGGCGTAGGAGCGGGCGAGACCGAGATGCGCCAGCGCGCCAATCGGGTTATCCGCCACCAGGCCCGGATGATTGAGGATTTTCTGAAATTCGGAGGCAGCGCCCGCACCATCGTGCGCCGCCAAATACACCTGCCCGCGAATACACGCGGGCATTAGTCTAAGACCATCATATCCGCCAAGTTCGTACGGAACGGCAGCGCGAAGAAGATTGATTGCCTCTTGCGGGTTGCCTTGACGCGTCGCCAGCATCGCTCGAACCATGGGAACGTACCCGTTCTGGACGAGCGTGTCTTGGGGAAACCTGCCGGTAAGGTCGGCGGCGATCTTTTCGGCTTGATCCCCCGAACCAGCGAGGGCCAGCGCCAGCGCGGCATTTGCTTGAACGAATCGGCCGGCAGGTACTTTCAATGCGCGAGCAGCCCAGTCTTTTGCCTCGCCGAAATTTCCCACTAAGCCCTCGTTTACGGCTTGTGAAGCCTCCTCCGCCGCCGCAGTTTCCGGCAGGCTGGTTTGAATGGCCGCAGCCACGGCACTTTCAGCCGATTTTTCCGAATCCATCATCCGCCCGGAATAAGCTGAGGTCGAAGCCTCTTCAAACAGCATTAAGCTATTGAGAGCCGGAATACCCGAGGCGGCTGCAACGTCGCGCGACATGCCTGCCGGGTCGTTCTGCAGAAAACTGATGGCATAGAGGTTCGGAAGGAATCCAGGGTTCTTATCGCCGCCCGAAGCACGCTCGATGGTAGCCCGCGCCTCATCCAGGCGATCAAGGGTCAAGTAGCAATAGGCAAGGTTCCCCAGATCGAGCGTGTCCTTTGGATTCAGGCTGATCGCATCGAGAAATTGCTCAATCGCTTTATCCGTCTGTCCGAGAATCACGTAATCGACTCCCAAACCATTTGCAGCGATTGCATCTCGGGGATAAGTTTGCCGCGCAATCTGGAGAGCCTGGATCGATTTTTCCAGATTGCCCGTGACTTGTTCGAAGTAAGCCGCGGAGATGTTGAGCTGCTCCAATTCGCTCGCCCGGTCCCTAAGGTCGTACGCTTTCTTGATATTTTCCGCAGCGAGCCCGCTCTCGGCAAGGTTCCCGTACATTGCCCCCAGCGCGGCGTAGGCGGATGCGAAATTGGGATCGAGTGAGATGGCGCGCTGGAAGTAGGGGATCGCGCCGAAAGAATCGCTGCGGTCGAGAATCGCGTCTCCACCCTGGCTGAACGCCTGCAAGGCTTCGAGCGACGACGTGGTGGCTTGCAGCGGCACGTCGTACTTCTGCACGGAAGCCAGCGATTCGCCCAGCTTCCGGCGCAAAGAAGTGGCCGCTGTCGTCAGGGCGTTCAGAACATCGGGCTTATTCGCTGCGGTCACCTGATTTTGCGCGAGCACCTGGCCGTTTTCGCAATTAACGACCTTCAGCCCGAGTACGTATTCGGGCGCTAGGCTGGCGATGGAGCTTTCGATCACCGCCGCGCCGCCGACGCGTTGGCATACCTGCTGGGCCAGATCGTCGCTCAGCCTGGTCCCCGCGGGCTGCTCCATCATCCGCAGCGTCGAGGAGATTTCGTCGTCGGAAACGAGATTCAGATAGGGAGACTGCTGGAGCTGCACGGAAAGGCCTTCGCGGAGGGTGCCGTCGAAGACGGGATCGCCGGTGGTATTGGTGAAATCGGCGAGGACAATCGAATCCTTGCTGGTGAGCAGCGGCGCGCGGTGAAAATAAAAATATCCGCCGATCGCGAGCGCCAGGATCACAACCACGCTTGCGCCGATCATCCATCCTGCCCGCTTCTTCCGTGGGCCATCCGGCAGCGCGGCATTGGGAGAAGAATCTCGCTTCGACGATAGCTCTGCCGTCACGCCGCCTGAAGAAGGTGGCACCGCTTCGCTCGTCGCAGTGATGGGCGGAACGAACCTGTCAGCCGAAGCCGCCGGCGTGGAGGCAGCCGCGCTCTTGCCGGAATCCAACTCGCGCTTCAATCGCTTCAGGTCCGCGCGCAGCTCGGCGGCACTCTGGCAGCGCATCTCGCGGTCTTTCTCCAGCGCCTTGTTGATGATCTCCTCGAGCTTGGGCGGAATATCCGGATTCAGCCGCAGCGGAGATACGGGGGAGCGGCTCAGGATAGCCTCGAAAATTACCGCCGAAGTGTCTCCCCGAAAAGGCAGAGCGCCCGTGGCCATTTCGTACAGCACCACACCAAACGAAAATAGGTCCGTCCGCGCGTCTAGCTCTTTCCCTCGCGCCTGCTCCGGCGACATGTAGGCAACGGTCCCCACGGTGCTGCCAGGGCTGGTCAAATGCGCTTCGGGAACTTCGGTGGACACCGTGGATGCCGCCGCGAGCTGGTGGGGCGCAGGCTTGGGCTCCGCTGTGAGCTTCGCCAAGCCAAAATCCAGAATCTTGGCGTGCCCCCGCTTGGTGACGAACAAGTTGGCGGGCTTGATGTCGCGATGCACGATGCCCTGCGCGTGAGCGGCATCGAGAGCGTCGGCGATTTGCGCACCGAGGTCCAGGACTTCCTCCACGTCCAGCGGCTTGCCGCGAATCAGGTGCTTGAGCGTCTGCCCTTGCAGCAACTCCATGGCGATGAAGTGGCGGCCATCCGTTTCGTCGATCTCGTGAATCGTGCAAATATTTGGATGATTCAAGGCTGATGCGGCGAAGGCTTCGCGCTGAAAACGCTCGCGAGCCGCCGGATCGTTCTCGAATTCTTCGGGGAGAAATTTCAGCGCCACATGGCGGCGGAGCTTGAGGTCTTCGGCTTCATAGACCACACCCATCTCGCCGCCGCCGAGCATTCCCAGGATGCGGTAGTGAGAAACGGTGCGTCCAACGAAAGGATCGGATGCGGGCATGGGAGCACTATCGTATTCCGCCTCACCGAGGCAGTCAATAATTGCCAATTCGATTAGTAGGCTAGGGGCTAAATTTGCAGCGCCAGATCACACCGGCCCCACCCCGCTCGAAAGCAAATCCAAAAGCAGATCCTCCAGTTTCAGGAGTCCGCTCGGGAAAAGCAGATCCCTCACCCTGATTCCCGGCCCAAAGCGCCAGGACTCGGTTCGGGATGACAGATGCGAGACCGCGATTAGGGCAGCGAGAAGGCGATGAAGGCGTTGCCGGAGGCGAAGAGCACGTACTGCTTGCCGGCAATTTCGTAGGTGATGGGATTGGCTTCGCAATCGGAGCCGCCGCCGGTGAATTCCCAGAGCAGCTTGCCGGTTTCAGCGTCGAGCGCGAAGTAATCGCCTTCATTGCTGCCGGCGAAGACCAGTCCTCCCGCAGTAGCAAGGGTGCTGACTTCATCCGGCGCCATCATTTTATATTGCCACTTCATCTGGCCGGTGACGGCATCGAGAGCACGGATCGCGCCGTACTCGACGTCTCCAGAAAGATTCTCGCGGCCACCGCCGCCGAAATCCGGGAATTTCACCAGCGGGCGTCCGGACAGAACGTAGGCGCCGGTTTCGCGCGCGGAGACGTAGAAGAGCTTGGTCTTTGGGCTGTAAGAAGGACTCTGCAGATTCGTGCCGCCGTGGCCATCGGGATAAATCAACTGGCCCTGCGGAGTCGGCTCGGTATCGGGCAGCATGATGGGCTGGCCATTGGCGTCGAGCCCCTTGGCCCAGGTCTCCTTGACGAACGGCTGGCCGGCGACGAACTTGCCGGTGACCCGATCGAGCACGTAATAGAAGCCATTGCGATTGGCAAAGGCGACCAGCTTGCGCGGCTTGCCGTCCACATCGGCATCGAACAGCACGGGCACTTGGATCGAGTCCCAGTCGTGCGTGTCGTGCGGAGTGAACTGGAAATACCATTTCATCGTTCCAGTGTCGGGATCGAGAGCGATCAAGGAATCGGTGTAGAGGTTGGCGCCGGGACGGTCCGATCCGTTGTAATCCGGCGCGGGATTTCCGGTGCCCCAATAGATTAGATTTAGGTCGGGATCGTAGGACCCGGTGCCCCAGGTGCTGCCGCCTCCCACTCCCTTCATGCTCTTACCCCAGGTTTCCGAGCCGGGCTCGCCGGGAAGCGGAATCGTGTAAGTGCGCCAGAGGAGCTTTCCGGTTTTCGCGTCGTAGGCGGCCAGGAAGCCGCGGATGCCGACGTCTCCGCCGGAAACGCCCATGATTACTTTGCCATCGAGCACGCGCGGCGCGCCGGTCATGGAATAGCCCTGGTCGTTCGGGTCGACGTGGACGTCCCATTTGACGGCGCCGGTGATGGCATCCAGCGCGACGAGATGGCAATCGAGAGTGCCGACGTAAACGGTGTTGCCGTAGACGGCGACGCCGCGATTGGAGCGATGCACACCGATGGTGTAAAGCTTCGCGGGCATGTGCGGCGTCCAGCTCCATATTTTCGTGCCGTAACGAGCGTCCAGAGCGGTGACGGTGCTGGGCGGCTCGGTGACGTACATAACGCCGCCTTCGACAATGGCGGAGGATTCGATGGGCCCTTCGCCGGATTGCTGGTAAATCCAGGCGGCGCGAAGATTTTTTACGTTGCCGCGATCGACCTGCGTGAGCCGCGAAAAGCGCTGCGACTTGTAGTCGCCGCCGTACATCAGCCAATCCTGCGGCGTATCGTCCGCATGCAGCAATTGCTGGTAGGTGACGGGCCGCTGCGCCAAGGCACGCGCCGGAATCAAAGATAGCGAAGCAGCGACGGCAAGCGCGTAAAGGGAAATTTTCATTGTGCGCCCTTCAGAGTCATAAGGTAGGCAACCAGATCGTTCATCTGCGCGGAGGAAAGAGAGTTTTTGAAGCTGGGCATCAGGCTCTTACCAGGCTCTTGTTCAAGTGAGCGCAGATCGGGCTTCCAGAGAGCATGGAATTGGCCGCTGACGTCCTTGAGCACGATGACGAAGGAGCTTTCGCCGACGCGCATGCCATTGAAGACGTGGCCATTCTTTTCCACGGCGCGGAACATGAGGTACTCAGTCCACTTGGAGCTATAGAAGCCGGTGCCGTTCTGCGGCAGGTTGGCTCCGGGATCGATGAGCCGGCCTTTCAGGCTAGTGGGGCCGCGCATCGCGCCGATACGAGTGAGTTCGGGGCCAACGCTGCCGCCCGTTCCATCGATCATGTGGCAAGCGGAACAGCCACTCGACTGATAAATCGCCACGCCGGCTTTGGGATCGCCGGTGATGGCGCCGGCGGTTTCGCTGGCGTTGAAGGTTCGGAGAAACGCCACGATATCGGCAGCGTCCTTAGCCGATAAGCTGTAAAAACCCGGCATGGCCGTGCCACGGATTCCATGCTGAATGATGTTTACAACGGCAGCGTCGCCGAGGCTTTCTGGAACGCCGTGGAGATCGGGGCCGTCCTCGCCAGTGGCGTCAATTCCGTGGCAGGTGGAGCAATTCTGCTCGAAGAGACTTTTGCCGCGGGTCGAATCAGCTTCAGCCGCGTGCACGGGCTTCGTCCGGGCGGTTGCGGCAGGAGCGGGCTCTTGCGCCGCAGCCGGAGAAACGCGAGCAGTGCATAACGCCAGAACACACGCGACGAGGAAAACCGCGGCGCGCCGATAGCATTTATTTTTGATCACACGATCCCCCTACCCACTTGTTGCTTCGAGTATATGTTCAGCGCGGAGCCAGTTCCCCCAAGACAATCCGCGCCGGAAATTGCGATCGCCAGATTCTTATCCGCCTACGCCCATTTGTCGATGGAGACGCTGCGAATGTAGTTCATGTTGCCGACCTGGAAGAACGTATTGGTCTGGCCACCCATGACGACGAAATTGATGTCGTCAGGTTTCGGCCAGCACGGAATCCGCGCATCATCGGGCAATTTCCACCACCTGGCGTAGGGCTCTTCGCCCTTAAGCGCACGTGGGTAGAGCCACACATAGGCAAGGAACGACTCGCGATAGTCCTTCGCCGAAACGGTGGTGTTCTTCCACAGCCACTCGGAAAGTTTTTCCTTGGTGTCGTAGCCTTGCTCTTTAAGCGCCTTCGCCGTGAGCGGATCGCAGATGACCAGCGCATTAAACATGCGCGTGAGCGTGGGAAACATGCTGCTGATCTGCTCGTCGAACTTGGGCATCATCGCGCCAGCGCCCTTCGCGCCGTGACCGAACCGCAGGTCCCAGCCATCGAACAGGCTGACCACGTTTTCCTCGGCCTTGAAGCCTTTCTGGACGTGGAAAGGCGTCCAGGGGCTGTTCTTCTCGTCCTCGACCACCAAGGCGTTGTTGTAGTTGAGCTGATTGCCCTGGCCACCGTAGTAATTCTGTCCAGGAATGGCGCCCGCGCCGAGATTTTTGCCCATCAGCGTCCAAACGCGGCCAATAGTGGCGTTGGGCTGCGCAAACGGGCTCAGTCCGCCGATGCCGTAGTTCATGTCGAGCTTGTCGCGAATGGGACCGTTGATGATCATTGAGTAGCCGAAAGACGTGGTGGAACCGCCCAAGCCGAGGAAACCCGTCGAGGCAATGGCGAGAACAATAGGGAAATACGAGGGATCGCAACCAGCCATGACGGCGTTCACGGCAACCTGCCTCACCGTGTACTTGTAGGTGTCCGTGAGGCCCCGGCCGACGCGCCCGACGATCTCGTCCGGATGATGGCTCGTTCCTTTCAGCATCGCGTCCACGGCTTTTTCGGTGGGGATGATGATTGGCAAAAAATCGCTCATCCCATTGTCCATGAAATAGCTTTGCAGCTTCTCGGCAGTATCCGGACCGATCGTGGAGGGCCCGGCCGAAACCGGGAAGATTCCCGATTTTTTATCCTCGGGGGAAAGCGGGGTGGTGAGATAGCCGACGATCTCCTTCATCAACGGCTTGCCGGTCACTGGATCGGGACCATCGACCAGCGCATGAAGCTGAGGAATGGTCTTGCCCCACACGGGGTGAGGAGTGAAGGCGATGCGCAGGGTCGGCATGCCTCGCTGCGCGGCAGTGGAATGCGCCAGAGCTACATACGCCTGTGTGACCATTGCAACAGCAGGAACACCCATCTTTTCCATCGTTACGCAGTGACTCACGGTCGCTGGTGTGCAACCGCTTCAATGGCCGATGGCCATGATCACGGCGTTGCCTTTGGCCTTTATCTCCGCCCAAAGTTTTGGATCAGGTTCAGGATAGGTGCCCGCCTTCCTGCGGAAGACCGTGGTGACGCTGGGCATGTTGCGCTTAAACCAATCGGCGACTTGATACAGCAGCAGATCGGCTCCGAAGAATCCGGTATCGACCAAGTAGACGGTTTTGCCGTCGAGCGTGGTCAGGTTTGGAGTCATGGGGAATCGCTGCACAGGGGGCGGAGTGCCTTTGGGCGAAAGCGCCACAAATTTCTGTTCGCTGCCCGAGCCGGCGGAGTCGGATTGAGCTTTCGCCGAAGCGGCGTCCGCGCGAGCGCCCACCAGCAGTGCGGGAGAAATGCCAAGCAAAGATAATAATTGCCGTCTATTCATAACGTCGAGCCTCCTGTTGCCCTTGGACCGGCACCGAACGCGAGAGCCAACTATTTATATTAGTACGATCAGGCTACTGGCCCCATATAAATTGACGTACGGCATCGGAATCGCGTTTTGCCATCTTTTGCCGCCGACAACGTACAACTGCGAACCGAAAGCGCCACAGTCTTCAATGGTCGCCCTGCGCGACCGCAGAGATCACATGTACCGGGCTGCGAACTTCAGAAATGCAGGCCAATTCGGTATGTCCGTGTGACCGTATTGATGCTGGCGGAATGCAAGATTGCCGGAAAGCAGCGCTGTGCCGATGGGAGGCATTTTCGTCACGCCCAAATCGCGCTTCCCAAGGAGACGGTACACGGGCCCCGCATCCACTTCGGCCATGAATTGGCCTTTGTCGTCGAGCCAATTCCCTTCCACTTTCGGTGAGCCTTCGCTGATGAACACGGGGCGCGGCGCGGCCATTGCGATGAGTTCATGCGCATCGACAGGAAGATCGCCGGCATTCAGAGGACCGGCGTATTTCAGGAAATTGCCAGCAAACCAGTGGTATTCACCGGTGCCCGCGAGATCGGCGATAGACTCGCCAAAATTGCGGCGGAAAAGTTTCGCGCCGCCTGCGCCGGACGAGCCGACCAGCACAATGGCAAAACGCTGATCGTAGGCCATGGTGACGAGTGCAGCTTTGCCGTAGCGTGACAAACCCTCGATGCCGACGTGCTTGGCGTCAACCTCGTGAGGAACTGTTTCGAAGTAATCGAGAAGGCGGCTGGCGCCCCAGGCCCACGCGCGCAATGCGCCCCAATCTTCGAGCCCCCGCGGCTGGCCGTGGTTGCACAGGCCGATGATGCCTTTGGTAAGGCCGGCACCGTTATCGTCTTGATAGCTGGTGGGAACCAGGATCGCGTAGCCCCAGCCGCGCGCTAGCACTTGCTCCTGCCACGAGGGGCCTGGTGGTAGCGGCGGGAATTTTTGGCCGCGGGCCTTCAGCATGGCCATGATGCGGCGCATGACGGCGGGATCAAGTCCAAAATCGATCATCACTGGCACCGGCCGGTGCACCTTGGCTGGAAGCGTGAGGCTAGCCTGAATGTCGACGGTGATCAGCGGGTACGCGGAATTGTCCACGCGACCGACCAGCTCGCGCGTGACCGCCGGGATTTTGCCGACCATTTCCTGCTTTGTGCTGGTCACTTCCCAATGCACTGCGGGCGTGTGGCGGGGAACGCGGCCATAGACCTGGCTATCGAAAGCCTCGACGATTTCCGGACGGCGCTCGGTCCACCAAATCTTAGCGGACGTCACCGGGCTGCCGTCGCTGAGAATCAACGGATCGGGGTAGTTGGGAAACACAGCGGCCTTCGCTTCATCGTAATTGGCGTGATTGGGCTTGCTTTGGTCGGAAGTTGGAGGGGGGCGGAGCGCGGTGATATGCAAGAGATTCATAATGCGCTGATGGTCTTGGGCGGAGGTCAACTGCACCGGCGGCTGGAAATCCGTGCGGGGGCGTTTACGCGGCCCGGCGAACAAAAATGGAGCGGCTACAATCTGCGACAGCCCAATCACCAAAATCGCAGCAAACATCCGAACTCCTGATGTAATCCGCACGAAAGCTCCTTTCCAAGTGCGCGATCCCATGCGTACTCCGAATCGCCGCAGAGAAAATAGCGCGTTCGGCGCAAAGGAACAAGGCTGGGAATGAAACGACCGAGTACCGCCGGATTTGAGGCTAACAAACGCCATTTCGCGATCGGGCACCGATGGTCCGAGGAGGTTGCGAAATGGCACGCCAATTGCGCGATTCGGCTGCTTTGGACGCGAAGCAGTAAACAGTATTTTCCGCGCGCTGACTTTCTTTTCGTTCATACTGTGCGAGTCGACTACCACTTCCACAGGGGCATCATGAAGAATTTTCCAGCCGCACGTCCACTGGCAAAGCAGCGACTACGCGATCCCGAAAGGAGAGAGTGTCCGCGATACGCCCTTGGCGCTCCGGCGGAAGTTCGCGACCCAGCAGCAAAGATGCGGGCCGCCGGGCACGTGACGACGATCAGCAGGAAAGGCTGCTTTCTAAAGGCGGCGAAGCGGTTGCAGCCGAGTTCGGTGGTGCAGCTGCACATCCAGAAGGGCGACACGGCGTTCGAAACCTGGGCGAAGGTGGTTCCGAACATGCCGGACATGGGCGACGGCATGGCGTTGGTCTTCATGGGCACCGCGCCGGAACAGCAGCAACTGCTGCATCGATGGCTTGACGATCTGGCAGCAACCTCGCACCCAAACGCAGTTCCCTGCTAAGCACCGCAGGCGCCCGCCGCGGTTTCTCCATTCCGCAATGCGTCTTACGAAATGCAGTGCGGCAGTCGCAAAATATTCCGGGTCGAAAGCGAAGCTAAGCTTCGCTTGGAGGTTTCCCGCCGTCAGGATGGCGAAGCTTCCAAACAATCTGACGAAAAATGCCGAGCCACATGACGGCATCCTGCCGCGGCAAGCGCAAGCGGCGCACGAGCCGGCGAATGCGCTGATCGGCGTCTGCCACACGGCGGCGATCCAGAAAACCACTTTCGCGCAGCGCTTCTCCGAGGAGTTCGGTAATACGTTCGATTTCCGCAACCGGGGCCATTTCGTTTTGCTGCAAAGCTCCCGGCGTTTTTCCCGCGCGGATCAGCTCGTAGAGGCACACCGCCACCGCCTGCCCGAGATTCATCGAAATATTTTCGTCTTCCGTGGGAATGCGCATCAGCCAATGGCAGTGGCTTAGCTGGTCGTTCGACAAGCCGAATTTTTCCGAGCCGAAAAGCAGTGCGACGCGACCGGGGCGCAGCCGCCGCCGGATCAGCCGCGCGCCATCTTCGAGGCGGCGGACCGAGTGGTGCAGATTGCGATGGCGTACCGCCGTGGTGCCAACAACGAGAGTGGCATCGCCCACAGCGGACGCTACGGTGGCGTGTTCTTCAGCGCTCGCGAGAATAGCGGAAGCGCCCACCGCAGAACGCGCCTCCCGGAAACCGGCTTCGTAAGGATGCGCCACGCGGAGATTGTGAAATCCAAAATTGCTCATGGCGCGCGCGGCGGCCCCAATATTGAGCGGATTGCGCGTGGACACCAAAACCACGCTGAGACGATCGCGTTCGGCCGCGGTGAGCAAGGGACGTTTATTCTAATGCAACGGCGACGAGCGGCGCACGGCGAAGATCAGGGCACGGAGAAGATTTAGTTTGCTCTCGGTAAGTTCGTCCCGCCAGGCGTTTTTGCGGTTATCCAACCGTACTATCACGCGTAAACCGGAAGGTCCAAACCAATCGTACCAAGCGATTGAGAGCAGCGGCCCATCGCCGCTACGGTCCGCGGACCGATAAGCTGCGTTCGTTCGAGAGCGATTCCGCGGCCTCCGCAGGGGCCAGAAGCTGAGGGCAACAGCAACATGAGATTCCATAAAATCGCAGGCAGCATACTGATTACTTTCGGCTTAGCCGCGGTACTTTCGCTGGCGTGCCCGAAGCTGGCGCTGGCAGGCGGGGCCGCAGATGCGGCCGCAGCGGCTGAGCCAGCCGCGCTGCCTGCCGCTCCGCTACCGGAAGCTCAGGAGTCCCAGTCGCTCTCGACGCTACGGCTGGATCAGCCGCAACTCGCGAAGGCTGAGAAGATAAAGCTGGTGGATGAAACGCCTTCGCGCCGCAAATGGATTGCTCTTTCCGCGGCGGTGCACGGCGCAGCAGCTTTCGACGCGTTCACCACGCGGCAAGCGATCGGGCGCGGAGCGGTGGAAGCCGATCCAATGATGAAGCCGTTCGCGAGTTCCCCCAGCATCTACGCGGCGATCCAAGTGGCTCCGCTAGTTTTGGATTATGCCGCGCGACACATGCAGCGCAGCCAGAACCCGATCATCCGCAGAATGTGGTGGCTGCCGCAATCAGGCGGCGCGGCAATGTATCTATTTTCCGGCGCGCACAATCTGGGAGTTGGCGGACGACCCTAGCGCGCCGATCGTCCGACGGGTTTCACAATTGCCGAACGGCTCTGCGCAGCGGATTTATTTCGCTCGCCCGCGGATCAGGCATGTAGCCCGTTCTGTTCTCTCCTTCAGCCGCATGCTAGAATCCCTCTGACGCAGTCAGTAGGCCCGTAGCTCAGTTGGCTAGAGCGCCACCTTGACACGGTGGAGGTCTGCGGTTCGAGCCCGCACGGGCCTACCATAGGTACAGCTTTCCCTACCGGATTCCGCGCCTTCTCAGCACGCCAGCCGCAATGATTGCTGCTTTATCAGTCCAAGGAAACGCGCCCGCGGCGATGGACTACAATGTCGCGATGGAGAAGAAGATATTCTGGGCCTTCTTTACAGTGCTGGGAGTGGCCGCTGATCTTTTTCTCCCGCTTTGGTGGGCGATTGGAGCGACGTTACCAATCCTGATTTTCAGCTGGTGGGTGGCTTACCGCAGCAACTGGTTTTTGGGACCCTGAAGACTGGCAGATCCCGGCAGAGCTGCAAATGCAAACCGCAAGCAAACTTTCCTCGACGGGATTATGATGGCGCGCAAGAAGGGATCAGCACGGCGGCTCGGTCCCGATGAGCGATTGGTGAATGACTGGAGGCGTCCCATGGTGCGAACCATCAACGAAAATACAGTCACCGATGCGGCGATCGAGCAGATGTCCGGCACGACGGACCCTCGATTTAAAGAGATCATGAATGCGCTGGTGCGGCACCTGCATGCGTTTGCGCGCGAAGTGGATCTGACGGCCGAGGAATGGCTGGCTGCCATTCGATTTCTTACCGCCGTGGGGCAGAAATGCACGGAGCACCGGCAGGAATTCGTGCTGCTTTCGGACACGCTGGGATTTAGTTCGCTGGTGAACACGCTGCATGACAAACGCACGGCGGATGCGGCAACGAAATCGAGCCTACTCGGGCCGTTTTACCGCCAGGACGCGCCGCTGATGAAGCTCGGCGACTCGATCATCTCCGAAAGCAAGGGACCGGAGGTGGTGTATTACGGCCAAGTGACGAACGCCGCGGGCGAGGGCATTCCCAACGCGCTATTGCAAGTCTGGGAGCCGGATGAAACTGGAAATTACGATTTGCAGAAGCACGATCCGTCGGTAATGGACCTGCGAGGCTGCTTTCGCACGGATGCTCAAGGGCGCTACTGCTTTCGCGGAATTTGCCCCACCGGCTACATGATTCCGATGGACGGTCCGGTCGGAGACATGATTCGCGCGCAGAGGCGGCATGGCTACCGTCCCGCGCACATTCATTTCATCGTGGGCGCGCCGGGTTACCGCGAGCTGGTCACGGCGCTGTACGTTGCGGGAGACGAGCACATCGACTCGGACACGGTTTTCGGCGTTAGCGATTCGCTAGTGATTACCGTGAATCCGAACGATGCGGCGTCGCCAATTCCGAATCTGCCAACCGTTCACTATGATTTTCGGCTGGCTGCGGCGGCGACCAGCACGGGCATATCCGGACGGGTGGGGGCGGACCCATCACAGATCGTGCAGAAGGCGCACTGAGCCGCGAATGAAATCCGGACGACTTTGTGATTGGCGGGATCGTCAGGCGTGATGTGACGCGCCGGCGCGCAGTTCTTCGCGGATCAGCTTCGCGCCTGCGACCATTGCCTGCATTTTCCCGAACGCCGATTCCTCCGGCAGGTACTTCATTCCGCAATCCGTAGCAATCACCAGACGGTCGGGACTCACGTACGGCAGCGCCCGCCGGATGCGCGCCGCCACTGTTTCCGCGGATTCGACTGTGGGAGTGGAAAGATCGATTACACCTAGGATGATGGTTTTCTTGGGCAGTTTGGCAAGGACGGAGCAATCGAGTTTGCTCTGCGCCGTCTCGATGGAAACCTGCTGCACTGGCGCGTCTGCCAATTTTTCGAGGAACGAATAGGCGGCGGGCCGGCCTGGTACGAGGGCAGCGTAACCAAAGCAGATGTGCAAGGCCATTGTGCCGGTGACGCCTTCGACGGCTCTTTTGAGCGCTGCCAAACCGTAACGCTGCGCTTCTTCCGGGCGCGCTTCCATCCACGGCTCGTCAATTTGCACCACATCCGCGCCCGCGGCAAAAAGGTCTTTGATTTCCTCGTTCACGGCAGCAGCGTAGTCGAGCGCCATTTCTTCCACCGTGGAGTAATGGCTGTTTTGCGCCTGCTGGGACATGGTGAACGGACCGGGCACGGTGATCTTGGTCAAGCGATCGGTATTTGCGCGCAAGAACTTCATATCGCGAACTTGCACAGGATACTTTCGCCGGATTTTGCCGACGACTCGCGGAACGGTCACGGCGTGTCCGCTGCGGCTGGTAACCGTTCCTGGATTTTCGAGATCGACGCCTTCGAGAGCGGTAGCGAAGCGGTTCGAATAGCTTTCGCGGCGCATCTCACCATCGGTGAGAATGTCGAATCCGGCGCGTTCCTGGTGGCGAATGGCGAGCAGCGTAGCGTCATCCTGCGCTTGTTCGAGCCACTCAGGCGCAACCCGCCAGAGCGATGCTTCGCGGACGCGCGGCGGCATTTGGTGGCTGAGCTTCTGGCGGTCGATCAGCCAATCCGGTTGCGGATACGATCCTACGAGCGAAGTAGGCAGCAGAGTCATGGCGCTCCAAAAATGCGGTGCTACGCGCGGGTTGTCAAGCAGCTTCGCCTCTTGCGCCACGGCACAGGATCGAGCGCAAGACGCTCACGAATCGCTCGGGCGAAGCGTCGTTGGCCGTCTTCGAACGCCATGCGACGAATCCGTCAGGGCGCACCAGCACGGCTCCCGTGCGCTCAATTCCGTAACCGGCAAGAAATTCGCCCGAAAAATCCTTCAGGCCGTTAACACCAACGACAAAGATATCGAGGTCGAGGCCCAACTGTTTCGCTGCCGCTCCAGCCGATACAGACCACGCGTTCGCTTCCGGCCCCGCGAGCAAGGCGAAATTACGGCCGAACAGGTCCAGAGTGGAAATTCGTTTCGTGCCGCTTTCGAGCCAGATGTGCGGCGCGCGGGTGCCCGGCTGGCCTCTTGATTCGCGCGGATTCACGTGCCCGGGCAAATTGCCGCGAGTATCCGGAAGTACCGCGGGCGAATGATAGACGTAGCCACACTCGATATTCAGATCGCTCTCGATCGCCTGCATGTCGTCGGAACGGAGATAAGGCGCCGAGCGAGTTACATAGCGCGAATACGCCTGTTCCACAGTGAACGCTGACGCTGGGCGACGCTCAAGATCGTAGGTCGAGAGAAGCTCTGGTCCGGCCGCGCCCTTCAGGACCAGAGCCAATTTCCAAGCCAGATTATGGGCGTCCTGCACGCCGGTATTGCCGCCAAACCCGCCGCTGGGAGGCATCACGTGGGCGGAATCTCCGGCCAGGAAGATGCGGCCATGCTGGAAGCGTTCGGCGGTGTCGGCTGCCGCGTCCCAATGCATCACGCTGTCGATGGTGACCGGTACGCTGTCGTCGCCCAACGCTGCGCGCAGCATTCCGTAGCAGCGTTCTTCCGTCAACGCCTTAGAAACATCCGTAACCGGATTTTTCAAATCGCCGAGCCAGTGCACCGCCAAAAAACCTGACGTGAACGGTTTCTCAATGCGGAAAAATCCGCTAAGCACCGAATTCACCACGTACATCACGCTCAAATTGCGTCCGCGCAGCAGCGGGGTCACGTCGCCATGAAAGTAGATCGTGATGCTCCTCGAAAATACTCCGTGGCCAAGCATGCGAATTCCCAACCGCTCGCGAATCTTGCTGTGGCTGCCATCGGCGGCGACCATGTATTGAGCGCGCACGCTCGCCATCTTGCCGCTGTCGCGTTCGCGGATGATAGCGGTTACGCCATCGCGATCTTCCTCAAACGAAACCATCTCCGTGGCGAAGCACAGCTCAGCGCCGAGATCCCTGGCACGCGATTGCAGGAGCGGTTCCAGCAAGTTCTGGGTGATGAAGAGGCGGAGACTGGGACTGACGTCGCGCATGCCCTCGTTAAGATTCGGGATGAACCAGGAGATTTCTTTTCCCGCCAGGCTTTCGAGCGCCATGACGGCGCCGTCCTGCACGAACTGTTCGTCCGACTTTTCCATGGCGATCTGCTCGACGCCGACTTCACGCAGGATTTCCATCGTTCTTTGCGTGATCATGGCGGCGCGCGGGTGAATGGCGGTGCCGCGGTGGTGCTCGACGGCCAGGCTGCGGATTCCGTGGTGACCGAGCAAGAGCGCCATCGACATACCTACCAAGCTGCCACCCACGATTAGAACGGGAACTTCGATTTCGTCCATAAATTAAATTCGCTCCTTGAAGCGAGGACCGCGAAATCGCGGGGGGCCAATCCAGGCAAGCGACCCGCCCTTTCGAGCGGTTATACCTCATTTTAGGGGTTGGCGAAATCGAAACAGGTGAGCATAAAATTAACTGAACGAGCCAAACTTACCGGGATTGTGTGTTATACTCTGGTTGCGTCTGATACGCGGTTGTGTTGTGCGGTCCCTCTGGTGCAGTGCCCGATCTGAGACTACCCGCCCTTCAGTTCTCTCCGATGTGTTCAGCGTAAATTCAAAAGAAACTGGCAACGCAAGCTCTCCGGTTTGCTCGGATACGTGCAGGCGCAGCGAGCGGTGCCGCCAGACAGAAAGTAACTCAGAATCAATGCAAAGCTTCACCGAACTTCCAATTTCAACCTATTTACAGGACCGAATTTCGTCCGCCGGCTTCGTGACGCCGACGCCGGTGCAGGCGGCGGCCATACCGCACGCGCTCGCCGGCAAAGACGTGCTGGCGACGGCGCAGACCGGCACGGGCAAGACCCTCGCGTTCCTAATTCCAATCATGGAGAACCTGCTGAAGGACAAGACGCGCGGAGTCGCCGCGCTGGTCCTTGGCCCCACGCGCGAACTGGCCATCCAAGTGGCCGAACAGTACGACGCGCTTCGTGGAAGACAACTCACGCCCGCGGCAGTGGTCGTCGGCGGACTCTCCGAGGGGAAACAGCTTCAGTCGCTGCGCAATGGCGCTCGTCTAGTGATCGCCACTCCCGGCCGGCTGGAGGATTTTCTCGATCGCAACCTGATCGACCTGCGCGCGCTAAAGGTGCTCGTGCTCGACGAGGCGGACCGCATGCTCGACATGGGATTTCTGCCGGCGATTCGGCGCATCGCTTCGGGGCTTCCGAAACAGCGGCAGACGATGTGCTTTTCGGCAACGCTCGAAGCTTCGGTGGCGCATTTGGTAAGCGATTACTTGCGGCATCCGGCGCGCGTGGCGCTGGGCTCGACGCTAAAACCATCTGAGAACGTGCGCGTGCAAGCCTTTGAAGTGCCCGCGGATCGCAAGCAGGAAGTGTTGCGGCGTTTACTGGCGCAAGAAACCGGGCGTTGCCTGGTTTTCGCGCGGACCAAGCGCGGGGCCGAGCGGCTTTCCTGGGCTCTTGAGCGTTACGGATTTGACGCCGCCATCATTCACGGCGGCCGCTCGCAATCGCAGCGCATCGCAGCGCTGGAAGGATTTAAGCGCGGGCGCTTTCGCATTCTCGTAGCCACGGACGTGGCTGCGCGAGGCATTCATGTGGAAGATATCGCGCACGTGATCAATTACGACCTGCCGGAACTCGCGGAGAATTTCATTCACCGCGTGGGCCGCACAGGACGAGCGGGCGAGCATGGAGTTGCATCCGCGTTGTTCTCGCGCGAAGAGCGCGGAGAAGTGGCGCAATTGGAACGCACGCTCGGGATCAAGATCGAACGGATGCCGCTACCGGATGAGACTCCGGCGTCGCAGCCGCGCCGGTCTGAACGCATCGCTACGGAGAAGCGTTCTTCCTCTTCGCCGCGCCGTTCAGCAGTGGACAGTTTGCCCGGCGAATACTTGCAAGTGCAGATGGGCGACTAATCTCCTCAACCGCCTTTGGACCGGGCGGCGGCGTGCAAAACATCGCGATTGCGCATGGGTTAACGCCGCCGCTCGATCAGTCTTCGCGATCTTTCCCAAGAATCGTTTAACGCAGTCGGTTTCAAATCGGGCCAAGCTGGTTGGCGGCTTGCGTGTACGGCTCCGTGCCTCGAATGACCTCCTACCTTCACAGCGAGAAAGCCGGACATGTCTACCCTGCACAAACCGGACATTCTCATTTTGCGGCGGCATGATTCGCGAAGACACTTGCGAATTTCCTTGTCCGATGATACGAAACAGGGCGCGACACACATAATCCACGGAGGAAAAGCAATGGGCGTGAGCGTCAACGAAGCGATGGTCACCACTGCGTTTGAATTACCTGGGTATCGCGTGACAAAAACTTTGGGGCTGGTGCGTGGCGTGACGGTGCGTTCGCGCAGCCTTTTCGGCACGCTCGGCGCGTCTCTCGAGACGATCGTTGGCGGGAACATCACACTATTCGAGGATATGTGCGAGAAGACCCGCGAGCAGTCGCTGCAGCTAATGATGGCGCACGCAGTGGAGCGCGGTGCGAATGCAGCGATCGGCGTTCGTTACGATGCCACTGAAATCATGCAGGGGGTGACGGAAGTGATCGCGTACGGAACCGCGGTGCAGGTGGAACGCTCGGCGTAGGAAGGGAACGCTCTAGCTTACACAGGGCGCAATTTTCCAGCCGAACCGTGAGTGGGTTTCTGGGCGCGCCGGTTTCGAATTCCTGCGGGAATACGAGCGCTCGGCCGCACACTTCCGCGTCAGCTATTATTCAGGTTGAGGCGTTTGAGCAATTCAAAGAGTCGCGTGCGATCCGCCGCGCTCATAGCGGTGAACTCAACGCCGAAGCCACGGTCCTTGGCTGAAAATCGCACGATTCCCTGAACGCGAATCTCCCCCTCCGGCAACGAAAAAAGCATCTGAATCGCGGTTCCCACCGGAACTGGATCCCTGCTGGAGACAAACACGCCGCCCGCGCTCAGATCGCGGACCCGCGAGATAACCCGCGGGCCATCGGCCGTCCAAGCCACCCAAATCCCCTGGGCGACTGAGATACGGGCATTCCGTCGATTATCCTTGGAAGGCTTTTGCGTCATCTGCTCTTTCCGGCGGCACGCGGCGCAATCCGCGGACCGAGCGGCCCGGGACTGAGCGCATCGCCACAGCGCAATCCCGACTTCCCGTCCATGCCAACATCTGCCGAGGGTAATTTGCAGCTCAACCGCAAAGCGTCGTGAAGCATTCTAATCATTCCGCAGCCGAGAGCGGCGCGCACCGTCACACCTGTGCGCTGAAGCATCGCCTAGTGGTGGCGACGCTGCAACCCCCTGCGCCAAAGAGATAGCGGATTAGTACACACCGGGCCTTCAAATATCAAGCGCCATATCGGATGGGCTACAGCGGAAACGAGCGCTCCGATCCGTAACATTTTCACCCCGCCCGGGCCGGTGAAAACCTTGGCAATTTCTGTCACAGGCGCTAAGCCTAAGTTCTGAAGTAACTTCCAGCCCATACCCGCTGGCCTGATACATGCACTAAGGAGGCCCAGCGGCCCGGCGTCCTAGGGTCAGGAACACAGCTAACGAGCCGATATGTACGCTAGGCGAGTTTGGAGAGAGACGTTGAATCCGCAATCGAAGAGTTCGGCACATCGTTCCGCCAAAACGGCAGAAGCATGGTGCGCGCGAATTAAGTCGCGCGGATTTACGCTGCTGGAGCTGCTATTCGTAATCGCGGTAGGAACGATTCTCACGGCAGTAGCCATTCCCATAATGAACACGGCCTTGAACAACATGCACGTCAACTCGGTAGTGGATGCAATCACCGGCGCGGTTTCCAAAACACGCTACCAGTCGATCATGACCAGCCAGCCCTACACGATGACGATTACCGCGCCCGCGAATACATACGTGGCCACAAACGTAGGCACGGGAGTTGCTACGACTACGGTACCCATACCATTGCCGAGCCAAACGGTCCAAATTAACAGCGGCACCACCGCAACTTACACCTATACATTCTGCCCGAATGGCACGGTCTATGGCGCGGGAGGAGTTTGCCCGGGCGCAGGTCTGCCGCCGGTTCTGACAGTTTCGTTGCAAGGAAGGCAAGTGAATATCAATGTTTCGAGCGTCGGAAATGTCTCAACAACACTCGTTCAGTAAAAAACGAGCGGCCTCGTCCGGTTTCACCTTGATTGAGGTGATCGTGGCCATCGCCGTTCTCAGTGTCGGCTTGATGGGTGTTGCCATGGTAATCGGCGCCACACTCGCGACGGGAACGAAAGCGAAGTACATGAGCATGGCAGACGTGCTGGCATCGGAAAAGCTCGACGACTTGAACAAACTGCCCGCGAACGATCCGAACCTTGTGCCGGGAGGCGCGCTTAACTCTAATCCGTGCGCGGCCGGGGATCAATATTGTGATCAAGTGACGGTAAGCGAAGCCTCGGGAGCCGACTACGAAACCGAAACCGAAATGGTAGGGACTCCGCCGGCCGCCGTTACCACCACGATCGTCCACACGAATACTGGATGCGTGGATACGCCAGCTAACTGCGACGTGGCTGATCCTTCTGGAGGCGGTTCGACGTTCACCCGTCGATGGTTGATAACCGCCAACCCCACGGTTGATTCCTCGGCCGGCTCGGTAGCGATCACGGGAGCGCGACGCGTGACCGTGCTCGTCACTTTGAGCGGTGCGGCCGGCGCGAACGCCGTCTCATTCCAGATGAGCATGGTGCGCCCATGAACACTTGCGTGATGAACGTTCCGATGCGCCAGAAGAATGCTCCGCGATCTCCGAAGGCGAAGGGATTCACCCTGATCGAGCTTCTGGTTGCCATGGTCGTTTTCGTAATCGTCGCGGGAACCGCATTCAGTCTGTTCGGCAAGAACGAAGCGTACGCCGTTCATCAGGAAGGCCTTTCGGGCGTGAATATCGGTTTGCGCAATGCGATGTCGCAATTGCAAATGGATCTCTCTGGATCCGGCGAGAACTTGCTCGCGAATGCGCCGGGCGCCGTTCAGTCGTTCTCGCTCGGCGTGATCGTACAGAACAACGTGCCCACCGCCCAGGGCGGCGTTGGCGCCAATTGCACGCCGAATACCAGCACTTGGGCTTATCCGGTGGAAAGCGCCTGTTACGACGGAATCATGATCGTCAATCCAAAACTCTGCAGCGCGGCCGGCGGAACCTATGCACCCGTGCTCGCGCTGCAAACCGGCTTGCTTTTGAACACCGCGAGCTCCCTGTCGGCCACGGACAACGCGCTCGGAGCGAACCTGGCCAACGATGCCTCGTGCTTTAAGAATGGCGACGAGATCCTGGTATATGAGCAGAATACACAGAGTCCACCGACGTGTTTCACAGGTGGCCAGCAGTCGGATTATTGCATGACCGTGGTGACCCTAAACGCCGACGCAGCCGCTGGCCCCACGTCCATCAGCCTCAGTTACGACCCGCCCGGAGTTAATGGGGTGCCGTCAGGCTGCCCAGGCTCGTCCTGCAACGATCCCTTGGGGATCATCTATCAGGCATACGGAGCCGGAGGGAACAATTACGGAAACGCCCTAAACAGCAATTTCCCGGCTGGGGCCTACCTGGTCAATCTCGGCACCGGTGCGAACGACATTTCGTATTCCGTGCAAGACAATCCCGCCGATCCAACCGATCCGCAGTTGCTGCGCTGCACCTCGGTGCTGGCTTTGTGCACCGCAGCCACCGGGCAAGAGCTTACGGACCAGGTGATTGGCTTTAAGGTGGGAGCGGCGCTCTGGGACAATCAAGACCAGGAGGACATCGCCTCCTATTTCTACAACGCTGCCGCCTATTGCAATGGCTCAATTCCGGTGAGCGCGCCGACGGATTGCAGCGTTTCTCCGCCGCCGGCAAACGACGCCAACGATTACGCTCTGGTTCGTTCCATTCGCATTTCCATGATTGCGCGCACCAAGCCGGAAACGGACCAAACGCTCTATAACTTTAAGAATGGCTTCGACGACGGGCCCTACCTTGTCCAGCAAGCTTCTGTTGCCATCGATATCCGCAATATGAGTATCGGCGATTTTGGAAACTGAACCCGAACCGGTTGAGGTGACCCCATGAGATCAATGCAAACTACATCGATTGGAGTGAATCAGGGAAAACGGCATTCCGGGATTCGCGGAATGAACAGCGAGTCGCGAGGCGCCGCTCTGATCATCACGCTACTCTTACTCGTGCTGCTGAGCGCAGCCAGCCTCGCGATGGTCCTTTTGGTCTCGTCGGACAGCATGATCAACGGGTACTACCGGAACTACCGCGGATCCTTCTACGCTTCCGATTCGGGTGCTAACACCGTAGTGGAGGCCATGAAAAATGCAATCGACTCCTCGGCCGTGCAGACGCTAAACCCGCCGATAACTGGAATACCCGCTTCCGTCTACACCGCTTATCAGCAGTTTCAGGGCGGTTATTTCACCTTCGGCGACACCAATTCATGGAACTCGAAGTTCGAACTCCTGAGGACTAATCCCGACGGACAAGCGATTCTGGGAACGCCCACCGTTACACCGGCTGCTAACGATCCCAACAGTTGCCTTCCAATCACGACAGTCACGTGTCCAAATGGGCAGCCGAACGATGTGGATTATCAGTGGACGGTATCTTACCCATTCACGGTCACGGTTGAGGGCCAGTCCTCCGGTACTGAGAACGAACAAGTGACGGAAGCAGGCCAAATCATTTACACGAGCATTTCCGGCACTCCCGCATCGGCCGGCCCGCCCAGCATGTCGAAATGGGGCGCGTTCATCACCGACTTTGCCAATTGCCAGGGCCCCCTTGTTCCGGGGACTATGACAGGGCCGTTTTTTACGGACGGTAATTGGAACTTAGGAAACTTCAGCAGCCCAGGCTACACGTTCACCGATACCGTAGGACAGGCTGGAGCTGACGTAAGCTGGTGGAATGGCAATAGCTGCAGGGACTCAGCCACAACTCCTAGCGGAATCAACAAACCCAACTTTGAGGGCGGTCTGCAATTGAACCAAACTGCAGTGGTTCCTCCTGCGGACAGTTACAATCAGGTGGCGGCAGTACTGAACGGCGCCGGTTTGCCGCCATGCACTTCGACTCCGTGCGCTGCTGATCCGACGCCCGACCCCGGTACGATGAGCGCGGAACTGAAAACGATTAGCGGCACAGCGTACCCAGACTCGGCGACGCCTCCCACCACCCCAGCAATTTATATCCCCTACTACAGCGCAGGCAGCCCTGCTCAAAACTATTTCGGCACTGCCGGTGGCGGAGCGGCTGGCGGCTTTTACGTCAATGGCGATGCAGGCGTGACGCTGAGCGCGACGACCGGAGGCGACGGCACGTCGAATCCAACGCAAACCTATACCATCACGCAGTCGACGACCACTGGCAGCGGTTGGCACGAGACGACGACTACCACGACGACCACGATTATCGTGGACCCATCAGATGGGAGCGCGGGAACGACGACCGTGTCGTCTAATGGCACGACGCTGACGCTGACTGGAATTCCCGAACAGCTCAATCCCAACAACCAAACGGTGATGACGCAACAAGATCCCTCGGGAAACACGGTCAATCCCACGCTGGTTTACGTCAACGGTAACATTACCTCGCTGAGCGGGACGGTGCAGAACGACATGGGCATTACCGTGACGGCCGGGAACATTACGGGAGGCGCATCGCCCAATATAAGTATCACGGGCGATCTGACGTACGAATCGGCGCCCGTCACTATTCCAGCCGATACCCTCATCTCCAACTCCAATGCGGGAGTTCTCGGCGTGTACACTACAGGTAACATCAATCTTTCGCCGGATTCGCACGGAAACCTCACAGTCGACGCCAGCCTGGCAGCCCTTAGCGGGACAACAGACGGAAGCGGTACCAGTGGTTTTTATACGCAGACGTCGAGCGGTCAATCAACTTCGATCGGCACTTGGACGATTGTCGGCGGCAGAGCGGAAGATCAAGCTCACGGCGTCAACATCAGCCAAGGCAACACGTATTACGACCGCCGCTTCGCGGACAACTTCGGACCACCATTTTTCCCAACGGCCGTGCCGCAGGCCGGCACGAACGCGATTTCGTCGTCGTCGCAAATCACTGTTTCTCGAACGTCCTGGGCGGAGGCTCGCGAAAGCCAATAAGTAACGGTGCTCCGGCGGCCGTTATGCCGCAGGGGCTCAAGTAACAGACCGCAGCTCACCCCGCAACACCCCAAAGCGGCTCCCGGACACCCCCCGGGAGCCGCTTCTATTTTGGAACCACTTCACTCACAATTTCCTGCAGCGTGGCACGTTATGCGGAGGAAAGCTTCGCATCATTGGCACGCGATGCTCGCTCAAAAACTCCGAGAGGCTGCCTCGGCACATGTTTCCGTGGATCACGGTCCGGCTGGGAGCGCGCGCGGGTTGAAATTCGTATCGACGGCGGGCGGCGCGCACGATGATCCTGAGCCTGCCGAGCAGTCGCTTCCGAGAGCGCCGCTGAAATCGCCGGGCTGAGCGAGGCCCACAAGCGGCTCGGCGTAGATCCAGTAGTTGTGGCCGACCGGCAAGCGCTCGATATCATACGATCCATCGAATTGCGGCGTGGCGGATGGGCTCGAGGAATTGCAGCTCCAGCCCGAAAATGCGCCGGCGATCACCGCTCCCGAATCCGAGTCCACTGCAACCACATGCGCTCCGTAAATTCCGGTGACTGACGCGCCGGCATACGGTGGCGGAATCGTTGCTAGCGCGAATGGATTGGCAGGCAGCACCCGCCCGCGAATCGCACCGACATCGACGACGTCGTTCGGGTCGGGATACAGCATACGGATTCCAGCGCGATCGCCGTCTGAAAGCTGAGCATCCGGCGCTTGCGCCGTGGGACGGGCGCCGAGAAAGTGTCCCGGTGGCGGAGCGTAGGGAAACATGATCGCGCGCCACACCGCGGAATGGTCCAAACCAAACCAGTGCCCCAATTCATGCGTAAGAAGCGATTCCAGATCGTACGCGCCCTGCCCTTCCGTAGTAGCTAGCGCGCCCGGCGTGGCAAATGTCGCCTGGCCATCGTTGCGGAAAAGCGTATCCGCATCGAGAATCTGCCCCGCAAAAGCTGCCGGCGGTCCCGAGCCAACAGACGCGCCCGGCGCATTCGCCGTGATTACTCGCGTGAACGCCAGCACGCCAGTGGTGAATGCCGCGCTCGACTGGTTGAAGCAGATCGTGTTCAAGCCGTCGATGTTGCTCCCGGCGTCGTTCGAGCACGCATCTGCGGCGGTGACGCGCGAGAGCGGCCCGATCATTCCCGGATAAGCTGCGGCGTTGAACGTGCTGCCCGTGACGCCCATCCACGCGTTGAACGAGTCCGAAATCGCCTGCTCGATTTCGGTGAGCTGTGCGCTGGAGTTCTGCGCCGCTACAGTGAGAACAGTAGCCGGTGCGAGCGGCAACGATGTGCTCCAGCGGCGGCTGAGCGGCTGCGAAACGGAGAGGTTCCAACGGTCAAGCGCCGGGCATCCGCCTGCCGTTGGCGCAGTCGTGTCCGCCAAGTAGCCGCTGGCTGAAGGACTACTGAGTGTCGCGAGGAAAAGCAGCATCGCTGCTGCGGTGGCTGTAGCCCGCCTCATTGTTGCATCGCCCCAGCGGTTTGCAGTGCCGCTTCCACGCGCGCGCGAAACTGTCCTAGCGACATATTCCGGATTCCCGCGGCGCGAAAACGCCGCGTGGTTGGATCGAAAGTCGCAAACGACGCAGTGTCCTGCGTGACGAATGCCCGCGCGTCGGCGGCGTCGCAATGAATGCGAAACGTGCCCTGTTCCCAGCTCACTACCGAAAAATCCCCGCGCGGCGTGGTCTGCAGAAACAGCACCGTGTCTTCTCCCGGTCGAAACTTCGGCACACCCGACACGTGCGATGTGATGTCTCCCATTTTTCCGCCCAAGAGCCGAACGGTGATTCGCGGCGGTGGCGTGCCGCGCCACGTTTCCTCCACGTCGAACGACGTGAACGTCCAGATTTCTCCTGCATCCCGCACCACCGAATTTCCCACGCATCGCGCACGGACGATCACGGGCGCGGCCACGGCCATTTTTTCTAGCGACATCCGCTCGATAGTCGTCGCCCCAGCCGCGGCCGCGATCGCTAGAGTGAATGCGACACATGCCACCGCGCGCGCCGATCGCCAATCGATTCTTTGCATCTTCATTTCACCTCCACCATTCCCGTGGCCACGGCTCGGTCGTTGTTCAGCGTGGTAATGAAAAGCGTGCGCACGCCGGGCTGCGTGGAACTGGAAATTTGCAAGTCGAGTTCGATTAGATTCGAGAACAGCCCCGTGATCGCGGACGCTGTCACCCCGATGTCGTCGCCTCCAGGCGCGCCTCCCGGTCCGCTGAACGCGTACGTGAACGTAGGATCGAGGTCAGCGCCGTGCACGCAAATGCTGGCGACCGCCGTTCCGGATGCGGGCCGGGCGATCGTCAGCGGCGAGCCCTGCACTCCGCAACTGTTCCCGCCGGTCAGGTAGCCGACGAAATCCACGTTGATCGGCGAAGACTCCGCCGCCGTGGTCGGCTCCGTCACCACAATGTCGTCACCCGCCGATACCGGCTGAGACGACGTGAGCGTAATCGTTCCAACCGACACATCGAACGGCGCCACCACGAATGGCGCCAAATTTGAAAGCGGCGGCGGATTGCCAGGGTTCTGTACCTGCACCGTAAAGGTTCCGGCACTTTGTACGTCCGCCGAATTCAACGCTGTGGTGCAGGTGGTCGCGCTCGCGCAGCTAGTCGCGCGCGGCGTGCCGTTCAGCAGAATCACGGACGCGCCCGTGCCGCTCCCGGCGACGAAACCCACACCCTTCACTTCCAGGGGAAAGCTTTCCACGGCTCCGGCCATCACGCTCGATGGCAACAGCGATTCGATTGCCGGCCCGCTCGCGATCACCACCGTGGCCGTCGCGGATTTCGTTGGGTCGGCCGCGCTCGTGGCGACCACGGCGATCGCATTCGGCGACGGAGCCGCCGCCGGCGCGGTATACAGTCCGCTCGCGCTCACCGTGCCACACGCCGCACCGGCGCAGCCCTGCCCGGTGACGCCGCTTTGCACGCTCCACGTCACGTTGGAGTTGGCGCTGTTCGTCACGGTCGCAGTGAATTGCTGCGTGCTGGGGGTGCCCGTTGACCGCGCCAGGAAGGCGTAAGCCGGCGAGATTGCGACACTGACCGGCCCCTGCGGCACCGAAATCGCGATGCTCGCGGCGGCGCTCCGCGATGGATCGGCGTGGCTCGTCGCCGTCAGCGTAACGGGATTCACCGATGGCGCGGTCGCGGGCGCTAAATAATCCACTGCCCCTGATGCTGGCGCGCCGGGCTCAATGCACGGGCTCGTTCCGCTCACGCAGACTTGCCCGACCGCCGCGTCTCCGTTCGGCACTCCATTCACGGTCCACATCACGGCTGTATCCGTCGAGTTCGCTACCGTAGCCGCGAACGACTGCCGCTGCCCCGGCGAGAGCGTCGCGGCGCTCGGCGTCACGGACACACCGACGCCGCTCGTGATGGTCACCGTTGCCGAAGCGCTTGGCGCCGCGCCGCCCGTGACCGCGCTTGCAATCGCATGGATCGTCACCGGATTCGTTCCCGGCAAATCCGTCGGCGCCGTGTAGACCGCGGTCATCGAGCCGGTTGCGGTTATCGTGCCGAGCGTCGAATTCCCACTCGCGATTCCATTTACGTCCCAGGCGATGCTTGCTCCAGCCGCAAGGCAGAACGACGCGGTCAACGTTTCCTGTTGCCCAAGCGCTACGCTCGACACCGACGGCGATATTGAACTTGCCGCGCCACAGGTGATCGTCACCGTTGCCGAAGCGCTTGACGCCGCGCCGCCCGTGACCGCGCTCGCAATCGCATGGATCGTCACCGGATTCGTTCCCGGCAAGTCTGTCGGCGCTGCGTAGACCGCAGTCATCGAGCCCGCTGCGGTTATCGTGCCGAGCGTCGAATTCCCATTCGCGATTCCATTTACGTCCCAGGCGATGTTTGCTCCAGCCGCAAGGCAGAACGACGCGGTCAACGTTTCCTGTTGCCCAAGAGCTATGCTCGACACCGACGGCGATATTGAACTTGCCGCGCCACAGGTGATGGTCACCGTTGCGCTTGCGGATTTGGCGCTGTCCGCCACGCTCGTAGCCGTCACGGTTACCGTGGACGGAGCCGGTACCGTTGCCGGAGCCGTGTATAGCGCGGTGGTCGCGCTGCTGGACGCAATCAATCCTACGGTCGAGTTTCCTCCGGCAGCGCTGTTAACACTCCAAGTCACGTCAGCGCTCTGGCCGCCATTTCCCGTCACCGTCGCCGTAAATTCCTGCGCGCCGCCGGTCGTGACACTCGCGTTGGTCGGTGCGATCATCACCTGAATGTCAGGCGGAGGCGGCCGCAAACTCGGTGGCGTCCCGGCCTTCCCGCAGCCCACTTGCATCATCATCGCAGCGGCGCAGAACGCGGCGTTCATCGGCCACCGTGCGCATCGCTCTAAGGAAAAACGGTTTGTCCGGGACATTTTCACGTGCGCTGCACTCAGTCCTTGCAACGCACGCCCTGTGCCACTGCGGACCAGTAAGCAAACTAGCTAAAATGCGAGTAGTTCGCGCCTCACACCGCCGGTCGATTTTGCGCTAAGTCTTCACGCAACAACTGTGTAGGTCATTTCGAGGGTTGGATCTGAGAGCGCGCAGCCCAGCGCCGAAGAATTCATCGGCAGCCGGTGCGGACCGCTGGCCGTGCCGTATCGGAATTTTCGAGTTTCAATTTGGGGCAATCACGTCGGGACAGTCACAGCGGCAATCTCGTCGAAATTCATCTCGTTGAGCGGGCTGTTCGGTAAAAGCCAACTCGCCGAAAGTGAAGCGCGCCATCACTTGCGTTCCAGAATCGCGCGCAACGCCGCCTCGATCTCCGCGAAGTGGAACGCGTACCCCGTCTCCGCGAGCCGCCGGGGAACCGCCCGCGTGCTGGCAAGCAGTAGCGAGTCCGCCATTTCGCCAAGTACCGCGCGCAACGCGAATGCCGGGACGGCAAAAATCGCCGGGCGGCGCAGCACTGCTGCCGCGATTCGCGTGAACTCCGCATTCCGCACCGGATTCGGCGCCACCGCGTTCAACGCTCCATCGAACCTTTCGTCCGCGATGGCCGCGCGCGCGATTCCAACTACGTCTTCCAACGCGATCCACGGCATCCATTGCTTCCCGCTCCCGATGCGCCCGCCCGCGCCGAAGCGAAATGGCAGCAACATCTTGGGCAGCGCACCGCCATGCGGGGACAAAATGATTCCAAACCGCAGCAGCACCGTGCGCATGCCCGCCGCGCTGGCCCGCATCGCCTCTGCTTCCCAATCGCGCGCCAGGAGCGCCAAAAAATCGGTTCCGGGCTCGCTCGCTTCCGTTAACAGCTCGTCGCCGCGATTTCCGTAATAGCCGGTCGCTGAAGCGCACACGAGTACGCGCGGCTTTTGCCGCAATTGCGCTAGCGCATCCACCAGCAGTCGCGTGGAATCGACGCGACTGCTTCGCAGCAAGGCTTTCCGCCGCGGTGTCCAGCGCCCGTCCGCGATGTTTGCGCCGCTCAGATGCACCACTGCATCGGCGCCTTCCATCGCCGTCGTGTCGATCGTCGCAGAGGAGGGATCCCAGCGGACGTCCCCGTCGGACGCATGCCCTCCCGGCCGCACCAGCCGCGCTATCGCGTACCCTTCCTTCCGCAGCGCGTGGCTGAGCGCCGAGCCTACCAATCCAGACGCACCTGACATCAGGATTTTCATTTCTTTTTCGGGCCGCGCATCCACACGCGCGTGCATCCAACCTAAAGCTCGGCAATCTCCGCGTCAAGCGAGCGAAGGCCTGCGGGGTCGCTCCCGCGCACTCCGCACATGCTCGATTCAGCATTGCGGCTGCAAAAACCGCTCGCTAAGCGCCCCTGCGCGTTTGCGGATACGTTACAATCGGCCGCGGATCATCACACTTGTTATGAATCCCTGGTGGCGCAAAAAATTGACCGTGGTTTCCGTGGCCGTTCCGTGCCTGCTGCTTGGTGCGTCGCTGCTCGCGTTCTCCGGCATCGCGCAGGAGCCGCAATCCGCTCCGGCTCCGAACTCCGCCACGCAATCGGAGCAAATCGCTGGTTTTGATTCGGCGCGCGCTGCCGCTGAGGCCGAACTCGAGCAGAAATTCCTCGCCATCCCTAGCGCCGCACACGCCGAAAGCAATCTTCGTCATCTCACCAGCACGCCGCATCTCGCCGGGACCGAGGCAAGCCATCGCGTGGCGGAATGGCTGCGCGATCGGTACCGCAGCTTCGGCTTCGATGCCAAAATCGTCAGCTATAGCGTCTGGCTGCCCATGCCGCGCGAAATCAAGCTCGAGATGGTCAAGCCAAAGCGCGAAGAGCTGGCCACGCCGGAGCCGCCTGTTCCGGGCGATACAGATACTTACAACCGCCATGCGACTCCCGGCTACAACACCTACTCGCCGTCCGGCGATGTCACCGCTCCCGTCGTCTACGTCAACTACGGCATGGTTCGGGACTATCGCGAACTGGACCATCTGGGAATCAGCGTCAAAGGGCGCATCGTCCTGGCTCGCTATGGCCGCGGCTATCGTGGCATCAAGGCCAAACTCGCCGAAGAGCATCATGCCGCCGGCTTGATCCTCTATTCCGATCCGCAGGACGATGGCTACGCCGCCGGCGACACGTTCCCGCACGGCCCCTGGCGCCCAATGGGCGGCATTCAGCGTGGATCGATTCTCTACACCCAAATCTATCCCGGCGATCCGCTAACTCCCGGCGTCGCTTCCGTGCCGGGTGCCAAGCGCATTTCCCCCAATGATGCCGCCAGTCTTCCACACATTCCAACCATGCCCATCAGCGCACAAGACGCGTCCGTCATCCTCCGTGCGATGGGTGGCCGTCACGTTCCGCGCACCTGGCAAGGCGCGCTTCCGTTCACCTATCACATCGGCGCGGGACACGTCCGCATGCACTTGAAATTGGTTATGGACTACCGTGAGCGCCCGCTCTATGACGTGATCGCCAAGTTCCACGGTTCGCTGGACGACCAGTGGGTGATCCTCGGCAATCATCACGACGCGTGGGTCTACGGCGCTGCCGATCCGAACAGCGGTACCGCGTCGTTGCTGGAAACGGCCCGCGCTCTCGGCGAACTCGTACGCTCCGGCTGGAAACCTCGCCGCACCATCGTCATCTGCAATTGGGACGGCGAAGAGCCCGGCTTGCTCGGCTCGACCGAATGGGTGGAACAGCATCGCGCCGAACTACAGTCCAAAGCCATCGCCTACATCAACACCGACGTCGGCGTCACCGGCCCGAATTTCACCGCGTCCGCAAGTCCCTCTCTCAACGATCTGATTCGCGCCGCCACTCGCCAGGTGCCCGACCCGGATACCGGCCAAACAGTTTATGACGCGTGGAGCGAGCATTCCGCCGGAGGCCGCGCCGAACTTTCGGGCGTTGCGCGCCAGGCATCCGGTGCTCGCTCATCCGGCGAAGCTGCCGTCGGTGCGCTCGGCTCAGGCTCCGATTATTCGCCATTTTTCGATTTCGCCGGAATCCCAGCCATCGACCTCGCCTTCAGCGGCGATTACGGCGTCTATCACTCGCTGTACGACGATTTCTACTGGATGAAGCACTTCGGCGATCCCACGTTCGCCTATCATGTGGCCCTCGCGCGGGTGCTGGGCATTCTCGCGCTGCGCCTGGACGAAGCCGGGGTTGTCCCATTCGACTATTCCATCTATTCCTCGGAGATTTCCCGCTCCGCGGAGGATCTGGCCAGCCGCGTCTCGCGAGATTCGGACGAATCCGCGGCACTTCAGCCCGTTTTGGACGCCGCTGCCCTACTCTCCGAATCGTCGTCGCGCGAGGCGATGGCGATCGGTGCACTAGCCGGAGCGCCCATCGATCCCGCGCTAGACAATCGCCTTAGCCTCGGACTTGCAGACGTGGAGCAATCGTTCCTTGATCCCGAGGGGCTGATCGGACGCCCATGGTACAAGCACACCATCTTCGCACCCGGCAGCTACGCCGGCTATTCCGCGGAAATGCTGCCCGGCATCACCGAAGCAATCGAGAACCACGATCTTCCCACTTTGCGCATTGAAGCCGATGCCGTCGCTCAAGCGCTTTTGCGCGCCTCTGAGCACCTGGACCAGATCGCGCACCTAGCCCAAGACTCTCAAACTCCTACGCCGCAGCCCTTCTCCGGCCGCGAATAACAACGAATAACAACACACGTCAGAATCGTGCCCCCTTGCCACTCGAAATCGCAGCAGGTGTACGAGGGTTCTGCCGTCAGCCTTTCCAAAACCACAGTGACATTGCTGTACCACGGGCCACATTAACAAAAACGGCCGGCAGCTTGCGCCACCGGCCGTTTCGATGCGTCCCGTGAGTTTGCGTTATTTACCTGCGTCGTGCGTGGCCCGCTCCGTGAGATCCGCCGCGCGCTCCGCCGCCATGGAAGCTGGCGTTGCCGTGGAATCCTCCATTACCGCGAGAGGCTGCGTTACCGTGGAAATCGCCGTTGCCACCACGGTTGCCCACGTTGCCGTGGAATCCACCCTGCGGGCCGCGAACATTCGCGTTTCCATGGAAGTTCTGGAAACCTGCACCGCCGCGAGGCGCAGCTGCTCCATGGAAGTTCCCGCCTTGGAAGCTGTGGAATCCGGCACTTGCGTTGCCGCGGTATCCTTCATGACCGCCGAAGCTTTGCCATCCTCCGCCGCGGACGCCGTAATCGCGCCATCGATCCCCGTCGTGGAAATTCCGCCAGCCGTCATGCTCGTGGAAATCGAGCCAGGCACGATCGTGGAACGCAAACACCGACCCGCCGTAGAACGCGGGGCCGTAGAATCCATGGAACCATGGGCCCGCTCCGATGAACACTCCGCTCGCAAACCATTCCGGGCCGTAGTAGCCGTACGGTGCGCACGCGTACGGCGCATCGGAATAGTAGCCATAGGCGCAAACCGGCGGCGCACCCACAACAACCGCTGCTGGGCCTATGCCAATCCCAACTGACACGTCCACATGCGCGCTGGCGGTGCTGGCCGTAACTCCCGCTAGCCCGACGAAAAGCCCGATCACTGCGGCGTACTTTAGAGTTCGCATCGTTCGACCTCCCTGCCGAATTTCCCTGTCTCGTTCCATTCGGGGGGTAACATGGCACGGCCTCTGCCAAACGTGCGAACATCGCGTATCGAAGCGTAAGTTGTTTACGCACAGTAAGATAAGGGACTATGCGAAGCAGTTTTCCGCCGATGACCGCTGCGCGAGGATGGCCGCGGTCCACCACCAACCGGTCGATTTCGGCCACCCCGGGGCCGGCGCGTCGCACCGTCGGACGATTCAGGAAGTACAGGTGGTTGTCACCTGTACTTATTTGTACCTAAGACCAGTAGCGCGATTTCTGCGCCGTCCGCTACTGTCGATCTGTGATGTCTCTGAACGCAAAATTCGGCGCCGAATGGGTTCATGGCAGGTCGATGGAAGAATGCGCCGAGCCGCCGCGCGTTCGAATCCGAGGGCCGATTTTCCTGATCCGCATGCAGCGGCGCATCGCCAGCGACCTTGCGCGGATTTCCGTCCTAGCAGGGACTTCCAAAGCGCGTCGTTTGGGAGAGTTGTTACCCGGAACGGGCAATCGAGTAGAAACGAACGTAAGTGATAGAAAACAAACAATGGGAAGCAGGTCTACCCGGAACGTCCCGCCGCAGCGGAAAAGCGTCCATATTGACGGATTCCGCGCCCTATTTAAGCGGCGGGGCAGGTACCAGCGGCAGACGGCGCGGCTCGCCGTGGAAACCGCGCACGTCGATTTCATCCAGCAGAAGCGATGGTGCCACCACGCTGCTGGGAATGCCGGCGTCTCCGCCGGCCGAGCCGAACGAACCCAGCGCCGTACCCGCCAAGCTGTCTTGAGGGTTCTGCATATAGCTGTAGACCTGCGGATCGTCGCCCACGCCGAGAATGTCGCGAAGGGAGCGCATGCCCAGCCCTTCCAGCACCGCGCCGCGCACGGGCTCTTCGTGGCCGTCCGAAACGTACACGCGATAGAGAAGCAGCGGAATCCGCGCGCCGTTGGCGATGTCACCACCCAACTCTCCGACGTAATCACTAAAATCCTGTTGCTGCAAAGAGGACAGCGCGGGATTATCCATGCGCTTCACTTCCAGGCACCACGGCAGCCCATCGCCCTTGCACGTGGCAAGAAACTTTTTGCGCAGATCGTCGGGCTTCAGTTCGTTGCTCGACTGAAAAAACAGATTGCTGCTCAGCGGCTGCGGATCGCTCAGCATGGCCGACCGCGCGTGGCCGTTGGAGTTCGTGAAATTCGGCCCCGGGCGGCGGGACATAAGCAGATCGCGCAGCATTCCGTTTTCCACGATGGAAACGCGCTGTGCCGGAACGCCCTGCGCATCGATGGAGTAATGCCCCAGCAACGGCTGTCCCTGGAACGAAGTCTGCGTGGGATCGTCGAACAGAGAAACCGTCGTCGGCAGCACGCGCTGGCCCACGCGGTCGGTCCATTCGTTGCGCCCGCCAAAGCGCGTCATAAAGGCATCGTAATCCTCGGTCGCCGAAAGCGGCGGACGCGCGCCGGAGAGCGATGGCTCCAAAATTTGAGCCAGCAGCGAACCCGCCGCTTGCGGATCGAAAAGAATCGGTCCGGTGTAGTCAGGAACCAGCGGCGCGGAGCGAACCGCCATCAGTTGCGTGGCCGCACTCGAAAGCGCCTGCCCCACCGTCGCTGCATCTGGCAGCCCAGCGGGCGCGTCCGCGTACACCGCGTAGTAGTTGTGCAACGGCATACCGTCCGCGGCGTCAGTGCCCATGGCTGCTTCAATGGCCGCCAGCGAGCGCGACGTCCGAATAGTCGTGCCTTCACTGTTCATCAGGTACGTGGTCGCATAAATGAGGTAGTAATGGACGCGCATGCCGTCGAGATTTGGAAAATTCGTCAGACCAGCGGACGCGGCGCGCGCTTCGTCGTCCCAATTCCGCGACGTCCAATCCGGCTTGACGCGCGGATCGATCTTGACCAGCGGAGTGGCCTGCGAGAAGTCGTCTATTTCCGGCGGCTTCGTCAGGCTGCGCAGGAAAGCTTGCTTGAGCGACATCTGCGTGAGCGCCGCTTTGTAGGCCTGATCCGTGGCCAGCCACAAATCCTGCCGCAGCGAATTGTAGTCGCGATCGATGCCCACCTGGCCCGTGGAACCGAGGAAGCCGTGGAAACCTTCGTCGCTGATGAAATTCGAGCTATCGAGATGATCGTTGCCGACGCGCACGTCCACACTCATAAAACGGCTTTTCGAAACTGTGTCGGAAATCAGCGCGCCGAAGGATGCGTTGACCGAGCGGATATCCAGATCGAGCAGGCGATATTCGATGTAGAAAGGCTTGTCCGCGCCGGGCAACACCAGCCGCGCGCGGGCGCGGGCCATTTCGTCGTGCATGGCGTGCAGGGTGAGGTCTTTTTCGCTATCGGGCACGGGCGCTTGCGCCAGCGCCGGCACGGCCACGATGGAAACCAGGAGCGCCGCGGCGAGTGCCAGATCGATGAAGCGCTTCACTGGCCGCCCTCCGATTCCGGATCGTGCAAGGGCGGCGGCAGGATCGGCGGCCTGTCTGTGGAGGTTTCCTTCTTCTGCACTTCGAGTTCGGAAATCAAAATGGCGGGCGAAACGGCGGCGACCGGGACGGAACCGGATTCCGCGCCGCAGTACCCGTTGAAAATTGCTTCCTTATCGCCGGTGGCCACGATTTTGGTCAGCGAAACAAGCGGCGTTCCCACGATATTGACGCCGCGCACCATCTCGTCGGGACGGCCGTCGGGAAACACTTTGTACACCACCAGCGGAATCACCTGGAACGCTTGCGGATTGCTCCGGCCCGTCATGGTGAAGCCGCCCTCGATATCGTCGATGAGCAATCCAAACGGCTTGTGCTGCTCTTTCACCAAGTCGATCAGTTTCGCGCGGAGTTGCTGGTCGGACATCGTATTGGTGCTGGTGACGATCAGATTTCCCTGGCGCGAGAGGGGAGCGTATCCCAGCTGGCGGCGGCCGTGTCCATTCGAGTCCGGGATGCCCACCAGCGGCGAGCGCGACATCAGGAAAGTTTTCAGCACGCCATGATCGACCAGTTGCACGTCCTGCGCCGGCACGCCTTCGTCGTCATAGGGGTAGTAGCCGAGCAGCATTTCTCCATGGAGCGATTTTTCCGTTGGATCGTCCTTGATGGAAAGGAACGAGGGCAAAATTTGCTGGCCGATTTTGCTGGTGAAGGTCTGGCCGTCGGTAATTTCCTTCTGGCGGAAGCCTTCGGAGCGGTGGCCGAAAACCTCGTGAAAGTAGACAGCGGCGGCGCGGCCAGTGAGCAGCGCCGGCCCGGCGTAAGGATTGACGAGCGGCGCTTTGTCCAGCGCCACCGTCTCCTGAATCAGGACGTGAATGCGCGCCATCACTTCCTTGTCGCTGGGCGCTTTGTCCGGTTCGCGCCAATCGAAATTGGCGTAGCGGTCGATGTCCGCTCCGTCGGGCGCTTTGCTCTGGACGTACAGCTCGAGGCGGTAGTGAACGAGCCCGAAAGCGAGCTTGGTGCCTTCGGAATTCACCTGGTATTGATTGGTGGCCTGCGCCGTGAACGTGGCGATCGAGTTCAAAACAGCGGGCGAGGCGCTAAACGCAGCGGTGTATTTGCGAACGCTCGCTTCCCATGGCTTGCGATCCACGTGAATTTCCACCGGCGCACCAATATATGTATGCGGCCCTTCGTGCGAGAAATCCGGCGCGGCCCCCTCCGAGCCTTGTACCTGCACTTGCTGGCTGGTTTTGACCTTGATCAGCGCCTGCACCGCAGCGCGGTATTGAAGGTCCGTCTCGCGCCAGATTTCGCGGCGTAGCACGGGAATGTCGTCGTCGAGCACCACGTCCGTTCCGGGGCTGGTCCAGCTGGGCTGCTGACCGGGGATATAGTGCGTATCATCGAGCTGGTAGCTACCGACGCGCGTCTGGACTTGGAGCCATCGCGCGCGATCCTGCGAGCTGGAAAGCAACGCTCCGTTGGAACCCGAGACTTGTGCTTCTTGCCGGTCATCGATCGTATAGCTGATGAAGTAGGCGGGCGGGTCGGCCTTGGAAAGAATCGGGAAAGTCTGGTTCAGCTGTTCCTGCATGGCGGTGAGGACGGCTGGCGTCGTCGCTCGCGACGGCAAATTCGCTGCCACGCAGACACAGGCTGCAGCAAGTACAGCCACACAAACAGAAAAACATCTCGATCTTGTTTCAGATTTCATCGTAGTGCAAGGCTCATCAGTTTAAGATAGGATGCATCGAATCCCAAGCAAAAAGCCGCCAATCGTTTCGATCCGGCACTAAAACAACCGGGGGGGCGAACTCCCAGAATTTGGCGGAAAGGAAAATTAGATGCGTGCTCTGGTCGTACGGAGGTATGGGCCGCCCGAAGTATTTGCAACGCAGCAAGCGCCCGATCCGCAGCCCAAGACGGGAGAAGTGCTGATCCGCGTGAAAGCGGTCGGCGTGAACTTCGCGGACCTGCTACAGCGCATGGGACTCTATCCGGGCGCGCCGAAGCCGCCGTTCGTTCCTGGGCTGGAAATCGCCGGAGTGGTCGAAAAAGGGGCCGAAGGAAACGCGCAGGATCAGGGCGAAAACCTGCGACCTGGTGACGCCGTGGTCGCACTGCCGGACTTTAATGCGTATGCCGAATGGGTCGCGGTCCCGGCCGCGTACGTCTATCGTCTGCCGTCTGGTATGAGCTTCGGCGACGGTGCTGCGATTCCTTCAAACTATCTCACCGCCTATCAGGCGATCATCACCATGGGCAATATGCGGCCGGGCGAGCGGATTTTGATTCACAGCGCGGCGGGAGGAGTGGGCACAGCAGCCGTGCAGATCGCGCGCGCGAAGGGCCTATTCGTATTCGGCACGGCTGGACCGGCGAAACAGGAACATCTGCGCCGAATCGGCGTGCAACATCCGATTGATTACGAAAAGTCCGACTTCGTGAATGTGATCCAGAAATACGCGCCCGGCGGGGTGGAAATGGTGATGGACCCGATCGGCGGAAAGTCGTGGGACCGGAGTTATTCCTGTTTAGCGCCCACTGGCCGGCTGGTCGCCTATGGATTTTCGGCCGTGGCGGGAGCAGACGGAAAACAAAGCTGGCTGCGCGGCGTGAAGGCGCTGATGCAAACTCCAAAATTCAACCCGCTTGAACTGATGAAAAAAGGCGCGTCGGTGATCGGCTTGAACCTCGGCCAGGCGCGTTCCCGCGGCGATCACTTGCGCGGCGAACTGAACGAGATTTTCCGGCTCTACGGTGAAGGGAAAATAAAACCGTTCGTCTCAAAAACATTTCCGCTGGAGCAGGCCGCCGCCGCGCACCAATACGTGCAGCAGCGCAAAAATATCGGCAAGGTAATCCTCACGGTGAAATAGCGCGCCGCGCGCCTTCGCCGATCGACCTGCGGTTGCCGGCGCGCGCTCCGCGATGAACAACTGCGCCATTTCGCAATCGCGCGGAATCACGCCTCGCGAAATGCGACGGAAGCTACTTTGGATTCGGGCCGCGCACGATTTCCACCAGGTCGTCCGGACGCAGCCATTTCGCAAATGCCGCCTGAACCTCCGGGGCGTTGAGCTTCTCGTAGTGTTTCGCCGCGATTTCCGGCTCGTCCAACGGCAAGCCGATTAGCGAACGCCCCAGCAAACCGTTGGCGATGCTGCTGACGCTGCTCTCGGAAAGCGGAATCTCACGCAGCAGCAGCGCTTTCGCCTGATGCAATTCTTCCGGCGTGACCGGCTGCTTTCGGATAGCCACCAAATTGTCCAGTACGATGGCGCGCGCCTTGGACACATTCGGCGGATCGCAGGCGTAGCTGACGTTGTAGGTGCTCCTGGTACGGCCAAAGGCGAAGTTCGAGCCGACGTTATAGACCAGCCCAGCTTTCATGCGCAGGTCTCGGTAAAGGCGGGTGGCGTAAAAGCCGCCGCCGAGAACATGGTTCCCAAGTTCCAGCGCGTAGTAGTCGGGATTGAAGCGGTTCATTTGCAGCGTCTCCGCGAGCGTGACCTGATCCTGTACGCGGCTTTGATCCGGGACGACGTTCGTGGACGGCCGATTTTTCGGCGCCGTCGGATACTTGGTATCTGGCTTCTGTCCTTGTGCCTTCCAGCCGCCGAAGTATTTTTCGATCTCCGATTTCGCATAGGACTGCGAAATGTCGCCGATCACGACGATCGTCGTCAGATCGGGACGGAACGCATCGTTATAATACTTTTTGACATCGGAGAGAGTGAGCGAATCGACGCTCTGGGGCGTGGAGTGACGGATCACGGGATCCTTCGGCGGATACAGCGCCTTATCGAGCGCCAGTTCGGCCAAAAAGCCAGGGCTCTGCAGTTCCCCGGCGACGCTCCGCGAAGTCTCCTGCTGCACGATCTTGAAGGCTTGCTCAGGCATCGCGGGATGGAGTTCGTTTTCAGCAAGCAACTGCACGCCGCGATCGAAATGTTCCGGCAGAACCTGTAGCGAGAAGCTGGCGCCGCCCGATTCGTTCGCGGCGATATCGTCCAAGGCTTTCTGGTATGCGATGCGGCCAAGAGTGGTGCTGCCGTAGTCGAAAAGCTGGCTGAGAACGTCAGCGACGCCTTCCTGGCTTTGGGGTTGCTGCACGTCGGGATTGTTTTGGATCCCACCGAAAACATTGACGGTTTGGCTCACCTTCTCAGGAACGACAATCAGTTTGATGCCGTTTGAAAGAGTCGATTCCTCGGGATGCACAGGAAACTCGGGAATAGCGAGCTTGGCGAGCGCGTCGGAAGCCCACTTGGGGAGCGCTACCGGCGTTACTTTCGATGGCGCGAAAGATTCCTGACCGCCAAACGATTTCCGCGAAACGGGCTTGCCGGAAGGCTGCGGAGTGAGCACGGCCAAAATGGCATGGTCAGTTTGTAGATATTCGGCGGCGACGCGATTCACATCGGCGGCGGTCACTTTCTTGATCGCGTCGATATCATCGTCGGGCGAATTTCGCCCTTCAACGGCGACGGCATTGGACCACTCGAACGCCAGGCCCGAAATCGAGTTGCGACGGAATTCGGCGTCAGCAACCTCGTGGGCCTTTGCGGCGGCAACCAGATCCGGCGGCACGCCATTTTTCACGTCGTTCTGAAGGATGAATTGTATTTGCTTCACCAGAGCGGCGCCATCTCCTCCCTTCGGGAATCCCGCGAGCGCGACGCTGAGGCTCGACTTTGGCAAGTCGCTAAAGCTGGCAAATTCCGCGAAGAGCGCTTTGCCATCCGGCACGAGCGCGTATAAACTGCCGCGCTCGCTATTGAGCACGTCGGAGAGCACCTCTGCCGCAGCGTAATCCGGACTATCGCTACCGGGCATGCGAAAAGAAATCGCCGCGATGCCAAAAGGAAAATCCGTGGTGAGATTCAGTGTGCTGGTTTTCACCTGCTGAAGACTCACGGTGGGGCGGGAAAGGATCTTTTTTCGCGGAATTGTTCCAAATAGACCCTTCACCTGCTGCATAACGGAGGACGGATTCACGTCGCCGGCGATAATGTACACGGCGTTATTCGGCGCATACCAAGCCGAATAGAATTTGTGCAGCATCTCGCCCGTGGTTTTGTTGAATGAAGGCCGGGTGCCGAGCGCGTCGTGCTGGTACGGAGTGCCCGCATACATATCGGCGAGCAATTTCTTTTCGAAGACGTAAATCGGATTGGACATGTCCGCGGCGACTTCCTGCTCGATCGCGCCGCGCTCTTTACTCCACTCCGCTGCGGAATCGTCCACTCCAGACATACGCAAGGCTGCGACGTGCAGCGCTACGTTCAAATCTTCAGCGGGAACCGTGAAGAAATATTGCGTGACGGTGTTCTGCGTATCGGCGTCGAAATCACCACCCATCGCCGCAGTGACTTCCGCCAACTGATCGGCGGAGAGATTGGGACTGCCGCGAAACATCATGTGCTCCTGCGCATGGGCCATTCCGGGAAAACCGGCGGGCGCTTCATCCGAGCCAACTTTATAATTCATCACGGCGGTGGCCACCGGCGCGAGCGGATCGCGGACGACGATCACGCGCAGACCATTGGGCAACGTTTCGCGCAGGACGTCGACGTTTTGCTGGGCGGATGCGGTAACGCCTGAGCCGAGCGGCAAAACAGGAAAGAGTAATAGTGCGATTACGGTGACGCCAGCCAGGGCAATTGATTTTGCACAGCGCGACATGCGATCTCTCCTCCAATGCTTTCACGCCAGAGACGTGAAGCAACCATCATAATTCAGGCCAGCCGCGAAGTCTCAATCATTCAGATGAATCGCTCGCGGAGGCGAACAGACCGCGAATCGGAGGATACAACGCTCTTCGTTTATGCAAGTAACCGGAATGCACATATGCTATGCCGCAACCACACTGATTGGACGCGTATCAACGACAAATGCCGTGTGACTCAGCCAGCACGCGCCGTCCGCGAGACCTTATCCGATACGCACGATCTCGTCAGCCAAATTGGACCGCGGATCGAGGCCATGGTGTGATAGAGAAGCCCGAGAACCCGTCGCCGCCACCCGTTGCACAAGGCTATCGGCCGCGGCGCGAGAGAGGTGTGCATGCGAAGCTTGGGAAGCCTGGCGGGACTCTTAATTGTGGCGCTGATTGCCGCGCTCACGTACAAATTTTATTTCTCCAAATCACCTGCGGCGAGCGGCGCTGAAACGCCCGCGCAGACGATTAACGTGGTCGGCGTGAAGAGCGATCTGTTGGCTATCGGCCAGGCGGAGCGCCTGTATCAGGCCGAACATGGATCGTACGGGTCGATCGATGATTTAGTGTCGAGCGGCGCGATGAGTTTTCGCCGAGCTGGGCGCGATGGATATACGTATGGCGTGAATGCGTCCACCGACAGTTTTCAAGCGATCGCGCACTGCCCTATCGATACACGTCCGGGGTGCACCAGCTATTCCATCGACCAAACGATGGAGATCCAAGACGCGCCATAGTTTTCCCGCGCACTTGGGCGGTCGAGTTCAGCCGAAGAAGTCACGCAATCGCGGCAGAGGGGCGGTTGAACGGATTTTCGTGGAGACGGCGTTCCCTAACCGCCGAGTCGAAGTCGAAGTATCGCTTGGTAATGAGAGCGCGATCTCTTCTCCCGTTCGGTCTTGATTGCATTGTGGTATAAGACTGCGTTCAACATGGAGCGGCCCGAAAGCCCATCCCAATTACGTGCGGGCGACATACGTTTCGACTTCCCAAACGGTGCATTCATCGATGAGGACGTACGGATTCGATTGAGCGGACTCGGTCCGCATCAAGGTGTGCGAATTCGCGCGACCACCGAGGATGACGAAAACCGTCGCTGGATTTCGGACGCGAGATTTCGCGCCGATGCGCACGGAGAGGTAGACCTAGGCACGCAGGAATCGACGGGTGGATCGTATCGGGGCCTGGCGCAAATGGGCCTTTTCTGGTCCATGCGCCTGGCGAATGAAAATGAGGGCGAAGGCGCGCGAGCGACCTTCGCCAAGAAGGATTCCCTGCCGCACGCGGTGATGCTGGAAGCGGAATTGGACCGCTCGGTGATGATCGTCTCTGGACGCGTCGAGCGGAACTTCCGCGCGCGCGGGACGATGATCCGAGACCTGGTGGTCAATAGCACAAGAGAATTCGAAAGCGCACCCACGTCGGGGCCGGGTCTTCCAAACGGACACATCGGACGCCTTTTCCTGCCGCCAGCGAATACCGCGCGTGGACACCTACCGGCGGTTATCGTGCTGAGCGGTTCGGGCGGCGGATTCGACCTCGACAAAGCAGCTGTGCTTTCGCGCCACGGGTTCGCGACGCTGGCGCTGGCGTACTTCGGGACCCCGCCGCTGGCACCGTGGTTGCACCGCGTGCCACTTGAATACATCGAGGCGGCATTGGCTTGGCTGGCGGCCCAGCCGGAGATCGATGCTCGGCACATGGGAGTGCTGGGCGTCTCGCGCGGGGCGGAGCTGGCGCTGCTTTGTGGCTCGCGGTTCACAAACATTCGCGCAGTGGTGGCGTACGCGCCGAGTTCGGTGGCGTGGGACTCCGGGGGGCACGACAAAAACACTGGCGACGGCATTCCAGCTTGGACGTGGCGAGGCGAAGCAGTTCCGGCCGCGCCGCTTCCGTTACGAAGCTTCATGTGGAGATCGGCCTTTCCAGTGGTGGCGATGCGGCGGCCCGTAATGTTCCGGAATCTATTCCGCGCGGGTCTGCGAAATAGAGATGCGGTAGCGCGCGCGGCAATTCCCGTGGAACAAATCAGCGGACCGATTTGCCTGATTTCCGGCGGCGACGACCATGTGTGGCCAGCGGAGGAAATGGCCGGAGCGATTGTCTCGCGGCTGAAGGAGCGCGGATTCCAGCATGCCGTCGAGCGTTTTCACTATCCCTCCGCCGGCCATTTGCTGCGCTATCCGCATCTGCCCACGACAGTGCGTGAGAGCCGCCATCAGCACCTGCGCGGAGCGCGGTTTTCGTTCGGCGGCAGCGCCCGGGCCGATGCCGAAGCGCAGGCGGATTCCTGGCACCGCGCGATTGCGTTTCTGAGCAAGCATCTGGGTTGAACGCAGCGCGGCGCCGGTTGCATCGGCGGGATCTATGCCAACGAGGCTCCGGGCGGCGCTGTGTTAGAATGAGCGCACCGTGTTAAAAGTCCTCCAGAATCTTCTCGACCTGCAGAGCGTGGACGCCCAGCTTCGAGAGGTGCGGGAGCACCTAGAAGCATTCCCCGAGAAACTAGCCGAAGTCGAGGCGCGCGTGGCCGGCGCGAAGAGCGAACTCGACGCCAGCAAGGCTGCGCAGGTCGAGACCATCCGCGACCGCAAGAAATACGAGCTCGACGTGGAGCAGTGGAAAGAGCGTGTCCGCAAATACAGGGACCAGACCGCGCAGGTGAAGACGAACGAAGCTTACAAAGCGCTGCAGCACGAGGTGCAGACGGCCGAGGGCGAGATCGCCAAGGCCGAGGACCGCCTGCTCGAACGGATGGTCGCGGCGGAAGAATACGACCGAAGCGTGAAGGCCTCGGAGAAACTGCTGAAAGAAGTGGAAGAAGTTGCCCGCAGCGCACGCACGAAAATTGAATCGGACAAGGCCGTCATGGAAAAGGAACTTGCCGAGCGGACCGGACAACGCGCCCGCGTAGTGGCCGGGATTCCCGAGGATCTACTCGATCACTACGATCGCATCGCCAAAAAGCACAATGGCGTGTCGCTGGCGGAAGTTAAGGACGAAAAGTGCAGTGCGTGCGGGATGCGCGTCCGGCCGCACGTGTTTCAGGAGATGCGGCGGCGCGGCAGCGACGAAATGTTTCACTGCGAGACATGCACGCGGATCCTTTATTACGTCGAGCCGGAGGCGTCCGAAGCTTCGGCAGCCGCGTCCGCCGCACATGGCGAAAGTGCAGCGGCGCCACCTTCCCGTGAACAATAAAAGCTTTCAACACGGCAATACAAATTTTCGCGATGGTGCGACTGCACTCGCGGCGGTTTTCAGCGGCAAATACCTTTCATGACGCGAACCCCAAAACTCCCTTCTGAAAGTGCGCGACTTTTTTCGGATTCGCCATCGGGTCCGCCAGCCGGGGTGCACATAGCCAACATCGACGGCGCTTCTCGCGGCAATCCGGGCCCTGCTGCTTACGCGGTGGTGCTGCGCGATCCGAACGGCGACGTGATCCTTGAATTGGGAAAACGGTTGGGACGCGACACAAACAACGTGGCGGAATATTACGCTTTACTCGCCGCGCTTGATTACACCATCAGCAGCGGCATCAAAGCGTTGCGCATTCGCAGCGATTCGGAGCTGCTGGTTCGCCAAATGCAAGGACGCTACAAGGTGAAGAGCCCGGACCTGAAGCCACTGCACGAACGGGCTTTGAAGATGGCGCGCCAGTTAAATTACTTCACCATCGAGCACGTTCGCCGCGAATTCAATTGCGACGCCGATGCGCTGGCCAACGCGGCGCTCGATTCCGGCGCGCCGATTGCGTCCCCAACTCCCGCGGCCGATGCCGCGCGACACGGCGTCTCGGATCGTCCACAAGTTGCGCGACAGGTTGCGAAGGGCGGGCCGCAGCGCATTCGAGCGCGATTTGAACGCGGGGTTTTTGTGCCCTCGGAACGCCCAGACCTACCCGAAAGCAGCGAAGTCCTTCTCGAAATTCATCCCCGGCGAAAGTAGATTCGGCGCGAATCCGCTGACGCGCGGGATTGATCCGCGGCCGAAATTCTAAATCAATACGTGCTGGAAACTTTCAGGCTGCCTGTAGAGGCAGAGGCTTCAGGGCGTAGGAGCGATAGAGCGTATCGCGCTGCGCCGGAATGTAGCCCGCGTCTGAAATAATGCGGCGCAACTCTTCTTCATTGGTGCGATTGCGAACGCCCGCGGCGTATACGACATTTTCTTCAATCAGGATGCTGCCCACGTCGTCGGCGCCAAATTGCAAACCTACCTGGCAAACCTTGATTCCGGGAGTGAGCCAGCTGGACTGAATGTGGTCGATGTTATCGAGATACAGGCGGCTGATCGCCAAGGTTTTTAGGTAATCGACGGCCGTGGTCTCCGAAACTTTTTTGCCAAGCGGCGTGTGCTCCGGCGCGAAGATCCACGGGATGAAGGCGGTAAAGCCTCCGCCGCCCTCCTCTTGAATCCGGCGGATGCGTTCAAGATGGTTCACTCGATGGCGGTATTCCTCGCCGCAGCCGAACATCATGGTCGCGGTCGTGCGCATACCGAGCTTGTGCGCCTCGCGATGGACGGATTCCCACTCGTCGGACTTGCACTTCAGGCGCGCGATGCGATGGCGAACTTCGTCGTCGAGAATCTCCGCACCGCCTCCGGGAATCGACTGGAGGCCAGCGTCACGTAGGCGGGCGATGGTATCTCGAATGGAGAGGCCGGACACCTCCGCGATGCACAGGATTTCAGGCGCTGAAAAACAGTGCAGATGCACCTGTGGAAAGCGCTCGTGAATCGAGCGCAGCATATTCTCGTAGTAGTCGATCTTCAGATCCGGGTGCAAGCCACCCTGCAGAAGCACTCCGTTGCCGCCAAGTGCAAGCATTTCTTCAATCTTCTGATAGATGGCCGAAAGCGGCTGGATGTAACCCTCTTTCGAGCCGAGCGGGCGATAGAACGCACAGAACGAGCAATATTCGGTGCAGAAATTTGTGTAGTTAATATTGCGGTCGATCTGATAGGTGGCCACGCGCGGATCGGTTTTCTGACGGCGGACTTCATTAGCGGCCATGCCGATGCCGATCAGGTCGTCGGAGTTAAAGAGGTCGAGAGCTTCTTGTGATGTCAGGCCCATGTTAGGAATGCGCCGTCTGCCTGGCGCGGTGGTCGGTGTTCACAAAACGCTCCGCCCTCGCGAATTCAACCGGGCGCGCGCTGGGGATCAGCCCCGCCGCCGCTGCCTTCTCAAAATAAAGCTGCAAGCCCGAAAGATTCTCTTCATCGAGATCGAAATTGATATTGTCGGTCAAATAGTCCTCCAGCGAGCGCGGCGACATATCGAGTCTAATCGACGCCGCTTCGGCAATCTCGCGCACATGTTCTTGGCCGTACTTTTTTGAAGCGAGAAAATCCGCGACCAATTCAGGTGTAACCACACTGCGGCGTCCGACCCAGATTGCCAAGACGCTCGGCTTGCCCGTCATCTGGCGCCACTGGTGCACGACGTCATATACGAAGAGAGTTTCGAAACCGGGGACCGGCATGTCGTCGGGATCGCCCTGGCAGCACTGTTCGCCGCCGGGCGCCTTGCCTGCCAGAATGTCCATCTTCAACGAAATTTCAAGCGCCGGATCGCCGATCACCAGAGCGGCGTCCGCGGACCGAAGCATCTCCGAAGGATCGGGGGCGGCATCGACAAACTCCGGTGAAATTTTCCAGCGCTCAGTGGCCAGCATACGGACCAACGCAACGGTGCTACGCGAACTGGTGTCGAGAGCAATGCGCTTGGCCATTTCGATCGGTTTTTTGGCAACCAGGAGCAGACTGCGGACTTCCCCCTTGGAGGCGATGGCCATTCCGGGCAGCGCCACCATGCCATCCATGCGCTGATACTCGATCGCGGGAATGATGCCGACATCGGCCTCGCCCCGGCGCAAGGCCTCGGCACAGAGTGAAGGGACCGCAAATGAAAGGTCGTATTTGCCGGAAAGCGGCCCGTCGGTAAAGCCCCAGACGAGCGGAGCAGTATTCAGAAATTCGACCACCGAAATGCGCAGCTTCGTCACAGCGCGATCATCGTCTCCAATATCATGAATATAGCACAATCCGGAGGACCGGCCGCGGGGGCTATACTCTAGTTCAGGAGTACGGGAAATGGAGTTTTCGCCGAAAGCGGTGCTCGAAACGTCGCTCTACGTGGGCGATTTGGACCGCGCTGTCGCATTCTATGAAGGCGTGCTCGGCCTGCGGAGAATCGAGGACGGATACTTCGCAGGCGGTCGTGGCGCAGCGTTACAAGTGGGAGCTGGGCCTAGCGTTTTGTTACTCTTTCGGACGGAGCTTACCTGCGCGGGCGGAGAGCTTCCCGCACACGGAACGACGGGCGCGGGTCATGTGGCATTTCGCGTTGATCCGGAAGAGCTTTCTGCCTGGCGGCAGCGGCTGCAGAAGCACGAAGTATCCATCGAAAAGGAATTTGCTTTCGGCAATCATCCTGCTTCGATCTACTTCCGCGATCCGGACGGAAATTCGCTTGAATTGGCCGTTGCGTCGATCTGGCCGCTAATCCTCGGCGCAGAAGTTTCACCTTCGACTTAGGGCAACAGCGTTTGCCCCACCGCCCAAACGTGACCGCGGGCAACTGCGCTGGCGACCCAAAAGTTGTCGAAAGAAAACCCGCAAATGCGACTTCCTGCTGAAGGGACCAAGAGAGAAGCGTCTGCGTCAGACCCAGGCACCGTGCAGCTACCGTACAATCCCTATCTTGACAGCGAGATGACGGGTGCGTACCCTCGGCGCGGATTTCCCTCTCGATCGATGCACGCGGATGACTATTTAGGCTGGTTAGCGTTGGCGTTGACGCCCGGGCTGGGCGCACGCTCAGCTGGCAAGTTGCTGCGAGAATTTGGCAGCCCGGACGCAATCTTCAGTGCTTCACTAACCGCTTTGGAAGCGCAGCACCTACCTGCTGCGGTTGCCCAGGCGATCAACTCACGTCAACCCCTGAGCGCGGCTGCGAAGGAACTTGCGAACGCGCAGGCCATTGGTTGCCGACTGCTTACCTGGGACGAACCTCAGTACCCCTCCCGACTTCGAGAGATTTACGACCCGCCGCCACTCTTGTATGTGAAAGGAAATGTTGAACTTCTCAACCGACACCTGATTTCGATCGTGGGTGCGCGTCGCCCGACCCCTTATGGGAATCAAATGGCTGAGAGGTTAGGCCGGGACTTGGCGGCTCGCGGACTGGTGGTCTCAAGCGGCCTCGCGCGAGGGATCGACGCAAGCGCTCACAAAGGGGCGTTAAGCGCACCTGCGGGAGCAACGATCGGAGTCCTAGGCTGCGGTATCGATGTGGTTTACCCAAAGGAGAACAAGAAGATCTTCGAGGAAATCGAGCAGCGGGGCGCAATCATTTCGGAGTTTTCGCTGGGAACCTTTCCGGCTCCGCAGAACTTCCCCATTCGCAACCGGATCATAGCCGGGATGGGGCTTGGCGTGGTGGTGGTTGAAGGCGCTCAGTATTCAGGATCACTGATTACGGCGCGGCTGGCCATGGAATTCGGAAGGGAGGTGTTCGGAGTGCCGGGGAACGCCACGCAGCCCGCGAGCTTCGGACCGAACCAACTAATCAAGCAAGGGGCGAAGCTGGTGGCAGGCTGGGAAGATGTGGTCGAGGAGTTGCCTACGCCCGTGCGCGCGGAACTGATGCCGGTTGACACGGCTTCTTCGGAAGAGCGAGCTGCGCTGATCGAGCAGGATTTAACGCCAATAGAAAAGCCATTATATGGTCTTTTGAGCGTCGATGCAGCGCGACACGTGGACGACTTGGTGGAAAACTCGGGACTTACGTCGTCCGAGGTCTTAGCAGCGCTATTTGACCTAGAGCTTAAGGGTGTAATCCGCCAGTTACCTGGTAAGCAATTTCTGAAAGTCCTGCTGTAATTCCCCAGCCAAAGCAGGGTTAGGATGGACAGGTAAGGGTGAGCCCTTGCCTAAAGTGCCGGGGCAGAACCGGTCGATGACGGAAGAAGTGCCGTTATGACACTGAGAGACATCTGTTCGAGACGAGGAATATAATAAAAAGGCATGGCAAGATCACTGGTAATCGTCGAATCGCCCGCTAAGGCGAAGACAATTAATAAGTATCTCGGCCGCGGCTACACGGTTAAGGCCTCCTATGGCCACGTGATGGACTTGCCGAGGAAAACCATCGGCATCCTTCTGCCCGGAGAACCGAACGGCAAGCCCAAGCGCAAGGCGAAAAAAGGGAAAGGTAAGGCGAAAGCTGCCGCCAAACCGCCGGAGAAGAAGATCCCGATTACGTCAGAGAACATCTTCGAACCGACCTACGAGATTATTCCGGACAAGCAGAAGATCATCGGCCAATTGCAGACAGCGGCGCATTCGGCGGACAACGTCTACCTGGCGACCGACCCCGACCGCGAGGGTGAAGCGATTTCCGCCCACCTGCTCGATGTGCTGGCGAAGAACAAGACTGAGCGCGCCAAATTCTCGCGCGTGATGTTCAACGAGATCACACAGAAAGCCATTCGCGCCGCTTTCGAAAAACCCACGCGTGTGGACGAGCATCTGGTGGACGCGCAACAGGCGCGTCGCGTGTTGGACCGCATCGTCGGGTACAAGGTTTCGCCGCTTCTATGGGACAAAGTCCGCCGGGGTCTCTCCGCTGGCCGAGTGCAAACGGTCGCCCTGCGGCTGATCGTGGAGCGCGAGCAGGAGATCCGAGCCTTCGTCCCCAGGGAATATTGGACCGTCCATGCGCTGTTGGCTGCCGGAGAACCTCCTGCGTTTGAGGCCAAGCTGGTCAAGCGCAAGGGTGAGGATATCGAAATTCCGGACGAAGCCGAAGCGCAGCGCGTTCTCGCCGATCTCGAGAGCGCCACGTGGAAGGTTTCGAGCGTCGCGCAGAAGGAGAAGCGCCGGTTCGCCCCGCCGCCCTTCACCACGTCAAAGCTACAGCAGGCCGCCTACAATCGCCTGCGCTTCACCGCCAAACGCACCATGATGCTGGCGCAAAGACTTTATGAAGGCATTGACTTGGGCAGCGAAGGCTCGATCGGGCTGATCACGTACATGCGCACGGATTCCGTGCGTGTGTCCGCCGATGCGCTTTCGCAGGTGCGCGATCACATCGGGCAAAAATTCGGCGCGAAATACCTACCGGAAAAGCCGAACTTCTTCAAATCGAAAAAGGATGCGCAGGAAGCGCACGAGGCGATTCGTCCCACGGACGTGGCGCGCACGCCGGAAAGCGTGAGGCGCTATCTCGATGAACCGATGTTTAAGCTCTACCAGCTAATCTGGCAGAGGTTCGTGGCGTCGCAGATGGTTCCGGCGGTGTTCGATCAGACCACGGTTGAGATCCTAGCCGGTGAGTACCTGTTCCGCGTCAGTGGTTCGGTGGAAAAGTTCAACGGATATCTCGCTGTATACCAGTCGGTGAAAGAAGACGACGAAGACAAGGAAGATGCCGATTCGGAAAGCCGCGCGCTACCGCAAGTGCGGGAAGGCGAAGAGTTGCGGCTTGAAAGCATTCGCCCCGAGCAGCACTTCACCGAGCCTCCTCCCCGATACACGGAAGCCACGATTGTGAAGGAGCTCGAGGAAAAAGGCATCGGCCGGCCGTCTACCTACGCCGCGATCATTTCCACGCTGGTTGACCGCGAGTATGTGACCAAGGACCAGGGCCGATTCACGCCTACGCTGCTGGGGGAGCGCGTGAGCGTGCTGCTGGTGAAAAATTTCGAAGATATTTTCGACGTCAACTTCACGGCGCGCATGGAAGAGGAGCTGGACGATATCGAAGAGGGGAAACGCCCGTGGCGCGCTTCGGTGAAGGGATTTTGGGACCGCTTCGAAGAAGACCTCGAAAAGGCCGCGGAAAAGATGGACTCGTACAAAGCAGGCATTCCCACCGGCCAAAAATGTGAAAAGTGCGGCCAGGGGGAATTGCTCGAGCGCATCAGCCGGCATGGATTTTTCCTCGGCTGCTCGCGCTATCCGGAGTGCGATTTCATTCGCGATATCGCGGAAGTTCACTCCGACGATTCCGATCTAACAACCACCACACAGTATTGCGACAACTGCGGCAAGGAAATGGTCATCAAGCGCGGGCGCTTCGGAACGTTCCTGGCTTGCACCGGCTATCCGGACTGCAAGACCACGCGCAGGCTGGTTTCCGGCACCAAAGTGCCGCGCCAGCCGGACGTTCCGCTCGACGAAAATTGCCCCGACTGCGGATCGCAGTTACTGCGTCGACAGGGCCGCTACGGCGATTTCATCGGCTGCAAAAACTATCCAAAGTGCAAGTACACGCGCCCGGTGACGCTCGGCATCAAATGCCCGAAGTGCGGCGAGGGCGAATTCGTGCGCCGCGGGACTTCAAAAGGACGCGGACGGGGACGCATATTCTACGGTTGCAGCCGCTATCCCGATTGCGATTTCACCACGCCGCACGAGCCGATCAATGAGCCCTGCCCGAAATGCGGCGCGCCGTTCATTGTTGAGAAACACACCAAACATGGCAACTTCCGCGCATGCATCAAAGAAGGGTGCGATTGGGAAGTTGAAGCGCCTGAAGTGCCGCCGGCCGAGACAAGTGCTCCATCTTCGGCTGGACCTTCTTCGTCTCCGCTTGCGCCGGGAAATGGCACTGGCGCGTCGCGCGAGCATGAAGAGCCCGTTGGCGCCCACACTAAATTCTGATAGATCACTGCAACCGACCGCCTGCTACCGCTGGTTGATAGGTCCCGACGGGAGTTTCCGCAAGCAAGCCTATGGCCTGCTCTAGTACACGAACGGAATGAATCTCTTGGTACGCGTGGCGTAGACGTCGAACTGGTCGCTGTATCTTCGCGCGAGGTAACGATCGAGCGCAGGGATATTGGCAATTATGAAGCCGAGCGCCATGAAAGCGGGAACGACCAGCGCCAACAACGAACCGGTGACCAGCGCATAGCCGATGAACAGCACTTCGTCGCCGAAATAATTGATGTGGCGCGCATAACGAAACAGCCCGCCCGTGTAAAGCTGTCCCTGATGCGCCGGATCTTTCTTCCACACGCGGCGCATGAATTCAGAACCCGTATTCAGGTACGAGCCGACGACGTACAGGAAGGCTCCGCAATCCGCGACGGCGCCGGGTCCGTGCGGATTGGTCCCGCCGATCAACGCGAAAAAGATATGCACAAGGAAAACGAAAAATCCAATTCCTATGGCTTCTCCCCAACGCATCGTGCGCCGTATCAGGTAGAAGCAGCCGAAAACAACCCGTAGAAAATAGACAAGCGCGCAGGAAAAAAGCAGGGCGCGCGTGGAAAAGGCGCCGGGCAGCAACGAGCGCCCTGCCCAAAGCGAAAGTGCGACGAGCCCGCCGCGGAAGAACAGCCAATACACCACGTACAGCGAAAGCCCGTGGAGAAGCGTGAGCAGAATCTTCGGACCGATGGACTTGCTGTATTCGCCGTACACGGCTGGGGTCATTCTAGACTCATTTGCGCCAAAGCGAGGCAGATTTCCAAGCGTGAGACAGCCAAGGACAGCGGCATTTTCAACATCCGAACGAAGAAAACTCTTGGCGATGGCGGTGAAGAAGTGATGGAATGCACCGCGGCCTTGCGGAGACGCAGGGTTCGCGGAGGAGGTGGCACATGAACGCACGAAACGAGATCGTTTCCGGCGCCAAGGAACGCACGGACGCTTGCGAACAGGACCGGCGCGAACGGCTACCGTATGCGATTGCAATTGCAGCGCTGCTGCTGATTTTCTCGATGGCGCGAACCGCGCGAGCCCAGCAATATAACAACCGGAGCATCGCCACATTCACGTCGCAGCAAGCCGCCCAAGGCCGCCAAGCGTATGCGGCAAGTTGCGCGGGGTGCCACGGCCAAAACCTGAACGGCGGCGAGTTCGCTAGCGCGCTGGCGGGCGCGACCTTCACGCAAAACTGGGGCGGCAAAAGCGCCGACACGCTGTTTTCTTATGTCTGCACGAAGATGCCGCCGGACAAGGCGGGAAGCTTAAGCGCGAATAACTGCGCCCAGTTGGTCGCTTTCATTTTGGAGCGCAACGGCGTGCAACCGGCCGCCACACCGCTTCCAGTGGACGTAAAAGCTCTTGAAAAAATGAGCATCCCGCGCGGCGCGACGCAGAGGTCCGCGCCGATGATGCCGCTTTCCCCGCTCGCGCCGCCAATTCCCGTGGTGAAGCTGCCCGACCCGCTGGCGACGATCAGGCCGGTAACGGACACTCTGCTCGACAATCCGCCGGCAAGCGAATGGCTGCTTTGGCGTCGAACGTACGACGATAAAGGCTTCAGCCCGCTGAAACAGATCAATACGAGCAACGTGCGAGATATGCGAGTTCTCTGGGCATGGTCGCTGCCGAACGGGCCGGACGAAATGACGCCGCTCGAACACGACGGCGTTCTCTTCATCGATAGCTACGGAGATCACGTCCAGGCACTCAATGCCGCCACCGGCGATCTTTTGTGGGAGTACGACCGGCACTTACCGAACGACGTGCGCCAAAAGAACAAGCGCAATATGGCGATTTACGGCGACCGGCTGTATGTGCCCACATCGGACGACCACATGGTCGCACTGGATGTGAAGACGGGCGACGTGGTCTGGGACCAGCCTCTCGCGGACTACACGAAAGGCTGGCAAATCACCGGTGGGCCCCTAGTGGCCAAGGGCAAGGTGATGCAAGGTATCGCCGGACAGGCCCCGGGAGGATGCTGGATCGTGGCGCTCGATGCGGAGACGGGCAAACCGGCGTGGAAGTTCTACACGATTGCGCGGCCGGGCCAATTCGGCGGAAACAGCTGGAATGGCCTGCCGGTCGATAAGCGCAGCGGAGCGTCAGTGTGGACCGCGGGAAGCTACGATCCGGCGCTGAATTTAGCTTATTTCGGAACCGGGCAAACGTACGACACGGGGCCGATGCTGCGTTTGGTCCACGAGCCCGGAGTCACGAACGATGGACTTTACGAGGACACAACACTCGCTATTGATCCGGACACCGGCAAGCTAGTCTGGCACTTCCAGCACATACAGAACGATCAATGGGACCTGGATTGGGCTTTCGAACAGCAGCTGATCGATTTGCCGGTGAACGGCACAACGCGGAAGCTGGTCGTAACGTCTGGGAAGATGGGAATTTACGAAGGAATGAACGCCGCCACTGGCAAATTTATTTTTGCGAAAGATTTGGGCCTGCAGAACGTGGTGGCCTCAATCAATCCGAAAACGGGAAAAGCAACCATCAATCCGGAAGTTGTGCTGGGAGACGGCAAGCCGCACCTGATTTGTCCCCATCCCGGAGGGGGAAGAAATTGGCTGGCCACCTCGTACGATACCGAGACGAAAATTCTGTACGTGCCGATGGTCGAGTCCTGCATGGACTTAATTCCGGCGCCGAAGGGCGAGCGTGGGAACCTGACCTCCGGCTACGACTGGTTCGTGCGACCGCGGCCCGGGAGCGATGGCAAATATGGTCGCGTCGAGGCGTTTAATCTGGAAACGAAGAAGCCGGTCTGGATTGACCGGCAGCGCGCGCCGCAGTCGACGTGCATATTGGCAACCGCCGGCGGCTTGGTTTTTGCCGGAGCACTCGATCGCAATTTGAAAGCGTACGACGCCGCTACCGGAAAAACAATGTGGCACGTGCGGCTCAACGACGTGCCTAGCTCATGCCCAATCTCGTATGGCGTCGGAGGCCGGCAGTACGTCGCAGTGGTCGTGGGCGGTGGCGGCCCGCAGACGGCTACCTTCCCGGTGCTCGTCCCGGAAATTCAGAATCCGCCGGGACACGGTGCGGAAATTTGGGTGTTTGCACTGCCGGAAAAATCCGAAGCAGAAGCGCACGACTCGCAATAAGCTCGCAGAAGCTTTAGGCGCGAAGGGGCTTCGCGTGGAGATAAAATCCGTAAATAGTGAGGCCTAGCCCGCCGAAGAAAAGCAGCGGCGCCAGGTACGCGGTGACCATCGGCGGGATGTGGATCGGCAATCTCAAATAAGATCCCCCATAGCCCCCAGCTAAATATTGAATCAGGGCGGCAAGCAACATATACAGCAACCCTTGCCGAATCTTGCGGTTACCATTGTTCTCGGTGACCGGCAAAGAGGCGGCGAGTGCCGCTTGCGAACCGGGTACGGGGGGAACGGACTCACGGCAAAATGGGCAATGTGAGTGAAGATCAGAGATAATTTTTCCGCAATACGGACATTGGCGCGCGGGCATCGTCGCGTGTCCCCCCTCGTATTATCGTAAGCACTGCCGAAGCGAGCGTCAAATGAATGGGTACTGAGAGTAAACAGCGGAAAGAAGCGCCGCCGTCCCGACTTTCTGTTATCGAGCTTCAGCTGCCCTTTTCGGTAGGGTAGCCCTTGGCGTACCAGTCCGTGTAGAAATTGGTGGGGAGTATCAGTGCGCGCAAGTGCCTGAAGCCCATCGATTGGAGCGCGCGAAATGCTGGGCGCAAATTCGGGCAATGTACCAGCGGACAGCAGCCGCAGTACACCACCAGATTTGTGGATCGCGGCAGCCGCCGCGCCCATCGCTTCAACGACTCGATTCCCGCCGCGCTAAATCCAGCTCCCTCGTAAACCGCGCCAGGGATGTGTCCGCCGAGATAAAGGGCGTGCGGGCTGACGCTCACGATCGTGGGCCGCTCGCTCGCAGGCCCGCTGATCTCCTTGACCAGAGTCGCAGGATCCACGGTCTGATCGCTCGTCCACGGATCCGCCTGCGCCTGATAGTGCTTTGCCGCTGCTGGCCGCCGCACACTCGCCATTGCGGAACGGGGCATCGGTCCCAAAAGCGTCGTCCCGGCGCAGAGCAAAGCTACACCGCCTGTGCACAGAGTCCAAAGCCACCGCGAATTCATGCCATTCCGCAAGGATACTGCTCCCTCGACTGCACGTTCCCACCGATTGTGCTCGCTCGGCAACTCGCCGACAGACGAGCTTCCCTAGATGCGAAGAACGCGCCCCAGAAACAAACCCGGCGGGCTGGAATCGCCCGCCGGGAAATGACTGTTGAAAAACGCGCGGTGTTTGCGACCTTCACGAAGGTTGCATTCCCGCCTTTTTCTGCTTGATGGCCTTTACCTGCTCAACCAACTGATCTGCCTTCTTCAAATCGTCCTCGCGAGCTTCTTTCGTGCTCTCGGTGTCGGCCTTCTGCCGATACATCAGGTTCAAGTAGGCCATTGCATCGTCGTAATCTGGTTTGAGACTGATGGCCTTTTGCAAATTCGTGATCGCCTCATCGATAGTCGAGCCGTACTTGTCGGTGAATTCGGTCCGCAACTTTTCCGGCAGCGGATCGTTCTGCTTAATCTGGCGCTTCGCACTGGCGGTGCGGTTGTAATCTTGACGCATTTCGAGATTGGCCCGATAGCAGAGGCTCCAATCGATCACGCCAATCCAGTAATAGGGTTTGGGATCGTTGGGGCTGATCTGAATATGCTCTTGGTTGTAGGCCTTTGATTGCTCTAATTTAGCTTGGTCGTACGGATTCGAGCCCATGTTGTAAAGGAGCGAGCCCATGCTGTCGATCGCGGAAAGATTCTTCGGGTCCTTCTGAAGAATTTCCTTGTACACCTGCATCGCAGATTGCGCGTTGCGCAGATTTGCCTCCGACGGCGCACCCGGCACGTATTGATTCTGGTAAGCGGCGGCCAGGTAGAGCTTCGCACTGGTGAGTGTAGGGTCTAACTTTTGCGCGTTCTTGAAATCCTCGACTGCCACATCGAACTGGCCGTTCTTGTACGCGTCGACGCCCTTGTTCAGATCGTCCCGAGCGCGCAGCTTATTGCATCCGGCTCCCGCTCCCATCGCGGCTAAAATCACGGCCGCGACAAACGATACTTCAAGCTTCCGTCGCATCCCTGCTCTCCTTATGATTGCCATACTGGGCCGACTCGCATCCGCGCTGGCGCCAAACGCTACTAGTGCCCTGCTTCGATCTTCGCGGTAATCAATCCGACGTGATCGATTCCCGCACCGCGCATGATGTCGATCGCATGCGCCACTTGTGCAAATTCCACGCTATCGTCGCCCTTCACAAAAGCGATCCGGGTAGCTCGTTGCTTGAAGATATCGAAGAGACGCGAGCCCAGATCGTTCCAGCTAACAGTGTCCTGATTAATCTTCACTCCGCCGTCGGCCAGCACCTGAACCACGATGGTTCGGCTGTCGGGTGGTTGTTGCGTTTTGCTCGGAGGCGTGGGCTGCGGAACCAATGTCTTAAGCCCCGTTGGCGTCTGCGGCGTGATCACCATGAAAATGATGATCAACACCAGCAGCACATCTATCAAGGGAACGATGTTGGGCTCCGATACCACGCCCTCCTGCTTGCCTACACTCATTGCCATAAGATTGCTCCTTCGCCCTGGCCCGACCCGCGGATTACTCCGCCGGCCCCGTTCCTCCGGCCATCGGAGGTGGAATTTGCACGTTCAGAGGAATTTTCTCCGTCAGCAATCCCAAGTCCTCCACACCAGCCGACCGGATGGCGTCCACGGCCTTCACGACATCTCCATATTTTGCACGGGCGTCCGCGCGAATGTAGACGGTCTTATCCAAGCGGCTGGAGATCTTGTCCTTCACCTGATCGGTAATCTGATTGAGTGAGATCTCCTGATTGCCCAAGTACATGTTGCCATCGCGCGTGATTGCCACGATGATGGCATTGTCCTTGTTCGCCGCTTGCATTTTGTCCACGTTCTGCGCCTTCGCCATTTGCACGTCCTCGCCCTTGTGCAGCATCGGCGTAATCACCATGAAGATGATCAGCAACACCAGCATGATGTCCGCCATTGGGATCACGTTTGGCGCGGCCATCACCGGCGGTGCTTTAGGTTTGTAAGCCATGGCTTACTTCTTTCCGCTCCGGCGCGTGATGAAGTAGTTGATCAGCTCCATCGAGGAGTTGTCCATCTCCACGTCGAAAGCTTCCACGCGATTGGTGAAGTAATTAAAGGTCCACACAGCCGGCACGGCCACGAGCAGGCCGAGAGCAGTGGTCACCAGAGCTTCCGCGATACCACCGGCGACCGCGGAAAGACCAGTCACCTTCTGGGCGGAAATGCCCTTAAACGCGTTGATGATGCCCATAACCGTGCCGAAAAGTCCGACGAACGGAGCCGTCGAACCGATCGTCGCGAGCCCGGAAAGGCCGCGCTTCATCTCGGCGTGCACGATGGCCACGGAGCGTTCCAGTCCTCGTTTGGCAGCTTCGATCACTTCTTCATCGCTCACCTGCGCCGATGCGGCCTGGAACTCCGAAAGGCCGGTGGCCACAACCTTCGCGATATGACTCTTTTTGTTGCGCTCGGCGATTGAGATCGCTTCGTCGAGCTTGTTGTCCTTCAGCGCGCCGGCAACCTGCTGCACGAAAACGCGCGACTGCTTCCGCGCGGCACTGTACATCAGCCAGCGGTCGATCATGATGCCCACAGACCACGCGGACATGATGAACAATAGAATCACTACCGCCCGAGCTGGCCAGCCCATGCTGTGCCACATATCGATGATGTTCCAGCTGATGCCGGCGTTACCACCCTGGTCCTGCAAAAGAAATGCCCATACCAAATTCGCAAGCATAAAGTTCAGTCCTCCTCCGTCACCGCCATCGATCGCGGCAGTCAGATTCTGCCGGTCGCAAATCTCAGCCCCATACATCCGGACCCGCGAGCGGGGCCGGCGCTTCCTCAATCACCACCGAGCGAAAACACAACCTGAATCGTGGTATCCACTTCCACAGGCTCGCCGTTGAGCTCTGTAGGCCGGTATCTCCATTGCCGAACGGCATCCATGGCCGCGCGCATCAGCAGCGCCGGACCGGTTATGTAAGTCAACTCCTGGATCGAGCCATCCTTGGCAATCACCGCGTGCAAAACCACGGTGCCTTGAATGTGCGCCGTCCTGGCAATCTGTGGATAGACTGGCAGAATCTGTCTGGTCAGCTTGGCCGCTTCCACGTTGCCGCCGACGCGAATTCGCTGCGGCGTAACCGGCTTTGGCGGCGGCGGAGGAGGCGGTGCACCCAGCCCGGCTATGATGCCGCCTGGCACTCCAGTGCCGCCCGCAACACCTGTGCCACCGACGGCGCCGATATCCGGCGGTGCCTGGTCCTTTACGATTTCAATCTTTTTGGGGATGACGGTGGGAGCCACCATCCTTTGCGGCTGGACAACGACGACCCTGCGAACCACAACCTGCTTCGGAGGCGGAGGCGGCGGCGGAGGAGGCGGCGGCGGAGCCACCAGGAACGTGCTCAACATCCCCTTCGGCAAAGCCTCCGTGTAAATGAGGGGGATTAAAATCAACACGCCCACAACCAGAATCTGGAGGATGGCCGAGAGCGCCACGGTCCAAGTTTTGTGGGTTTTGGATCCCTTTGCGCTGGATACCACCATTTGATCGAACATAGCCTACCTCCTTGCGGTGGCTGGCACGCGCTTTCCGGCTGCGGATCCGGCGCGAACCGCCACTCCCTTCCCCCCGCTAAACTTGTTCCAGGCCACCACGATCGGAGCCGCAATGCCGAAACTGGAGTAGGTTCCTACCACAACTCCCACCACCATGGCAAAAGCGAACGATCGTAGCACTTCCCCGCCCCAGATATACAAAACCACAACCGTGATGAACGTCAGGCCGCTGGTAAGAATGGTCCGTGACAGCGTCTGGTTGATGGACTTATTGATGATCTCCGCCAGAGATTCGCGGCGCATCAAACGCAGGTTCTCGCGCACGCGGTCGAAAATCACGATTGTGTCGTTCATCGAATAGCCGACCAGAGTCAGAAGCGCCGCGATTACCGTCAGCGAAATTTCGTAATGGAAAAGCGAGAAAAATCCCAGAGTGATCAGCACGTCGTGAAACACCGCAATCACCGCTGCGGCGCCGTACACCCATTCGAAGCGGAACGCAACATACACCAACATCCCCGCCAACGCATAAAGAGTCGCCCATATCGCCTGGCGGCGCAGCTGTGCGCCCACGGTCGGACCTACCGTCTCGGCATTGCGCACGGAAAAGTCGCTCAGCGAGTAGTCATGTTGGAGAGTGCGAATCACCGCCGGCGTGACTCCCGGCACATTGCCGAGTTCGCCGAAATTTGTAACGATGCCGTCGTGCTGAGAATCCCGCGCGGAAGTCAACCCCTGCGCGAGTTGCGTGTAGCGGTTGCCGGCATTCACTCCCAGAGACAACGGATCTTTCTGCAAAAGCTCGGCAGCCAGCGCGGACGGAGTGACGGCATTGAAATCCGGCCGGCCGGAGGCGTCCGTGCCGAAAGTTTTGTGCAGTACGCCCAAAATTGTCTGCTTGCCGGCGTCCAGCGTATCCTCATTCGTCGACTGCGATAGACCGATGACCACGTCATCACGGGAGCCGACATCATTTGAGTCGCTTATGGTCTGGATCGTGCTGTTCTTCAATCCTGCGCTCTGCAGGCCGTTGCGAATCCGTTGGACCGGCGGCGTACCCGCGAACCGCACATACACCAGCGTGCCGCCTCGGAAATCGATTCCGTACTGCATCCCGCCGTGCCGCCAGATCGAAATCCAGCCAACTGCAAGCAGTATCAGCGACAAAGCGACAAAGTACTTCACCTTGCCCATCCAATCGACATTTACGTTGTGAAAAAATTCCATAGGGCCAGTTCTATCCGTTCAGTTGGACACCGCCCCCCAGCAATTTGTTCCCGGGCGGCATGCCGCTTCCGTCGTACTATGAGTTTTTCAGATCTTCAATTAGAGGCCGTTTCACAACCCACAGCCCAAAGCCAAGCCTGAGGCCCGCCCCCGGCCCCTGTAGCGTGCCTAGCCACCTTGTGAAGCTTCACAGGCCTATTCTAGGAGCCCCCTAGATGCTCAATGCCGCCTGACGCTTCATGTGCACGAGGTGATAGTCAAAAATCGCCCGGGAGACGTAGATCGAAGTGAACAGGTTGGCGATCAAGCCGATCACCAAAGTCACCGCGAAGCCGCGCACCGGCCCCGTCCCAAACACGAATAAGAACGCGCACGATACCATGGTCGTTATGTGCGTGTCGATGATGGTCAGAAATGCGCGGTCGAAGCCTATGTCAACCGCCGCAGCGGGCGCCTTCCCGTTGCGTAATTCTTCTCGAATGCGCTCAAACACGAGCACGTTCGAGTCCACGCCCATGCCGATGGTTAATATCACCCCTGCAATGCCCGGCAGCGTTAGAACCGCGCTGGACCACGCCATGAACGCCACCAAAATGACCAAATTGAGCAGCAATGCTACAACTGCGTTGACACCGGAAAGCCGGTAGTAGAAGACCAGGAAGATCATGACCGCGAGCAAGCTGGCGATCGACGCTCGCACCCCGGCGCGGATCGAATCGGCTCCGAGCGAGGGGCCCACGGTCGATTCTTCGAGATACCTGATCGGAGCCGGCAGCGCACCGGCCTTCAACACCAGCGCCAAATCCTGCGCCGACTGCTGGCTAAAGTTGCCGGTGATCTGACCACGATCATCGATACGCCCGTTGATTGTGGGCGCCTCGTAGACTTTGCTGTCCAGAACGATGGCCAGCCGTTTTCCGATGTTCGATTCCGTGAAAGGCCCGAAGCGCGCCGCCGAGGCGGAGGACAGCTGGAAATCAACTTCGTATTGTCCCGGATTATCGGTGCTGGGCTCTGCCGTGGCCCCGCGAAGATCCTGGCCCGTTACGATCGGAGCCCGAGTCACAAGGTAATAGACCTGCGACTGGCTGCTTGACGAGGAACCTTCCGGGTTCCCCGGCATAATTTCGGTGTCTGGAGGCAGCACGCCATTGTGCGCAGACAGCGCGGCGGCGTCTGACGGATACGCCTGGCTGTCCACGAGCAGTTTCAGCTCAAGCTGGCCGCCAGCCTGGATCACCGATTTCGCGCGCGTCGGATCGCCTTCGCCAGGCAACTGAACGAGAATTTCATTATCACTCGCGGGTCCGGTCAAAGCGATTTGCGGCTCCGTGAGACCGAGGGCATTGATTCGGCGGGTGATCGTCTCAAGCGCCTGGCTCATCACCTGCGAGTGCAGGCCGGACACGGCCGAGGGCTTCATCGTCAGAATATAGCTATTCGAAGCTCCTGCCGCAGGCGCCACGCTCCAGTCCTGAAACTGATTATTGACGATGTCCTGAAACGTGTTGTACGCGTCCGGAGTGATGTTGCGGACCATGATGTGCGTATCGTCCACTCGGCGAATCTCGCCGGTGGGCGAAAGCACGTTCTTGCTCTGAATCTGCTTGGTTAGGTCGTCGACCGCCTCGTCGCAGCGTTGGCCGACCGCCTTTTCCACTTCCACCTGCAGCACCAGATGGCTGCCGCCCTTCAGATCTAGGCCGAGCTTGATGCGATCGGCGACGTTCTGCGCCACTTGCGACGCGGACGTGGGAAAGATCGGAAGCCCGAGAATGCCGTAGAAGCACAACAGAACTACGGCGCTGATAAAAATAAATTTCCATTTTAGCTGGGAATTCATGCGGGCCTGCTAACTCTCCTTGATTTCCGGCTGGAGCCCGGAAATTGCGCTCCGTGAGATTTTGACCTTCACCTGCTCGGCGATGCGCAATTGAACGCTATCGCTCTCCAACCCCACGATCGTTCCGAATATTCCACCGTTGGTTATCACCTTGTCGCCGTTCTTCAAGTTCTTCAGCATTTCCGCGGTCTTTTTCTGACGCCTCTGCGCCGGCAGGATCATCAGAAAATAAAAGATCACCATGATCACGATGAGCGGGAGAAACAGCGTGAGACCACTGGTTTGTGACGAGGATTGCAGTGCGAGGACAAGCGTCCCCGGGATCAGCATAGGTATTGTACCAAACATTCGTTCTTTCCGCCGCCATTTGCCCGCTAGGACCAGCAGGCCTTCGAAGTCTTCGCCCTAGGATGCCCTGCCTTTGCCCACCGACTTATGGTTTGCCTATTTGAGGCGTTCCTGCAGCTCAGAGCGGAACCTTCCTAGGTTCCCAAAACGGATAGCCTCGCGAATTTTACGCATGGTGTCAAGGTAAAAGTAAAGATTGTGGTGGGTGTTCAGAATGATCGACAGAAATTCTCCCGCGGAATATAGATGCCGCAAATACGCACGAGAGTATCGTCGGCACACCGCACACCGGCAATTCTCGTCGAGCGGCCGCGGATCGCGCGCGTACTGCGCGTTGCGAATCAGCACGCGTCCTTGCGAAGTGAACAAGCAACCATGGCGCGCGCTGCGCGTAGGCAGGACGCAATCCATCATATCGATACCCAGCGCCACGTAATCCACAATCTGCTCAGGCTTGCCCACCCCCATCAAATACCGCGGCTTTTCCACCGGAAGCGCGGAGGCCGCCGCCTGCGTCATTTCACATGTGACGGAATGCGATTCGCCAACCGCTAGTCCCCCGATCGCATAGCCGGGAAAATTCAAATCGACGAGCGCCGCGGCATGTTCCCGGCGCAGATCCGCGTGCGTACCGCCCTGGACGATACCGAAAACCATTTGCCGTTCAGGGTCGCCATTCCGCTGAAAAAAATCGCGCGAACGCCGCGCCCAATCGAGCGTACGCGCAGCGGCCTTACGCGCGCATAATTCCGACGACGGAGCTTCGATGCACTCGTCCAAAACCATGCAGATGTCCGAGCCCAGCGCGATCTGAATTTCCAGCGCTTTTTCCGGGCTCAAAAAATGCTCCGAGCCATCGATATGCGAACGGAACGTGACGCCTGCGTCCGTGATTTTCCGCAGCGCGCTGAGGCTGAAGACCTGGTACCCGCCGGAATCGGTCAGAATCGCGCGCGGCCAGGACATAAACTGGTGGAGTCCGCCCATTTCGCGAATGCGTTCGTGGCCTGGGCGAAGAAACAGGTGATAGGTGTTAGCGAGGAGAATCTGGACGCCGAGTTCCTCGAGGTCCCCTTGCGTCTGCCCCTTTACCGTGGCCGCGGTACCAACCGGCATGAACGCGGGCGTGTCGATCGTTCCATGCAGCGTGGTGAGGCGGCCCACACGCGCGCCGGTTGGATCGGTGGCGAGAACCTCGAAGCGAAATGCCATCCGCGAGAGTGTATCAGGAGAACGCGGCCGTTGCTCCCACCCTGATCAGTATGACTAAAAACCAAACCGCGAAAATATAGAAAAACGCTTTGCCAAACGACAGTTTCTTCGGCGCGGCCGCGCTGTAGCCGATCGCCAATAGCGCCATCACCCAAAACGAAAAGACGTCAAACGACCTCAGCAGCGCCAAAAGCCACTGCGGAGAATCGCTCGATAAAAATACCCCCGGATTCGACGCGACGAGGTTCTGCAAATCCACCGTCGATGGATCTTTCAGAAATAGGATCACCAACCCGAGCAAGGAGCTAATAATGATCGGTGTGGATGCATAGGACACGATTCCTAGGGACGTGGAAAATTTTAGCTGCGTGCCGCCCAACAGGTTGAATGTCGCCAGATAGATCGCCGCGGCGATCAGAACCACCAACACCGGACCAACGATCATCTCCGCATAGGCAACAACAGATGCGTACTTCAACGACGTCTGCATCGTTTGCTGCTGCTGAGCTGCCGTCATCTGCTGCACGCGCGAATTATTCTGAAACTGCTTTTCGAGCAGGGATCGGAAACCGACGCGGTGACTGAAAGTGGCAACAACACCAAGCTCCAAGATGGTGATAAGCAACACCGGCACGAGCCATGTGGGGCGGCGCGCGATCGATCGAAAAGTCCGGCCAGGAGAAAACAGCGCGCCGAACACGCGTCCAATCGAACTGCTGGAATCCGAGTCTGGCGCCTGCGCCAGCGATGTATTCGTGGTAGCCATATCTCCTCCAATGCGGGGAAATAGGATGGTTGCTAGCCGATTCTACGCGCGGGGGCTTCCGAATGTTACAGGGAGTTTCTGGTTATCGGGTAAGCACACGAGTAACGCTGGGAGAGACCAACTCGTACCGTATGCCGCGCCAGCGCGTGCGCCGGCTCAGCAGTGAAACGACGAAATTCCACGAAAAAAGGACTGGCACCACGGGCGCGAGCGCCGTCCACACCCAGCTCCATTGATTGAGCTGCGATTTCCATTCGGGTAGCAATTCGCCCACGGCAATCGTACGGATCGCTCCCTTCATCGCCGCCAAGAGCGGGACCACCAGAGCAATGAGTAACAGATTGAACCATGGGTCGCCGGTAAACATAGTGGTAAGTATCACGAACGCGGCATAAATCAGGGTCACACAATAGCTCACATGCGCGATCATGCCCATCATCCAGCGCTTTGGCGAATAGACGCGCGTCAACAAAATCTGCCTGTTCGTGAATTCCAGCAGGCTCGATCCCGTCCATGGATGGAGCGTGGCGGCTAGGCACTCAGGGCAGAAGACAATCGACTTGCCCGCGGCTTCCAGCGCGTTCGTGAGCGCGAAGTCGTCGCTTACGGCGCCGTTCCATGCTTCCAGCACATTCGCATCGTCGAAGTTTTTTCGCCGAATCGCCGTTCCGCCTCCCCAGCAGAAATTCTCACGCGGCCGTCCGAGAAGAGTGGCCACGGAGCCATTCCAAGTGGAAGCCATCGCGCTCGCGAAACCCCCTTCGCCAATTCGGCGGCTAGGAATCATCCAGCGATACGTCGTCGTCGCTCCGATCCGCGCGTCCTGCAGTGGCGCAATCAGTTTGCCGAGCCAGTTGTGACTGAGCCGCACATCGGTGTCAACGAAAGTGACGACCTCGAACTTTTCCGGCAGCGACTCGATCGCGCGGCGCAGGTTGTGGACCTTTTCGCCACAGTCTTGCGGCGGCCCGGCGATTACGATGTGAACCGGCCGTTGAGTGGCGGCCTTCACGCGTTCGATGACTTTCAGCGCAGGATCGAGGCTGGTGGCGAGAGAAAAATAAATTTCGTAGTTCGCGTAGTCGAAACGCGTAAGCGCCGAGAGATTTTCTTCCAGCCCCGGCTCGGTGCCCTTGCACGGACAGATCACCGCGGCAACCGGCGCGTAAAATCCCGCATGCGAGGCAAGCCGCTTGCGCGCCATCTGATACCAGGTGAAACCGTCCCAGAGCGAATAGAGGCCCAGAGCAATTTGCACCACGATTAGGATGTAAAAGAGGTCAACCACAAGGCGAGAATAGCAAATCCAGGCCCCATCGGCGGCGTAGTCCCGTCACCAGTTTTCTAAATTGCACGGGCCGATCCTGCCGGAATTCAGTTCGCGCGGCTGCGGGAAAACACCAATCGTAGGACGCGATCCGCAGCGGCCTCAAGCTCCAGTTCGAACTTGCCGGCGTAGCGGCGGGCCTGATCCATCAGCGACGCATCGAGCAGCAGCGCCACTCGATCGACGAAGGGCCCAGATATCGAAAGCCGGCGGGCCGCCGCGCTGCTTCGGCGAGGCTCGCGAGCCCCTAATCTTTCATAGAAACCCAGATCGCGCCAGAATTCCTCGGCCTCGTCGTCGCTCCACTCCAGCGCCTGCCCCAAAGCCACGAAAAACTCTTCGCGAAAGAGATCCAGAAACGGAATGGCTAGCTCGAGGTCCGGCTGTTTTCTGCGCGTGGCGGTTCGTGCGTTCTTTTTCCCCGCTTGCGCCGTCCTCCTGCGCTGCTTCGTGCCGCGCACGGCGACGCTCACCTTCAGCCGCGCAGGCAGTGCCGCTTCGATGCGCAGCACCATTGCCAAAATTGCTTCTCGCCGGATTCTGGCAAGTTGCTCGCGGTAGAGGTACGGATGATCCGCACGTCCCGGCCGCCGGTGCTCGGCGGCGTACATATCCAGAAAACGCGCAACCATCTCATTGCGGTCAAGCGTGGCGAGCAGCAGGCCCGCGGCTTCCCGTGCGCGCACCACCAATTCTCGAGGACGATAAGGCATCGAAGTTAAGCTGTACGCGATTGGGCCTTTCGCCGCAACTGGAAACCACGGTTCATGCCCATAAATGAAAAGGCCCGGATGTCGAGTCCGGGCCTTCTCTCATCTTCGTTTCTCGGCTCAGTTGTTTTTCGCAAAAGAGCGAATCGATTTAGTGCACGGGGCTCGTGAACGGCCTATCGTCGCCGCCTCGCGAACCGCTATGCGAAGGCCGCACAGGTTCCTCGAATTTGCCAAGGGCAATTTCGAGGACCTGATCGACGCTGCGCACGAAGTGGACTTTCACGTCCTGAAGAACGTCGTCGGGAAGATCTTCCTTCACGTTCGGCTCGTTCTCTGAAGGCAGGATCACTTCGCGAATTCCCGCCCGCTTGGCGCCAAGCACCTTCTCCTTCACTCCGCCGATCGGCAGCACCACGCCGGTAAGAGAGATTTCTCCCGTCATCGCCAAACGCGGCCGCACGGGTCGGCCAGTAAGTAAGCTGACCAGAGCGGTCACCATGGCAATGCCCGCTGACGGACCGTCCTTCGGAATCGCTCCCGATGGCACGTGAATGTGCAAGTCGTATTTCCGGAAGAAATCGGGATCGATGCCGTAGCGATCGGAATTCGCACGCACCCACGTCAAAGCGGCGCGCATGGACTCCTGCATCACTTCTCCCAAATGCCCGGTCATGGTGAATTGCTTCCCACCGCGCATCTTGCTGGCTTCGATGAAGACGATGTCTCCGCCTACGGGCGTCCACACCAGCCCCACCGAAACGCCCGGCTTCTGCACCCGTTCCTCGACTTCGTGCTCGAGCCGGAACTTCGGCACGCCGAGCACTTCGCGGATCACGTCGGTCGTGACCGTAAGTTTATCGGTCTTGCCTTCAGCCATGCGCCGCGCTTGCTTGCGCACGAGCGTGGCGATTTCGCGTTCGAGGTTGCGCACCCCTGCTTCACGCGTGTAGTGGTGAATCAGGTCATGCAAAGCCTCGTCCGTGAACTCGATCTGCTCGCCTAGCTGGAGCCCGTGCTCCTTGGCTTGCCGCGGAATCAGGAAGCGGTTCGCGATCTGCACCTTATCGACCTCCGTGTAACCGGGAAGTTCGATAATTTCCATGCGGTCGCGCAACGGTTCCGGAATCGGATCGAGCCAGTTCGCGGTCATGACGAAGAGAACCTTCGACAGATCGAACGGCACGTCCAGATAATGATCGCGGAACGTGGAATTCTGTTCCGGGTCGAGCACTTCCATCAGCGCTGCGGAGGGATCGCCGCGGAAGTCGCGCCCGAGTTTATCCACCTCGTCTAGCATCAAGACGGGGTCCATGGTCTCGGCGCGGCGAATGCCCTGAATGATCTGGCCGGGCAATGCGCCGATGTACGTGCGCCGGTGGCCGCGAATTTCGGCCTCGTCGTGCATGCCGCCGAGCGAGATGCGAACGAATTTCCGTCCCGTCGCACGGGCAATCGACTGCCCTAGCGAGGTTTTGCCCACACCGGGAGGCCCGACGAAGCAAAGAATCGGCCCCTTCATTCCGGGCTGAATCTTCTTCACTGCCAGATAATCGAGCAGGCGCTGTTTCACCTTTTCGAGATCGTAGTGATCTTCGTCGAGAATGGCTTGCGCCTTCGCGATCTCGATCTCCTGCTCGCTCGTAGCCGACGTCTTGTTCCACGGCAGCACGGTCATCCATTCCAGGTACGTCCGGGACACCATGTATTCGGCGGAAGCCGGCGTCATCTTGGAGAGCCGCTTCAGTTCCCGGTCGCACTCCTTCTTGGCCTCGGCGGACATACCGGACTCGTCCATCTTCTTGCGAAGCTCTTCGACCTCCGATTGCCCGTCGTCGGATTCACCCAACTCTTTCTGAATCGCTTTCATCTGCTCGCGCAGCAAAAACTCACGCTGGCTTTGGCTCACTTGCTCCTGCACCTGTTCGTGAATCTTGTTGCGGAGTTGCAGAACTTCTTTTTCCTTCGTCAGTTCGCCGATAAGCGTTTCCAAGCGCTTCCGGATATTGAGCGTCTCGAGCAGTTCCTGCCGCACCATCGTATTCAACGAGGGCAAATTCCAGGCCACAAAATCCGCCAAGCGCGAAGGAGATTCGATATTCATCGCCTCGGTTTGCAAATCGTCCGAAAGCTGCGGTGAACGCGCCACCACTTCACGGAAGAGCTCCTGCACGTTGCGCTCGAGGGCCGTCAATTCCGCGTCGCGCTGATCCTCGACGTCCGGCTCCGGCTGCACGCGAGCCCGCAAAAACGGTTTTAGGCCGATCACTTCTGTCACCCGAAGCCTCTGCAGACCTTCTAGAAACGCGACCACGTTACCGTTGGGCATACGCACCATCTTGTGCACCTTGGCGACCGTCCCAACCGCGTGAAGGTCCGATCCCGTGGGTGCCTCAACCCGCGGATCGAGCTGGGCGACTACACCCAGCAGTTTTTCCTGTCCCTCCAAAGAATCCAGGAGCGCGAGCGAACTCTCGCGACCCACCGGCAGTGGCATCACCGCCCCTGGGAACAACACGGTGTCCCGGACTGGAAGCACAGGTAGCTCTTCGGGAACGTATCTATTTGCTGTCACAATGACCCCCTTATCTGACCCTACCCCTGGCCGAAGGCGTTGGGTAAGGCCAGCCCCAGACAGCCTTATCGGCTGCCCGAAAGTTTAGATGCGAAATGGGGAGAAAACGATTTATATCTATTCGCATGTCCCCATTAGCAAATATGAGCATACACGGCTAAGATTAACTTTGCAATCCGTAAGACTTCGGCAAAACGTTCTGCAAGCTACTGCAATGCAATATCTTATGGAAGTTTCGAGGACCTTCCTAGGCGCTCGCGAACCAGTTCCAGGGCATCTTCGCGGGACTCTAGGCTGCCGTCCAGCTGAGCTTCTTCCACAGCGTCCAAGAGACTCTTGAACTCTGGCCCTGGCTTAAGTCCCAGTGCAATCAAGTCTTTACCTGAAATCACACGCGGTGGCCGCACCTGCTCTGGCGGGGTCTCCGCTAGAAAACGGCGCACAAACTCATAGTTCTCTAGATGCCCGTGGCTCGACGAACAGTCCAGCCGGTGCAGCTCCAGATGCTCTCCGAAATCCCCGAGTCGCACAAAACGCTTCAGCGTCGCCGGCTTCATCTGCAGGACGTCCTTGAATCGCATATGGTTGGCCACAAGCGCGGCGACCTGTTCCGTCTCGTCGTTAGAAAACCGGAACCGTCGGCAAATCGCCTCTGCCATGCGCGTCCCCACCTCTGCGTGTTCATTGAACCGGATTCGATCATCCGGACGAGCAGGCGGTGTAAACGTTGGCGGCTTGCCCACGTCGTGCAACAGCACCCCCCAGGCGAGCGTCGGCGAGCACCTCGCCGGCAATTTTTCAAGCATCAGCAAGGTATGGACCCAAACATCGCCCTCCGGATGATATTGCGGTGGTTGTTTGACGCCCTTCATCCGCGCAATTTCCGGAAGTAGCTCGGGCAAGAGCCGCGTCTCGTCGAGCAGCTCGAATCCGCGGCGTGCCGAGCCTTCCGTGAGGATCTTTGTGAGTTCGTCGCGCAGACGCTCCGGCGAAACTTGATGAATTTCCCCTGCCAATTTCGAAATTGCGGCGAAGGTCTTCGCTTCGATCGCGTATCGGAACCGCGCTGCAAACCGCACCGCACGCACGACGCGGAGCTTGTCTTCGCGAAAGCGGTCTTCGGCGCGTCCGATCGCGCGGATGATTCCCGCATTCAGATCATCTCGGCCGCCCACATAATCGAGCACTTTCCCGGCGGCCGGATCAAGCAGCAGCGCGTTGATCGTGAAATCGCGACGTTTGACGTCTTCTTGCGGTGACGTAGAAAAGACCACCTGGTCCGGGTGCCGCCCGTCCGAATATCCTACATCGGACCGGAACGTGGCTACCTCAACCTGCGGAGATCCCCCTTCGCCGGAATCATCGAGCACGATGATTACGCCGAACTGCGCGCCCACTGCCAAACTGTGCGGGAAAATCCGCTGCACCCGATCTGGCGTCGCGTCCGTCGAGACGTCGTAATCCGCGGGCTCGCGTCCCAGCAAAATATCGCGTACGCATCCGCCCACGAGATACGCTTGATGCCCGGCCCCGCGCAGGCGCTCGCAGACGTTTTCAGCCAGTTGACGAGCCGGATTCATTGCGGCCACCCGCCCTCTCGCCGCCCGCGGTTTCCGAGCGAGCCGCCGAGCTGCAATTTTTCAAACCCAAATTTATCGCGCAATCGATCGGCAGTTTGCGTCAGGCGTTCGAGCTTTTCCCTGCGCTGGGGATCGAGCAAATCGAGCTGCTGCGACCCATGCGAGAAAGACGAGAGCGCGACGCCAACAAGCCTCAGCATCGCCGACCCATCCCACGCGCGCGAAAAAAGTTCGCGCGTCGAGTCCAGATAAGCCGAGTCGAGGTCGGACGGGTTGGCAAGCGTCTGGCTGCGCGTGATCGTCCTGAAATCAGCGTGGCGCAGCGTGAGCGTCACCGTTCGCGCATGGAGTCCGGCATCCCGCAGGCGCTTTGCCGCTTTCTGGCAGAGGAAACTCAGCGTCGAGTGCAATTGCTCGCGATCGTTGGTATCCTCGCCGAACGTGCGATTGTGCGAGATCGATTTCGGCTCGGCATCGACGAAAAACTCGTACGAATCGATGCCTCGCGCCTTGCGGTACAACGCCGTGCCCCACCGTCCAAACTCCCCTTCCAGCCGTTCGAGAGAAACATCCTGGAGCTGCCCCACGGTTTCGATGCTGAGCCCCTTGAGCGCCGCTTCCGTCACGCGCCCGATGCCCGGAATCCGCCGCACCACCAGAGGCGCAAGAAACGCGGCTTCGCTTCCGGAAGGGACCCACACAAGCCCCCGCGGCTTGGCCTGATCGCTCCCAACTTTCGCTACGAGCGTCGTGGCGCCCAGTCCTCCCGAGCACGGCAGTCCCGTCGTCGCCGTGATTTCGAGCAGCAGCTTGTGCGCAGCTGAAAGCGGCGGCCCGTTCAACCTCTCGGTCCCCGCCAGATCGAGATACGCCTCGTCGATGGATGCCATTTCGACCACGGGCGAATATTTTGCCAGGATCGCGGCGACCCGGTCACTCCATCGCCCGTAAAGTTCGTGGTGTCCATCCAGGAAAACCGCGCTAGGGCAAAGCTTCGCCGCGGTTCGCAGCGGCATCGCGGAATGAATGCCAAATCGCCGCGCCTCGTAGCTCGCTGAACTTACGACGCCGCGCTGGTCGCGCTGCCCGCCCACCACAACCGGCAATCCCTTCAGCTCCGGCCGGACGAGCAGCTCGACCGAAACAAAAAACGCGTCCATATCCACATGCAGGATTGAAGCGGAGGATTCAGACAAGGCAATCGGAAGAGGTTCGTGCTGGGCGCGGAATTGAGCCAGCTTTGGCATCGAGGCACATTACCCTGGCCGACTTGTTCCGTCAGCAATCGGCGCAGTGTCGCGGAACCCGCTCGGCGGCGAGCACGCGCGGGATTCCAGCAAGATCGTTCGTTACGCTCACGTTGACCCACGCGTCCTGCCGCGCCAGAATTGCGAGCACAGCGTCTGCACAATTGTAGCCCAGTTCGATCACCAGGATTCCGCGCGGGGCCAATAGCTCCGCAGACTGTTCAACGAGGCGCCCGTAAAGCTCGATCCCTGTTGGCCCGCCGAAAAGCGCTGCGGCAGGTTCGTGGTCGCGCACCTCGCGCGGAAGTTCGCCCGCGTCATTGCGGGCCACATATGGCGGATTGCTGACGATCAAATCGAAAAGTCCCGCATCGTCGGCGCTACCCCGCGGTTTCTCCAAAAGCCCCCGCAGCATATCCGTCTGAACGAAATGGATGCGATGCGCTAAGCCGTGCCGCGCCGCGTTTCCCCTGGCGACTTCGAGCGCATCGGCCGATATATCCGTCGCGATAATCTCGGCATGAGGTAACTCACGAGCCAGCGCGACCGCAATGCAACCCGATCCCGTGCCAACATCCACAATGCGCAGCGCGGGATTCGGCTCGCCCGTACGCATATTGATCCTGATGCCGCGTTCCTCGCCCAGGCGCTCCAGCGCGACTTCTACCACATGCTCGGTTTCCGGCCGCGGAATCAAAACCGAGGGCGTGACCTGGAAATCGAGCCCCCAAAACTCCTGCTTGCCGGTAAGGTATTGCGTCGGCTCGCCCGCGGCGCGCCGCGCCAGCAGCGCGAAGTATTTTTCAGCCGCCGCGAAATCGAACAGCTCTTCCGGGTGAGCGTAAATCCACGCGCGGTCGCGCCCCAGCACGTGCATCAGCAAAAGCTCCGCCGCCAGAGTGGACGACGCCACGTTCGCAGCGCGCAAGCGCGCCATTCCTTCTTTCAGAGCCGACCGCACATCGGCAGGCATGGCGCTCGTAGTTGCCGAATTGGCTGTTCTCGCAGTGATCGAAAATCCCTTCGCCGCCGTGTCCCTTACGCGGCCGTCAATTCCTGCTTCAGCCGCTCCGATTCGTAATGCGTCACCAGCGCATCGACCAGCGCGCCAAGCTTTCCGTCCATCACATCCGTCAGTTGGTGCAGCGTCAAATTGACGCGATGATCGGTGACTCGGTTCTGCGGAAAATTATACGTCCGGATTTTTTCGGACCGGTCGCCGGTCTTGATTTGCCCGCGACGTTCGGCAGCCTGCGCCTCATGCTGCTTTTCACGTTCCATCTCGTACAAGCGCGCGCGCAGCACGCGCATCGCCTTGGCGCGATTCTTGATCTGCGATTTCTCGTCCTGCTGCGACACGACCAGCCCCGTAGGAATGTGCGTGATGCGCACGGCCGAATACGTGGTGTTCACCGATTGCCCTCCAGGGCCGGACGAGCAGAACGTATCGATGCGCAAGTCCTTCGCGTCGATTTTGACGTCGATTTCTTCCGCTTCCGGCAGCACGGCAACCGTTGCCGCGGACGTATGGATGCGCCCTTGCTGCTCCGTGGCGGGCACGCGCTGCACGCGGTGCACCCCGCTTTCGTACTTGAGCCGCGAGTACACCTTACGCCCCTGAATCGCCGCTACAATTTCCTTCACGCCGCCAATTGGCGAGGGCGAACTCTCCAGCACTTCCACCCGCCAGCCCTGCGTCTCGGCGTAGCGGGAGTACATGCGGAAAAGCTCGGCCGCAAATAGCGAAGCTTCATCTCCGCCGGTGCCGGCACGGATTTCGAGAATAACGTTCTTCTCGTCGTTGGGGTCTTTCGGCACCAGCAGCAGCTTTACCTCGCCTTCCACGGTCTCGCGGCGCGATTCCAGGGAGCGTAGCTCTTCATGCGCCAGCTGCTTCATCTCTGCGTCTTCGGCCTCGGCGATCAGATGCTTCGCGTCCTCGATTCCCTTTTCAACCTCTTTCCACTCGCGATACTTCGTCACGATTTCGGCCAGCTCGGCATGCGTCTTTGCAAGCTTCTGGAAGCGCGAGGCATCCTCGTGAATTTCGGGCGAGGAAAGCTGGTGCGTCATCTCTTCGTAGCGCGATTCAATCTCGTCTAATTTTGCAAACAACGTCTCATTCGACATGGCAGGACCTCGAGAACCCACGGGCAAATTGAATGCGGAAACAGTAAAACCGGCTAATGGGCCGCGCCCGATTCGGGCGGGAGAGAGCCAGCAGCTAATAGAATGCAGCGAGCATTGGGGTGGCCAACAGCAACCAGAATAGCGGTAAGCGGGACCGGCGTCAAACCGTCCGCGAACGTGCGTTTCGAATCGCAGACTGTTGCTCATTCATAGGCATTTGCAGGCCGCTCTCCCGCACGCGGTCGCCGATCGCTGTTGTCCCTTGCTCCTCCATGGCGCCGGTGTTACTTTGCCTCATTCGTGCCGTTCCAATACGCTCCGCCATGTGGCACTATGGAAAACCTTTCTTTGCCGCGCTCGGCGAGCCAGCGCACCGCGCCTCCGGCAAACATCGTCATCGAGGTGAAAATCGAGAGATGCTTGCCATGCTTGTAAATCCACTTCTCGCGCAAGAAACTCGCGCAGTAAAAAAGCGGGGGATCGAGAAATAGGAAGGAGTGCTTGGATCGTGATAAAGGCCTTGATCCTTGCTATCTGTGTCGTGTTTGCGTTTAGCGGTCTGCGCGCTCAGACGCGCGTCTGGCAGCCCGCACCAGGACACGTGCAAATGCCGATATGGCCCCGAATCGCTCCTGACGCGCAGCCTGTTCTAGGGCCGGAGTATGCAAAACCTGTGAAGGATGACATGGTTGCCGGCAAGCCTTGGGTTGAGATCGGCAATGTCTCGCGGCCGACGATGACTGTCTATTCCCCAAAGGGAAGGAACACAGGCGTTGCGGTGGTCGTCTTTCCCGGAGGCGGATTCCAGATCGTAGCGATCGACCTGGAAGGCACGGAAGTCTGTGACTGGCTTACGTCCCACGGAATCACTTGCGTGCTGTTGAAGTATCGCGTACCGGATTCAGGTCCGCACTGGGAGCAGCGATGCCGCTGCGAGGTTGCCCCGAAAGCGCCGATGGCATTGGAAGATGCGCAGAGGACCATGGGGCTGGTCCGTTTTCACGCTCCGGATTGGCACGTCGACCCGCACAAAATCGGCGTTCTCGGATTTTCGGCGGGAGGATTCTTGGTTGCGGCGATCAGCACGAACTTCGAAAAGCGTTTGTACACCGCCGTGAATTCGGCTGACAAGGAAAGTGCCCGCCCCGATTTTGCGATCGCCCTTTATCCCGGCCACTTGTGTGAATACCCGGGGCACGCGTGCACCTCCCAAAGCATGCAATTGAATCCGGAGGTTCATGTCACGGCTCAAACGCCGCCCACATTTTTATTGCAGGCGGAAAACGATCCCGAGGATTCCGTAAACAACTCGCTGGCATACTACATGGCTCTGAAAAACTCCGGCGTTCCCGTGGAGATGCATCTATACGCCCACGGCGGCCATGCGTTCGGTCTGCGCCGTACGAAACTTCCAATCACGCAATGGCCCCAGATGATGGAGAAATGGCTCGTGACGATCGGAATGATCCAACCTCGCAGCCACAACTGAGGAATTCTTAGCTCCACGTCTTAGCGCCGAAAGCGCGCGGCTATTTCGCTTCGCGGAGAAAACGCGCGGACTCTTCCGGCGGAGTGGGATTGATGTAAAAACCAGTGCCCCACTCGAATCCCGCCACTTTGGTGAGCTTCGGCATTACTTCAATGTGCCAATGATAATGGTCGTTGATTTCCTCGCCGATGGGAGAGGTATGCACAACAAAATTGTAAGAAGGACGCAGCAGCGCGGAATCCAGACGCGTCATAAACTCGTTCATCACTTTGGCGAGGCTCTGGTAATACGGCGCGGGCATGTTCTCAAACGCGGAACTGTGCCGCCGCGGCAAAATCCAGGTCTCAAACGGGAAGCGCGGCGCGTAGGGAGCGACGGCGATGAAATGCTCGTCCATCTGAATCACACGGGATTCGGTTTCCATCTCCTGCCGGATCATGTCGCAAAAAATGCAGCGCTCTTTTTCGTCGTAGTAGCGTTTGGAATTGTCCACTTCCTCACGCACGCGCTTGGGAACGATCGGCAGCGCGATCAGTTGCGAGTGCGTGTGCTCGAGGGTCGCGCCGGCTGCCTCGCCGTGATTTTTGAAGAGTAGCAGGTAGCGAAACCGGTGGTCGTTCTTCAGGTCAAGCATACGGTCGCGATAGGCCCACAGAGTTTCCTCCACTGATTTCGCGGACATGGTCGCCAGAGTCTGAAAATGATCAGCCGTTTCGACGATCACTTCATGCGCGCCCACACCATTCATGCGGTCAAATAGTCCTTCGCCTTCGCGATCGAGTCCGCCTTCAATGCCAAGCGCCGGAAATTTGTTGGGAACTACGCGCAGAGACCACCCCGGCGTGTTTCGTCCGGAACCGTTGCGACCGTACGCCAGAATTTCGGGAGGGGTTTTTCCTTCGTTGCCGGGACAGAAGGGACACAGCCCGGCGCCCTTGATCTGCACGCTTTCGCGCACGAAATCCGTCGGCCGCTTGGAGCGATCCGTGGAAATAATCACCCAGCGGCCCGTGATCGGGTCTCTGCGAAGTTCCGGCAACTCGTTCTCCTTACCCCTAACGCGCGGCGTCTCATCCGATGCGCTTCGAACCGTTACGATCTTACACTTGTATCGCGGCGACGCGGACTTTAGCGGCCCTTCTGCTGGCCGGAAGTAAATGCCCCTTTGTGCAAACGCAGCACGGGCCGCGCGCCCGGGCGCGTTTCTATCGCCACCACGTCGAAACGGTGTGGAACGCCGTCCAGCTTTCGCGCGCGTAGAAATTGCCCGGCCATCCGCGCCAGATGGCGTTCCTTTTCCGCGTTCACGGCCGCTTCCGGCAGCGGCTGTTCCGGACCTGCGCTCGTGCGCGTTTTCACTTCCACGAACGCCAGCACCGGGCCGTCGTAGCCGACCATATCGATTTCGCCCTTCAGCCCCGGAGCGGTGTAGTTGCGCGCAACCATCACGTAGCGGTGGCGCCGGAGATACCAGTAGGCGTAAGTCTCTCCGCGGACTCCGGTGCGGCGCGCTCGCAAACGCGAGTCCGTCCGCGTGGACGCCTCAGGAACCGGCTCCGTCAATCCTTTGCGGGCCGCGAAATTCACCATCGCGAACATAAAACGGGCGATCACAATGGCTTCTCCTCTTTCGCTACATCGCCTGTTCGATTTCAGATATACACGCGTCGAGTATACGTACCGCGAATTCCGCCTGCTCTTCATCGACGATCAGCGGAGGCGCAAGTCGCAGCGTGTTTTCTCCCGCGCCGAGAACCAGGAGTCCCTTTTGAAACGCGGCCTGAAGCACTCGATTGCGAAGATCCGGCGCGCGCTCCTTCGTTTTCTGGTCGCGGACGAATTCGACGCCGATCATAAGGCCTTTTCCGCGAATGTCGCCGACGATTTTATGGCGTTCGCGCCAGTCGCCTGTCTGCTCAAAAACAAATTCGCCCAGGCGGGCGGCATTCGCAATCAGCTCCCGATTCAACAAATCGAGCGTGGCGAGAGAAGCCGCAACCGCTACCGGATTTCCGCCAAACGTGGACGCATGCGCGCCGGGTTTCCAGTCCATTACTTCGGCTTTCGCAATCACGGCGCTCAGCGGCATGCCCGAAGCGATGCCCTTGGCCGTGCAAATCATGTCTGGCTCGATTCCGGAGTGGTCGGCGGCCCACCACTTTCCCGTGCGTCCCATGCCGGACTGCACTTCATCGGCCACCAGCAAAATACCGTGGCGCCGGCAGAGCTTTTCGAGTCCCTGCAAAAATTCGGCCGGCGCTACTACGTATCCGCCCTCGCCTTGGATCGGCTCGACGAAAATAGCGGCCACATCTTCGGGATCGACCAGGCGCTTGAACAGTTCGCGTTCGATGTGCGCGAGCGCATCCTCGGCCGCGTGCTCCGGGCGAACGCCATACGCACCGCGATACGAATCCGGATACGGCGTGTGGAATACTCCGGCGAGCAGCGAGCCGAATTGCTTTCGTTGAACGGCCTTGCTCGCCGTCAGCGAAAGCGAGCCGAACGTCCGGCCATGAAAGCAGCCATGGAAAGCGATGAATTTATCGCGGCGGGTGTGATAGCGCGCCAGCTTCATCGCCGCTTCGATCGCTTCCGTCCCGGAATTGCCGAAGTAAACGCGCTTCGGAATTTTACCCGGCGCGATGGCGGCTAATTTTTCCGCCAGATCAACCATGCCGGGGTAATAAAAATCCGTCCCGGACATGTGAATCAATTCGGAGGATTGCTTCTGAATCGCGGCCACGATGTTGGGGTGGCAATGGCCGGTGGCAACCACGGCTATCCCGGCGGCGAAATCAAGAAATGTGTTGCCGTCGACGTCTTCCACGATCGCGCCACGGCCCGTTTTCGCGACCAGCGGATAATCGCGCGTGTAGGAAGGTGATATGACGCGACGATCACGCTCAACGATCTCCTTCGCCTTTGGGCCCGGCAACTCAGTGATCAGGCGCGGCAGTTTGGAGAGCCTTTTATCGGCAGTTTGCATGATTTCCTCCGGCGGTTCGTGAATCATGCGCGCAAAGCGATTCGCCTCGCCGCCTAGCACAGGCCGAGGGAAACCGATCAATCAACGCCGAAAAGGTTCGGGCGCTCGCGGGAAGGTTGGACGTGGCTCCAAATATGGCGCCGACGCATGGTTGACGCGGAACGGCTCATTTGAACTTCCACCGGACACTACCGTCTTTCGTATCTTCAACAAGAATACCAGAATCGGAGAGCTGTTGGCGTATTTCGTCGGAGCGTTTGAAGTCGCGGTTACGGCGCGCGGAATTGCGCTCTTCGATCAGCGCTTCGATTTGCGGAGCCGGCAACTGAGCTTTTGTGGATGCGATGCCAAGACCGCGGAGCTTTTCATCATCGTCATCTACCAGCAGCGTCAGAACGCCGTCGAATTTCTCCATGGCGGCGACGACGCGCGGAGCGTCTTGCTGCCGGAATTCGCCTCGATCCATGGCCGCGTTCACGTCGCGCACCAGATCGAATATGGCGGCCAGCGCGCGGGCCGTATTCACATCATCGGCAAGGCCTGCGTCGAAATCGGCCTCGGCCTTCTCGATGCGCTTATGCACCTCGGAATTGGACCCGGCGGCGAATTGCTCCGTCTTAAGGCGTTGGGCAAAATTGCGAAGCCGCTCGACGGAATTTTTGGCCTGCAGCAATCCGTCCTCGGTGAAATTCAGCTGGCGGCGATACGGAACGGAAAGCAGCAGGAAGCGGATCGTGGAGGGTTTATAGCCCTTGGCGAAAAGATCGCGCAGCGTATAAAAGTTTCCGAGCGATTTGGACATCTTCTGGCCGTTGATGATCAGGTGCTCGGCGTGAAGCCAAAGATGCACGAACGGTTTCCCGGTGGCGGATTCGCTCTGCGCGATTTCGTTTTCGTGATGCGGGAAGGCGAGATCGACGCCGCCGGTGTGAATATCGATCGTATCGCCGAGGTACTTCATAGCCATGGCCGAGCATTCGACGTGCCAGCCGGGACGTCCGGGGCCGATGCGCGTTTCCCAAAAATGCTCGCCCGCTTTGGGCGACTTCCAGAGAGCGAAGTCGCGCGCGTCGTCCTTTTCATATTGATCCACGTCCACACGCGCTCCCGCTTGCATTCCGCTCACGTCGATTTTGGAAAGCTTTCCGTACGCTGGAAATTTCGAAATACGGAAGTAGATGGAGCCGTCGCTATTGTACGTGAGGCCCTTGGCCTGGAGCTTTTCGATCAGCGCGACCATGTCGTCGATATGATCGGTGGCGCGCACCAACTCCTCGGGCATCTCGATATGCAGCGCGTCGATATCTTCGAGAAAGGCCTTGATGTATTTCTGAGTGTACTCGCGGATCGGCACGCCGGCGGAGGCCGCATTGTGGATGATGCGGTCGTCCACGTCGGTAATGTTCATGACCTGCAGAACGTGCAGGCCGCGAAGGCGAAAGAACCGGCGCAGCACGTCCTGAAATACGAACGTTCGGAAATTGCCGATGTGCGCGAAGGAGTAGACGGTGGGGCCGCAAGTGTAGATGCGGACCTCGCCGGGATGGATTGGAACCAGCGGTTCAACCTGATTCGTCAGCGTGTTGTGGAGGATAATCTCGCTCAATGTAGTGGCCGCCCGAAAAGGGCTATTGTAGCGGAGGGTTGCGCGCGCAGCAACGACGGGTGAGTGAAGACCGGCAAAACTGCACGCGGAAGATGCACCGGGACGTTCCGGGTAGACAGGGTCACGGGTGAATGTTTTCAACAAGTTAGATGCGGTTCTACTCGAATGACTGTTCCGGGTAGACCTGCCGCGGCAAGTGGTCAGTTTGTGGTGTCTGGGGCAGCGTGACGGAAGAGGGCCGAGGCAAGATGTGTGATCCGCGCTGCAAGGCGCGACTGTGTCCTTGGAATCGATTTCCCGCAGGGCGTTCACTGAGCTTCTCCTTTCCAGCGCGAGCGAGCGATCAACGCAAGCGAACAGCACCCACATCCGCGCGGCGTTCGCGCAAATCCCTGACGGCACCCCGGCGGCTTCGGCGCCGACAGCAAAAACAATTCACGGTAGCACGCGGCGGATGACTTTTTCAATTCGTAGAAATACGCAATTTACGAATGAACTCCGGGGCGCGGCCAAGACCGCGGGGCTGTGGCTGGAACAGCGGAATTAGACATCGATGCCAATAGAGCGCATCAGCTGCAGGGCGTTGCTGGTGCGCACTACTCCGGGACTCAGGCGATAATCGAAGAGCAGCTTGCCTTCCTCCAAGCGATCCTCGAAGTGGAAGTTGGCGGCGCGCGATCCCAGAGTATCGGCAATTTCAGCGAGCGCCAGATCGTGAGTGGTCATAAGTCCGATCGCGCCGCGCTCGACCAGTGTTTTCACCACCATTTGGGCGCCCACGCGACGATCCTGCGAGTTTGTTCCGCCAAGCAGTTCATCAAGCAGAAAGAGAACGGGCAGCGGACCGTTCGCCAGATCAATGGCCGTCTTGACGCGCAAAATTTCGGCGTAGAAGTGCGAAATCCCTCCCTGCAATGAATCCAGCACACAAACTGACGCAGCCACGCTAAGCGGCGAAATCCGCAAGCGGCGAGCGCGAACCGGAGCGCCGCATTGCGCCAGCACCGCGTTGATTCCCACGGAGCGCACGTAGGTGCTTTTGCCGGCCATGTTGGGACCGCTGATAATCATTAGCCGAAGATCGCCGCGGAGGGCGATGTCGTTGCGGATGGCGCGGTCAACCGGGAGCAGCGGGTGCGCGAAGGCTTCGGCCTCGAAGCAAGGCGCGTCCGCGGTGAATTCCGGAAACGAGTCGTCCGGATGCTCGTAGGAGTACGCGGCGAGCGAGGATAACGCTTCCATTTCGCCGATGGCTGCAATCCAGGCGCGAACCGAGCCGCCGAATCGTTCGTGCCACGATTCGATCGTGAAGACGATGCGAAGCGTGTAGAAAATGTAGCGATCGACGAATACCACTATCAGATTGTGATTCGATTCGAGGCGCCCGATCAAGCGGCCGAGGCGAGCGAGGGCACGTGAAGGCGCCATTCCCTGCGCACGCAGTCTCGATTGGAGGTCCACCAGCTTCGACGCCGAGAATTTCTCGTTTTCGAAGCGCGCCATCACGGCGGCAAGCAAATGGAGCCCTTTGCAGGATGCCTTGATGCGATCAACGTCGTCGAACCATCGACGATGCGCGTTGCTGAAGATCGCATTGACGATGCTCATCACCACCGGGAGAGCGAGCAGATCAACGATTAATTTGGGCTCAAGAAAAATACCCCAAATAATCCATACGAGGATGCTGGCGATCCAGAAAACCGCGAGAACGGGCGCTGCGACGCGCGCGACTGTAGAGGCGACGGCCGGCTCGCTTTCCGCCCATGCCACGAGGGCGTCGGGTCGAAGTCCGGCGCGTAGATTTTCGCCGAGCACCGCTAGATCCTCGCGGAGGTCGAGCCGATGCCGAAGGTCCGCCACGGCGGCATGACGCGCGAAGACTTCGTCCAGCGAGGCGGGTGCCAGAAGCCAATTCGCAAGCATCTCCTCTCCGGCGCGGGTGCGCGCGTCACAGAGAAGCTGGAACATGCCTCCGTTTCCGAAGAGGTCGAGATCGCGCGCGTAAGGATGCGATTCGGCGGCGAAGCGGTCGCCGGTTTCGCCCGTGCCGGCCCATTCATTGTGAATGCGCGCAAGTCCGCGCTTGTAGTAGAGCGTGGCGCGCGCGTTTTTCTCCAAGGCGCGGTCGACGCGGTCATGCATGACCACCAGAAACAGGAACACCGCGACGGGCAGAAAAATCCAGTAGAGATAGATGCTCCCGGAGATCGCGATCCAGATGGCGGCAATGATACCAATGATCAGCACGATCAGTTTAGCGTAGCCGAGAAGCCGGTCGCGCTTTTGGAGGATGGTTCGTTCGGCGCGCAGGCGTTCCAGACGGCGGTGATACTCGTCTTCGGGCATCAGCGAGTTTGGCAAGGAGGTTTCTGGCATAGCGCAATCGCGGACCGGCAAGACGCCGCCAATTTCGCGGGGCCAGCCGCGCGTAGAGTCTAGAAGAAAGCGCACATCACGACAACAGGAAGAGACGCTAAGAGGCCAACGGGCGCCTCGTGAGGTTCGAGGCCGTTTTCAAGTAGCTGCACGCGGCAATCTACCTGCGACGATCTCTTCCATGCAGCGCCTAATCGCTGAGAAATTTGCTTTGCAGCAGCGGCCTGTCCCCGGGGGGAATCCCAATAATTTAACTGATCGCGCGGATGGCGTGATCCTCTTGTGCCGGCGCGAGCGCGGGTGGAACATCGCCAGCGCGCCGAGCTGCAAAATCACCACGCAAAAAAAACCCGGAGGCTTGCGCCTCCGGGCTCGTTTGAGAATGCGTTTGCGGTTTAGTGCTGGTTCTGGTGCGGAGGCGGCGGAGGACCGAACCTAAACGTTTGCGGTGCGATCTTGGGCATCGGCTCCGAGCCGCCGAGCACGAAGGTATAGAGGCGGCTCTTGCCAGAGCGTCCAGCGAGAACGGAAACGTACTGCTTACCGTCGATGCTGTACGTGATGGGATTGCCCGTTTCCGACGGGACCTTGGCATCCCATAGCTTTTTGCCGGAATCCGCAGCGAAAGCCGCGAAATCGCCGTCCATGGAGGCGGCGAAAACGAGGTTGCCAGCGGTGGTCATGGTGCCGCCGTTGCTGCCGCCATAGCCCTCAGCGCTCCAGCGTTGCGTCTCGGTGACGGGATCCCAAGCCTCGAGCGCACTACCCCCAGGCCCTGGACGCGGCGGTGGTGCGGCACCAGGTATAGGCTTGGGTCGGGCAAGCGTGATGCCCCACTTGTACACGCCCATTTCGGGCTTGAAGTCGGGCGCCTCCCTGTAGAGGAAGGAACTCTTGATTTCAGGAATGTACGCCAGCTTTGTCTCCGGGTTGAAAGACATGGCGTACCAACTATGCCCGCCCGCAGCGCCCGGCCATACCAACTTTCCGTTTTTGCCATAGATCATGGCTTTGTTGATGGTCGGCATGCCCGTCTTGGGGTTGAAACTGGTGGCCCAAGTGACCTTGGTGTAGGGAGCAGAGGAGATGTATTTGCCGGTCTTGGCATCGAGAACGTAGAAGACACCGTTCTTCGGCGCCTGCATGATCACATGGCGCTTTTTGCCGTCGATATTGAGATTGGCAAGGATCATGTCCTGGGTGGCGTCGTAATCCCAGTTGTCGGCGGGGGTGGTCTGATATGCCCAGACGTATTTCCCCGTATCCGCGTTCACGGCGATGATGGAGCACAGCCATTCGTTTACGCCGCCTTCGGGGGTGCGATATTTCTGGACCCAAGGACCGCCCTGGCCGCTGCCGAGGTAAACGAGATTCGTCTTGGGGTCATAGGTGATGGCATTCCATACGGCGCCGCCTCCACCCAATTTCCACCAATCGCCGCCCTTCCAAGTTTTCGCGGCGCGCTTCAAGAAGGGGTCCTCGAACGGCTTCGAAGGATTTCCCGGCACCGTGTAGGTGCGCCAGATCTGCTTGCCAGTTTCGGCGTTATAGGCGTCGACGTAACCGCGGACGGCGTATTCGCCGCCAGCGTTGCCGATCACGACCATGCCCTTCACGATACGAGGCGCGCCGGTGATGCTGTAGTCCTGCCCCTCTGGCGCGGATTGAACCTGCCAGACGACCTTGCCGGTGGCGGCGTCGAACGCGATCAGGCGCCCATCCAGCGTGCCCATGTAGATCTTGCCGTCATAGATGGCCACACCGCGATTGGCCGGGCCGCAGCAGACACTGGGGCCGATGCGGATGCGGTCGGTAGCGTTGGGATTCATGGGGCTAAAATTCTGGTGGCTGATCTTAGGGATCCATTTCCACTTGAGCTGGCCGGTGCGAGCGTCAACAGCGAAGAGCTCGTCCCAGGAGGCGGTGAAATACAGGGTTCCGTTTGCCTCTATGGGAGACCCTTCGACCGTGCCCGGATCATCCTCGGTCTGGTAATACCACGCGAGGCCAAGGCGGTTTGCGTTGCTTGCGTCGATCTGCTTGAGCTGACTATAGTGCTGCTCGGAATAGTCGTGGCCATAACTTAGCCACTGGTTGCTGTCCGCGGCGTTCTTCAGCGTGGCATTGTCGATGCGGCGAGGCTTCTTTGCCATCGCGGTGGCGGCTGAAAGCGCCACCAGCACACCCACCACGCACCATTTCCTGCTATTCGATTTCTGCATGGGCAGAGTTTCCTCTCGTTGCGGTTCTTGGTAAATCTGCTTTTCCCCGTTGCATTCGCACCCGAGGCTTTCCCCCTGAAAAACAGCCGCAATCCTAAAATTGAGCCAGGAGTGGACGCCCGGCAACATACAACCGTCCCCCGCGGATTGCAATGCCTCGATGCAACTTCACTGGATATAAGACTTGGGTTCGGCTGAGTACGGTTTCAGAAGATTAAAAAATTCTCGCCCTGCAGAAGCGGAGGGGCCAGCAAGCATGCAATTTCGGTGACTGAGACTAAACATCTGGTTGGAACGCATCCTACAGCAGAGCGACAGGGGCGTACGGGCCCGCCCACGCGTCTCCAGAGCCGCCGGCTAGGGCAATACCCGCCTTTTTCGATTCGCGCGATCTGAGATGCCTTGTGAAGCTTCACCCGGGCGTTGTAAAACCCGGCCCAGCCAGAAAAAACCGCTCCTGGGCGCTTTTTATCCTCCGGCGATGGCACCAATTACGAAAAAAGGCTCGGAGCCGTTCACTACCGCATCTGGCAGGCGCGTATCGGTAGATTCCAGCGACCAATCCTCCGCGCAAACGAAATAGCGGAGGAATGGCCGCCGCTGCAACGTGTCGTGATCGCGAATCGTGCCGCGCAAGACCGGATAGCTTGCCTCCAGCGCGTCCAGCACCGAGCGCGCGGTGGCTTCGCCGCGCACGTCGAGCTGCACTTCGCCATCGACGTGCGCCAGCGTCCGCAAATGCGCCGGTAAAATGACGCGGATCATGGCAGCGTTTGCACCTCAACGGAGAAAACGGCGGGAAGATTTTCGACGATCGGCGCCCACGTGTCCCCAGCATCCGGCGAGCAATACACCTGCCCTCCGGTTGTGCCGAAGTAGACACCGCAGGAATCGAGCGAATCGATCGCCATCGCGTCGCGCAGCACATTCACGTAGCAATCGTGCTGGGGCAGGCCTTTCGTCAGCGCTTCCCACTCATTGCCGCCGCTGCGACTGCGATACACCTGCAGCCTGCCTTCGATGGGAAAATGCTCGGAATCGCTTTTGATGGGTACCACGTAAATCGTTTCCGGCTCGTGCGCATGCACGTCGATCACGAATCCAAAATCGGTGGGCAAATTGCCACTGACTTCGGTCCACTGATCGCCGGCATTGTCCGTGCGCAACACGTCCCAATGCTTTTGCATGAAGAGCACATCCGGGCGCGATTTGTGCAGCGCGATGCGGTGAACGCAGTGGCCGATTTCCGCGTCGGGATTCGGAATGTGATTCGACCGCAAACCTTTGTTGATGGGCTTCCAAGTGTTACCGCCATCATCGGTGCGAAATGCGCCCGCCGCGGAAATCGCGACGTACATGCGCTGCGAATTTTTCGGATCGAGCAACATGGTGTGCAACCCCATCCCGCCCGCGCCGGGGCTCCATTTCGGACCAGTGCCGTGGCCGCGCAGCCCGGACAACTCCTGCCAGGATTGTGCGCCATTGGTCGATTTGAAGAGCGCCGCGTCTTCCACACCCGCGTAGACGGTGTCCGGATCGGTGAGACAAGGCTCCAAGTGCCAGACGCGCTTAAATTCCCATGGATGTTGCGTGCCGTCGTACCACTGGTGGGTGGTCAACGGTTTGCCGGTTTCGGGCGAAACGTCGTAAACGAATTTATTGCTCGCGCCGGAGGGAAATTCGCCGGGAGTGGGCATTTTTTCGCCGCCAGGAGTTTCCCAGGTTTTGCCCCCGTCGCTCGATCGCTGGATGACCTGGCCGAACCAGCCGCTGGTTTGCGAGGCGTAGATGCGATTGGGATCGGCTGGAGAGCCTTTCATATGGTAAATCTCCCAGCCGGCAAAGAGCGGGCCGCTTACCTCCCAGTTTTTGCGTTTGCCATCCGAACTCAAAACGAACGCGCCCTTGTGGGTGCCGACCAACACGCGAACCTTGCTCATCGATCTCTCCTGTTCCATTCAGCAGTCGATTGAACTTGTCGACTTGCTCAACGCATCGCTTCGAATCTCTTACCAAACCTGATTTTGTTTCGACGTTCCTCTAGTTGCTTCCGTGTGTTTGAAACATCCAGCGCACGCCAAATTTGTCGTTGAGTGCGCCGTAAGCTCCGAAGAATTGCTCAGCCAAAGGGTCCGTTACGTCGGCTCCCTCAGAAAGCTTTTCAAATAGGGCTTTCAAGTTTCGAAATATCCCGCCGCTCAGGTACAGGCATACGGTGTTGCCGCGGACGGGAGTCCGGTCGGGCCGGAGCCAGTCCGACGCCGAAATCTCCAGGTTGCCGCTTACAAGGCGCGCGTTGATAACTTTGTCGTGCTGGTCTGCCGGCATACGATCCTTGACCGGGGAATCCTTCACTTTCATGACGGTCAGCTCTCCGCCCAGGCAAGCCTGGTAAAATTCCATTGCCTGGCGGCAATTGCCATCGAATAGAAGATATGGCGTTAAGCTCGTCATCGCATCTCCCTTGGCCCCAACCCTTCGGATCGGGCCCGTTTCTGGCCGCGCCAGCCAGTTCCATCAGTTGGTCGCACGAGGCCCGGCAAAATCGACAAATGGAAAAAATTCCGCGCGTCACGGCCAAACCCAGCGCCCGTCTACTTGCAAAGGATGATCGTCGCGTTCGGACCACCTGCGGCGGACTTCAGCGATAATGGCGCCGCGATTCCGGGCCATCGCGTCTACTGAGGCGCAGGGCGCATCGGTCTGTTGGTGGCGCGCACCCCAAATGAGCAGTTCCAGGAGAACCGGCGCAAGGTCGATTCCCTTCTCCGTGAGTCGGTACGTGACGCGCCTGCGGTCCGTACTGTCCGGTTCTGTGCCGATAATCTCCGCATCCTCAAGTTTTCGCAGACGATCGGACAGGATATTCGTCGCTATTCCTTCACCTGAGTGCTGGAATTGCTTGAAGGTATGGTAAGCGCGCACCATCATGTCGCGAATGATGAGTAGCGACCAGTGATCTCCAAGGATCTCAAGTGAGATGCTCACTGGGCAGCCCGAACGGCGCTTTTGTTTCGACCTCCTAGGCACCGGGCGCACCATAGCAAAACTCACTTTCACTTTGCAAGTTATATCTAGTGGGAGAGGCCGGTGGCGAAAGCACTTCGGGAGAATTACGGGAAGAGCTGCACGCGCCGCGTTACCAGCGTCACGTCTCCTTCATCGGATGGCGTTGCGGTTAACGGTCGGGCGTTTGAAAGAAAAGCGCCCACGGAGGGTAGCCCGTACGAGCGATCTACGGCAGTTACCTCCACCATTTTGCCAACTGGAAGGGTGAAGCTGATATTGATTCCGGCGGCAGGCATGGTGGGACACGAGTAGGCGGTCCACCCATTCAAATACTGAGTTTCGCGCGGCGTTTCCGGCTGAACGGGCTGGCCCTGCATGCGCACGGACTGCACATTCGCGCCAGGCGGAAAGAGCACCGCCGCATCCGGCGCGCCTCTCTCGGAGACCAAAAGCGCGGTGTAACTCCTACTCTTGCCTTGGAGCGAGGAACCGAGGATGGTGAACGTCGGCGCCGATAGGTCCAAATGCGGCGCGTCCGCGACGAAACTCGCGCGCGGGTCCCACGGGAAAGCACCGCGAATCGTTCGGTGGAACGATCCGGCTAGCTGGATAGAAGCCTGTAGGTGCCCGGAGCTGGGGCTTACAATCCACCGAGCTACTCCGGAGTCCGCGTCTAGGGCGTATTCGAAATTCACGCGTTCGGGTGATTTGGCCGAATAGGCCGGAACGACCGCAGCGGCAAACGCCGCCAGCGCGACAGCCAGCATCGGAGACCATCGCAGCGCCGCGCCTCCGAGACCGGCGACTTGCCGCAAGTCAGCGCACAGCGGGACCAAAGGGGTGACAAGGAGGACCGTGGCCAACGCTATGGCCACAAGCGCCTGATTGCCGAGCGCGCTATAAAGCAGCAAAATTAGAGGCATCAACACGATAGCCGAGGCAACGAGAGGAACAAGCAGAGCCACGTCTCGCGCCCACGAGTGCTCTTTGGGCTCGATGGAAGCGGGTAAGCTTGCGAGTGTTGCTACGATCGTTGGAGCTAGCACCACGTAGCTTAAACCGGGACTTGCCGCGGAGAGAATGATCGAAAACACCGCACCCCAAGACCATGCGCCTCCCCACAGGCCCCAAAAACCGGCACGTTTTGCCACGATGGATTCCAGAGCGATCGAGGCGGCGATACCGAGTAGAACGAAAGCGATTTCCGCCGGCAGTGGGTGCGCGACCCATTGGACGGGTGCTGCTCCCGCCAGAGCCAAAACACCGCGAAGCGCCAGAGCTGCCACTCCGACTCCAACGAACAAGATGATCCAGCCAATGAATCCCCACAGCAAGTCCCGCGGCAAGAGCCGTTTTGAGTAAATTAGCCAGCCAATTTGACCCGCGAGCAGCAGCGCCGCCAAAATGGCAAGCACCTGGCTCCAAGGTCCCGGCCAGTGCACGATTTCGCGACCAAACAGATCGAAGTACACCGCATCGGCGTCTGGCGCGGGCGATAAGTTCGCATTGGCCAGAGCGAGGATTGAGGCAAGACCGTTGGCGCCCTGATCCTGCAAGCTTGCGACGCTCAGGTTTGCGGAATTGTCGAGCGGCGTGTGATAAAGCGCCACATGCCCAATGAACGCGAAATTCAGGCCCTCGTAACCCGCGCGTTTGAAAACAGTGAAATCGGTATCGTTGGGCAGTTGCTGATAGACAGTGTAGAAGATCGAGCTGGTTAGGTGCCGAATAGCGTGATGCGAATACAGCCGAAGCGCCCAATCATTGTTGCTGCCCGTTTCGTACATCAAGCTAGGACCGGATGTGCCGCGATCATCGAGATTTACCGCCGCGCGCACCTGCTTGGCCCATGGATCGGTATCGACGAAGGTCCGTGCGCCGAGCAGGCCGGCTTCTTCGCCATCGTCGATCAACAGAATGATTGAATGCCGCGGAGGCGGCATGGTCTTTAGAGCCCGCGCAATTTCCAATACTGACGCGACGCCCACGCCGTCGTCGGAATCGCCGGGCCCGGCTGGAACCGAATCGTAATGTGCCGCCAGCAAGACCGCTTGGCCCGGCTGCCTGCCATCGAGACGCGCCAGAATATTATTTACGGCGGCGCAGGCGCCGGAATTGCTGCAAGCAAAGGCGGTGTGCACCACGGGTTGATATCCCAGACGAGTTAGTTCGGCCATGATCCGGACTCGCACCGCATCATTCGCGGGGCCGCCCAGAGGATGCGGATTGTCGTCCGGCAACAAGCGGTGAAGCGTATTGAGAGCGCGCGTAGCCGAAAATTCGGAGGCGGGAGCGTTGGCCGGTTTTCCGTGGGGAGGATGCAGCGCGAGCAAAGAAAAAGCGAGGGTGGCGGCGAGGATCGCCACACTCGACAGGATTCGGCGCAATCGCGACTGCGTGTTGCCGTTCAATCGCCCCCCTTTGGACGCGCGCCATCCTAGGCTGCGGTGCGGAGCAAGTCAACTAGCCGAAAGTACCTGAGTGAAGTGCGCAGCTAGTCTCGAGAATTCAATAGCTTGGGCGCAATTTGGCTGCGGTGGCGAATCATTCGCTGCTAACGTCTCTGTTTCCGCAGCGCGCCGATGCCTTTTAGGAGCTTTGATAGGCAGCCAGCGTGGAAAGATGTCCGCCGAGTTCCGCCTTGTGCCTCACAGCTAACTGCAAGTGAGCGCGAGAGATGAGGCTTCAATCCGATTCCGCCACATTCAAGCTGGAGAGGAAGAGTTTTTAACGTCAACGTTGAAAAGCTCGCTTTACATGGTGTGAGAGCCATGTTAATTTGTTTTCCCGTAACCGCCGATCCGGTAGCGCCAGGCGGAAGGGCCATCGATCATAGTCCCTCCCAACGTTTCTGTCCCGGAACACCTCCGTATAGAGATCAGACTGAAGCATCTCCTGCAGGACTGTGCAGCGAGAGCAGACCAAGCGAGGGACTGGTGTTAAAACTTCGTAAAGTCGAGCTGTTCGGATTTAAGTCGTTCTTCGAGAAAACGCCTATCACCTTTAGCGGCGGCGGGATCACCTGCATCGTCGGGCCGAATGGGTGCGGCAAGTCCAACGTTGTTGACGCTGTCACATGGGTCCTGGGCGAGCAAAGCCACAAAATGCTTCGCGCTGAGCGAATGTCCGACTGTATTTTTAACGGCACTTCGAAGCGTCCCCCGTTGGGAATGGCGGAAGTGACGCTAACGCTGGTCGATCCGGAGCTTTCCGAGGCCGTTGCAAAGGTGATCGATGGACATCTGGATGCTCCGCCAGTTGCGAGCGATGCTGACAGTTTCGCGGCCGAAGAATCGCAGTGCGGCGGGATGTCGACGATCGATCGGGACGCGATTGGAGCGGAAACTACAACGCCAGCGGAAACCGCGGATGCGTGCGGGGACACCAAAGGGTTTAAACGCAAGAGTGGGCGTAAGCGCGCCGAATCGAAACCGTCAGTTCATTTCCGGCCGGGCGAAGTGGTTGTGGGCCGCAGGCTGTACCGCTCCGGGCAAAGCGAATATCTGATCAACGGGCGCATGGCGCGTCTGCGCGACGTGCAGGAAATTTTCATGGGCATCGGCTTGGGCCCGGATAGCTACGCCATCATCGAGCAAGGCCGCATTGGACAAGTGCTTAATTCCAAGCCGATGGACCGGCGCGCGATTATCGAAGAGGCCGCCGGAATTACGATGTACAAGACCAAACGGCGGCTGGCGGAAGCGAAGCTCGAAGCGTCAAAGCTCAATCTTTCGCGCGTAAACGACATTCTGGTGGAAGTGGAAAAGCAAGTCGCGTCGCTCAAGCGGCAGGCTTCGAAAGCGAGACGGTACGCGGAAATCCGCGATCAAATGCGGGGCCTGCTGCGCGTGGTGCTGGCTAGCAAGGCCCAGCATCTCGATATCGAAGCGGCGCGTCTTGAAAACCTGCTGCGGGAGATGGACTCAGCCGAAGCGCGCGAAGCGCAGGCGGTGCAGGAAATGTCCGACGAGCAGGAACGCCTGACTGCGCGAACCTACGAACTGGAAGGCGAGTTGCGGCAGACGCACAATCTGCTGGGGCAGACTTCGCTGGATCTGGACCGCGCGGAGAATCGAATCACTTTCAACCGCGAACAAACGGCGCAGCTCGATTCCCGCATCAACGCGCTTTCCGTTGAGATCGAGCAGGCGGCGACCCAGTCGTCCGAACTGGCCGCGAGGATCGGGGCGCAACGCGAGTCCGCGGCTGGGCTTCGCAGCCAAGCCGCGCAATTGGAAGCGGCGCTGCGCGAATCGTCGGAGCGCGTTTCGTCAGGAGTTGCGGAACAAGACGAGCTTGAAAAGCATATTGCCGAACTGCGCGAGCTTGCTGCGCGATTGGTGGAGGAATCAGCGCGCGCACAAGCGGAATCGTTGCAAGCGGAAGAGGCTGCGGCGCGCCATGTGGCGGCGGAGGCGCAACGCTCCGAGGCGCAGCGCGCGATCGAAGAAGAATGCGCGGCGCTCGAAGCACGGGCAGCCGGTTCGGAGGCGGCGTTCACCGAGGCGGAGAATCAATCGCGCCAGTTGGCGGCCGCAGTTCGCGAAGCGCAGTCGCGCATTGGCACGTTTCGCCAAGCGCAACAGGAAACCAGCGCGCGGCTCGAACGTGCCCGCCAGGAACTTTCCGGCGAACGAGCGCGCCAAACTTCGCTTGAGCGGATTCTGAGCGAGCGCACCTACACGGCAGACGCGGTGCAGAAGCTCTTCGGGTCTAACGGAGGCGCGTCTAATCACGGCGCTTCCGGGGAATTTCGCGCCGTCGGTTTGCTGGCCGACTATGCGGAGGTGCAGGAAAAATACGAAGTAGCCATCGAACAGTTCCTGCGTGAAGAACTGGAATACGTGGTGGTCGAGACTTTCGATCACGCACGCGCCGGCGTGACGTTGCTCCGCGAAGAAATGGGCGGCCGCGCCACTTTCTTCGTCGATTCGCTGCGCACTCTGAATCTCGAAGTGCCCGAGGCCGATGCAGGGCTGCCGCTGGCGGAGGGATTGCTGGCGCGTCTCGACCGGCTGGTGGAATTCCGCGATCCGCTCGGGCCGACGACAAAATACTTCCTAACCAGATTGCGAACTGCGTACGTCGTGGAAACTCCCGAAGTCGCCGAGCGCATGGCGCGCGAAAATCCGCACAGCTATTTCCTGACGCTGGATGGTACCTGCTATCACGGCCGGATGGTCTCCGGCGGACGGAAAAACGAAGCCGGCCCGCTGGCGCTCAAGAGAGAGCTTCGCCAGCACGAATCCGAAGCGGCACGGCTCCAGGAGATCGTCGACGAACAGCAGTCCGCGCTGACGACAGTTGGCCAGGAAATCGCCGCGGCCGAATCGCAGCTATCGCTTGCCGCGGCGCAGCACCTGGAGGCGGAAAAGGCGCTGGTGGCCGCCGCGCATCAGCGCGATCAGGCTCGCAACGAATTTTCGCGCACCAGCCAGCAGCTCACGGCAGGGCGCGAGGAAATCAGCCGGTTGCGGTCGGAAGCCGAAGCTTCCCGGGAGCACGCGGAGCAATCCCGTACGCAACACGTTTCCGCGTTGCGGTCGCGGTCGGAAACCGAGGCGGAATCGGTAGCCGCGGCCGAAAAGCTAGGCGCGATGCGTCGCGAATTGCAATCCTTGCAGGAGCGCGTGGTCGGGGAACGCGAGGAACTCGCGACCGTATCCGAGCGGCTCGCCAGCGCTGAATCATCCGAGCAGCGCATGGCGGACGAAATGGGCGCGGCGAACTTACGCGTGGAATCGCTGCGGGAGCAGCATTCGGGTCTCTTTCATCAAAAAAAGGAAATCGAATCGTTCTGCGGAGAACTCGCGCGACAGGTGGAAGAGCTTCGCAATGAAAAAGTTCGACTCGAAGAACGCAAAGCGGCCTTTGAAGCGGAATGGCAGACGGCCCGGACGCGCGCAGGCCAGATCGAAGAAACGCTGCGGGGCCGCCGCCAATCGCTTGACGAGCTTCGCGCCGATCGCAGCCAGCGCCAGGTGGAAAAAGCTCGCAACGACGCGGACCGCGATTATCTTCGGCAGACGTGCGTGGCTGAGCTGAACGCGCAACCCGAAGAACTCATGGTCGAGGCGCAGCAACTGACGGTCGGCGAAGATTTGGTGGCGGCGGAAACCAGCTACAACGAAATGAAAGCGCGTGTGGAAGCGATGGGCCCGGTAAACATGATGGCTCTCGAGGAATTCCACGAGAGCGAGGAGCGCGAAGTTTTCCTGCGGCGCGAACGCGACGATCTGGTGCAGTCGATTCAGAACACGCAGCTCACGATCAATGAACTCGATCAAGTTTCGCGACAGAAATTTGAGGAAGCGTTTCAAGTGATCAATTCGAATTTTGCCGTCGCCTTCCAGACGCTTTTCGGCGGCGGTCACGGCGAAATGCGGCTCAGCGAGCCGGACAGCTCCGGCGAAGCGGGCATCGACATCGTGGCGCAGCCGCCGGGCAAGCGCCTGCAGAACGTGCTGCTGCTTTCCGGCGGCGAAAAAGCGCTGACCGCGCTTTCGCTGCTGATCGCGGTTTTCAAATATCAGCCGAGCCCGTTCTGCATACTCGACGAAGTGGACGCTCCGCTCGACGAGGCCAACGTGGGCCGCTTCAACAAAATGTTAGTGGACATGTGCGTGGAAACGCAGTTCATCGTGGTCACGCACAACCGGCGTACCATGGAAATGGGATCGGTGCTGTATGGCGTGACCATGCAAGAGCCGGGCGTCTCCAAGCTCGTTTCGGTAAAATGGGAAGAGTCGGACGCCGCGTCCGCTGAACCCGCCACAGCGAACGCAGCGAGCGCCGCGTGATTTGTCTCGCACGGCGAAAATAATTTCGCGGATCGCTATCCGGCGCGAGCTGCACAGCCGAGCGGGCGCGTAACTTCGCAAAGTCCAATCAACTGCATAAATGCTTTAGCGGTTGACACGTATTCTCTCTGCGCTAGAATACCGCCCTCCCACAAGCGAGGAAAAAAACATTGGCTTCTCCGCAAATGAACGCCGTTATTTCACAAACGAATTTTCCAACGCTCAAGCTTCGCGGTCGCGGCAAGGTTCGCGACATATACGAACTGAGCGACAAACTTCTGATCGTCGCCACCGATCGCCTTTCGGCCTTCGACGTGGTGTTGCCGACGCCGATACCAGACAAGGGCCGCGTGTTGACGCAGCTCTCCATCTTCTGGTTCGAAAAATTAGCGGACGTGTTGCCGCATCACGTGATCACGGGGAGCGATTTTACCGGCAAACTTGCCCCGTACGCCAACGCGCTCAAGGGGCGCGCCATGCTGGTGCGCCGCACCGAGCCCGCGCCAATCGAATGCGTGGTCCGCGGGTACATCACCGGTTCGGGATGGAAGGATTATCAGAAGACCGGTAAGATTTGCGGGATCCCCTTGCCCGCCGGACTCCGCGAATCGGATCGTTTGCCCGAGCCAATTTTCACGCCATCGACGAAAGCAACCACCGGGCATGACGAGAATATTTCCTTCGATGAAACGGTCGCTCGCGTGGGCCGCAAGCTGGCGGAGCGGCTTCGCGACACGAGTCTCGAGATTTACAAGCGAGCGGTGCAACACGCGGCGGCGCGAGGCATCATCATCGCCGATACGAAATTCGAGTTCGGCCTGCAGGGCGATGAACTGATCTGGATCGACGAAGCGCTGACTCCGGATTCCTCGCGCTTTTGGCCCGCGGATCAATACGCGCCCGGGCGCTCTCAACCTTCGTTTGACAAGCAGTACGTCCGCGATTACCTGGAGAAGATTGGATGGAATAAGCAGCCTCCCGCCCCTGCACTGCCACCGGAAGTGGTAACCGCTACGACAGCAAAGTATCGGGAGGCTTATCAACGCATCACCGGCCACGCACTGGACTGAACTGAAACGCCTCACTTTAGCGGGCCCCTGTCCCGTGGAGCGTGCACACGTGAAAGAGGAATTGGAATCCCTGGTCGGAATGATGGTGGAACGCGGAATTTTACTCGAAGAGGCGGTAACGGAGTTCGAGAAAAAGCTCATCAAACGCGTGCTGGAGCGCTCCAACGGCAACCAGTGCCGGGCCGCCAAAGTTCTAGGCATTCACCGCAATACGCTGAGCCGTAAAATCAATGAATACCACCTCGATCGTTCGAACCGGCGGCACTGAGCGCGTCTTCTCCCGCTCGCACCGCGAGAAAGTACTTACGGTCTACCCTAAAAACAAATGCAGCCGGTCCTTTGCGGAACCGGCTGCATAACGTAGCGTGCGCTTTTAAGTCCCGATACTCGCCTATCGCTTTCTGCGGGCGCCGCGCTTTGCGGGCGCTTGTTTAGGGATGATGCTCGGATCCACGGTCACCTGATCCCAGTGCAGCAGAAAGGGCGAGGAATCGTAACTGACCAACGTCCCTGAGAAACGGATGCCGTCGCCCTTCTTCAGGCGCAGCGCGTCGGGTTGTGGAGTAATCGCCGGAGCCGCCGTTGCTCCGTTGGCCGGCGCTGCGGGCGTCGCGCCTGCGGGAGGCGGAGCGGTCCAGACTTTCACGTCCATATTAGCGGTTGTGGCCGCTTGCATTTCGGCGGCAGTGGCGCCGCTGTAGACCATGAAGTCGGCGTAACTGTCTGACTCGTTCACGTCGACAATCTTTCCGACGACTTCAGGAAACTCCGCACCGCAGATTGCGAGCCACGTTTGGCTCGCGTTGTCTCCACCCCCACTCAGGGAGGTGAGCACGGTAATGATGTTGCTTGCCTGGCGAATCTTGTTCAAATCATCGGCGGTCGGAATGGTCCACGTGGCGGGCCGTTGGGCGGAATTGGCGGCCAGTTGCAGAAGGTTGCTGAGCTGCGGATCCACCTGCGGCACGCATCCCGGCTGTTCGTAAGCCAACATCGCGCGACGAAGGTAGTCCTTCACTTTATCCGAATCTGGAACTTTCAGGTCCACGGCGCGGGCCAGCGCCCAAAATCCGTCGAGCGATTGTGGCGGCGTCAGCGCGAGATACGCCAATCCGAGGCGATATTCGGAAACGGCGTCGTTGGGATTGGTTTGGAGAGCCGACTTAAAAGCCTGCACGGCGTCCGTATTGTTCTTCAACTGCAGGTCGGCGTACCCAGCCGCCGCATAAAAGCCATTGAGAAATTTCTTGTATTGGGCATCGGTCAGTTTGGAACCGGGCGCCGTCTTGTATTGCTCTAGCAGCTTGGCTCCTTGCAAAGCCGCGTCGCGTTGCTTGGTCAGCTGGTCCTGCAAACCGGGGCTCTGGGCTTTGTAGGCGTAAGGAAACAACTGCACGCGCGCTTGAATGGCCTGGACGCGGCGAGCCAAATCGGCTTTGTTGCCGAGGGCGACGAGCTTATCCGCATATTCGATCGCCTTCTTGTAGTCCTTCAACTGATAGTACGTCTGGTAATAAATCTCATCCACGTATTGCATCAGCGTGGAATTCGGAAATTGCTTAACAAACCCGTCCAGGCACTTTACCTTGCCGTTGGGATCCTTCTCCGTCTGGCAGTTAGTGAACTGATTGTACTCCGGCATGGTGTACGAAGGCTGCTTGGCTTGCTGGGCAGCTTGCGCAGTTGCGGCCCAGGCCGAGATAGGCACCACGCTAAGAGCAGCAACCGCTATCACGATTCGATTGAGATAGTTTCGCATGGTCCGATTTCGTGCCTCCTGGGCTACTTTTTGGTCGGGTGGCCCATCGCAGTCATAACCACTACCGCGTAGGATGCCGATTAAGATAAATCGTCGGGATTATAGGGAAACCACCCAACCCGCGCAAGTCCGAATCCATGAATGCGTTACGCCGCCACCTAAATTATGGCGCTTGCTTGATCCTCGCACCCGAATCGTGAGATGTTGCATACGAGCGTTGGGTCACCAGGTTAATTTAAGTTATGGCGATCGAAAAACCACTCGACGGCAAAGTCGCTCTCGTAACCGGCGCCAGCCGCGGAATCGGACTGGCAATTGCGCGGCTCCTGGGGTCGATGGGAGCGCGTGTGAGCCTTTGCGGACGCGATGCGCAACGGCTCGAATCCGCCGCCAACGAATGCAACAAAAGCGGCTCGGATGCCATCGCGGTAGTCGCCGACGTCACGCGCCCCGCAGATATTAAAAGGCTTCTGGAAACGACCGAGAGATCGCTCGGCCCCGTCGAAATTCTCGTCAACAACGCCGGAATCGGCTACTTCGCCCCGGTTCAAGACGCCGACACATCAAAATGGGACCAAGTATTGGACACCAATTTAAAGGCTGTGTTCCTGCTTAGTCACGCCGCGGCGCCGGGAATGATTCGCTTGGGACGCGGGCACATCGTGAACATAGTGTCTTTGGCCGGGAAGAATACCTTTCCGGGAGGCGCGGTCTACTGCGCATCCAAGTGGGGCCTCTTGGGACTTACCGGCTGCATGGCGGAGGACTTGCGGTCACAAGGTATTCGCGTCAGCGCGATTTGCCCCGGCTCGGTAGCGACGGATTTTTCGTTCCCTGGCGGGCGAAATAGAAGCAAGATGCTGCAGCCCGACGACGTAGCCCATGCAGTCGCAGCCATACTCACTCAAGCACCGCAAAGCTTTATAAGTGAAGTACTTCTCCGCCCTACTCAGAAACCCTGAAGCTCTGGCCGAATCCTTTGGAGCGGGCGGGCATCCAACGGTTTACCGAAGAGCCAAAAGCTATCCGATGGAGCTGCTATGATCGCCATTCGCCCGTCTGCGGAGCGCGGCCACAACAAACTGGCTTGGCTGGATTCGCATTTCACATTTTCGTTCGATCAATACTACGACCCAGAACACGTGCAATTCCGTTCTCTGCGCGTGATCAATGAAGACGTCATCGCGCCATCGCAGGGATTCCCGATGCACCCGCATCGCGACATGGAAATTCTCACTTGGATTCTGGAGGGCGCACTGGAGCATCGCGACAGCAACGGAGGACGCGGCGTGATCCGTCCCGGCGAACTGCAGCACATGACCGCCGGCCGAGGCATGATGCACAGCGAATTCAATCCTTCAACGAATGATCCGGCGCACCTGTTGCAGATCTGGATTTTTCCGGAACGCAAGGGGCTCGATCCCGGGTACGAACAACTGGCATTTTCGGATTCGGATTTGCGCAACAAATTCGCACTTGTAGCCGGACCGAATGCGCCGATCACCATTCGCCAGGACGCGAATTTGCATATCGTGCGTCTCGACAGCGGAAAGGAGGCGCGGCTGTCTCTTGCATCGGATCGGCACGCGTGGTTGCAAATCGCGCGCGGCGGAGTACTACTGAACGGAAAAACGCTCCATGCCGGCGACGGCGCGGCGCTCTCGAACGAAACAGAGGTGCGCGTGCAGGCAACCGAACCGGCCGAAGTCCTGGCGTTCGACCTGGCATGAAGCTCTCTGCGTATGCCAGCTTGCTGGGTTTTCCCTCCTTCTTTTGATGGCGACTGGCGGGTGCGCTCGTCCGGCTACGGGCGCCTGCGGCCGCCAATCCAGCGCTCGACGCGCGTCGAGCGCTTAGTCCATAATTGCAGGCTTAAAGTCCAAGGAGGATGACGATTGATGACTGACCGGAAAAATCCTGCTCCCACCGAAACACCGATTCACGAAATTCTCACGCACCGATGGAGCCCGCGGGCTTTCGATAGCCGTGCGGTCGAGCCTGAAAAGCTGCGCGCGCTTTTCGAAGCCGCGCGCTGGGCGGCTTCCTCCTTTAACGCACAGCCGTGGTATTTCATCGTGGCGACCAAGGACGATCCCGCGAATTTCAAGCGCGTGCTGGAATGCTTCGTGGAGTCCAATCAGAGTTGGGCGAAGGATGCGCCGGTGGTGGCGCTGAGCGCCGCTGGACTGAAGTTCCAGCACAACGGGCAGGACAACCGGCACTCGTTTCATGATGTGGGGCAGGCCGCGGCGACCATGGCGCTCCAGGCCACTGCGCTCGGATTGCAGATTCACCAGATGGCGGGAATTCGGCCGGACAAAGCGCGCGAGACGTTTCACATACCAGAAGGATTCGAAGCTGTCGCTGGAATCGCGCTTGGCTATCCCGGAGATCCGGCGTCTCTTCCGGAGCAACTCCGAGAACGAGAACTCGGAGCACGCCAGCGCAAGACGGTTTCATCGTTCGTGTTTACCGGGGAATGGGGCAAGCCGTCACCAATCGTCACCAAGTAAGATTCGGACGGGTAGGTTGACCGCAGAGGCGCGCCGGAAACGAGAAAACGCTTTGTGCTGGGGCAGCTACCAGTAGGCGATTGTTCGGCCGGCGAAAACGATCAGAACCCAAAGAACCGTTGAGCCCCTCGTCAGGCTCGCGTTCGGCGCGACCGCAAGCATGCATCTTGCAGTTCTCAACGTATTTGCAGCTCCGCAGTTTCTGTAGGCCAATTTTCGGCATTTGCCGCGAGAACCGGACCTCCAGTCGCGGCGTGGGATGGCCGCGTGGATCGTTCACGGCTTCTTTTTTGGCAATTGCTTTCTGCGCCACACCTTGTTATTTTCCCACAACATGACCTTGTGAATCTTTAATCCAAAGGAGGGACCGCGATGGCTCAGGAACCCAGGAAGTACTTAGGACGACTCATTGTCGTCGCGCTCGCTTCGGCGTTGTTCGTTTCTGTCGCTCCCGCTCAAACTTGGCTAAACGTCAAGCTCCCGGTGCCCACCGCCGCGGACTGGGCTGCGCTTGGCAAATTGCCCGACTTCACCGGCGTCTGGGAAGAGCCGCTGGGAGACTCTTCGCTAGTTGTGCCACCTGGGGAGGCTAAACAAGGTAAAGGAAGAACGACGGCCCGATCTAAATTCCCTAGTTTCCCGATGCGGCAAACCCCGGCTCTCACACCTGAATGGGCCGTCAAAGTGAATGCTTTGAAGGCGCATGCTGCGCAGGATAATCCTCAGGCCAACTGCGTGCCGAACGGCATGCCGGCAATCATGGGTATGCCCTATCCGTATGAGTTCTTGCTTACTCCCGGCCAGGTGACGATCATCGGTGAGGCGTATCGGATGATTCGTCATATCTACACGGATGGGCGCCAACTCCCCAAAGACCCTGCTCCGACCTTTTGGGGCACGTCGGTCGGTCATTGGGAAGGCAAGACGCTGGTGGCTGAGACTGTGGGCTTCGTTCCGGGGACACATATCGCGATGGGCATTCCGCACAGTAACAAGATGAAAATCATCGAGCGTTTTCAGCTTCTCGATCCCAACACCATGAGCATCAAGACAACGGTTATTGATCCCATCGCTCTGGAGCATCCGTATACGACGACGCGAACCTTGAAGCGTTATCGGAATTGGACGATCGATGAATACATTTGCGAGCAGAACAACCGTAATTCTGTGACCGGCAATGGCAAAGCTGAAGTGGATATCACCCCTCCGCCTCCCCCTCCCATTGGTTCGGACTCGAATTCTAAGTAGTATCGCTAGACCTGTAGTACGCGGAGGACCTTGATGAAGCAAGCGAAGACGAACTTAAAGCAAGCGGCTTTGTTTGTAGCCTTGGTGGCAGCACTGATGGTAACGGCGGGTACGGCAACCGCGCATCACGGATTTGCCGATTACGACATGACGCGTCACCTAACCGTGAAGGGGAAGGTGAGAGCGTTCCAGTGGACAAATCCTCACACCTGGCTTTGGCTCGACGTACCCAATGGCAAAGGAGGCACCACTCTGTATGCCTTCGAAGGAATGAGTCCCAACTACTTGGGTCGCCGCGGATGGACGCGAGAGTCACTGAAACCAGGCGACGCGATCACCGTTAACTTCTTCCCGTTCAAAAATGCCTCGAAGAAGGGCGGAACCCTCGCCTTCGCGAAAAAGTCGAACGGTGAAGTGCTAAACAACTTTGTGCCGGCCAATGCGAGATAACGCTCACGGGTGATGATGGTACGGGCTGACTCTTAGCTTGTGGCGGGGCCTTCGGTGCATAGCTTGACGATCCGGTGGCGCCGCTCCCGAATATCGCTGAGAGGAGTTCGCCAACGCATTACGGTCTGCGTTTCGAGAAGGAATCGTGTCTGTCACCCTGCGGCACCTAGCTGAAAAACCCAAGCGAGTGCTACATCGGAGGGGGTGGCATCGGCGAATTAGCAATCGAACTATTCAGCCAGCGCCCGGCAGCGATGACCGCAAACCATATGACGATGAAAGCATAACCCGCGAACTTGGCCGAGAAAGGTGGATTGGAAACGTCCCAAGTTTTCACCCGGCGATAAACGGTGTGCTGAAAAACAAGGGCAATTATGCCCGCCAAAAGGATCAGTGCCATTTTGACTTGAAAGATCACGTTGGCATAGGCGAGCGTGGCCTCTGACATAAACAAAAGGGTTCCTGTAACTAACTGACATCCGAAGCCCAACCAGGCCCACGGCAGAAATTGTCTTACGATTTTCGAGACGGGTATATCCGTTAGGAAAAGCCCCGCAAGGCGCAGGCTTACGATCGAGCTAGATGCAACCAGAGCCACGCTTCCCATGACGTGAAGGGCTTCCACCGTTGGGAACAGATAAGCGTTACCTTGCATCTGCTGGCCAATATACGTTTGCGTGAGCCAGTGAAAAAACGCGTAAGCTGGAGTCATCCTCGGCGGCCTCGCATGTTAAGTTTTCGCTCTCCCATCATTAGCTGTAGGCGATCCAGCGTCCCGCACCCACGATGCCAAACCAAAGTAAGATCGAGAACGTCCCGGCAAAGCGGGCCGACAACGGAGCGACTTTGTCCTGCTCCCACTTTCCGACGCTTTGGTACGCAAGCAAGTGAAACACAAGCGCATTGATTCCTGCGGCAGCAATCAACAGCATCTTCACCCGAAACACGTCACTGCCATACATCTTCGTCGCCTCGGAAGAAAACAGGAGTACTCCGGTCGCCACCTGAATCGCGAAACCCGCCCAGATCCAAGGTAGGAAGCGCTCCGCTACCATGGATACGGTGTAATCTTTGAAAGCCACGCCCATCAAACGCAGGTCCAAAACGGAAGCAGAACCGACCAGCACGACAACCCCGAAGAGATGGACCGTTTCGATCATCGGAAACATCCACGCGGAGTTATGTATCGATCTCCCCATCAAGCTATGTTCAAGCCAAAAGCAGAATGAATATAAGATATGCATGTCTCCAAACCTCTTGTACGGCCTTGGATTTTTGTAAGACGTCAGGTTTCAGATTGCGGACTTCCCTTCTCTAAAATTGGGCAACCTGCGTGTGGCGCCCGAAGAATCCTCCGCCGTACCTCGGATTCGAGCGGTGGTAATTTCTTGCGACCAGCCTGTAGCGGAAACGAGGAGAAAAACAAGGGCCCATAGCCAATACTGCCCCGAATCTCATGCTCCCCCTGTAGACTTACATAGCCCGCGAAACCAGAGTTGTCTGCGCGGCTATAGCAAATCCCATTGACGGTGTCAACAAGGAGCGTTCTTTTGTGAAGATGGAAACAATCGCGAGACGGCAGTTGCGTTCGACCTGAGCGGCACAACGGGTCTTACCAGGTAGAAATCATATCGGCCGCAGTGTGCACGATTTCGCGACGTACGCTGCGAAGTATTGCGCGTGCGTGCGGCGGCTGATACTCTCGCGCCCGCCCATCAGGAACGACCACGCGCCTGTCCGCGCGGCAAGAGGGAGGCAACCAGAAAATGCACGCTCGTGCGATCTACGTCGTTGTAACGCTTTTGTGTTTCTGTCCGCTAGCGCTGGCTGCGGGCGGCGGCAGCGATTCCGCCGATCTAGCCGCTCAGGTGAAAGCTCTGCGAACTCAAGTGGCCGCGCTGCAGCATCGTGTTGAACTCACCGAAGACTACATCGCCATCCACAATTTGCAGACTGCCTATGGCTACTACGTCGACAAATGCAAGTGGGACGAAGCCGCCGATCTCTTCGCAAAAGACGGCACGCTCGAAATCGGACTACGCGGCGTGTACGTGGGGCAAGATCGCGTGCGCGCCTACCTGCATAAACTGCCCGAGCTCAAATATGGATTGTTGTTCAACCACATGCAGCTGCAGCCGAAAATCGATGTCGCGCCGGACGGCAAAACCGCGGAGGCAAGATGGCGCGCAATTATGGAAGTCGGCATCTTGCATAAATCCGCGCAGTGGGGAGAGGCGACTTACGAAAATGAGTACGTGAAAGAGGACGGCGTGTGGAAGATCAAGAAACTTCACGCCTACTTTACCTACTACGTGGATTACTACAAGGGCTGGGACCAGGGCGGCAATCCTCCGCCGGGGCCGATTCCTGGCTTTGCTCCAGACGAACCTTCAACGGAAACGTACAAGCTCTTCCCAGACGTGTACGTGCCGCCGTACCACTATAGGAACCCTGTCACGGGGAAATAGGCGGCGATCTACGTAACGCATCCGCGAGGGTGCGTTTGACGACGCGCGCCCGTCGGGCCAGCTAGGCGCGCGATGGCTGGCGAGCCGGAAACCCTAGAGTGGTGAGGGAAGAGGGAAAACCGTCGGAGCGCCTGCGCGCGCAGAAAAATAACGGGATCTGCCAAAGAGGCCATAATTTATCTAGTACAGGCGTGATCGAGGACCGATGCCTGAGGCCTTCGGAGCGGGCTTCCGACATGGTCGCTTTTTCTGTGTTTAATCGCCCCACTCAGGCTATTTATGTCTGCGCTAGTGGCTGCACCTCGTAAGCCCTGAGTTCCAGCCCGCAAGCAACTCAGCTAATGACGTAGTCCTGGATGTACACTGGATGGGTCTATCCGTATGGGCCGGAAGGTCACGATCGCTGGCGCGGGTTAATGGAGGCGCGCGCAATAAGAAGCGAAAGCGTGCGTAAGTCATCGAATGTCTTGTGGGAGCAAACATGTGTAACCACGAGAGAACCTTAGAGCAGTTCGCCGAAGAGGAGAAGGGCGGATTCCTCGATGGCCAATAAGCCCAATACAACCACACGATTTTGGAGATCGGCATTCGTCTACGTAATTTGGATTGCGCTGGCGATTTGGCTTATCCGATCGATGTACGCCGTACCGCAGGAAAAACAGGTCTCCTACAGCGATTTCTTATCCGAAGTGCAGGCTGGTAAGATCTCCCAAGTCAGCATCGGCCAGCAGAAGGTTGTTGGACTCTTGAAGCAGCCGTCGGCCAAAGACAAAAAGAAGTCCGCCGACAAACCGAAAGAAACGCCAAAGAAGATAGAGGCAACGCGAGTGCCAGGATTGGCGATCGCGCCGCTCGTCAAGGATTTGCAAGCCAAGCACATAAAATATTCAGGTAAGATGCCTTCATCCTCGCAATGGCTGGAGATCCTGATTTTCTGGGGACCCATGCTGCTTATTTTCGGCCTGATTGGCGTCTTCATGTGGCGCATGCAGAAGAAGCGCGGCGGTCCGATGAGTTTCGGCCGAAATCAGGCTCGCATGCACGAAGCTTCCGAGCGGATGGAAACGAAATACAGTGATGTGGCCGGCGCTGATGAAGCAAAAATGGAATTACGGGAGGTGGTGGATTTCTTGAGCCATCCCGCAAAATATCAGCGCTTGGGCGGCCGGACTCCGAAGGGCGTGCTGCTCGTCGGTGCGCCGGGAACCGGCAAAACGCTGCTGGCCAAGGCCGTTGCGGGAGAGGCGGGCGTTCCATTTTTCTCGATTTCGGGTTCGGAGTTCGTGGAGATGTTTGTGGGAGTGGGAGCTTCCCGCGTTCGCGATCTTTTCCAGCAAGCGAAAAAGCGCTCTCCCTGCATCATATTCATCGATGAACTCGACGCGATTGGGAAAAGCCGTGCCGGACCGCAGTCGATGCCGACGAACGAAGAGCGCGAACAAACGCTAAACCAGTTATTGGTGGAGATGGACGGCTTCGATACGTCGAAAGCCGTGATCATCATGGGTGCGACGAATCGTCCGGAGGTGCTCGATCGTGCGTTGCTGAGGCCGGGCCGATTCGACCGGCAAGTGGTGCTGGACCGGCCCGACCTGAGAGAGCGCGAGGCCATTCTTCGCGTACACTGTCGAAAATTGAAGATCGGCCCGGATGTGGACCTGAACGCCGTCGCGGCCGAAACTCCGGGAATGGTGGGCGCGGATTTGGCGAACATCGTAAACGAATCGGCGCTCAACGCGGCGCGGCGCGACGCGGATCAGATCGAAGAGCGCGATTTCGAGCAGGCGGTTGACCGCGTTACGATGGGGTTCGAGAAAAAAGGACGCCTGATCAGTCCCGACGAGAAAGAGCGCGTCGCATACCACGAGGTTGGTCATACTCTCGTGGCGCTCAGCGTGCCACACGCGGATCCCGTCAGGCGCGTGTCGATCGTGCCTCGGTCCATCGGCTCTCTCGGGCATACTTTGCAACTGCCCGAGCGAGACCGCTATTTGCTCACGGAGCCCGAACTCGAGGACATGATATCCGTCCTTCTCGGCGGACGCGTTGCGGAAGACATCATTTACCAGGGGATTGTTTCCACGGGAGCGAATGACGATTTGGAGAGAGCTTCAATGCTGTCGCGCGAAATGTCCACGCGGTACGGCATGGGCAAGCATCTCGGGAGCGTCACCTACGGTATCTCGCACCAGTCCCAATATCTGAAGACGCCTTTCGCGATGGAGGAGAAAAACTATAGCGAACACACCGCCGAAGCGATTGACACGGAAATTCGCGAGAGGATCGACAGGCTCTATCAGCGCGTGAAGGTCATTTTGTCGGAGCGGCGCGCCGATTTGGACGTAATCGCTTCGGCCCTGATTCGGCGGGAAACGCTCGAGGCGGAGGAAATTCAGAAATTACTTGCGACCACACATCAAGCGCAGCCGGTGGTTCTGCCACAGCGCGAAGTCAGCTCGACCAACGCCTGAGTCGCGGCTCCCAGTCGAGCGAGCCTTCGTCCGCGGCGAACTTCGAGCTGGGCGAAAGTGAGAGTGCCACTTGATGGCTTGCGCCGTGCTCGTGTTTCTGGCATTTAGCTTCCATTCCCACAAGCAGCCGGACGCGCAAACCATCATCGAGCGTTCCGTCCAAGCAAACAAAGCCGATTGGGCGGCATTCCCGAAGTACGAGTTCGATGAGACGGATTATGACGCCGGTGGACACACGCGAACGTATCACGTGACGATGATCCTCGGCTCGCCCTACGAGCGGCTGATCCGGATTAACGGAAAGCCGCTGTCCCCCCAACAACAGGCCTCGGAACAACAAAAGTTTCAGCAGGCGGTCCGCTCACGCCGGAACGAAACAAGCGAAGAGCGCGCCCGGCGCGTCGGAAGCTACCAGCGGGATCGAGCGCGCGACCACCTCCTAATGGACCAGTTGGCGGACGCATTCACTTTCAAGGTCGTGGGCGAGCAGAAGCGAGGTCCGCACAATGTATATGTGCTGAAGGCTACGCGACGGCCCGGTTACACCCCCCCTAACCACGAAGCCCAGGTTCTCACCGGGATGGTCGGCAAGCTCTGGATCGATGAACAGACGTTTCAGTGGGTGAAAGTGGAGGCGCACGTGGTACAGCCCGTCACGATCGAAGGATTCTTGGCGACGGTCGAGCCGGGCACGCGATTCGAGCTGGAGAAGATGCCCGCCGGCAACGGCATCTGGGTGCGGAAACACTTTTCAATGCATTCACGCGCAAAAATCCTGTTCTTTTTTTCCCACAACGACCAGGAAGAAGAAAGCTACTCCAATTACCACCTGAAAGACCCGGGCCACGTGCCGCGGAGCCACTGAACTTTTGCGCTGCGCCGTTTGCCACAAACATGATCCGTTTTATGGACTGTTAGATGTGATTAGGCGTGCCAGTCGCCTTTGGTCCGGCGCAGAGCCCTGACAAAAACTCCGAATGAAAGCGCCCGCGAGACTTTCGCCGAAGGTACGCTGACGCCTGATAGCATCCGTCCACTCTACTGTCCCTCGTTCTGTTCCGCGCCACTCGGTAACAAGGCCGTCGCAGGTGGGACGATGTTGGTGGCCTGCGAGGCAATGATCAGCCAGCGTCCGCCGCGTTTTTCTTCCACGCGAGTGAGGATACCTCGGCGTGGAGGTCGCAGCGAACCGTCAGGATTGCGTTCACCCGTGGTGCTGAAATAAACGTGCACTACCGCGATGGACTGCGAGAGGAATCGCGCCTGGACCCGCTCCGTGTGCCACGTGCTGTTTTTCACTTTGCCCGAATGTAGCGATTCCAGACTTTTCGCAAACGCCTTGCCGCCTTGAAACCACTGCCCCGCCAGATTCACCCAATCGGCATCCGGCGCGCCGAGCCGCACCATCGCAGGGATGCCGTGATGATTCCAAGCCGTCTCCCATTGCGCTTCGATGCCACGAATGGCCTGCACGTCCGCCACGCTACCGCCGTGCGCGCGAGCTGCCGCTGGCGGAACAAAAAAGAACAGCATGAGAAGCAATCGAAATCCGTTGCCCATCGCGTATCTCCAGTTCAAAGCTGGCTTCAATTCGCGGCCCGATCCGTTGAGAAGCGGATGCGGAATGTGCCGCCGTCTTTCATCGCCACCGATCCCGGCGGGAGCACTAGAAGCCCTCGACCGAAGCAGGTCTTCAGCCGGAACACTGTGGCCGTGGTCCACGGCGCGTCGCCCACTTGCACCTCGGCGCTGCCGCCGGATTTTTCCTTGAGCATTGCCGCTAGATGCGGCTGATCCTGCTTGTCGCGTTGATGAAAAATCACGACCAGCGCCGAAGGAGCCGTGCTGGCATGCGCTTCCAGGATCCGGCATTCAATCGTGTCGCTGGCCGGCGTTGCATCTTGGCGCTGGGCGGACTGTCTTGCACGAGCCAACGCGGGCAAGCATGTAGCAATCGCGAACATCAACACGATAATCCGAAGTTTTAGATACATGGGGACCTCCGTTTAGATGGCGAATTGTCGTCGCCGGCCGGGAATGAGTCAAGGACGGGATTTGTGGCGGGGGCTCCTGGTAGACCGGCGCGGCTGCAAAAAGGCCCGCTCTAGCAGCACGTCGATCGTGCGCTCAAGTCGCCGCTGCCTCGCTTCGGGTGATTTCGTGGAATCGAAATACTGGATGATGTGGCGGCGATGGCCCAGCGGGAGCTCGTCAAAGGCCTTTTTTGCCTTTGGGTAATGCTTCAGCTCAACTCGTAAATCGGGCGGAACGGGCAGGCTTCGCGACTTCAGATCCAGCCGGAGATCGACCCCGACCACGTCGCCAGAGTCCACGCGTGCCGCCTTTCGCAGCGCGGTGTTGATCTGCACGCGGAATCGTCCTCCGCCGGCCGGAACGAGCGTGACGCGCGCGCTCCGACCGTTCACGATAGCCACGACCGGGATGTATTTCGGTTTCCCGGCGTTTCCACGCGCATCACCCTTGCGCGAATTCGCCAGTTCGTTGAGCAGCGCCTCCGAGATTTCTGGCGGTACGTCCACATGGCGCATCATCCAGATTTTGTAAATCGTCGCTAGGAAGCGATGGGGCGCAAGATGCGCGGACATTGTGATTAGATAAGCCTCCGTTGGCAGGAATATATTAACTTCAAAAGGGGCTGCACTAATGAAAATAGGATTTCGAGGAGGCCGATTGTGAAGCGACGTGCCGATTTGATCTGGGCTCTGGCAGAAGGTAGTCTGATGCTCGCGATGGCTGCAATCAGTTGGGCGACGAGGCAGCCGCTCATCTTCGCCAGCCTCGGTCCCACTGCTTATGAGTTAGTCGAGCAGCCACAACTGCGGAGCGCCAGATCCTACAACATCATTGTTGGGCACCTGGCCGGATTAGGCTCCGGCTTCCTTGCGATATACGTGTTCAATGCATGGAATTCGCCGGCGGTGTTGTCGGCAGGAGTTTTGACCACGAACCGTCTATGGGTTGTGGCGCTGGCGGCCGCGCTGACCACCGTGCTCACCCTGCTGCTCCGTGCCGGCCAACCAGCAGCCTTGGCTACCACCCTTCTCGTCGCGCTGGGTCTAATGCAAACGCGCCGCGATGCGATTGCGATTATCGCCGGGGTGATCATCATGGCCGCAATCGGCGAACCGCTGCGCCGCCTCCGTCTGAAGATTCTAGAAATGCGCTCGATGCCCACCACGCCGATCCCGCGATGAGAGCCAGCGGTTATAAGTTAGGGCACGACCGGGTCGTGCCGCTGATGGACTCCCAAAAATTGCGCTGTATCGTGGATAGGTTCATCACGATTCCATTTGGGAGCATCGCGGAGGAGAAAAGAAATGGCCACTAGTCCAGCGCCGGTTTTGAAAGCTACTTCGGCACAGGCAGAAACCTTTGCCGGCGTCACCTATCACCTGGATGGCGAGCTCGTGCCCGTTCTCACCGTCGAGCTTGCAGGCGTTCCCATTTATTTCGAGCATCACGTGCTTCTGTGGAAGGACACGCACACCGAAGTCGGCGTCAAGCAGCTTTCCGGAGCGTTCAAACGAGTGCTTTCGGGAATGCCTATTTTCATGACTGAAGCGCGCGGGCCAGGGCGCATCGCTTTCAGCCGCGATGGCGCCGGGCATGTCTTTCCCATGCACCTGAATCAGGGTCAGTCGCTCGACGTGCGCGAGCACCAGTTTCTAGCCGCTACCGACCAGCTTGATTACACCTTTGCGCGCGTCAAAGGCGTCGCCAACATGCTGCTCGGCGGAACGGGGTTCTTCATCGACACGTTCACCGCGCACAAAGGCGAGGGAATCCTCTGGCTGCATGGCTACGGAAACGTATTCGAGGTGCTCCTCAACGTCGGCGAGCAGATCGACATCGAGCCCGGCGGATGGGTCTACAAGGACCGCAGCGTGCAGATGGAAACCCAGTTCCAAAAGCTTTCCACCGGCATGTTTGCCAGCGGCGGCCAAATCGTCTGGAACCGTTTTAAGGGTCCCGGTCGCGTCGGCCTGCAATCGATGTCCATGCTCATGGCAACCGCCGAATAGGAACGTCTGTCACGCTTTTTCTCGCCGCTTAGAGAGCAACCGTTGTCCGGTCGCTTCAGCGGGGAAGTTTTTACCTACTGCCCTTTCCTAAAAGCAAGTTTTCCGCCGCGGTTTGTTGCTTTGCATGTTCGGGATGGGTGCTCCGGTCATGGCGACAACGGCGATCCTTCAGATTTCCCGTAAGCGGGTAGACCTGCTGATGATTTTGAACCCAACAGCCCACCTGGAATCCGTAGAGAGAACATTCCATGCGCCGGACCTCCCGATCACTCGCCGACTCTCTCCCGAGTGTGATGATCCAGTGTCCAATCGTAGAAGAAATCGGGCGCGGCCCCAACTCGCGGATTCTCTTGCGCTCTTCGGGATCGATGGTGGGCACGAGCTGGCTTGACGTGTTCCCGCCCACAACTGCTCGTGGGCAGATCGGAGACCGCAAGAAGCTCGCAAATGCGCCGCGACATTCCTTTGACACTGTGAGGCATGACCTGGGCGCTCGCCGTTCACGAGCACTATAGCGCTTTCTGAAGTTGACGACGGAGATAATCTGCTGGTACATATCCCCGCTAGACCAATAAGAGGAGGCAAAAGTCCAGTGACGCGCGAGACAGAGGACCCAGACGTAATTGAGCGAACTGTAGTGTTCTTCGACATTTGCTCGTCGTCCCACATGCTGGAGGACTTAATGCTCTCCAACAACGAGCTAGTGATGCGAAATCTCCTCATCGCAACCAAGAGGTTCCTGAAGATCGAAGCCAAAAAGGAATTCTTTGAAGTCTACAAGTTCATTGGCGACGGATGGGTGCTTCTCTTTCCTGAGGAGACATCTGGCGTATCGCTGGTCTGTTTTCTCGACAAACTGTGTGGGTATTTCGATTACAAACTTACAAAGCATGTGCTTCCTCAACTGCAAAGGCGTCCAAAGCAGTTGGGCCTCACGTTTGGAGTGGATCGGGGGCAGTTAATGAGAATTCAGATGATGGGGCAACAGGAGTATATGGGGAGGCCGCTAAACATCGCCTCACGGCTCCAAAGCGCCATAAAAGAAAAAGATCACACTCCAGGATACAAGGTTCTGTTCTCGAAGCCGTGCTTCCAAGTGCTCAAATTCCCACCCACGTTTCGAAAATTCCAAGAGGTGGAGCGAACACTCCGCAATATCCAGGGAGGCAAGGGGTACAGCTGCGTAAAGATGAGGCTGCAGAAATGAGACTGAAAGCGAGCGCAAAAGCAAAAAAGGCCGCAGTCGCTCTTCGCGAATGCGGCCTTTGAAATCTAATCCTGGCGGCGACCTACGTTCCCGCGTCGTTTCCAGCGCAGTATCATCGGCCCAGCGAGGCTTAACTTCCGTGTTCGGGATGGGAACGGGTGTGACCCTCGCGGTAAGACCACCAGGAAACTAGAAATCGAAACTCTGAAATGCATGAGTTTCGATGAGCAACTGAAGGAAGTGGCATAAACCGCTAATTTTGCTTGAGAGTAACGCGATGGGAAAGCGACTCACGCCACACGCAATCGCCGTGAAGCGAAAACGCGTTGGGTAAGTTTATGGTCAAGCCGAACGGCCGATTAGTACGGGTTAGCTACACGCATTGCTGCGCTTCCACCTCCCGCCTATCAAAGTCGTAGTCTTCGACTGGCCTTCTTAG
>JBOGMX010000044.1:0-22385 GCA_050746725.1 Candidatus Acidiferrales bacterium | reverse complement strand
GCGGCACCGGCCTGTTGCTGCAGGTGGTTGACGGTTCGCACCGGCAAAACTGAAAGAGTCAAATCGAAATTGACACTCCGACTCCAAGATTCCTCGGATGCTGGGGGACGGGCACCGTCTCGGCGGGCGTTCCGGTCTTCCTCTCAGCGGCATGATCCCTCCACAGCAGGTGTGTCGCGCAGTTCCAGGAGAGACAGCCAAATTCCGTCGAAGACAAAATCAGGCAAATGGAGGGCTGCCATGTTTCCCAACGATCTAAAGATTCACTGGGAGACGATTTACACTACCAAGGCACCGGACCAACTGAGTTGGTATAGTGTGCATCTTGAAACCTCGCTCGCCTTGATTGAGCGTGCGTCTGGAAACCACTCGGCATCCATCATAGACGTGGGTGGTGGTGAATCCACTCTCGTGGACGACCTTCTGGCGCGAGGCTATCAGAACATCACCGTTCTGGATATCTCCCAAACCGCAGTCGATGTGGCAAAGAAACGGCTGAAGGAAGCTGCCAAACACATTCACTGGATTACCACAGACATAACCAAAGTCGATCTCGCTCCGAGCGCCTACGACGTCTGGCACGATCGCGCGGTATTTCATTTTCTTACCTCGACGGAGCAGCGCGCTGCTTATGTCAAGACCGTAGCGCGCGCGGTCAAGCGGGGCGGCCATGTGATTGTTGGAACATTCGGACCCGAAGGCCCGACGAAATGCAGCGGGCTTGATGTGATGCGCTACGATGCCGAATCACTCCACGATCAGTTTGGACTTCGGTTCCGGCTGGTGGAAAGCTCTAAGGAATTGCACCACACTCCAATTGGCACGACCCAGCAGTTTCTATACTGCTACTGCCGGGTCGAATGATCAGAATCGTCGGCAGTTCCTCGTGAATACTGTTTGAATGCAAAGCGGCACTCGGGTGGTAATTATGTCAAGCAAAGAGGTTAATATGCAAAACGAAAGCAGCCAGTTCGAAATTGCTAACGGCGAACAAATCCCCAGCATGGGGAAAGTCAGTTCGGCAGCCACATCGCGGGCTCGTTGGGTCCAGGCAGGGGGAATTGCAGCATTCACACTAATCGCCGTGGCAGGCCTCTATTACGTCAAATGGGATCCCTACTTCCACAAGGCATTCGCTGCCGCCGCGAACCACTCAATCGGCCACTCGATCCTCACCGGTCGAGCGGCTGCGCCGCCGGCGGCGTCCTGGCAGGCGGCCTGGGGCTATGCTTTGGTTTACTGGAAGGCCATCTGGGCGGCATTGGTGGTAGGCCTTCTTTTTGCCGCAGGCATCCAGGCTCTTTTGCCCCGGCGCTGGCTGGTTCGGGTCCTCGGCCGCATGAACTTCGGCAGCATTGCCATCGCGGGGGCCGCTTCGGTTCCCTCCATGATGTGAACTTGCTGTGCGGCCGCACCGGTGGTGGGGCTACGCAAGAGTCAAGCTTCCGTGGGAGCAAGTCTAGCTTACTGGCTGGGTAACACAATGTTGAACCCGGCGGTTCTCGTCTTTATGGGCTTCGTCCTAGGATGGAAGTGGGTGGGGTTGCGCCTGGCGGTGGGATTGGTGCTGGTTCTCGGCGTTTCCTACCTGGCCAATCGCTTTGTCCGCCCGGAGGACCTACCGTCCGAGGCGCAAACGGCACTGGCTGCGGCGGAAGCCGACGAGGGGGCAGGCGCCTCCATGGTATCGAACTGGTTCAAAGCTCTCTGGCAGTTGTCCATCGGAGTGATCCCGGAGTTCGTTGTCATCGTGCTCGCCTTGGGAGCCGCGCGAGCATGGCTGTTCCCGGAAATCACGCCCGCGATCGGCCACAGTATCTGGCTGCTCATCGGCCTCGCCGTCGCGGGAACCCTGTTTGTCATTCCGACTGCCGGCGAGATCCCGATCGTACAGACACTGATGAGCTATGGCCTGGGGGCCGGCCCGGCCGGTGCACTGCTGGCCACGTTGCCTCCTGTTAGTCTTCCGTCTCTTATTATGGTGGCGCGCTCCTTTCCGACCCGGGTTCTCCTCTTTGTAGCCGGATCAGTCTGCGTCCTCGGTATACTGACGGGTCTTGCTGCCGTGGCCCTTCATTTTTGACCGACGGCTGACGGGATAGTATGGGGAACGATTCTTGCGGGGCTATATCCCCGTCGTTGTCGATATTCCACAAGTATACGACATGGCGAATGCCGCGCTCGCCACGAATCCACTCAACACGCGAAACAAAGAATTTGTTCAGGAGCTTAAAAAGAAAATCGCCGAGCAATCGTGAAAAGCGGTCAACGGCGGCTGGTTTGGGCACCATGATGCGCGCTGGTTTTTGAGGGCGGGGTAGACTTAAGGCGCGTTCTCCTGCCGTTCATTTGCAACTGAACGCTAAATGATTCCGAGAATCCAACCCTCGATCTCGGCTTTGCGGCGCTCGTCCGGCTCCAGCCGAGGCTGGAAGTACTTTTCGAGGCTGCCGTCGCGATCCGCTTGTTGAAACCACTTCGCGATGCCGAACGCATCCTGCTGATCCTGCGTTCGCCCGTCCGCTGGGAAAGTCCTGCTCCACAGTACAGGGTAGACCTCGGCGACGACCGAGCGGTTGGGCGGAACACTCCAACCGTCGAATGGCCAGAAATGGACGCGGTCTCGGGCGTGTTGGCGGATGTAGCGCAGCCACGGGATTCCCGCGTGCGTGGACTTCGCCACCGACCCTTGCACGTCAAATTGGAACACGGACTTCGCGGTGCGTGCCCGCAGTCCGGTCAGCCGCCGCCATCGGGGATTGCCGCAGCGCACCGCGCCGTTTCCGGTGCTGCCGTCACGGACGAAATCGACGTAGATATTCTCGTCAGTCGGCCAGTGGCGCTGGAAATCGTCGAGGAAGGACGGCCAGTCGAGCGGCAGGCGATGCTGCTCGAAGTATTGCACCGGAAACGAGAAACCGTGGTCGATGCCGACGAGTGTCGGCGGCTCTTCTGAAAGCCTTGCGACCAGCCATTCAGCAGTGCCTCTGCGCGTCCAGTACTTGCGCGGACTCGGCGGCGGCAAGACTTCCTGCGGGACGTTCGAGCCATTGGCGGCGTAGACACGCAGACCCGAAAGACTGGAAGAAGGCGTCTGAGCTCCCGAGTAGTCGATGCCGATGTAGCGTTCGAATTTGGCGTTCATCTACAGGAACTCAGCGAGCGACGGAAAATCTTTCACTGCGATGCTGTTAGCGTATCATTTTGTCCTCGCGTACCAGATTGGACTATATGGAAAGGCGTTACTCAGCCGCGAGGCATCCCCGCCTAGCTTCACCCGTGCAACCTTGGACGGCACACGGCGTGGGTTTCCGACCTACGTCCGCTGATCCTGCGCCTCGCACTTCACGCAGCGATGTGCCCATGGCACTGCTCGAAGACGTGCTGCGGAGATCGGGCGTTGGCAGGATGTGCATAGCCCATACGTGCCCCGCCTGATACGAACCAATGCTTCGTCGATTGCTCGCAAGAGCCTTCCGTTCATCTGGCGCAGTCGAACTTGAAGTTCCGCTTCCAAATCGGCGTTGGCTTCGTCGATGAGATCGCCTACGGCGACATCAGCAGCCGGTAATAGGGAGTGAAGATCGGACTTCGCCGACAAGATTTCTCGTTGCTTCGCCAGCAACTTCTGGTAGCGCCGCAAGTCCGACCAACGCATGAGTAACCTGCACAGCGCGGACGTTTGCTATGGGTAAGGATTGTACACCCGCACGGGAGTTGGGACGCTTGGCCGCACCTCCGGCGGGCCGCCAAACAAGTCGAAACCGCGATTGCGCTGCGCGGTCACCTCAGATCGATGCGTCGTGAGAAGCACCGGCTGGGCCTTTTTCGAAGTCGCGACGAAGAACGCACCCGGATTTGCTGAAGTCACTAGTGCCGCAACGCCACTGCCGGATCGACTCGCATCGCTATTCGTGCCGGAATCCAGCACGCGAGAAGCGCGACGGCAACCAGGACTGCAATGACGGCAGCGAAGGTGAGCGGATCGGTGGCGCTCACTCCGAACAGCATTGTTGCGATCAATCGCGTCAGCCCGAGCGATGCGGCAAGTCCCAAAGCGACGCCCCGGCGTGTCCAGTATTTGCACGGACTGGATGGCGGCTCGACTCCCTGTGGAGCGGTCAAGCGGCCGATACGCAAGGCGTGTCACAGGGCAGGAAGGATGCTCGCAAAGAGCCTTTCCAGAGGAACACAAGACGCGGCGTGACAACTTAAACGGCGATATACTCAGTGAGCTTCCTCACCCGTGGTCCGGAGGGCAAGGCCGGGGCGAGGCAGTGGTTTTGCAGGGGCGGTTCTTCGGGACCGCCTCTTTTCTGTCGCCCCCGTTTTGTCTCCTGCCCGACAAGCTGGTTTTCACTTAGTCCGCTTTACCGAAACCAGAACGCGATGGGCCTCGCCAGTGAAAGCATCCATGAGATGTTCCACGCCTTGGACTACGTATTTTTTGCCGCGAGTCACAACAATCTCGCCCACGCGCGGCGTGAATCGGACCTCATCGAACTCGCCCAGACTTTCGCCTTTGTCATCTCGTATGCTCACGTGTTCCTTCATTTGCGGCCACCTCCAAGGGACGGATTTCGTAGCGCCGCGAATAGCACTATAGGCCGCCGCGTCCGCCCAGAACAATGTTCGGGAGCAGGGCGGCCGCGTCGGATTGCGACTCTGCATGATTCTGGGGTTTCCCGGCCCGCGATGGCCGTCAACCTAGGCTTTGGAGTCGGGACGGCCTACCGTACCTATCAGACCCTTCCAAAAACTCGGCTCCGCACCCGCCGCCGATTGATTCCACTGACCCGCGAGGAGCGAATCGCGCTTTCCGAAACCGCCTGTGTTTGGAAAGCCCGAATCCCGAAAGTGGAATATCATGTGGCGCGCAGGAAGTCTTTTCTCCCTGCATCGTATACGCTTCGCCTGCGGCACAGAAGGATACGTGACGCCGTACCCCATCGACGAGCGCAAGTATGCTGAATTGCGTGAAACACGAGATCGAATGGTTCGGGGTAACCCATATCCAAACCGCGTAAGGATAGCTAACCCGTTCCTCCCTTGGATTGGGAGGGCGATTCGCGGCGGTGCCCCCGGTATTTATTTTGTCGGAATCGCGACTCGCAGTGAGTGCGCAAGTGACACGGATGATTACAGCAGATGCCTTGCCTACTCAGAGGAAGTTGTTAGCGACCCTGAGAAGCTGAAATCCGCTTTTTGGCGATACATCAATGAAATCACAAACGCTGTCTTCGGAAAGGACCATTGGAATTGCACCGAGCGAATCGGCTGGTCCAATCAATTCAAGATCGGCGTTATCGCCGAGGCTTCGGAGCTGAAAAATCCGGAGGGATTCTACGAAGAGAGTCAGACTCCCATCTGTTCATCCTTGTTGAAAACCGAAATTGCATTTGCTGCCGCAAGCCCGGTGGTGATCCTCGGCGATTGTCCGGTAACACGCACAGCATACCCGGTGGGCTGGGACGAACAGGAACCTCGGCATCTGAGGATTTGGACGCGAGTCGAGGGCGGTCGCCCGGTCATTTTTGGCGATCATCCAGAATATCTCCGTTGGAAAAAGCCCGACTTTCGGAGGGCGCATATTGAGGCAGTCGCGTCGAAACTACGAAGATACTTTCGAGGTTTCACCATACGCTGAGATTCGCGGCCGAAGAGCATCTTCGTGTGGCCCTTCTCTAAACAGGGTTTCCGGATTCCCCAAACACTTAAGCGACATAATTCTTCGCAAAGTCCACGCGCTTCTCGAAGGCGACGGCCCGCGCGGAATATTCGAACCTGCGAGCGAGTTCTCCGATCTCGAAGAGCAGCGATCTCTCTAGAATCCGAACGCATCTACGACATGCGCCTTTGCACAGACAGTCAATTTTCCACAGGTCGAGTGTACTTGACATTGGATGGGCGCGGAGGCCAGCTTTGGACTCACCCGTATCACCACGCGGCTGAAGGAGGACTTGAGCTATGGGTGACACGAATGAAGATTCATCAACGCGGGAACAGATCGAGCGGCGAGCTTACGAGATTTACTTGGCGCGAGGCGGCGAGGCTGGCAACGAACTTGCCGATTGGCTCGCGGCCGAAGCGGAAGTGACGGGATTGTCCCAACACGGCGTTCCGGAGTCCCAGACCGGCAGAGTCTTGTCCCGTGGTCGGCGGAAGGCAGCGGCTGGAGAGCGGGCTAGGCACGCTCCGTAGTTTCGGGGAGAAACGAACGAGCCTCTGATCCAACCTTAGCCAGCTCAAGCTGAGCCGATGGTGCCTAAAGCGAATTCCCGTCGAGTCGCAAATAGGGATAACAATTTCATCGCAGCGCAGAAAGAGACTTTGTGCCGTGCAGTCTGGGAGTGTCCGTGCAGCCAATTGTGCCGCATACGGCCCCACCAAAGGCAGATGGGTGTAGACTGGGCCGCACCGGAAGCCGAAAACGGAAATCTCGGTTACAAGGAGAGCAATGATGAAGAGCGTCGTTCGAAGTTTAAGCTGTATCGGCCTACTTCTGGTCCTTACCTCTTTGGCATCGGCCGCTGGTATGACGTGGATAGGCCAGATCAGCGACAGCATGTGCGGTGCCAGTCACGCGAAAATAATGGCCGCGCACCCGGCCGCTAAGATGACCGCCCGAGACTGCACCCTCGCTTGCGTGAAATCCGGGGCCAAATACGTCTTCGTCAGGCATGGGAAGGTGTACGAAATCGCAAACCAGAATCTCGGCGCGTTGCACGAGTATGCTGGTCGGACGGTACGGCTGACCGGCGAGATGAAGGGCGACACCATTACCGTGTCCAAGATCGCAAGGCCCGCTAGGAAAAAATCATAAGGCGCGTAACGCCCGACGCGGCGAAAGCGAACCCATTCGCTTTGAAAAAATCACCAGCGGACAAGGTGCTGAAGGAAATCAGTCTACTTCCTCGGCGGCTGCGAGAGTGACAACGAATCGTCGCTAAGACGACGAATCACTGAACGGAAAACTAAACCTCGGGGCCGGTCCTAGTGGGATCGGCCCCGTCCCTGTTCAATTCGCCGAAAGTCACGCCGGTCGTCATCGCACGCCTTGAGTTGCGGCGAAAAACGGTCGAGCACAAAAGACCATGATCGTTTACGCCGAAGAATCGACACATCTCTAGGCGATCTTGGGGCGTTCCGTACTTGTTAGGATGTCCTTTTCTAGCCGGATCGCCCACGTTGCCCTGCAACAGGAAGTAGCGCCGAAAGCTCCCACAAAGGCCCCAATAAGGGCGGGAATGATATAGATGTGCCAGAGCATGACGGGACCAAACCAGTGGCCCAGAACAGCAGGGCCGAGCCACGCGCCAGTCCACGCCACAACCCACTGGCCAAGGAAGCCGTCGATCTTGCTGGAGAACCGATAGCGGATTCCCCAATGGACCACGGCAGCCGCAAACGCACTAAGGATAAGCAGAATCAGAAAGGGCAAGAAATGCATTCCAATCAATGGAGCACTCATCGTATCCTCCGTCGGATGGTCAGACTATAGGCTTTTTCTTCGAGGGGAGACCACCTTCCAAGCCTCTCCCTATCACAAACCGCCACCCACATCAAGTAGTGCGGTCTCCGGCGCAGGGTTGCCAATATGGTTTTCGCGAACACGCCACAGGGGCGAGCGGCCGAGATTTGCCGCGAGCCAGCGGTAGTCGAGATTCTTGCGGAACCAGCCGGGTTCAGTTTATCGTCAGCCCGCCGCAGCAACGTTTGTATTTCTTGCCGGAGCCGCACGGGCACGGGTCGTTGCGCCCGATCTTGGTCTTGATGTTCCGAACTTCTGTGGCGCGGGTGTTCATCTCGGACCGTCCTTGCTGCCGGAAATTCCGATACGCTCCTACGAGCCCAGCCGCCATGTGCTGTATGACTGTTTCGCGTTGCTCCGCGCCCAATCATTGCCGTGCGAGGTTCAAAACCGTGTACCATGACGCAGAACAAAGCCGACGGACCAACAAGATAGATTTTTTGCAACTGCCTTAGGCGCAGAAAGCCCGCGCTACAAACCCATTCGCCTCGACCAAATCTTTCAACTATTAGCTTTTTGGCAGTTCGGTGCCCCGGTTGAGAATTTCCAGGTAGCGGTGGTACGTGAAGAGACGATGGCGCTGTTTGCCAGTCGTCTCGCGGACTATTCCGAGCTTGGCCATGTGCTGCAAGGCTTTCGCCACAGTGGGAGGGGAGAGCGAAAGCTGCTGGGCTGTTGCGGGAATCGTGATGATGGGTTTGCGCTGAAGGTGCTGGTGAACGCGCAAGACGGACGCAGCGGGGCGACCGAGATCCTCGATTTTATGGCGATCTTTTTCAATGAGTGCCAGTATCTCCCGTGAAGTGTCCACTGCCTGTTGCGCGGTTTCTTTCACACCGGTTAGAAAGAATTCGAGCCACGTCTCCCAGTCTCCGTGAGTGCGGACGCGGTCAAGTAATTCATAATATTGCTGCCGGTTCATTGTGAAGTACAAGCTCAGGTAGAGAATCGGCTCGCGGATCGCGCCAGCGACGCACAGCAAGAATGTAATCAGCAAGCAGCCAAGTCTTCCATTTCTATCTAGGGAAGGATGAATCGTTTCGAACTGCTCCTTCCGCGGTCTCGAGAGTTTCTGAAAATTGCGGGTCGCATTCTTGCTTTCGGGGCGGCGCGGGAACAGCAATTGACAAATGTAAGGTGGGTTGTTACTTAGATGCTGGCTATCGATATCCGCCTTCGATATCCGAAGTTGCTAATGAAACTGACCAAAATTAAGCACTCTAGGGATCAAGATCTTTTGTCCGGCTTGATCCGCATTCACATTCTTTACCACGCATGCAAGGAACCCATTTATGGGTTAGGGATGATCGAAGAGTTGCAAAGGCATGGATACAAATTGAGCGCGGGGACGCTATACCCTTTGTTACACGGCCTTGAAGAGAGGGGGTATTTGCGCTCCAACGATATTCGGTCGGGCAGCGTGGCGCGTCGGGTCTACTGCGCGACGCCTGCCGGACGGAAAGCGCTCGCCAAGGCGCGCGAAAAGGTGAAAGAGCTCTTAGGCGAACTCCTCGAATGAGCTGAGGAATTCACGGTTGAGCTTTAAGACGGAACTATAAGCTGCCGAACGTTTGACGGGGGGAGCATCATGACTTTGGCGAGGAATCTGGCATCGGGGCGAATCAGCAGCAAATGCGCTCTGCTAACATTCTTGCTCCTGTTGGCCGTCCCGAAGCTGTGGGCGCAGGGTCCCCCGTACCAAACCGACGATCCGGTTCCTGTCGACTACGGCCATTACGAGTTCTACATCTTCGGGAGCATGGATGGGACGCCGGCGGAATACGATTCCACAGGACCGGCCTTCGAGTTCAACTATGGTGCCCTTCCCAGGGTGCAGCTACATATCATCGCCCCCTTCGGCAGCATCAACCCAACCAATAACCCCATCTACGCTCCCGGCGGCATTGGTCCCTCCGCCTTCGGCTACACCGACATGGAATCGGGTGCCAAGATCGCCTTCATCAAAGAATCGAAGTACGTCCCCCAGATCGGCACCTTCACCATGTTTGAGATACCGACCGGCAGTTATTCCAAGGGGCTTGGCGTGGGGAAGGTTTGGTACAAAGTTCCCCTGTGGGCGCAAAAGAATATCGGACACTGGCTCCTGGATGGGGGCGCAGGCGAAACGGTCGTCCCGCAAACCCAATACCGCAACTTCCCTTATGGCGGATTCCTGCTTAAATACGCCTTCGGCGAGCGGCTGGAACTCGGAGGGGAGGTCTTTGCCCATGGACGCGAGGGCTTCGCCACGCCCCAGACCCAGGCTTCCACGATGATCGACTTCGGCGGCTACTATCACTTCAAACATCATCCGGGCGAGCAGTTTTTGTTTTGTTACGGCCACTCAGTTGCCGGCCAGACGGAGAACTACGCCTATGTCGGCATGTACTGGACCTGGGGAAAAGATAAAAGTAAGAAACCGGGCGCTGGCACCGCCTGGTTACCAAGGCCGCCGAACGCAACGGGACTTCCATGACCTGCGGCTTGCAGGTGGCCTCATAGCTAATCCGCAGGGGAAGGAAACGGCAAATGGAAATCACAACACGCGCCCTTTGGACAATGATTCATGGCATGGGTTTTGGTGCTCTCTACTTGCTGGCATGTTCCGGCGCGCTGGTGGGGCTTTATCAATTTACGACCTCATCCACTCCACCCGAATCCACGCTCGGCCATCAGCGTTTGCTGCGGGCTTACCTGATCGCGATGGTTGTGCTTGCATGGGCGGCGGTGCTGATCGGTGCGTATGTCATTTATCCGTGGTATCGCGCAACCCCTCCTCCAGGAACAGTTGATCTGTCGATGTTTCCGCAACACCTGCTGATGTCCGACCCCGCCACAATCGGATGGCACTCGCTGGGGATGGAGTGGAAGGAGCATGTCGCGTGGTTCGCTCCCATCTCCATTACCATGGTCGCGTTCGTCTTTATCCGGTACGGTGGCGATCTCAGGAACCATCGGCAACTTCGGGCGGCGGTGCTCGCTTTTACTCTGGCTTCATTTGTGGCAGCGGGGATCGCAGGTTTCTTCGGTGCGATGATCAACAAGCACGCACCGGTGGAGGGAGGCGGCACGATTCAATTGAGCCACGGAGGAGAAAAATGAATATGCAAGACGATGCCGCCCTGCTTAATACTCCGGCCCGGACAAACGGTTCCGGCGCAGCCGCCATTCTTTCGGCAGGTATCGGCTGTTTTGCTCTGGCAGTCCTGGCTATCCTCGGGGACAAGGCGGCGCTCTTCAAGAGCAGTTTTGTTTTCTATAAACCTACTGGGCCGCTCTCCGGTGTAACCACAGTTGCCATTCTTGTTTGGCTTGTCACTTGGGGGGCATTGGAATGGCGTTGGCGGAAAAGGACAGTTGCTGCGGGGCGAATCTACGCGGTCGCTCTCGCACTGTTGATCCTGAGCCTGATACTGACATTCCCGCCCGTCGGTGACCTTTTCTGAAATTGCGGTGAGGCGCACCTGCATTCACGCAGTCAAAGGTGAAGACTATGAAATCGCTCTTTCGATTCTTTTTCAGTTCGGCGAAAGGCCCAGCGAGCATTCTATTCATCCGCCTAGCGGTTGGACTGATCTTCTTCACACAGGGCATTCTCAAGTACATCAATCCCAGTATGGGCGTGGTTCGTTTTACAAGGATTGGTTTTCCAAATCCGTATTTCACTGCGCACTTTGTAGGAACATTCGAGATCGTGTGCGGCCTACTGGTGTTGTTCGGACTCTGGAGAAGAGCGGCAGCCATTCCACTCTTAATTGTGATCGCAACTGCGATCGCGACAACGAAGATTCCAGAACTCTTTCGGGCCAACCAGGGCGTTTGGTATATGGTGAGCGACGCGCGCACTGATTTTGCAATGTTGTGCTCGCTTTTGTTTTTGCTTGTCGTAGGCGGCGGAGCGTGGTCTTTGGATGCACGGCATGGCCCAGAAAAGCATTCAGAGACAACCCAATGAAGGACCTTGCGGAATCGACAGATCAATTTCTAAAGACACACACTTATTACAGCCGGAACAGCCGCTTTCTTCCGCAGAACTCGTAGCTTAGGGCCGGTTTTTCGAGGGACCCCTTCTCCTGCTACAAGATGCAAGGAAGGACCAATGAAATCTGCGAAGTGTGCCCAAAGATCTTGTCTCACTAAAGGGGTTCACCCCAAAACTTGGGTCCAACTTGGGTCCAAGTACTGCCGAATTGGGTCCAAAACCGTGTACCATGACGCAGAACAAAGCGAGACGGACCAACAAGATAGATTTTTTGCAACTGCCTTGGGCGCAGGAGGTCTGGAGTTCAAATCTCCACGCCCCGACCACTAACTCCTGATCCCTGAATCCAAACTTGCCAGTGCAGTCTGCGCCGGAGCCTATTCTTCAAGCCCTTCCCAGGCGGATTTTCGCGAGGGCGCGCGGATGGTTACTACCTCCACTATCGAACCGGGCCTTTCATGTGACTTTCATCGTGACTTGGGATTTCCTTCACATCTCAATTGTGGTACGGCACATCCAATCATTTGAGCGGAGCTCCGAGCGAGCGCCGCAATCGCCCGGGCGTTTCTGTGAAGGCGCGTGCAATCAAGAGACCCTCGAACTGATAATTTCGCGACATCCACTTCATGGCTGAAACTGCGGAGAATGCGATCGATCTCGCAGCGCGCGGAGCGGGCACCGGGGATACGAACTGGCAAAAATAAAGTACACCGCCGCTTGGCGTTTCGGAACGAGACCCGCACGGCACGCGGCGAGCGAGAGAAAGGAACATAAAAATGGCTGAAAAGAGCACGGCAGTACAGAGGGCCCCATCCAGTGGTTCGCTGAGAGTGGTCGAACCGCAAACACTTTTCGAACGCATGACTCAGATGCGCGACGAAACCGCGCGCCGCGCGTTTGAACTGTTTGAGCATGATGGCAGCGTCTTCGGCAGGGAATGGGAAAATTGGTTCAACGCTGAAGAGCAACTGCTTCACCCGGTCCACATCAACATCATTGATTCCGAAAATGCGATTCGCGTGAAGGCCGAGGTCCCCGGCTTCGAGCCTAAGGACATCCAGATTTGCCTGGAGCCGACGAGACTGACGATCAGCGGCAAGAGAGAAGAGAACAAGGAGCAAGAAGCTAAAGGCAAGATGGTCTACCAAGAGCTGTGTTCGAGCGAGATGCTTCGCGTGATCGATCTTCCCGCGGAAGTTGACCCGGAGAAAACCAAGGCGACCTTGAAGAATGGCGTTCTCGAACTGGAAATGCCCAAGAACGCCAAATCCCACGGAAAGCGCGTGGAAGTGAAGGGCGTCTAACCTTTATCGTTTGGAGTCGCGTCCGGGATTTCGGTAGCGAATGCGCAATATGGCTTCCGGGGCGGTTTTGTACTGGCACCTGCCCCGGAAGGTCTTGTTATCTTGTTGCAACTCGGATTGGAGCTGGTCCGGCCTTTCTGTTTGCAGCTGATCTTCGGGTAGGGCAAAATGGTGTGTAGACTACGCTTGGGAGACTAGCCCCTGGCGATGGTCGAGCGTTCAGAAATGTGCGGCCGGGAAATCGTTGTCCACAAGGAGGCTGTATCTTGAACATGGGACAGAGCATAACGGGAAGCAGATCCAACGCGAGCACAACTTCATTTATTCGGCGAGCCATTCGAGTGGGCATCGTGACTATATCGGCCAGCGCCATGATGTTTATAGCGGTTGCAGGCTCGGCTTCGACGGCTAGCGCGGCCGATACCGGAGAATCCCTTTTCAAGACGAATTGCGCGGTTTGCCACGGCGATGATGGGCGCGGAACGGCAACTGGAAAAGCCCTTCAGGCGCCGGACCTGCACTCCGAGGCGGTTCAAAAGCTCACGAACGCGCAAATCGCCGCGCAGATCGAAAACGGTAAGGGCAATATGCCTCCTTTCAAGTCGACTCTGAATCACGCGCAGGTGGAAATGCTTGTGAAGTACGTTCGAACCTTCGGGAAAAAGAAGTAGCTTTGATTTTGGCGCAATTGAGATCCGGCATCTGGCCCAGCATCGAGCGCGCGAGATGCCGGATCGTGAGCCTCAGCAACTCACTAATTCTTAAAGAGACTTCCGTGAGTCGCAGAAGCCGCGTGAATTGTTTCCGCTTTCACCCTTTTGCAACTTGCGCCAGCAAGCGTCGCACGCCTTCTTCGAACTGATCCATCGGAGTTAGCAGGCTCAGCACCAAGTAGCCCTCATCGGGGAATTCATAGAAGTGCCCGGGATGTACGGCCACCGAGCATTCATCCAGCAGCGCAATTGCAAGCTCTTCGTCGGATCGCACCGCCGGAACGCGAAGAACCGCGTACCACCCGCCATCCACCTCCAACCGGGAGGCAAGTTTCTGGCTAGTGAGCTGCGCATCCATCTGGCACAGGTTCGTCTCGATTCGCGAAATGATTTGAGACTGCGCCTTGTGCCGCTGCGCGAGGAGCACCGGAAGCGCATATTGGATCGGCGCATTGAGCGAAAGATACGTATCGGCGATTAATTCCAGACGAGCAATGGAGTCGCGCACCATCTCTGGCGGGCCGCTCGCCGCGATCCAGCCAACTTTCATTTGTGGCAGCGCGGAAATCTTGCTCAGGCCGCTCAAGACGAAGGTGAGAGCCGCGGAATTGGAAACGAAGCTACCGCGGGCCGGCACGCGCGGTGAATTTTGGCGCAGCCGGTAATCAAAGAAAACCTCGTCCACAACCAAGGCGAGATTATGCGCGGCGCATAGTGCGTTCATCTGCTCCGCTTCGCGTTCGCGAATGAAATTTCCGGTGGGATTGTTTGGATGGACGAGCAATATCGCGCGCGTCCAGGCGCCGACGCACTTTTCCAATTCATGAAAATCGATCTGCCAGCCGTGATCGTAGACGAGATGAAACGGCCGCAGTTTCACGTCATGAATGGAAGCCAGAAAATCAAAGAGTGGGTAGCTGGGGTGCGCGACGAGCACCTCGTCTCCCGGCTCACACAATAGGCGGAAGAGAAACGAATACGACTCGCTCGTGCCGGTGGTCAAAATCACCCGCTCGGGATCCATTGCAGAGCCGGGTGCGATCTCTTGATAGTAGTGGGCGACCGATTCGCGCGCGGAGGGCAAACCCTTCGGCTGTGGATCGTAGCGCAGCGCGGCGGGGCATCGCAGCGCTTCGAGAATCGAGGAATCGTCATAGGTGAATCCGCAAGTTGTTGGATTCGAGGTGGTGAGATCTAGAAGCGCACGGCCGGATTGCTGATGGCGATGGAGCGCCTTGGCGTAGGCATTTTCCTCCAGAGTCCAATTGGTCCGGGAAGCGAAGATGGATCGCGGCTTCATGAGGCGGCCAGCGTAGCGTTTACGTCGCCGTGAAGAACTCCCGCGCTATTCAGCAGGTTTTGGCGGACACTGAATTCGAGCGTGAGGCCGTCGTGATGCAGGCGCGGCACGCCCAAAAGCTCCGCGAAACGGATTTTTCGCAGCACCTCGCGAACTTGAGGCGCCGTGAGCTTCTTCGCTTTCATCACGCGGACTAGAGCACTCGCTCGTGGGAATAGCCGGAGGCGTCCAGGTCAGCACGGATTTCCGCGATGTGTTCGGAGCCGCGCGTTTCCATGGTGATATCGATCACGGCATCGCCGAGAAGCACGCCGTAATGCGAGCGGTCGTACATCGTTTCGACGATGTTGGCTTTGTGCTCGGCGATGACCATCGCCAGACGCTCTAGCGAACCGGGATGATCGGGCAGGTGGATACGGAGGCGGAGCAGGCGACCGTCTTTCACCAGTCCGCGCTCGATGATGCGCGAGAGCAGGGAAACGTCGATATTGCCGCCGCCGACGAAGACACCGACTTTCTTACCCGTGACCTGAATTTTGTGCTGCGCGATGGCAGCGGTGGCGACGGCGCCGGCGCCTTCGGTGAGCGTCTTTTCCTTCTCTAGTAGCAGCAGAATGGCATTGGCGATTTCTTCGTCATCGACGGTGACGATGTCGTCCACGTATTTGCGGACGAGAGGCAGCGTGATCTCGCCCGCGCGGCGAACGGCAATGCCATCGGCGATAGTGACTTTTGCGGGCAAGGTGACGGGCGCGTTGCGTTCCGTGGCGGCTTTCATCGACGGTAATTTGGACGTTTGCACGCCGATGACCTGAACTTTCGGCTTCAGCTCCTTCACGGCGCAGGCGACGCCAGCGATCAACCCACCGCCGCCAACAGGGATCACGAAGACGTCGATATCCGGCTGCTGCTCGAGCATTTCGATTCCGGCCGAGCCTTGGCCCGCGATCACCGCTTCATCGTCGAACGGATGAACGAACGTGAGGCCGTGCTCCTCACAGCGGCGCAGAGCTTCGTGGCAGGCTTCGTCGTAATTCGCGCCGCCGAGGATCACCTCGGCGCCGTAAGCGCGCGTGGCGGAGACTTTCACCAGAGGCGTGGTGAGCGGCATGCAGATTTCAGCGGAGATGCCGCGTTTGGTGGCATGATAGGCGACAGCCTGCGCATGGTTTCCCGCCGATGCAGCGATCACTCCGCGGCGCTTTTCGTCGTCGCTCAGCAGTAGGATTTTGTTCAGCGCGCCGCGCTCCTTGAACGCGCCGGTCATTTGCAAGTTGTCGAGCTTGAAGTACACAGTGTTGCCGGTGAGGTTCGAAAATGTTTCAGAGCGGGAAAACGGCGAAACGTAGATGGAGTCGCGGATGCGCGCCGTGGCCTCCTGAATGGACTTGAGAGTCACCATGTCAGGCAAAGGCGAAAAACGGGATAATTTGCAGCCAAATTGGGTGCACCGGGATGTTCCGGGTGACGCGGTACCCGGTCTTGTGTTTTCAATAACTTAGATGCGTTTCTACTCGAATGGCTGTTCCGGGTAGAAAGCGAGCATTCGGAAGCAGTTTTGGAGGCGCAGACGGAATGAGCTGCAGGATTCGTGTCGAACCGCGCCAGCACGGGGCGCACGCGACGAGACGCGACACTGCGGGGCCGACCACCGAGCCCGCCTGCAGTCTTTTCGTTTGTCCACAAGTTCACTTCCCGCGCTTCTGACGGCACGACACACTCCCAATCGATGCTGTCACAACGCAACAAATGGCGCAAGCGGGAGTTCTTCTGTTTGTAAACAACGGTGAGGTGTGGCGCGGCTCGGAGCGTTCGCGAGGACCACATGGTGAGCGCTATGAGTGGCTCGGCTGATGGTGATGGTAATGGGAGAATGGAGATTTGAAGGTCAGCTTGGGGATTAGGAATTCCTGGACGAGGTTGCTGGCGGCGCGGGCACCGATACCGATGCCAACGTTTTCCAGCGTCAGCGCGATGCCGTTGCGGTCCTGCGGCGGATAGTAAAGGTTCGATAGCCCGCCGGAAGCAAAGTCGCCAAGAAAATTGGAGTAGTCGGGCTGCCAGCGGCCGTTGTCGCCCTTGCAGATCACGGAGGTAACTAAGGCGTAGAGGATGCGCGAGCGCACGTTGCCGGAGCTTTTGTAGAAGAAGCGCGGGTCCTGCTTGAAGAGCGAGGGAAAGACGGCATCGCCGAGAAACGTTCCGATGGCCACGTCGGCGTAGGTAGAGCCATAGCGTTTGGCATAACCTTCGGGGCCCGAGCCGAAGCCGCTGAATTGCCCGTCGGCCTCTTGTAGTCCAGCGCCAGCGCCGACCACAAAGAAGGTAACGGGATCGAACGTGGATTTCCAGGCGAGCTGAAATTTTTGATGCGCGTTGAGCGGCGCCCGGTGGGACAGATAGGAGACGTAGAAATTCGGAAAGACCGCCAAGACGCGCTGCTTTTCCTCGACCTGTAACTGCTCGTGCGCGATGACGGATTGAGGCTTTACGACCACTTGCGTGACCACGGGAACAAGCGTCAGCGCGATGCGCGGGACGGTGTGATATTCGCCGGGAGCCAAGGTGCCGGAAATGGTTTGCGCCTTGAAGTCGGTGGCTCTAATGGAGAGCTGAAACGGGCCCGGCGTCACATTCGAGAAAGAGAACTGGCCATCCTGATCGGTCTGGATCGCTCGCGATGGCGATCACCCATTGGTGGTGAGTGTGACGTCCGCGCCGAAAGCTGCGGTTCCGCTCTGATCCACGACGTTTCCGACGATCATGCCCGTTTCTTGCCGATCGGAAGATTGCGATGCAGGCGCGGCGGCGATGGCGGCGCTCGAAGCCACAGGCGGCGCGACAGACGACTTCGTTTGCGGTGTCGTGCCCGGCTTAGGTTGCAGAGACTGTGCCTGTATGGGCAAGATGCAAGCCAGAATGGCGAGGCTTGCGCAAATCGGCGCACGCGTGCTGAAGGCGAGCGATCTCCGCGTCCAGTCTTTTGGTCTCCGGGTTGCGGGGAACATGGATATAGGTATTGTTGCCTGAGTCCGATGTAGGCTTTCCGAAGTGTGCCGAAAGCAGATACATAGATGCTGAATGCGAGTTTTGGGTTCGCTGGATCGGAAAGAGTTGGCGACTAAAAATCAGCAGGTACGCCGCAGGTACGTTGGCGAAACCTGATTAAGAGGCTTCGCCCTTAATTCACCCGCTGGTGTTAAGCACGGGCGAAGGCTGTTCACGGATGGAGGCGCGCACGCTTCGCCTCATGGACGGCAAGGCCACCGAGAAGGATTGGAGCTCGTCGCCCTCTTAGCCCAATCGGGAATAGCTGCGGCGCGGCCAGCGATCAGCTGGCTTTCGCATGCGGTTTGCGCAGGCCGGCTTGTTCGAGCAAGGGCACCACGCGTCGAACGAAGCGTTCGACGCCATCGACGTGATCGACCCAGGTGACGATAATGCCGTCGATGCCCGCTTCGGAAACGCGGACCAGCTCTTCGGCGATCGACTGTGCGGTGCCAACCAGCGGATGCCCGGCGCCCATGGACATGCGCTTGCGCATTGAGGCAAGCTGAGGAGAGCCAGGCGGAACGTTATTTTCCTTGCTGATCGTGGACATGATGCTGTCCATGCACTCGTTGTCGAGGTATTCCTCGGTGTAGCGGCGGACGTACTCGTCAGCTTCCTTTTGCGTTTCGCGCTGCACGACAGAGCCGTTGGTCCAGAGCTGAATTTCGCGGCCGAACTCCTCGCGCGCCATGCGCTTGTACTTTTCAACCTGTGGCTTCCAGTCTTTGGGACTGTCGCCCTGCAGGCTGATCAGGCCGATCTGCGAATTTTTCGCCGAAAAGCGAATGCCCGCCGGCGATTGTGCGGCGTTCATGATGGGGATGCCGCCGTGCTGTAGGGGATGCGGGCGCGAGATGGCCTTCTTCATTCGGAAATATTTCGACTGGTAATCGAACTCGCCGGGATCGGTCCAGAGGCGGCGCAGCAACTGCAGCCATTCATCGAGATAGACGTAGCGCTGGTCGTGCTCCACGAGGTCGATGCCGAACATATCGAACTCGCGGCGATTCCAGCCGCCAACGACATTGAGCGCGCAGCGGCCGCCGGATATGGCGTCAATCGTGGCGCACTGCTTGGCGACCAGCACCGGGTGCATGTTGGGCGCGTGCGAAGTGGCGAAGACTGACGACTATTTGGTGGCCTGGGCGATGCCTGCGGCCCAGGTGAAGACGTCGAAGACGACGTTGGAGTAGTGGTCGGGCTTCTCGTCCAGATAGCCCTTCCAGCGGGCGATGGGGACGATGGCTTCGAGGCCGGCCTCGTCAGCAATACGCGCGCCGGCGACGCAGCTTTCCCATGTGGGATCGCGGCGCTCGGGAAGATAGGTCATGTAGGGCGCGGTGTTGGTGCAAAACGTGCCGAGCTTCAGTTTATTGGCGTTGAAAATAGGGTTCGTTGGATTATTGGTCACGGCGGATATTTTGCCAGAATTGCCTCGAATCACACAGAGCCGATTCGCTTAAGTTGAGAGGTTCTCATTCGAAGCTGAAGAGGACGATCTCGGGGCTGGTGCCGACGCGGAAAGGCGGACCCCACGTGCCGGCGCCGTAGGAAGTGTAGACGAGCAAATTGCCCAATCGATTGAGGCCGTATACGAACGGGCCGTAGATACGCGAGGTGAACCAGGTGAACGGAAAGTATTGACCACCGTGAGTGTGGCCAGATAGCTGCAGGTCGATCTTTTCGTCGGCTGCGATGCCCAGCAGATTAGGCTCGTGGGCGAGCAGGATGCTGGGAACATCGGGATCGATCTTCGCGTCCTGTAAAATGGCGCGGAAGCGATCGGGGAGCGCGGAATCGCGATCGTGAACGCCGATAAGCTGCACGCCGTCGATCATCACTTTTTCATTATTCAGGACGCGAACGCCCGCGTGTTGCACGGCTTCGATGTACTCCTCGCGATGGTGAAATTCCTCATGATTCCCGGTGATGAAGTAAGTGCCGAGCGGCGCGGAAAGTTTGCGCAAGGGTTCGGCGAGGCGACGCGCATCGGCGGCCGTACCGTCGTATAGATCGCCGCCGATCAAGACGACATCAGGACGGAGGCGCGAAAGCTTGGCAACGAGGCGCCTGGCGAAGCCGACGCCACGCACGTGGCCCAAATGCGTATCGGTGACGAGGGCAGCGACGCGTCCGCGCCACGATTCAGGCAAGTTTGGGAGCTTCACAGGCACGCGGCGCACGCGAACCACGGCGGAGTTGATTAGCCCGTAGAATCCAGCAGCAAGCGCCAGCGCGAAGCAGGCATACAAAATCACGCGCGACGGCCAAGCAGGCGCGAACCAGCGAGAGATGCCGAAAACGATCCATGCCAGGCACGACGCGAAGAAAAAATAGCTAAAAAAGCCGAGCCACACGGATGCGGCCGTGTAATAAATCCGAACCGCCATATTGGCGTAGCGCCATGCGAGCCAGGAGGCGGTGAGGAACGTCAGCGAAAGCACGCCCAGAACTATGGCGAGCCACGGCACGCCGGGCGGGTCTGGAGCACTCCGCAAGATCGTCCAAGTTTGGTAAACGAACCAATGTGTAACCAGAAGCGAGACTTGGACGAACGCTGCAAACTTAAAGATTCGCATGCGCAAACGCGTATGTCCCCTTACGTTAGACGATTTGAGGGCGGAATAGGACTCAATCGCGCGGAAATTAGGGCCGCCTGCAAGCTGTACCCAATTTATCGACAATCTCGAAAATCTTCAAGAGACGCGGCATGCCGAAAGAATGCAAAGGAACTGCGGCAGTCCTAGCACCAAACGGTGTTTCTTCCCACCCAGCAAAAGGTTCAGGTCAGTACGTTGCGTAGCGCGCGTCGAATTTGGGACGCGGTTTGCTGTCGATGTACGCGGATACGTCGTACGCCTGCTGCGCGGTAAGCGATCCAGCGTGATTTTGAGGCATGTTGTGCTGAACGAAGGCGGCCATCTTGGCCACATGGCTCATTCCCGCACCGTCGTTAAAGGACGTCGGTCCCCACACGGGAGGGAAGCGCGGCGGGATGCCCGCGCCGTTGGCCTGATGACAGACGGCGCATTGTTGCGCGTAAATCTTCGCGCCATTCACTCGATCGCCATGCAGCGCGGGAAGCCTCACCAAGCCGCGCGTGGGAAAGGATTTGCCGGCTGGCCACCCCCGCGAGAGCCACTGCATGTAGGCGATCAGCGCGATCATCTTCGGACTTCGATTTGGTAACGGATGCCCGTTCTCACTACGAACAAAACACTCCTGGATGCGATCCTTAAACGTGATCACCCGTCCGGCCCGCTCCTTGTACATCGGAAATAATCCCGGAACGCCTATCAGCGGTGAAGAATACGCGGCCACTCCATTTTGCAGATGACAATCCGAGCAGCTCAACTTGTTGCCGGCATATTTGGACGCATAGCGAGGCGTATCGCGAAAAATATTCAGGCCGAGCCGGATGCTATCTCCGAGAGGCCCACTGGGAATGGTCGCCGGATCGGGAGGCGCCCAGGCGTCTTGGCGATGCCGCGGGGATTGCCGAGGCCGCTTTGGTGCGGTGTGCGTGGCATGAGCGGCAGCGATTGTGAACGCAACCATCAAAATGGCCAGCCAAGCCAGCGAAAACGTTCTCAGAAGCAGCGATTTCATCGATTGTCTTTCCCTTGAACGATGAGTTGGACTGGAGCCAATTCGCTCGGGCGGCGTTAACGTTAAGAAGAGACGCTATCATGGCCGCCGTTTCATCATTACGTATGACCACTCGAGAGGGCCGCAGCATTTGGTGCGGTTCCAGCATTGACTACAAAAATCCCAGACAATAACGGTTTCCGATAGAATCGATGCTTTCGAGATCGAAACGTTGCAGCCAACCAACACAGGCTATCTAAATTCCGCCTACATCGAGGCGGGCACCGGAGAGTTCTGGCGCTCGAACGTCGCTCTTTTCGCGGCGGCGTTCAGCACGTTTGCGCTGCTCTATTGCGTGCAACCGCTGCTCCCGGAGCTGGCGCGCGTGTTTCGCGTGAGTCCCATGGCCAGCAGCCTGGCGCTTTCAATTCCCACGGCCGGGCTTGGCATCGGACTCATCGTGGGAGGCAGCATTTCGGAAATATGGGGACGCAAGTCAGTCATGTGCGCGTCTCTGCTCGCCTCCGGAGCGCTGACGATTGCCGCGGCGGTGGCGCCGACGTGGTCTCTATTCTTGATTGCCAGAGCGCTCTGCGGGTTTGCGCTGAGCGGGCTGCCGGCCGTGGCAATGGCTTACGTAAGCGAAGAATTTCATCCGAACGCGAGCGGGCTGGCCATGGGCCTTTACATCGGTGGCACCGGTCTCGGGGGCATGACTGGGCGACTGATCGCCGGATTTCTGACGGATGCGTTTTCGTGGCGATGGGCGATCGGGGGCATCGGCGGAATCGCACTTTGCTTGACCTTATTGTTCATTGCGCTGCTTCCTGTTTCGCGCCATTTCACAGCACACGAGCCGTCTGTGGTGGAATTGCTGGCCACGGCCAAAGGACATTTGCGCGATCGCGGCTTAATT
>JBOGMX010000043.1:0-11415 GCA_050746725.1 Candidatus Acidiferrales bacterium | reverse complement strand
TCACCATATCGTCCTGATTCTTAGCCACCAGCGAGTGGTCCGTCGATTGGAAACCCAGACCGGACTGCTTCTGCAGCTGCCTCGCGCCCAGATTCGAGGTCAGGATGATAATGGTGTTGCGGAAGTCTACAGTATTGCCCAGGCCGTCTGTCAATTGCCCGTCTTCAAAAACTTGCAGCAGGATGTTGTACACATCCTGGTGAGCTTTCTCGATTTCGTCGAGGAGGATCACGGAATATGGCGTGCGGCGGACGCGTTCCGTCAACTGGCCGCCCTCTTCGTAGCCCACGTATCCCGGAGGCGCGCCGATCAGCTTCGAAACCGAGTGCTTCTCCATATACTCCGACATATCGAAGCGGATCAGCGATTTCTCACTACCGAACAGAAACTCCGCCAGCCGGCGCGCGACTTCGGTCTTGCCCACGCCGGTGGGGCCCAGGAACAAGAAGCAACCGACCGGACGCCCCGGAGCTTTCAGCCCGGCGCGGCTGCGGCGAATGGCGCGAGCCAGCGCGGTGATGGCGCGGTCCTGGCTGATGACGCGCTTGTGCAGTTCTTCCTCGATACGCAGCAGTTTCTGCTGCTCGTCTTCCTTGATCGAGGTGACGGCAATGCCCGTCCAGCGCGCCACCACCTCTTCGATATCTTCGCGCGTAACGATGCCGGTGGAGGAGTCATCGATCTTCAGCTTTTCGCGCAGCGTGCGTAGATGTTCTTTTTCTTTTCGCTCTTCTTCGGAGTAGAAGCGCGCCTTTTCGAACTCGTGATTGGCGATCGCCGTCTCCATGCGATGGGTGATGAATTTCACCCGCTTCTGCACCTCGGACACCTCGTCGGGCAGCATGGCTTGCCGCAGCTTCACGCGCGCGCCGGCTTCGTCCAGCAGGTCGATCGCCTTGTCCGGGAGGAAACGATCTGGGATGTAGCGGTTCGATAGATAAACCGCGTAGCGAATAGCCTCGTCCGTGTAGCTGACGGCATGGAACTTCTCATAGCGGTCGCGAACGCCCTGCAGCACGCGAATAGCGTCATCTTCGCCCGGCGCCGTGACTTTCACGGATTGGAAGCGGCGCTCGAGGGAGCGGTCTTTTTCAACGGACTTGCGATATTCACCGGGAGTTGTCGCGCCTATGCACTGAATTTCACCGCGGCTTAGCGCTGGCTTCAAGATGTTCGCGGCGTCGAGCGAGCCTTCCGCCGATCCCGCGCCAACCAGCGTGTGGAGCTCGTCGATGAAGACGATGGCGTTCTGACTCTCCATCAATTCCTTCATGATGGTCTTCAGCCGCTCTTCGAACTGCCCTCGGTATTTCGTTCCGGCCACGATCAGAGACAAATCAAGCGAAAGAATCCTTTTGTCGGCAAGGAACGGAGGCACGTCGCCATCGGCTATGCGCTGCGCCAAGCCTTCCACAATCGCCGTCTTGCCCACGCCTGGCTCGCCTATCAAGACAGGGTTGTTCTTCGTGCGGCGGCACAGGATTTGAATAGCGCGCTCGAGCTCGCGGTCGCGTCCGACCAGTGGGTCGAGCTGGCCTTCCATGGCCGCTTGCGTCAAATCACGGCTAAACTCAGCAAGTAGCGATGCTTCTTTTGGCCGGTTCACAGGCACCTTCTCTCCCGCACTGCGCGCCAACTCCTCGCGCACGGTGGAAAGCCGCAATCCCCGCTCTTGCAGGATTTCGGCGCCAAAGGATTTCTCTTCGCGCAATACGCCTAGAAGCAGGTGTTCTGTACCCACATGCTTGTGGCCCAGACGTTCCGCTTCTTCCGCCGAATAATTGAGTATCCGCTTGCATTCCTGGCTCAGGGGTACTTCAACGGACGTGGAAATCCGCTCGCGCACGGTGATGCGCGATTCGATCTCTTTGCGTATGGACTCGATGGAGCCGTGGGTTCGCAGGAAGCGGTTTGCCAGCGCCTTGTCTTCGCGCAGCAAACCCAGCAGCAAATGCTCCGTCTCGATGTATGGGCTGCCATACTGGCTCGCCTCGTACCGAGCGAAGAAAATTACCCGCCGCGCCTTCTCTGTATAACGTTCAAACACGGTTCACCCGAGTCCTCCTGGAGCGTTCGCCGCGCCATGCCGGACTGAAACTCCCTTGTCCGCAAGCGCTTCAGCGCCCGGCGTAAGCTTGCCGTGTTGCAAGGTCAATGCACGGTCCGCTCGCCGCGCCAGTATAAGATTATGAGTTGCTAATATCGTGGTGAGACGGTGCGACCCGTGCAAACGTTCGATCAGATCGAACACCGCAGCCGCGCTCCGTTCGTCGAGGTCACCGGTCGGTTCATCGGCGAGCAACAACAGGGGGTCGTTCACCAGCGCGCGGGCAATCGCCACACGCTGCTGTTCGCCTCCCGAGAGTTCCCCTGCACGTTGTTCCGCGCGACTGGCCAACCCCACTTCCCCTAACCAGGTCTCCGCCGTTCGCAACGCCCTTCCCGCCGGTTCGCCCTGCACCAGCAACGGGATCGCAACGTTTTCCGCGGCCGTAAAGTCCGGCAGCAGGTGGTGCCGCTGCCAAACAAAACCTACCGAACGATTGCGAAAATCTGCCAGCTCCGATTCAGCGAGTGAGAGAAGCGAATTTCCGGCGAAGTATACTGCGCCGCTTGTTGGAGTGTCCAGCGCGGCCAGCAGATGCAAAAAAGTGCTTTTTCCCGAACCGGAAGGGCCCACGATGGCTATCAATTCCCCCCTTTCCGCCGAGAAATCGATTCCGTCGAGCGGCGCTATTCCCTGCCGCCCGGAGTAGAACTCCTTGCGCAGGCATTCGGTTCTGAGGATGGCGCGGTCTGTTTCAGACGCGCCAACCTGCCTCTCCTCGATTGCTGTCACCGTACTGGCCAGCCTATTCATAGCTAAAATCTCTCACACACTTTAGATGCCGAACTTGCCCTCGCGTATCTCCTTCTCTTACAGAAACCTAATACGGCCGGGTGCGGCTCTAAACCCAATTGCTTTCTCAGTTTTGCCCCAGATTTCCCTTTTCCCGTCGCCGCTCGCTGCCAATTTACGTCACTGCCGCCGAGCACACTAGAGATTTTACCATGCCACCTAGATCGAGAACGAATCGAAACACCTATCGGAAAACACTGAGTGCTAATCGGACTCCCAGCAATCTCCGCGCCTGTTTCAGTTTTCGACTCCGCACTTAACAACATACCCGCCGTCTATTCAAAGCGGAGAATCTCCACGGGCAAAATTCGCGACGCGGAGCGTGCCGGCAAAATCGTGGCCGCAATGCTTATGGCCAGCGCGGCCGCCGCAATCCACAAAGCATCAAACCCATTAGCATGAAAAGGCACGTACGGAATCGCATACACTTGCGGATTTAGGGGAATCAATCGCCAATGATTCGCCGTCCACGCGATCCCGTATCCCGCAACCAGACCGATCAGCGTCCCGACAACGCTCACGGAAAGGCCCTGCAAAATAAAAATCAACCGTATCTGCGCGCGCCGCGCCCCAACGGCCATCAGTACGGCGATATCGCGCGCTCGATCGCTCACCGTCATGGTTAGTACGACCAAAATATTCAAACCTGCCACAAACGTGATCAATCCAATGAAAAGCGCGGTGACCAATTTTTCAAGGCTCAACGCGCGAAAGAGCGCCTGGTTTTCCTGCATCCACGTGGTGGATGTGAAACCCGGACCGGCCAGGCGCACCAACTCGTTCGCGACGCTCTGCGCCTCGTCGAGATTTTTCACGCGCACTTCCAGCAAGCTGGCCACGTCTCCCACCCCGGCCAACTCCTGAGCGGAATGAAGCGTTACGAACACCCAGTTGGCGTCGTAGTCGTAAAATCCGGAATCGAAGATTCCGGTCACTCTAAATCTCTGCGAGCGCGGCACCATCCCGAACGGAGTGAGATTTCCTTGCGGGCTGGTCAATGTCAGGTAGTCGCCGACGGAAATATTCAGGTCGTCGGCCAGCAATCGTCCCACGATCAGCGCCGGCACGCCGCTCGCATCGGGAGCGAAACTCGCCGATCCGGCAGTGAGGTGTTTTAGCGCTCCGTCCACTTTGCGCTCCAGCTCGGGGTCGACTCCTTTCAGAACCACTCCGCGGGCGCGGCCGCCAAGTGAAAGCAGCACGGTGTCGTACACAGCCGGGACAATAGATTGCACCCCGGGAGCCGTCGAAAGCCGCGACATCAGCGCACGGTAGTTGCGAACACCCTCCCGGCTGATGGGCTTTAGGTTCACGTGCGCGGTGACGCTGAGCAGCCGGTTGCGAATCGCCTCGCGGAAACCGGTATTCATCGACAGCGCGATCACCAACGTCATCACGCCCGCGGCAACGCCGATGCTGGCCAGCAGTGTGACCAACCGCAGCACGGGAGGCCGGTTCGGCGACCGCAAATACCGCTTCGCCACCAGCCATTCGAATGTCATTGGGATTTCTCGTCCGGTGGCAGACCGGACGCTGAATTTTGTTGCGAGGGGGCGCCGGCCGGATCTTCCGAGACTTCCGCGCGCAGCAGCGGAAACAAAATTACTTCGCGGATGGTGTGAGAGTTCGTCAGCAACATCACCAGGCGATCGATGCCGATGCCTTCGCCCGCCGTAGGTGGCAGTCCATGGCTGAGCGCGCGGATGTAATCGATGTCCACTTCCTTCGGCATCTCCTGCCCGCCTTTTTCCACCTGCGCGCGGAAGCGGCGTTCCTGATCATCCGGATCATTCAGCTCGGAGAAGCCATTGGCGATTTCCATGCCTGCGACGAAAAGCTCGAAGCGTTCGGTGAGCGATGGATCGTCCTCACGGCGCTTGGCCAGCGGCGAAATTTCGACGGGAAAATCATAGATAAACGTCGGCTGGATCAAATGTTGCTCGGCAATCGCCTCGAAGAGTTCGCCGATCAGTTCTCCGGCGGAAGTATTTTGGTCGCGCGCGACTTCGTCCGTGCCATGAAGCCGCGCAAATTCGTTGTAACGGTCCGCAGCCTTGCGACAACCGTCCTCCGTGACCAGCTCCTCCAAATTGGGAGGCGCGCCCGCGCCGGCCAGCCAAAATTTGCGAACGGCTTCGCGCATTGAATAACGCTCGAAGCGGCTGAAATCGATCTCGTGATCCCCAAAAGGGACTTTCGCGCTGCCGCAGGCTTTTTCGGCCAAACCGCGCAGCAGCCCTTCGGTCAAATCCATGAGCGCCGGCCCGTCGCTATAAGCCTGATAAAACTCAAGCATCGTGAATTCGGGCTGATGGATCGCGTCGATGCCTTCGTTGCGGAAATTGCGGTTAATTTCGTACACGCGATCGAGCCCGCCAACAACCAGGCGCTTCAAGTAAAGCTCGGGCGCAATGCGCAAGTATAAGTCCATGTCGAAAGTATTATGATGCGTCACGAACGGTCTGGCCGTGGCTCCGCCCAAGATCGGATGCATCATCGGCGTTTCCACTTCCACGTAGCCGCGCTCGTCAAAAAATTGCCGTAGTTCTCGGATGATCTGTGCCCGCCGAAGAAAAACCTCGCGTGCCTTCTCGTTGCCGATCAGGTCAAGATACCGCCGGCGGTAGCGCATCTCCACGTCCGCCAGTCCGTGCCATTTCTCCGGCAGCGGCAACAAAGCTTTGGTAAGAAGCTGGAGCTTCTCAACCTTGACTGTAAGTTCGTTGGTCTTCGTGCGGAACAGATGCCCTGAAACGCCGACAATATCTCCCAAATCGAGGAGTTGAAAAAGCTTGAACACCTGCTCTCCCACAACGTCGAGCCGAACGTAAATCTGCAGCCGACCTCCATCTCCCGCTAGATGCGCGAATCCGGCCTTCCCATGCGGACGCAGGGACACGATCCGGCCTACCACGCGGACCTCAACACCCTCTGCGGAAAGTTCCTCGACGGTACGCGCGCCAAACGTCTCGACGACCTGCCTCGCAGTGTGGCTCCAGTCGAATTTGTGCGGGTGAGATGTATAACCCAGAGCTTCGATTTCGGTCAGTTTCTTGCGGCGCTGCTGATACTGATCGAGCGGTTCAAATTCCAAGGTAAACCTTTCTTCGATGGGAGGGCCGGCTCCGCCGAGCCGCAGCTGAGTATATCGGTGGAATTCGTGGAGCGTCAAGAAACCGCATCCTTATCGAAACTGATGGTATAATGCCCCAGATTGTTTGGGGGCGGTTGTGTTTCCTAGGCGAAAGACGCTGTCCACGTCAGCTCGTCGCACTGTCTCGGACGACTGGATGATGGTCCTACCCCGAGACAAGAGCGAACTCTTCGATACCGTCGTCAGCCGGTGGGAATGCGTGTACGCGATGATGAGCGTGGCGCTGGACGATGCGCTTTCCCTGCGCTCGCGTGGAGAGCTGGTGTGTGCCCGGCTACAGGTTGCGGTGGCTGCCGACCTGCTGGAAACGCTGGCCGCTTCACTCAGTGCCTCTTGCTGCACGATCCAACGGCGCGGACGCGCCGTATCCGAACTGCCCGCTGTCAGGCCGCTGAATTCCCGATTCTTTCGAGGGAACAACGCGCAAAGCGCTGCATCCTGGAACGAGATTATCCACCACATCCTCTTTCGAGGCCGTTCCCGCTTCTTTCACAAGGTCCGAATACTTTCCAGGATGCTCAAGGAGCTGGAGCGCGAATTCCAGGAAGCGGCCGAGGATATTGCGAAAGGTCTGGACACGCAGCCGATCGCGTCTTGGCTGACGCTCGACGATCTCCATTACGACTTCAATACCTGCCTCCGCGAAACGGAGGTTGTTTTGAAGTCATTTCTACGAGCGCTGCCGGCCGAACAACTCCCCGGACTCGCGAGAGATTTGGATGCGGCGCCCGCGGCAAAACCGCTGCGCGCGAAGCCGCGGCTTTCAGGCGCGACCGCGTAGGATCGTACGCACCTTTGCCGATTCCGCTTGCGTCGCTCTTGCTAAGTTCCTTTCCATTTGCGTTGCGATCTCCGCGGCCAATCCTTCCCGCGCACTGGACGTACGCGCCAATTCCGATGAGAATGGTGAGACGACATCCTGGCGGCTTTTTGCATCTTAGTGAGCCTCATTTTCCAGACGTCCGCGAACGCGGGCTAGAGGCAAGAGCACTGTGCTGCAAACGCAAGAAGGGGAAGTACAACTCTTGGAAAGACCAACGCATCGCAATGATCGATGCGTCCCGGCGGGTAGCGTGACCCGAGCGAGACGGATAGAGGCTGGGGAAATACCAGAGCCGGAATTGATCCGGCTGGCCCAGCAGGGAGACGCGGCGGCCTTCGAGCGGCTGTACCAATTGCACAACCGGCGTGTCTACTCTTTATGTCTCCGGATGGTGGGGAACACCGCCGAAGCGGAAGACCTCACGCAAGAGGCGTTCCTGCAGCTCTTCCGGAAGATCGCCACCTTCCGCGGCGAGTCCGCGTTCTCCACCTGGCTTCATCGCTTGGCGGTGAATGTGGTCCTGATGAAGCTGCGGAAAAAATCGGGCAAGGAGACTTCGCTCGAGCAAGTAACCGACCCGGACGAGGAATCCGGAACGCCGCGGCGCGATTTTGGAACCTTGGACGTGCGGTTGAGTGGCTCGCTCGACCGAGTGAATTTGCAACGCGCCGTCGAGCAACTGCCGCCGGGATACAAAGCGGTCTTCGTGCTGCACGACGTGCAGGGATTCGAGCACAACGAAATAGCCCAAATTATGGGATGTTCGATCGGAAATTCGAAATCGCAGTTACACAAGGCGCGCATGAGGCTGCGCGATTTGCTTCACGAGACGGTTCGCCAGAAAGCACGAGAGGAACGCCGGGCAGCCAGCGGTTCAAGCAGCGAGGATTGAAACCCATGAGCACCATGGATTGTAGCCAATTCGCGGAACAACTTGACGAGTGGTTGCGCGGCGAGCGTTCGGCAGGGGCGCGCGTGCATGCGCGCGAATGCCACGACTGTCGCAGCCTGGCTGAAGATTTCCTGGCCATCGCGAAGACCGCGCGGGAGTGGGCCATCGAAGAGCCCGAACCATCGCCGCGCCTATGGACTTCCCTTCGCGCCCAACTGCGGGAGGAAGGGCTGGTTCGAGATTCATCGCGCCAATCGGCACCGTTGCGAGCGCGAGTGCAGCCGCAAATCCAATTCAGGAAACCTACGGGATGGGTAGCCGGCTGGTTTTCGGGGTTGCTGCGCCCGGCGCTAGCCGGTGGATATCTGGCGGCGCTGATCGCGGTGTCGCTCCTGTTCGTGGGACCGAGCGGCAAACAGATCGACGATTCCCAGTGGCTGGAGCGCACCCAGGTTTCCGTCAAACCTCTCACCGCTGATCTGAACTCCGCCGAACGCGCTGTGCTTTCGAATTTGACCAGCACGAACCCCGTTCTAACCGCGTCATTCCATCGGAATCTGGCGATCGTCGACAAAGACATTTCGGAGTGCGAAAAGAGCGTGCACGAACAGCCCGAGAACGAACTCGCGCGGGATTTTCTTTATCAAGCATACGAACAAAAAGCTGACCTATTGGCCGACATTGCCGACAACACTATGGATAATCAATGAACTTTTGCCGTCCGCAGTCCCTTTCATGCCACTGGAAGTTCGCCGCGCTGATGGTGCCGGCTCTCTTGCTGTTAAGCGCGTCGCCCGCTTCCGCGGACCGGATCGTGCAGCGGTTCAAGGTGAGTACGCGCCCGGTGATCACGATCCACAATCCGAACGGCAAAGTCACCATTAAGGCGTGGACGAAGTCGGAAGTAATGATCGTTGCGGACCGCGCAAGCAGCCAGGTGGCCGTGGACGCTGAAAAAACCGGAAATCGCGTGGACATCACCACGCGGCAGATATCCGACGCCGTCTCGCCCGCGCAGATGCGCGCGGATTACGAGATCGACGTTCCCGAAGACGCCGAGCTCCAGATTCACGACGATTCGGGAGCCGTCAGCGTCAGCAGCGTCTTGGGCGACATGAACGTGGACACCATCGGCGCGGGCGTGGATCTGGAAGACGCGGCCGGCTATTTGACGGTCAAAACGGTGGGCGGCTCCTTTCGATGCCTGCGTTGCGCGGGCCGCCTTGAGGTGTCCTCCATCAGCGGCAATTTCCGATTCATCGATACGCGCAGCTATCACGTGAACGCGCATACGTCCACGGGCAATATCCTTTTCGACGGAGAGTTCCTCCCCAACGGAATTTACCGGCTCCGGAACTACAGCGGGAATATCGAGGTCCGCTTTTCGCCGGGAGATTCCTTCGACCTCAGCGCCACTTCGCTGAAGGGCGCGGTCCACAACGAAGCCAAGCTTGCTCCTCCGGCGCATCCCGACCCGCTCGCGTCGCGCTACGGAGACAGCCTCTTTGGCACCTTCAACACCGGAAGAGCCAAAGTCGATCTGACCTCCTTCAATGGTACAATCGACATCGTAAAGCGAAACTGAACGTACGAGTTTCGCCGTTTGGAACCGTCGCATTCGATGAAACACGAAATCCGCCCTCGAAAACTGGTGTGCCTTTCCGGGTTCATGGGCAGCGGCAAATCCACCACCGGACGACTGCTGGCGAGCCAGCTTGGATGGACGTTTGTCGATTTGGACCGCCGGATTACCGAGGCGGCGGAACAATCCATACCCGAAATTTTCGCGAAAAAAGGCGAGGCCGAATTTCGCGGGCTGGAACACGATCAATTGGCGCGGCTGATTGCAGAGGCAAGCGGCGATCAAAAACCGCGCATCGTGTCGTTGGGCGGCGGGACGGTCGCGCAGCCGCAGAATCTGGCGCTTTTGCGCGACAACGCCGCGGTGCTCGTCTGGCTCGACTGTCCGATCGAGGAACTGCTGCTCCGCTGCGCGCAAATCACCGATCGCCCGCTCTTTCGCGACGAGTCTAGCTTCCGCCGGCTTCATCAGGAGCGGCTTCCCTTCTACGAAATGTCCGACTATCGCGTGGATTCAAGTGTGGCATCCGCTCGGCTGGTGGAGCAGATCCTGGCCCTGGGAATTTTTTCCAAGGTGACGGTGTGATCGGAGGCCGCGCGAACCACCTGCGACGCGTGGCGGCCATTGCCACTGTGGCCGCAGTTATCGGCGTTTCCGCGGCCATGGCATTCGGCGCGGGACCTGATTCCCGCTCGTCCGTGTTCTCTCCCGACCGAGGAAAATTCAAAATTATGGTGAACGGAGTGCAGGCAGGAGAGGAAAGCTTCGACGTCAGCCGGGACGGCAATAATTGGGTGGCTCACGGGAGTACGGAGATCCAGAGTTCGAAAGGCGTGACGCACGTCACCGGAAAGCTGGTGCTACATCCCGACGGCACTCCGGCTCGTTACGAGTGGTCGACGCAAGGCGCGAACAAAGCCGCCGCAGTGGTCACCTTTAGCGGCCCCACCGCAACCATCGATTTGCATGTGGTAGGCAAGCGCCCCTACAAGCAGCAATTCACCTTCGCCTCGCCGAATATCGCGATCTTGGACAACAACTTGTACGACCAGTTCGGAATCCTGGCGCGGCTCTACGACTGGCAGAAAAAGGGCGAGCAGACGTTTCCCGTCCTGATCCCGCAGGAACTGACGCCCGGCAGCGTGACTCTCGATTCGCTTGGAGAGCAGGAGTCCGGCGGCAAAAAAATGGACGAGCTGCAAGTGAAGACCGCCGATCTGGAAGTCGATCTGTTTCTCGATGGCAAGAAGCTGATGCGCATCGTCTCCCCCAGCGCCAACGCCGAAATCGACCGCGAGTAGCTATTCTCTTTCCGCCCTCCCCCGAAAAATCCACTCAAACGCAACGCGAATCTCTTAGGCTTTAGCTCTAGGTTGCGCACTAGGTTTTGATTTTGAGCGTGCCCAACGCTCGGTTTGCGAGCGTGGGGCTTTTGATGTTGCTTCTCTTCCGCGGAGTTCTCGTGCAATTCAGTCCACTCGGTCGACGTCGATCAGCACTTCTCCACGCTGTTGATAGAAGGCGCAGCTGCTCCAGTTCCACTCCTTGGGGTCGTCGACGAGTCCGCGCTTTACAGGATTGGCGTGCATGTAGCCGAGCTTTTCGATTTTCTTTTTCCGGCTCCAAACATTGAAGTCGTAGAAACGCTTTTGCCAGAACTGTGGCAGACGCTCAATGGACGGAGCGAATTGAAAGGACCGCTGCGCGGCCGAAACCCTGCGGCGCGGTTTGCGCCGAAGTTGCCGCGACACGCGCTGTTTCACCATCTTCAGCACGGTCGAAGGAGTTCCGCGTACCGGCTCGGAAATCAGCAAGTGCACGTGCTCGGGCATCACCACGTAGCCGACCAGCTTGAAACCATATTCCTTTCGAACCTGATCGAGCACGCGGACGAATACGTTGCGCGTTCGCGCGGAACGGAGCAGCGGCAACCTTCGATAGCAACTGAAGGTGAGGAAGTGCAGGCGGCCGAATCCGTAGATGCGCTTCAGGCCCTTAGGCATAGCCGAACGGCCCCACGCTCGAAAACCGAGCATGGGGCACCCGCAAAACAACCTCGGGAGTT
>JBOGMX010000042.1:0-30820 GCA_050746725.1 Candidatus Acidiferrales bacterium | reverse complement strand
TTTCGCACGCTCAGCGCCAAAGACCAGGAGTACATTGCCGACGTTGTGATCCGTCCGAAAGATTGCAAACAGATCGCATTCCCCGAGGTTCCGTGATTAGCGGCCTGGAATCCGCTCAGCAGTCCATACGATTTTCGGACTCTGCGGCGAGCGGAAACAGGGGCAAGGTCCGTGGCGTGTCGAGCGCTACCCTTGCGGCTCAGCTGAGTCCCCAGCCCTGACGCACCTCACCGCAGGTGCACAAGTCCCCAGTCGCTATCGCGCCAACCTAGTGCGAACTTCTGTGGTACCTACGGCTGACACGAAATGGCCAAGGAAAGTTCTAAGATCATCCCCTTGGGCGCGCCATTCCTCATGTTTTGCTGTGGCAAAGATCGGAATCGAACGGCTCGATGGTGACGAAGAATATGCAGAGGAGCTAATTGGAGATGTTTTGCGCCAGAAGTGCGACCTCTTCGCCATCGGACAGCTATGGCACATCCTCGCTGCTAGGAGTAATAGTCGTTAGCTACTTGGCGGTGAGCGATGTCCTCAGTCTCTACGACGCAACTGTACGGAAATGTCGGTTCGACTTGACGTGGCGACGAGATTGCCCAGAAAAGTTCTAAGATCGTCCCCTTGGGCGCGCCAGTTTTTTGCGTGAGCGTTTACTTCGCCCTTTACGTGCCCGGAACACGCGCGGTAAGCTGGTGGAGAGTATCGGATTGACGAAACGAACGCTCGCCTCCGCTGCCGATCGGGTTCCCTTGCACTTTTTCCGCCGCGCAGGTAGTGTGCCGTGTGGGGCGCCCAGCCGGTTCGCACCGTTTCGATCTGGGGGAGTTTCATAGATATGGGACTGACGACGTTTGCGAGCGAAGCGATCGCGGACTTTCGAACCGTGGGGGCTGTGGCGCCTAGCTCGCGGTATCTGGCGCAGGCCATGCTTGGGCCGATTTCCCCTGAGAAAGCGCGCGTAGTGGTGGAGCTGGGGCCCGGCACGGGAGTGATGACGGAAGCGCTCCTCGATGTTCTCCCTCGAAATTCCCGTTTGTTCGCGTTTGAGATCAATTCGCGGTTCTCCAATTATTTGAAGTCGAATGTGCCCGACCCGCGGCTCACCGTGGTTGATGCCAGCGCGGAATTAGTGCGCGAAGAAATGCAGCGGCGCGGGTATGAAGGCGTTGACGCGGTGGTCTCCTCGCTGGCATTGGGACTCATGCCCGATCGGCAAAGGCATGGGTTCTTGGAAGGGCTGGTGAGCTTGCTCGGCGACGGCGTGTTTACACAATTCCAATATGTCCAATGCCTGCAAATGAAAGACCGGCAGATTCGGCGATTCGATTTGGCCAAGCTGCTGCGCCAATACTTCGGCTCAGTGCGCCAAAGAATCATTTTGCGCAATCTGCCACCCGCATTCGTGTTCGCCTGCCGTAGCCCGCGTTCGCCTGGGCGCGAAACTCAGTAAATACAATCGTTCGAATGTCGCGACTGCGCGGAAATCCAGGGGATTCAGCCATCTTTTAAATATATCGTGTCATGATATAATCGCGGCCGTGAGCGATCGTATGGAGAAGCGGGCCCAAAAGCGCGATTGGGAATCGAAAACCCTGGAACGGCTGGCGCAATTTCGCTATGAGGTTCGGACGTTCCTGCGCTTTAGCGAGCAGGCCGCCCGCGCGGCGGGAGTCACGCCGCAGCAGCATCAACTCATGCTGGGTGTGGCCGGTTTTACCGGCCGCCGCTGGGCGAGTATTTCCGAATTGGCGGAATTCCTGCAGGAGCGGCACAACGCCGTGGTCGAGCTGGTAAACCGCGCGGCGCGGGCCGGGTTGGTGCAGAGGTCGCCAAGCGCTCGCGACCGGAGGGTGGTGCGCGTGGAACTCACCTCACGTGGGCGAGCGAGTTTGATGAAGCTCGCGGCGGAGCACCGGCAGGAATTGCAGAGGATCCGGGAACGTGGCTCGGGTGCCTTTGTTCCGCGGTTTATCAAAGAAGCTCGAAACCGTTGAGGCGGGTACAGCGGCATTTGAGGCGGACGGACTGAGGCGCATGACATTTTTAAAAACTCCGGTCGGCAGATACCCGAAGTTGCGCAGATACGCCGCGCTGATGCGCGAGGATGTCGCCGAAGTGTATTCGCGCGATCTGCACAAGTGGCTGATCATTGCTCCGATCATGGGCGTGATGACGGGATTATTGATCACGCTGCTAGTGAAGGTGATTCTCCAGTGGATGTGGCCGCCGTTACTGCATGCGTACCTGACGCATCCGGTTGCGATCGTGCCAGGCGTGGTCATCGGGTTCGTTGTCGCTGGACTGCTGATGCAGTATCTGACGCCTGATCCGAATGAGCATTCAACCGAGGAAATCATCCGCTCGTATCACGAACATCAGGGCCGCGTGGAAATGCGGCCATTCGTTCCTAAGCTGCTCGCGGCCATCGCCACGGTTGGAATGGGCGGCAGCGCGGCGTTGGAAGGACCCAGCATATACGGCGGGGGAGCGATTGGGTCGTGGCTTTGGAAAAAGCTGGGAAAATTAGGAGTCGGGGCGCGAGACCGCCGGATCATGCTGATCAGCGGAGCGGCCGCAGGAATGTCCGCGGTGTTTCGGGCGCCACTTACCGGCATCGTTTTCGCGCTGGAGATGCCTTACAAAGATGATCTGGCGCACGAGGCTCTGCTGCCGTCGCTGATCGCGTCCGTGACGTCATTTGCAACCATGGCGGCGTTCGTGGGTCCACGGCCGCTTTTCGACTTTGTGAGTGGTACGCATTACACGCGGAGGGATTTGCTCTGGGCCGCACTGCTTGGCGCAATTTGCGGCGCGATCACGATGGTGTTCGACATCACCTTTCGCCGCGCGCGGGTTTTCTCGATACGAGCGAAAATACCGCACTGGGTCAAAATGGCCGTGGGTGGATTGCTCACCGCCGGCTGCGGTTTGATTTTCGTGAGCGCGTTCCCGGGGAAGTTGATTCCGATTGGCCCGAACTACGAAGCGGTGCCGCTGATTTTGCAGCACGCACACAGCTCGTTCGAGTTGGTGATTTTTGGAGTGATGAAGCTAGCCGCCACGCTGTTTTCATTGGGGGTGGGAGGAGTGAGCGCCGCTTTCGTGCCACTTTTCCTGGCCGGCAGTTCATTTGGTACCGCGTTCGCGCAATCGATTGCGCATAACCCCTCGGTCGATCTATTCGCTGCGGTGGGGATGGCGGGGTTCATAGCTGGTGGGTACAAGACGCCGTTGACGGCCGTGCTTTTCGTGGCGGAAGCTACCGGCGGGCACGCGTACATCGTGCCTACGCTGATCGGGGCCGCGGTGGCGTACGCGGTATCCGGCGAAGCATCGATGTCCGGCGATCAGCGGCTGCACGAGGGCGTGCGGATTGCGGAGATTTCGAAAGTCCGCATAAGCGTCGCAATGCAAAGGCGCGTCATTGTGGCCGACGCGCGGTGGAGCGTCGGCGAATTCGTTGACTACATTCGCGAGCGGCAGGCGCACACCGCGTATCCCGTTCTCGATGATGGCCGAGTGGTGGGGACGATCTCGATGGTGTCACTCACCGCGGTTCCGCCGGACAAATGGGACCATACTCCGATTCGCGAAGTGATGCACCGTGAGGTAGAACTGATTGCGCTGGATTGCGAACTGCAGGATGCCCTGCGGTTGCTGATGGCGCCGCATGGACGTCATATGTTGATCGTCACATCCGACGACGGCCATATGAAAGGGATCGTGACCAAGACGGATGTCCTTTCAGCTTTGAACTCCAGCGCTGGCGAGGCCGACGGCCAACAAGAGGTTCGGAGTGAGAGTGTGTAGCGACGCGGTCCGTAGCTCACGCGAAGAAGGCGACTCCGGGAGCAGTTGCGCCGTCCGATGAGGCGTGCGAAAATTACGTGCTCGTCGGGTGGTTTCCTCTCGGTTTGGCGATATGGTCTAAGGGTTAGGACGCGACCCTCTCAAGGTCGAAATCCGGGTTCGAATCCCGGTATCGCTACCAACTTCCTAGATTTGGCAAGCTACACGCCGATACTCCTGAGTGCGGGGTGATACCCGGAACGGTCAATCAAGTAGAAACGCATGTAAGTCACAGAAAACAAACGATCGGGCGTGCTCCTACCCGGAACGTCCCGCAACACCTATCCGGTCAAGTTAACGCGCGCAGCAATCGGCGTTTACATCCGGCCTTCGTCGCCGGACGGTCCGTAAATCGACGGCACAGGCACCTTGTTCATCCGCAGGTAAACCGAGAGCTGGCCGCGGTGATGGATGATGTGGTTCAGGACCAGGGTGCGCAGGATGCCCACGCGCGGCATGGCAAATATCGTTTTGCCGTTGTTCATCAGCGTCCAGCCCTTCTGCATATCTTCGTCGCTGGCTTTGGAGATGGCCGCTCGCGCGTTGGAGACGTTCTTATCGAATACCTCCAGCAGTTGCTTACGCGAGGTCATCACCGTTGGTTGCATTTGCGATTTTCCGCCGGGAGCAAAGTCAAAGCTGTCGCCCTGAAAAGCGATCGCGCCGAATCCCACCAACTCGGCGATGTGGCCGGCCAGGCGCGAGATTGGCATCGACGTGTCGTGCGGCTTCCAGTCGGGCTTGTCTTCAGGCACGCGCTCCAGCGTCTTGCGCGTGGTTTCCATTTCGTGATCGAACTCAGGCAGGATGGTATCGCGAGTTGCCATAAGCGCCTCCGTGGCGTGATTTTGATTGAATATTTTACTCCCGGCAGGCAGATCGCAGGCAAAAAAGAGGCCCGCGCGAGACGTCCGAGGAGAGAAGATGGCGTTGCGCGGGCCTTTATGTACTAAGTGTGTCTGCCAGGATTCTCTTGCAAACAGCCGGCAAGCGCAAGGAATTTCCCAAAATAATTCCCGGTCTTTCAGACGAAAATCAGGCGAAAGTAGTCGCTCGCGTCGTGAGGCTAGGGCGCGACAACGAAAGAGCCATCGGATTCCACGTACCCGTACGCCATTTGCGGCGTGGAGAAGGCCGCTGCCGGCCGCCCTTCGCGATCGAGTAGAATCAATCCGCCAGTGGCATGGGCGCGATGTTTCAGAATTCGAACACACGCGTCGGCCACGGCTTGCGCGATTGTTGAGACGTTTTGCTTTTTGCGGTGTGGCGGGAGCACGCGCGGGTCGCGCAGCAGATCGGCGGCCATCTTGGCCATCACTACTTTCATGATGCCTTCGCCGTAGCCCGTGCAAGATATTCCCCCGGCTTCGGCGTCCGCGTAGCAGCCGCAGCCGATCAGCGGCGAATCGCCCACACGTCCCGGATATTTGCCGCGCGTTCCTCCGGTGGATGTGCCCGCCACCAAGCTGCCGCTCGCATCCAGCGCAACCGCGCCAACGGTCCCGCGGGGCGCCGTTGCTGCGTCTTCTGCCGGGCGTGATTGCTCCCGCATCTTCTCCCATTCAGATCGCGCTGCATTCGTAATCAGCTCATCTGGATCGCAGAGCTCAAGACCGTGCTCGCGAGCGAACTTCTCCGCGCCGTCACCCACCAGCATCATGTGTTCGGATTTTTCCAGCACCATGCGAGCCAAGCGGATTGGATTACGAATCCGCTCCACGGCGGCCACGGCGCCGGCTTTCAGCGTGGCCCCGTCCATCAAGATCGCGTCGAGCTGCACGCGGCCGTCCCGATTCAGATGCGATCCGATTCCCGCATCGAGCGCCGGATCTTCTTCGAGCGCCACGATCGCGGACTCCACGGCGTCCAGTGCCGCGCCGCCAGCCGAAAGAACGCTCCAGCCGGCGGTGAGCCCCGCCTGGACTCCCCGGCGGTATTCACCGACCGCGTCATCGGAAATGTTTCCCGCGCCGCCGTGAACGATGAGAGAGGGTTTCAAGGATTCGAGGTAATCAGAGATTGGGGAACAGCAGCATCAATGCCACGCCCGTCAGGATCAACACTGGACCGACGACAAAGATAAAGCTCATTCCCAGCAACACGCCAACTGAGCCCTGGTGCCTACGCGCGGCTGATATGAGTCGCGACACGTCGCGCCGGCGCCACAGTTCACGTAGCACCGAACGATACGCCGCGAACCAGTAGCGAATGTCCATCCGCGATTGCCAGAGGAGGTCGATCCCGGCGCACATGACGATGAAACCTACGATGCTGACTAACTTCGGCATGTCAGCCCTTCCGTCCTGAGGTGCGACGGGTCGAGCGCAGCGTAAAATGGCCTGCGCGGGCGGCCTTCGACCGCACGGGTGCCTGATTGCTCGGCGTGGCGGGCCGCTGGGAGCCCGGGCCGCGCGAATGAGAGCCGCTCGGCTGGGCGGAAGTCTGCGGCAGGGTATTGCCGGCTGTTTCCGCTTGCTTCCAGGTGTAAACGATGCGGTGAATCACGGTTATATTCGGGCCGATGGCCAAAATCCAGAGCGCCAAGCCCATCCGGTTCGCAAGCGCCGCCAAGATGATCAGCGCCAATCGCTCAGGGCGGTCCCAGAATCCCACGTCCGACTCAGGCACCAAGGAAGCCGCGCGCGCTTTTGCATAACTGACCATTACCGCGCCGGCCATCGCCGCGCCCGCCAGCACGGCGTAGCGGAAGCGGTTCAACTCCACGTAGTAGACAAGCAAACCGAGGAAAAGAAGAAAATCCGCGTAGCGGTCGAGAATGGAATCGAGAAACCCACCGAAGAGCGACACGCGGTTCTGCAATCGCGCCACCGGACCGTCGAGAAGATCGCAGAGTCCCGCTACAATCACCATTCCTCCGGCGGCGGGAAAGCGGCCCTCCGCAAACAAAATGCCAGCGCACAAGTTCGCCGCCAGCGCGGACCACGTGATCACGTTGGGGGGAATTCCGGTGAACGCCAGCAGAGTCGCGAGGCGCTCGATGGGCCAGGAAAAGTAGCGGCTGGTTTTCTGCGTCAGCATGGAGCGAGCCTCACTCCGCTATTCTTCATCGTAGATCGTCAGCAACTCCACCACTTCGTAGTTTCTCACGCCCGCCGGCGTGGTGACCTGGACCTCGTCGCCTACTTTCTTGCCTAGAAGGGCGCGACCGATGGGAGAGCTAGTCGAAATCATGCCCTTGGCGGCGTCCGCTTCCTCGACGGTAACCAGTTTGTAGGAGACTTTGGAATCTTTCTCCACGTCGAGGACCACAATGCGCGAGCCATAGGCTGCGCGGTCCTTGGGCAAGTTATTGAGGTTCATCATCGACAGGTCGGCCATGCGTTGGTGGAGCTGTCCGAGCCGGGCGGAGACGTATGATTGACGCTCTTTAGCGTATTTGTATTCGGCGTTTTCGGAAAGATCGCCGTGGGCGCGAGCGATTTTGATTTCCTGGGGCAGCTCGCTGTGAAGCTCGTGCTCCAGCACCGCGATCTCGTCCTTCAGCTTTTGCTTAATTTTTTCGGCCAGATCGATCATTTGCTCGCCGTGGGTTGCGGGAAAATGTATACGCCCTTGGAGTGCTATCGGTCAAACGCCTTGTCTACACGGCCATTATAGGCAATGTGCGCCTTCGCCCGCAAATGCTTCGATCGAGAGCGAGAACTAAGCGCCGCTCTTAAGTTCTTGCAAATTCGACTGATAGGTGCCCGGGACGGCCCGGAACGCCACGCTCAGCCGGTTCCAAGTGTTAATCATCGCAATTGCAGCCGTTAGGTTTACGATCTCCAGTGGAGTGAAATGCTGCTTCACTCGGTCGTAGACGTCGTCCGGGACGTGGGTTTCGCTGACGAGCGTGACGGCCTCGGTCCATTCCAAAGCTGCGCGCTCTCGGTCCGTGTAGAACGGGCTTTCGCGCCACGCGCTGATCAGGTAGAGCCGCTGTTCGGTTTCGCCCAACGCGCGGGCGTCCTTGGTATGCATATCCAGGCAAAACGCGCAGCCGTTGATCTGTGAGGTCCGCAGCCGGACGAGCTCTAGCAACGGACGCTCGAGTCCGCAGGAATCGACGTATTTCTGGAGGGCGGCAACAGCCGGGTACGCCTGCGGGGCGATTTTGTAAGCATTGAGTCGCGGTTCCATCTCTTCCTCCTAGCATATTTCCGGCTACGGGCGATTCGGGCCGAAGCCGAAACTCCAAGAGCGGCGTTCGCGCCGATGGCGCTTCGTCCGATTATGCCAACTTACGCGGCTTTCGACTACGGCTAGGTGCACCGCTTCCACGGGCGCGCGATTTTCGATGGAGGCGTCCATCGCCAGGCTGTACGCCAGCGACAAGGCCACGCGCGCGACTCAGCGTTCTTATTCGTCGGACTCACCGGAATTGCAACTAGAAAACAAAGCGCCCTTCGAGCTCAATGGTCCGGCCTGCGAGACCAGCGGTCGCGATTCCGAAATTCGGATTGGCGATGGGAGTACAAACGGGTGGCGTGCCTGTACAATTGTTGCCATAGGCGACCGTTGTTGACTGGCTCTGGAAGGTGAACGGGGCAAGATTTAGCTTGTTGAAGGCGTTGTAGATATTCATACGCAACTGGATCTTCGCTGATTCCCCGATGAACCCCATCGCAGGCAAACCGAAGTTTTTAACGAAGCTGAAATCGAACTGGCTGAAACGCGGACCTCGCTCGCTATTTCGATTAAGCGCCGGAAAGCCGGACGCCGTCACGTCGTAATAGGCTGTTGAGCCGTTCGGATAATTTGAACCCGCGACAGAAGGCAAAAAGGCGCTCGTGGAATGATTGTCGCCCGGCGTGGCAAGAACCCCAATCGGCCGGAGCGGACAGATCGTCGCCGCGCCCAAGACCAGATTGCAGTTGTTGACCGCGACCGGCGTCCACGGAAATCCCGAATGGAATTGAAAATCTCCGTTCACTTCCCAGCCTCCTAGAATCTTGCCCTCCCAGTCGGTACGCCCTCTAAAGATCGGAAGATCGTAAAGAGCTACCACTCGCACATTGTGTGTCGCGTCGTAGTCCGAGGGGCCTCGCTCGGTTGCCAGGACAGTTGGATAGGTTTGATTCGTGCCGTACCCAGGGCCCTCTGAAGAGACCTCGTCGATCGATTTACTATAGGTATAGAGGAAATCTACCTGCAAACCGTCGTGAAAATTGTGTTTCACGTCGGTGATCAGCGCATTGAAATTCGCATTTGTGTCGGGGGTGAATTGAAACACCGCGCCGATAAGCGGGCTGGGGTTTTGATAGAAGTACTGAAGGTTCTTGATCCGCAATAGACCGTGGCTGCTGCTGCCCTGGTATCCGACGGTGGTTACCCAGTTGGCGGGCAGCGCGTACTGAACCTGAAGCGAGTACAGATAGATATACGGGTTGGGGAAATCCTGCGGATTGCCATACACGTTCGGCGGACTGCCGCCAGGGCCTATGATCGGGAAGTTCGTGGTGGGGTCAAGGCCAAGCGCCAATGCGGGGTTCGCCGGGAAGCTCTCCGGCGATCGCGGATTCGTGCCCAAGGTGTAGAGGAAATCCGAATTGACTGCGGAGCCCGGTCCTCCGCAGCAGATTCCGTAATTCGCAACAAAAGGTGGATTGTCGCGAGTGTTGTCGAACGAATTATCGTCGTAACTATCGTAAGCGATGCCGAAGCCTCCGCGAAGAACAGCCTTCGACTGGAAACGCGTGGGACTCCAGGCAAAGCCAATCCGGGGACCAAAATTGTGGTAATCGGCCTTGTACATCTGGTGCGGATTGATCGCGACGGCGTCCTGAAGGCCCGTGACGGGGTCTGGGCCAGGCAGAATGTTTGCGAGCTGACCGTTGGCGTCCGTGGGAGGGCTGTCGTAATCCCAGCGGAGGCCGAGGTTGAGTGTGAGATTGGGCCGGAACTTCCAGTCATCCTGAAAGAAAACGCCATATTCCGATCTGCGATAGGCGCGCGCGAAATTGGGAGGCGCGCCAGTCACGGGATTCACCTCGACCTGTTCGAAAACAGGCGTTCCGTTGGCGAAATTCCAGGGTTGTTGAAAGACGATGTCTGGCCGTCCGCCTCCCAACAGGTCGTCGTTATCCTCTAAGCGAACCACCTGGAATCCGAAATGAAATGCGTGCTCGCCGTGGATCATGGAAACAACGTCACGGAAAGCAAAGGTGTTTTGCGCGTAGACTCCCGGAGAGGAGTCGCCCTGGGCGGCCCCAAAGATGATGCGCTGGCTCGAAGGAAGCGCGTTCTGAATTTCCGTGCGTGGAATTGCCCAGTTGATTTGCGGATTCGAGGAGATCTCGTTGAACGCCCAGCGCGTGAAGTTGAAGCGCGCTTCGTTTACGGTCGTGGGAGAAAGGTCAAAGATCCAGCCGAGAAAGCCTGACGGCGTAAAGCGATCGGAATTGTAGTCAGCCATCGGACGGCCTTGAGCGCTGGCATCGGCGGCGAGTTGCTTGTAGCTTGTCAAAAAGGTGTTCGCAGTGAAAAGGCTGCGGCCCACATTGTAGTCGACGCGGACATTGTACTGATTGCCGCTCGTAGTCTTTGGGAGGTAAATCTGGGCGAATTCGAATTCGGGAAGGGTTGTTAGGCCAGCCCCGCATTCTATATCGTTCGGGCAGGTGCCCTGGGCCGAGCCGTCGAGATAAGTGCCGTACGTCCCGGTGGGTGAACCGATGTTCACTGCATTTCCGACCACTTGGCACGGCACCGGAAAGTTGGCGCAGGAAGCCGGAAGAACTGTTTGCACCCGCGGGGCAATTCCTGCGTCGCTGAGTGTTGTTGATACAGGAGTGCCCGGGCTGTAGCCTTCGAGCAAGGAATCAAACTGGGGCGTGTCGACCCACTGATTCTGATAGGTGGTGTTTTTGTCGCGGAGCCCCTCGTAGTTGAAGAAGAAGAACAGTTTGTCTTTGACGATTGGGCCGCCGAGATTGCCGCCAAATTGCCGGTATTTATTCTCATCGCGAACGTCGGGATTGTAGGTATTCGGGCCAAAATTGAAGCCGTTGTATTTGTTGTAGGCGTTCAAACCGGGCGTCTGATACTGGAAAAATCCAGCGCCGTGGAAATGGTTGGTGCCGGATTTTGTGACGACCTTTATATGCGCCCCGGAATTACCCCCATCGGCGGCGTTATAATCATTCGAGATCACCGTGATTTCCTGCACGGATCCAACGCTGGGCGTGATCACGGCAGCGCCGCCCCACTGGAGGCTATTTACGCTGATCCCGTCGACCGTGTAATCGTTAGAAGTGATGCGCTGGCCGTCGGCGCTGATCGATTCCTGATTTTCCGTTTGATAGATGGCCGTGTTCGAACCGCCCGGCCCACCGGTGCCTGCGTTGGCGCCCGGCCCATTGGGAAATCCCACGGAAAGACCAAGCCCGCTGCGGGCGTCATCTCCGAGAATGCCGGGCGCAAGGCGCAGAAGTTCGTAGGGATCGCGCCCAAACGAAGGCAGCCGTTGCACTTCCTGAGCCGACAGTGTCCCCGAAATGGTGGCGTCTTCGGTTTGCAGCAACGGCTGGTTCGATCCACTTACCGTCACGGTCTGGGTTGTGCCGCCGAGTTTCAAAGCGATGTCCAGTCCGCGAAATACTTCCGCGAGCACCGTCACATTCGTCGTCTGGCTTTTCTGGAACCCCGTTTTCTCAATGGTCACCGTATATTGCCCCGGGGGAAGCTGCGCCACTGCATAGAAGCCCGTGTTCGTGGTTTTTGTCTGCCGTATAGCCCCGGTCGCCTGATCCATTATGGTGACATTGGCGTTGGGGACCGCTGCGCCTGCAGGGTCGGTCACCGTTCCCTGAAGTGTGGCGTTGTTTTGCGCTATTGCCGTCACCGCGAATGCCAGCGATACCACGATCAGTATTGAGGATCTGCGGAGAAACAAACTGAGCTTCGCCATAGAGATTCTCCTTGGGACCAGCCGCTACTGCAGCTCGTCAGCGACCAAGCGTCGACTCTCTTCGGGCGGCACGAGCCGCCCCTTGCCGGCGGAAGGAGACTGTGTCCTCGGACGTGACCACTTGCGCGGCTTTCGAAGACGCCAACCTGCCCCGCTGGTACACTCGGATGAGCGCGAGGGCAGGAAGGTAACGGTCTTTTTTCATGCGCAGCTGAACCGGGAGCGATTCCGTGAATCTCGAACTGAGCGAAGAGCAAAGGCTGCTCCAAAAAAGCGTTCGGGAATTTGCCGAGGCGGAAGTTCGTCCGTTCGCCAAGGAATTAGACGAGACCGGCCGCTTCCCGCGCGAAATTATCCGCAAGGCCGCGGCTCTGGGTCTGACTGCCGTGGCGCTGCCCGAATCCTGCGGCGGCGCTGGAATGGATCACGTGAGCTACAGCATCACGATCGAGGAGATTTCGCGCGTGTGCGCGTCCACGGGCGTGATTCTGTCCGTACAAAATTCGCTGTACGGCGATTGCCTGCACCGTTTCGGCACCGACGAGCAGAGGCGCAAATTCCTGGAACCGATGGCGCGCGGCGAAGCAATCGGCTGTTATGCGCTGACGGAACCCCAAGCGGGCTCGAATGCCGCGGCGCTGGCTACCAGGGCCGTACGCAATGGCGACAGCTATGTGGTGAACGGCACGAAGGCATGGATCACCTGCGGCGGTGTGGCGGATGCGGCGATGGTCTACGTCAACACCGAGCCGGAAAAAGGCGAAAAGGGCATTACCGTGCTGATGATCGAGAAGGGCGCCCCCGGATTCGCGGTTGGCAAAGAAGAGAAAAAGCTCGGCATTCACGCGACCGCATGCACGGAGCTGGTGCTTACGGATTGCCAAGTGCCGATAGCGAATCGCATCGGGAATGAAGGCGAAGGCTACAAAATCGCCCTTTCCACCCTTGATGGCGGACGAGTTGGGATCGCTTCGCAAGCGATTGGGATCGCGCAAGGCGCGTACGAGGCGGCGCTAGCCTACGCGCGCGAGCGGCAGGCCTTCGGCCATCCCGTCGCGGAGTTTCAGGCTATCCAATTCATGCTGGCGGACATGGCCACGGAAATCGACGCCGCGCGACTTTTGGCGCGCCGAGCGGCATGGAAGCAGGACACGGGCGCGCGATTTTCGATGGAGGCGTCCATCGCCAAACTATACGCCAGCGAGATGGCCACGCGCGTGGCGCATAAGGCGATTCAGATCCATGGCGGCAATGGCTACAGCCGGGAGTATCCGGTCGAGCGGGCCTATCGCGACGCGCGCATTACCGAGATCTACGAGGGCACCAGCGAAATTCAGCGGCTGGTAATCGCTTCCTGGGCTCTGCGCGGGCATCAGCCCTAAACCGCGATACACTGCAAACTTCATGCTTGCTCTTGATTCCGGACTCGAATTCGACGTGGCGCACGACGAGGAATTTTTCGCGGCGCTGCCGCCGCAGCCGGGCGTGCTGCTATTGGAAATGACGGATGCCAGTGCCCGCCCGTATCTGGCCCGTACGGCGGATCTTCGCCGAGCGGCGGAGCGGCTTTTGCGGCTGCCGGAATCCGCTTCCAAACGGCTGAATTTGCGAACCGTGGCTGCGCGTATCCGCTACCGCGCCACGGGCTCGAAGTTCGAGCAGACTCTGGCGCTGTACCACAACGCTCGCGAAAGGCTGCCGCATCGGTATCGCGATCTCCTGAGGCTGCGCCGTCCGGCTCTGCTGAAAGTGAATCTGCGGAACGATTACCCGCGCTGCTACGTGACGCGGAGACTGCGCGCGGACGATGGCTTTTATTTCGGGCCATTCGCTTCACGTCGAGCGGCGGACGCTTTTGCCGAAGGCTTCCTCGATCTTTTCAAAATTCGCCGCTGCCAGATCAAAATACGGCGCGATCCGAATTATCCGGGCTGCATTTACTCGGAAATGAAAATGTGCATGGCTCCGTGTTTCGCCGGTTGCAGCAAGCAGGAATACGACGCGGAAGTTGGGCGCGTTCTCGAGTCCCTCGAAACCGCCGGCGCTGCTTTGAAGTACCGCATGGAGCGCGAAAGGGAAAAGGCCAGCGAGGCGCTCGATTTTGAGCAAGCCGCAGCAATCCATAAGCGACTGGAAAAAGTATCCTCGGCTCTGAGGGGCTTGCCGGAAATCGTCCGTCGGATCGAAAATATGGACGCGGTGATTTTACAGCGTGCGACGGGGGAAAAGTCCATTGCCGTGTTTCCCGTTCGTGGAGGACTGCTCACAAATCCGATTTTTTTGAGTTTTGGCGACTCAAGCCAGCCCCGCTCCGTTGAAGCCATATTGAGGCACGAGTTGGAACCGGACCCCGCCGGGGCAAAGCCGGAATCGAGTAGCACGAAAGATGCCGAGCCCGGCTCGCCCGCCGCGAATCAACAAACTCCCGCGAACCAACAAACCGAGGACGCGAGCCATCCTGAAGCGCCTCCCGCCGCAAATCCCTCCAGCTGGAGCGAGCGCTACGGTTTGCATTCCGCTCCCCCCGAACTTTCGGAGCATCTCGCCATTGTCGCGCGCTGGTTCTATTCCAAACCGCGCGAGGGAGAAATTTTCTTTCGCGAAAAAGAGTGGCCCTACCGGCGCATTCTGCGGGCTTGCAGTCGATTGCTTCTGCCTTCTTCGCCAGGATCGCTACCAGCCAAGACGCCGCCCTCAAAGACCTGAATCGCTCGGTAAAAAGCACATCAGCGCCCGATCGAATCCGCGGTGCATCGCGCAGCATCGTACAATGACCAGATGAGCGAAAGCGACGCAAGCAAACCCGCCGCGGAGATCAAGGACCGTTCCCGATTCCGGGACATGGGCCGCTCGCTCAAACATCGCAATTTTCAGCTTTTCTTCAGTGGCCAATTAATTTCGCTTATCGGCACGTGGATGGACACGGCTGCCGAAGCGTTGCTGGTCTACCGCTTGACGGGTTCTTCGTTTTGGCTCGGGATTGCCGCGTTCGCGGGCCAAATTCCCGTCTCGGTATTTGCCACGGCGGGCGGCTTCGTTGCTGACCGCTTCGATCGGCGAAAAATCGTGATCGGTACGCAGACGGCATCGATGTGTCTGGCGGGCGCGCTGGCGTTCCTGACACTGAGCCATCGCATCACCGTGGGCGAGGTGATCGTGCTCGCTGCGGCAATGGGCGTGGTAAACGCGTTCGACATTCCCACGCGGCAAGCGTTTCTTGTGGAAATGGTCGGGCGCGAAGATTTGATGAACGCGATCGCGCTGAACTCCTCGATGTTTCAGGGCGCGCGCGTGATCGGGCCGGTGATCGCGGGCATCCTGGTATACAAAGTTGGCGAGGGCTGGTGCTTTTTCGGCAACTCGGTGAGCTATATCGCCGTGATCGTCGGACTCTTGCTGATGCACATCGCGCCGAATCCGACGCGCGAAGGCGCGCATGCACCGCCGCTAGAGCACATTCGCGAAGGTTTCCGCTTTGCTCGCAATACCGGCCCGATTCGCGCACTGCTGATGCTGATCGCGCTGGTAAGCCTGGTTGCGATGCCATACTCGGTGCTCATGCCGGTATTTGCGGTGAAAATTCTTCACGGCACCGCGCGGACGTATGGCGTACTGATGGGCGCGGTAGGAGTGGGCGCATTACTAGGAGCGTTGACCCTGGCTTCGCGCCGCGGAGTGAAGGGTTTGGGGCGACTGGTGGCCATCGCCTGCGGCGGCTTCGGCACGGGGCTGGTCCTTTTCTCGTTTTCACGGTGGTATTGGCTGTCGCTGTGTGTCCTGGCGCCCATGGGCTTTTCGATGATGACGCAAATGGCGTCGTCCAATACGCTGATTCAGGTGATGGTGCCGGATCGTCTGCGTGGTCGAATCATGGCCGTATACTCGATGATGTTCATGGGCATGGCGCCGCTCGGTTCGCTGCTCTACGGCGCCCTGGCGGACCGCATCGGCGCTCCTCACACGTTGATGATCGGCGGATGCATCGCCATCGTGGGCGCGATTTTCTTCGCGCGCAATCTGCCGAAGATTCGCATCGAAGCGCGAGAGCTGATCATCGCGCAAGGCATGGCCGGCGGCGAGCCGGCGCAGGAAATGACCACTCGCATTGTGGAGGATTGAGGCATGGACGCCGCGCGCCCTGCGGCAGGCAAGCCCGGCGTTTGTTATACTGCGCGTACGTTTCACAACTTTTCCATCAAGTGAGGTCCTAATGCCGTATCCGAAAGCCAACGACGAACACTTTCTGCGCGGGCGAGCCACGCCGCAGGGAACCTTGCGATACGCGGCGCGATTTCATGGCGGCTCGGCTCCTGGACACTTCCGCGAGATTCCGGGCGGGTTGGTGATGTCGTCCATCGGCATCGGGACGTACCTTGGGGAACCCGATGAGGCCACGGATCGAGGCTACACGGATTCAGTGATTGCCGCCGTGGAGGGCGGCATTAATGTGATCGATACCGCCATCAATTACCGATTGCAGCGAAGCGAGCGGTCGATCGGAGCGGCGCTCAAGCGGTTGGCGCTCAAGGGTTATGCGCGCGAGGAAATCGTGCTATGCACGAAGGCTGGTTTCCTCACTCCGGATGGCGATATGCCTGATGAGCTGGAGGAATATTTCGCGGAGGAATATCTGGAACGGGAGATTTTCCGGCCCGAGGACGTCGCGGCCGGGTGCCACTGCATGGCGCCGCGATATTTGGAGGACCAGCTGGGCCGCAGCCTGGCGAACCTCGGAGTCGCATGCGTGGACGTCTTCTATCTGCACAATCCCGAAACGCAAATGAGCGAAGTGCCGGCCGAGGAGTTTCGCAAAAGGCTGCATGACGCCTTTGAATTTATGGAATCGGCCGTGGCGGCGGGGAAAATCGGAGCGTATGGTTTGGCGACGTGGAATGCATTTCGAGAAAATGTGCAGTCGCCGGGCTATATGTCGCTTCCAGATATCGAGGGAATTGCCCGCGAAGTCGGAGGAGAGAATCACCACCTCCGATTTCTGCAACTGCCGCTGAATTTGGCGATGCCGGAAGCGCTACTGCGTCCGAATCAGACCGTGAATGGCAAGACGATGTCGATGGTGCAAGCGGCGCGGGCTTTGGGGATAACCATCGTCGTGAGCGCCTCCTTGCTGCAGGGGCAGCTCACTCGAAACCTGCCGAAATATATGGAACAGGCTCTGCGGGGCCAGAACGACGCCGAACGCGCGCTGCAGTTCGCACGGTCCGTTCCGGCTGTGACCACCGCGCTCGCCGGAATGAGCAACGTAGAGCACGTGCGCGCCAACCTGAACATGGTGAATCTGGAGCCCGCGGCGCGCGAGGAATTCTTGAAGCTATTCGAGCAGCGTACCGGTTCGTAAAAACCGCAGTCCGTTACAGCAGCGGATCGGCGTGCGGTGCCGCGTGTTGTTCAGCGACCCAACTTTCAATCGCTTCGCCAACCTTGGGCAGGGCGCCGGCGAAAAAATGGTCGGCGCCGTCGAAAAGTATTAAGTGCTTTGGTTCAGGGAGCGTTTTGTAGAGCGATTCGAGTTTCGCGCGCGAGCCAAACTGATCGTTGCCGCCCTGCAAGATTAATTTCGGCTTGTCGCACGACTGCAGAAAGCTCATATCTACTTTATCCACGGGCAGCCCGAGGCCAATTAGCTCCTTCACGCGGTCGTCGCGGCAGCCCACACGTAATCCCACCGACGAGCCAAAGCTGAAACCGGCCAGCAAAATGGGAAGCCCGGGAAATTCGTTCACCAGATAATCCAGAGCCGCGCGAACGTCGTCTCTTTCTCCCCGTCCGTCGTCATGAACGCCTTCGCTCAGCCCCGCGCCGCGAAAGTTGAACCGCAGCACGGGCGCATCGCTGCGATGCAGGGCCTTGGCGGTCTGATAGACCACTTTGTTGTGCATTGTGCCGCCAAAGAGCGGATGCGGATGGCAAACCAGCGCCGAAAAGCTTGGCTGGGAATTGGATGTGGTCCAAAGTAGGGCCTCCAGCCGCCCGGCGGGTCCGTCGAGAAAAAAGCTGCGGTGAAAAACGTGGGCCATTGAGATTGCGCGTTACTTTTCGAGTAAAAAACGGTGCGAGTCCTATTTTTCCTTCGAGCCGTTTCGCGGAAGCTTCTCAGAGTGTCTTCGCGCCTGCGCCGTGCACTTTCGCTCGGACTCCCGGTCCGTCCATTGCACGGCCACGCAGCTAAAGACCGCGCTCACGCCGCTCGGAACGTTTGCCGGTTGATCTGGCTGCGAATCCACCGCTTCCACGCGAACTACGCGGCCCGAAATCTCTCCCGCTTCCGCCCACTCGCCCCATGAAATTTTCGCCAGCACGGCTTCACCGGTGGAGTAGACGTGCGAAGTCTCAAATCGCACGCCGGACCACGAGAAATCGTGCGTCATCGATTCCTCCGGAAATGGCGTCCCGGCCGGACGCACGAAAATTGGCAGAGAGAACTGAATGCGGGGAGACGCGCGGCGTTCTTGCTGCGTGGCCTCGCGCGATTCGCGGCGCGGCTGCTCTAATTGCAACGCCACGCGGTATCCTCCGCCGGATTCTCCCTCCGCGCGGAGAATGCGGGCGGGGGTCTCCGGTTGAACCGGAGCGGAATCGTTTGCGTCGAACGGAAACGCGATCCATACACGGGACATCAACGCCAGCGAATCCTCGTCCCGATGCAGCAGCACGCCATCGCGCGCCACGTCGATCGTCTCGGTGATTTCGAGTCGCATGCCGAGCGGGCCTTGCCAGCGAAGCCTCGCCCGAAGCCGCAGATGTGCCCTGGGATGCCGTCGCTGCTCGACCAAGACCTGAGCGCGTTGCATATCGCCATCGTAATGGCAGCAGCGCGGCAGGTCAAATGGGCTTTCGCACGGCAGCAGAATTTTCACCCCCGAATTAGCCGTCAGTTTCAATTCGAATCGCGGCGGAGGAAAAGCCTTACCACGTCTCTTGGCTGGTCCTTGCCACCAAATACCATTGCGCACCGCGGAAACCGATGGTAGCTTGTGCGCATCGGGGGCGAGCCGGAGGGCTGATGGAAGAAAGTACAGAGCGTCGGGCTACACGCCGTTTTTCCATGATGCTTCCGGTGAAAGTTCGTCTGCCGGAAACCGGAGATGCAGAGCGCGCCGGCGAGACCCGCGACGTGAGCTACCGCGGCCTCTACTTCCTCACGGAAGGGAACGTCCAGCCCGGCAGCTCGATTGAGTTCGTGCTTACTCTACCGCAGCAGATCACGCTGGCAGGCGACGTGCACATCCGCTGTTACGCACGCGTGGTGCGCGTGGAACCGCATAACAGCCGCTGCGGAGTCGCGGCGCGCATCGACCGCTACGAATTCCTCCCGGCCTCGGCCTGAAGGACTCCTCGAACCGGCTGGCGTCTGCCTGTGCTGCCACATTCGCTGCGTGGCTCCCACGCTTGCAGAGACGCATCATGGCCGGGAGAAATTTCTTCCTTTATTTTGCCCTCTGGCGCAGCATCATTTCCGGAGATTTTGAATGCCGCGTCACACGTTATTGATTGATGCCGACGATACGCTCTGGGAAAACAACATCTTCTTTGAGAAGACGATCGACGACTTCATCACCAGCCTCGAGCATCTCGGCTATACGCGCGAATACATCCGTCATATTCTGAACGAAACCGAGCGCCGCAACATTCGCCAGCACGGCTACGGAGTGCGCAGCTTCGGGCGCTCGTTGGAAGACACCTATTTGAAACTGGCCGGAAACGCCGCGCGTCGCGAACTCGTGAAGGAAATCGAGCTAATGGTCGCCGAACTGGAACGCACTCCGCCGCGGATTTTAGACGGCGTGCCGGAAACTCTGGCCTATCTGGCCAAGCATCACCGGTTAATCCTGGTGACCAAAGGCGAAGCGGCTGAGCAGGCCGCCAAAGTCGAGCGTTCGGGCTTGCAGTCCTACTTCGATGCAATCGAAATCGTGGCGGAAAAAGGCGCCGACACCTACGATCGGCTGATCGGCAATTTCAAAATCGTGAAATCGCACGGCTGGATGGTGGGCAATAGCCCGCGCAGCGATATCAACCCCGCGCTCCAATCCGGACTGAACGCGGTCTTCATTCCGCATCCGAATACATGGCACATGGAGCACGCCGAGCTGGAAAACGGCGCGGGACGCCTGCTGATCGTTTCCACTTTCCGAGAGCTACGCGCTCATTTTTAGCGCGCCAGCTAGACCGCATCCGGGTTACTGGGCCGGAAGCTGGTAATTGAACGGGATGTGAACCACCGCTTCGATATCTACCGGCACTCCGGCCCTGGTTCCAGGACGGAATTTCCACTGCGCCAGCGCCGCCGCCGCGTCCCGATCGAGTTGTGGATCGAGGCTGCGCATCACTCGGATGCTATCCACCGAGCCATTTTTACGGATGATCGCGTAGAGCACCACTTCGCCCTGCACGTGTTCGCGGATCAGCTCCGGCGGGTATTTCGGATCGACTTTCACGATCGGCGTCGGCCCGGAAAGAGCCGCTTTCGGCCGCAGCGGCGAATCGTTTCCCGAATCCAATTCCGCGAAATTCAAAATCCAGCTGCCGCTGGCGCTGGTCACGTTGGGCATGCTCACGTCCACCGTGTAGATCTGCTTGCCAGTAAAAATTGTTTCGGGCGGTAACGCCGGGTCCAGATGCGCCATGTCGATCTTTGCCGGCGCGGAACGCCGCAGCAATGCCGCATCCGTGCGGGAAAATGAACGTAGCCCCAGGTTATTCCGGCGGTTTTCCGGCACGTGGATTCCGCCTCGCTTTGCGTCGATGTTTCCGCCGGTGATGCTGATCGCCGCCGGAAGCGAACCGGCGCCCCGAATTGGTGCATCAGCCGCGATCTCTTTCTCGCCCGCGGTTTCGCGATTAGCGCCGTTTGCCATACTCGGCTTTCTCTCTTCAGGAGACATCGCGATTGGTGCCGCCAAATTTCCTCTTGGCACGGTCACTTTTGGCGCGGGCAGGGCAGGCGTCGCCGAAAGAGCGATCAAGCGGCGAAGGTTCGCACCGCCTTCCGACGCCGCGCGAATCTCGGGAGCGGGCTGGGTCAGCGCTTCCGCGCTGGAGACGCGCCGCCTTGCGGCCCTCGCCTCCAGTGCATTCACGGGCATTGCCAATTTAGGTTGGGTCGTATCGACGGATGATGTTGCCAGCGTCCGGCCGTTATCGGCGTTCGCGATCTCGGGCGCCGGCAGCGGAGCGAATTCTTGGGCAACGCGCCGCCTTGCAGCCCTCGAAAGAGAGGCGCTTAGCGGCATCGCCAGCTTCGGCTGTGCGGTATCGACCGCCATGAGTTTTGGTGAGCCGTTCGCATCGCGGTTCGGAATCTCTGGAGCCGCGGCGTTGCGAAATTCGCGGCGCTCAGCGCGCGGCGCGGCCATCGAGGCGTCTAATTGGATTCGCATCTTCGGAGGTTCGCTCGCGGCCCACTGAACGACGTTTGGCAGCGCCATCGCCAGTTTCGGAGGCTTGGGCGGCGCGTTGGGCTCGATCAAAGTTTGGCGTGGATGGGTCACGCGAACCGGGACGGAAAGAATCGTCTGCCGTGAATGGTAAGCCGCCTCCGCTGCCATCGTTTTCGCGGCCAGCCTTGTTTTGTGCGCCGCGTGGTTCAACTTCGGCGATGAAGTAGGCAGCAAGACCCGCGGCAGATTTTCGGGAGTTGTGTACCAGGTCAGCTCGATCTGCGGCGGCTGAAGCGTCGGCTGCACCTTCGGCAAAAATCCCCAGATCGGCAGGATCAGCAGCCAAATCGCCGCCACGTGCCACAAGCAGGACGCCGCAAACCCGCGAAGCGGAAGCGGACGCTCGACGAACTGAACTCTCAGAGATTGCGGATCGGCGGCTTCGGGCGATTTGTTAGGGCGAGGTCCGGTGAAAAAATCCTGCACACTGCTGCGGAACTCTTGCCCCCAAGGCTTCCAATCTACGTCCAAATGCACGGCGGCCGCGTTCGGCCGGCTCGCTCCTTCAATTGCGGGCCCGGCGTTTGGATCGATCGCGCGCCTTACTGCTTGCTGCATTGGCGCATTATACCCGATCGCGCGTTACGCAAAGTTTTCACGCAGCGGCGGCTAGCCGGTAAAAACTGAGCGCCGCGTCGCCTTGTTCCAACAGTCGCGTGCGTTCCAGGCGGACGAAGTGGTCAGGTAGATCGATTTTTCGCTGGTGTTCCGCGATCACGATTCCCTCCGGCGCAACCAGATGCGACGCGTCCAGGAATTCCAGCGTTTGCATGTATTCGTCCTGCGCGTTGTACGGCGGATCGAGGAAAATAAAGTCCGCAAGCAGATGTCGCGCCGCCAGCTTTTCCAGCCCTCGCGCGGCTGGCTCCTGAATCACTTCCGCGCCTTCGCGTATGCCCAGCGCGGTGAGATTGTCACGAATCAGGCTCGCCGTTTTCGCGTGCGATTCCAGGAAAATCACCTCGCGCGCGCCGCGGCTGATCGCTTCAACCCCGATGGCTCCCGTTCCCGCGTACAGGTCGAAAAACAGCGAATCCTCAACCGCCGGCCCCAGCACGTTGAAGATCGTCTCCCGCAGCCGGTCGCTGGTGGGCCGCACTCGCAGCGTTGGAGGGCTCTTCAGCCGCCGGCTGCGAAATTTTCCGGCGATTACGCGCACTCCGTCGTCTCGCGCACGCCGCCTCGTCTCGCGTTGCCAGATGCTTCCGGCCGTGTCTGGGTCCGTATCGTCATCCAACCGACGCCAATTGATAGCGTCTCTGCCACGAAGGATTCACTGTTTCAAGTTCCGCCGCCACTTCTTTCGCCTTCTCGGCATTTTCCGCCAGCGCAAACGCTTCGCGCCGCGCCAGCTCCAAAATCTCGTGGTCGCGCAAAGGCTGTGCAAACGAGAACGCCGCGTCCCCATGCTGCCTCGTGCCGAAAAACTCACCGGGGCCACGTTGTTTCAAATCGCGCTCGGCGATCTCGAAACCATTAGAAGTGGCCACCATCGTTTCGATTCGCTCTCTCGCATCTCCGGCGATTGTTTTCGGCGCGACTAGTATGCAATACGATTTTTCCGTGCCGCGGCCAATGCGCCCTCGGAGCTGGTGAAGCTGCGCCAGCCCGAAGCGGTCCGCGTGCTCGATCACCATCACCGTGGCATTCGGCACATCGACGCCTACTTCGACCACCGTCGTGGCCACCAGCACGTTTAGCTCGCCATGGCGGAACTGCTCCATCACCGCCTCTTTTTCCTCGTTCTTCAGCCGTCCGTGCAAAAGGCCCACGTGCAGCTTCGGGAACACGCTCTTCCCCAGCCGTTCGTATTCCGCCGTCGCGGCTTTCAATTCTTGCTTCGACTCTTCGATCACCGGATAAATCACGTACGCCTGCCTTCCGCGGGAAATTTCACGCCGCAGAAATTCCCATACACCCGGCAGTTGCGTATCGCCGCTCCACCGCGTTTCGGCCGGCGTTCTGCCGGGAGGAAGCTCATCGATGATAGAGATATCCAGGTCGCCATACAGCGTCAGAGACAGCGTGCGCGGGATGGGCGTCGCCGTCATCACCAGCACGTGCGGCGACGCGCCCTTCTCGATCAGCCGCTTGCGCTGCAGCACGCCGAAGCGGTGCTGCTCGTCGACAATGACCAACCCCAGCTTGTCAAATTTCACGCCAGCTTCAATCAATGCGTGCGTCCCCACCACAAGCTGCGCTTGGCCCACCTGCACGCGCAGCGCCGCGAGTTCCCGCTGCGCTTTCGTGCGCCCGCCGGTAATCAGTTCCACGCGGTATCCCGCCGGCTCAAAAACGCGCCGCGCCGAAAGATAATGCTGCGCCGCTAGAATTTCCGTGGGCGCCATCAATGCCACCTGGCACCCGTTTTCGATGGCAATCGTCGCCGCTTCGAGCGCCACGATGGTCTTCCCGCTGCCCACGTCGCCTTCCAGCAGCCGGTGCATTGGATACGCTCTTTCCAGGTCACCGGCAATTTCCGCCAGCACGCGCTTCTGCGCCGTCGTCGGTTTGAACGGCAAAATTCTTTTCAGCGCCTCGCGGATTTTGTCTTCGCGCACGCGCATGGCGGTGCCCGCGCGGTGATGTTCGTGCAGGCGCCGCATGGCCAGCGCCAGTTGATAATAAAAAAACTCCTCGAAAATCAGCCGCAACTGCGCCGGAGTGCGAAAGCTGTTCAGCAGCTCCAGGCTTTCGTCTTTCGGAGGGAAATGCGCGTAAAGCAGCGCTTCACGCCTGGCGGGAAACCGGTAACGCTCTCGAATTTCTCGCGGCAGCGGGTCCGGAACGTGGCCATCGAAATTCGTCAGCACGCTGTGGATGATCCGCCGTAACATGCGCGAGCTGATTCCTCCCATCGCTTCGTACACCGGCACGATCCGTCCCATTTCCGTCGAATCTGCCGGCGCTCCATCGCCGTCGGAAACCGTCTCAATCTGCGGATTCACCATCTCGCGGCGCGCCGGCCGGTAAGGATCGACTTCCACTTTTCCATGCAGCACCAGCCGCTGCCCGTCCTTGAGTTTCCCCTGTAGATACCCGCCGTGGAAAAAGCGCGCATTTAGCATTCCGGTTTTGTCGCGCACCGCCAAATGAAACACTGCGCCGCGTCCTCGACGGAATCGAATCGTGCTGCCGCCCCCGCCGGTCACTTCGGCCAAAACTGTGTGCACCTGTCCGGGGACAATCTCCGCGATAGGCGTGAAGCGCATGCGGTCTTCATAACGAAAGGGAAGGTAACTCAGAATATCTCCGACCGTGGCGATGCCATGATCCTCAAGAAGTGCCGCCCTCTGCGGGCCTACTCCGCGCAGGTATTTCACCGAGTTTGTTAGAGCGAGTGTCACTTAAATCGATCGTGCAGAGTAGCGTTCAAAACCAACCAACTATAGTACGGTTCCGCGAGCATGCGGCGCGGTTCCATTCGCATTCGTCTACGCCCGCGGTTTACACGCTTACTCGGCTGGAATAATATGACGGTTGCCCCCTACGGGCACTCGGAGTAGATCTGCCCGCCATCGCGCCCGCCGGGAGGACATCACCTTGGCGAAACAAAAGAAAATCTTCGGCGCAACCCCCCGGCGGTGGCTTGAATACCTTGTCGCGATCCTCTTCGGGAACGCTATCTACTATTTTTCGCTATTTCCACATCTTCCCGGATCCCTGCGACACCAGGGATTTCAGATGGATCTGGGCGTCTTGGTCGATTTTCTCGTCTGCGTGGCGATGTACGGCCTGATTCGGCTGGGATCGAGTCTCTAATTCTGGTTTCCTTTCAAGAGCTTGCGAAACATCGCTGCTAACGCAGCTACCCTGCCGTTCGTCTAATGCTATGAGAGCCGGATACCTTACGCGAGTCGCGGACCGGCGAGGCCTTAATCAGCCCGAAGCAGTCACCTTGGCTGAGCGGTAGCACTGCCCGATCCGGCGGTTTACACTATGGCAATGAGCGTTGCACTCGAAGGAGATGCGCGCCAGACAGCTCTGGCCGCTGCGGCGGAAGAGCAAGCGCTCGTTCGTAAGGCCCAGGCTGGAGACCGGCTGGCGTTCGACGAACTGATGCGCCGCTACGATCGCGATGTCCTGCGCCTGGCGCTGAATCTCGTCCATCAGGCCGAGGAAGCGCGCGATGTCTATCAGGAAAGTTTCCTTCGCGTATACCGCAACCTGCACCGCTTCCGGTTTGATTGCAGCTTCTACACTTGGCTCTACCGCATCGTCACCAACACAGCGCTCGATCATTTGCGACGCCGAACCACCCGGCGCGAAGACCAGGCTCCGGAATTGCCCGGCGCCGACGGCGTCTCCCACGACTTTTTTGAGCGCCAAGCTGAAGAACGCGCGTCCGCTTCTCCGGAGAAGCAACTCCTCGGGCAGGAACTCAGCCGCCACATTCAGGACGCCATGAAACTGCTTTCTCCACGCGAGCGCGCTGTTTTCGAGCTGAAGCATTACCACGGCCTGCGCTTGCGGGCCATCGGCGAAATTCTCGGCACGTCGGAGGAAACAGCAAAGAATTCGCTTTTCCGCGCCACTAAAAAGTTGCGTGCGCGATTGGACGCGGTCCGCTAATGACAGGCGCAAACGCGCACGAAAGTCGCATGAAGGTTTGGAAGCCAATAGCATGAGCGAACATCGAAAACTCGACTGGCGGGAGGGCGAGATTAGCGAACCCTGCGAGCACTGGCGCCCACTGCTCTCTCTCTCCGCTGCGGGCGGTGAACTGGATCCAGCCGAAGAGTCGCGTCTTTCTACTCATCTCGCCCAGTGCGCTGCCTGCTCGGCCGATTTTGCGCGAGAAAAGCAGACGCTCGTGCTGCTCGCTGCCCGGCATGCCGAACCCGATGCCGCACTGCTGGCTGGTTGCCGCGCCGGATTGCAGGACGCGCTCGATCGCGAAGAAGATCGCGGCTGGATTGCGCGCTCGCTCGGAATTTTCCTTCCGTCCAGTTGGGTCTCTCCGCGCCCGGCCTGGAGCGCCGCAATTCTGCTGGCCATCGGATTTTGCGTGGGATTGTTCGCGCCGCGGCTCTTGCTCCACCCTCCTCAATCTCCCGCGCCCGCTGTTATGCAGCGTCAGTCCGCGCAGCCAATGGCCATTCGTCCGCCGGCTTTGCTGGCCCAGAATTCGTCCGCTCCGGCTGATAGCGCGTCTGATCGATCGCCCGCGCAGTCCGCACCGTCCATTGCGGTACCCTCCGCGCCAGCGCCAGGTTCGGCCCTGCAGGCTCTCGATCTGCATCAGGCCACGGTCGCAGGCATCAATGTAATGCCGTCCGGCGCGGGGGTGCCTCCGGAGGTTCGTCTACAGCTCGACGCGCCCCAGCCGTTCATGTTGCAAGGCACAATTGACAACGGCGACGTCCGAAACGTGCTGCTCTACGTCCTGCGCCACGGCAATCTTTTCTCTCCCGATGTTCGCCTCGGCGCCGTGGGTGCTTTGTCGCCGCGCAGCCAGGACCCAGAGGTTCACTCGGCCCTCTCGCATGCCTTGCGGCAGGATGCCAGCCCCGCCGTGCGCGTCAGCGCTCTTCAAGCGCTCAATTCGTCCGCTCCGCAGGATCTTGTGGGACGCATGCTGCTGGACGCGCTCTCAGGGGATCAAGATCCCGCTGTCCGCGAACAGGCCATCGATACCCTCCGCTCGCTGGCGGATGATGGGCAGATCGATCCGAGCGATCACATGCTTTCGGTCCTGCGCGATCATGTGAAAAACGATCCCGACCCGTACATCCGCGTCCAAAGTGCCGCTGTGGTGCACGATCTCGTCAGCCAGCAGGGCGCTAATCAGTAGGCACCCAGCCTCGTTCGATCATCCAGAAGCCGGAGTCCGCGCTGAATCTGCTTCTTAACGTAAATTCTTCTAGTACCGGTACGCTTCCCAGCTCCGAATTGCACCCTCATATATCGCGTTCATGTCGCGGCAATGATTGAAGTTGCCTCTGACCGCCGCATCGCGCGTGATTGGAATCACGCTTGCCATACCAATCGCCTAAGCGGAATGGCACGCGCTTTCCGCAGGTTGGGGAAGCATCCTAAATTGATTGGGCCCGGTATTGCTCGGGATGAAAGGCGCCGGTTAGGCGCTGATCCGAGATGCTGGTAAACGGGCGGGGGATGGATTGGCATGAATGAATTTCGCGGGGACGAAACGGAAGAACCGGTGGGGAGCCGTTCCAGGGCCAGCATGTGGCCGGGCGTGGTCATAATCGCTTTAATCGTTGTGGTTGGTATCGCCATCGTTTACGCGCACAGCCAAAAGGCTGAAATCAATACCATGGCTGCTCGCGACGCATCTCTGCACGCCAACGTCGCGCAACTTCAGAACCAGCTGCAATCGACCACGGCAAAGCTGAATGATGTAGTCGCACAGCAACAACAGGCCGCGGCACAGGCCGCCGCTAAGGCGCAGGCAAAAGCCGCCAAGGAGCACGCTCTTGCCGTACGTTCGCGCCGAGAGCGCGTCCATCACCGGCACGTTTTGACCGCTGCCCAAAAGCGCTACAACGCGATTCAGGCGCGGCTCGACGCCCAGCAGAAGCAATTGAACGATACCGATCAGTCCATCGCGCAAACCCGCTCGGCGTTGCAGGCCGGTCTCGATTCCACGCGCAGCGATTTGAACGGCTCCATCGCCCGGAATCACACCGAACTGGTGGCTCTCGAAAAGCGCGGCGTGCGCAATTACTTCGAATTCGATCTTTATCGCAGCAAGGAATTCAGCCGCACCGGACCGATTTCGCTCGACCTGCGCCATGCCGATACCAAGCACTCGCGCTACAACGTGATGCTCCTCGTGGATGATAACCGCCTGGAAAAGAAAAACGTCGATCTCTACGAGCCGATCTGGATCAGCAGTTCCGGCGAGCCGCAGCCGCTCGAAATCGTGGTCAACAAAATCACCAAGAACCACGTTCACGGCTACATTTCCGCGCCGAAGTACAGCGACGCCCGGCTTACATCCGGCGGCGCAAGCTTGCAGCCTGTTTCCGCCAGCAGCTCGGTCGCACATAGTTCGAGCGGCGCCAGCTCGACCGCTGCTTCCGGTTCTGCAGCGCAGCCGCAGCCGGCTTCCGCGCAGCCCTGACGGACCTTGTCTCACCCGGGCAGAGCGGCTCATGTCCGCTCTGCCGGGCGCGGCATTGTTTGGCCGCGTCCCACGCGGCAAAATCCTCCCAGATTCGAACTCCAAAGCTCCGCAGCGAAAAAATGGCGAAAAAGCTGATGCACCGGGACGTTCCGGGTGGGCGTGTACGCAACCTTTTGTTTTCAATGACTTAGGTGCATTTTTACTCGAGTGCCTGTTCCGGGTAAAAGCCGTGTTTGCGAGTGGGCAAAAATGCGAAGCAGAGTTCTCGCTGCGGCTAGGAGCCGCCGCGATGCCGACACCGTTTTCGTTCGCACGCAACATCACATATCGACGGTAGCATATGGGTGGGTACAGGTTTCTACTGGTCGGAGGTACAGGCGACGGAAACCTGTACCTGGTTTATGAATTGTCCCGGCCGACCAGCGCGCAGCGGCGCGGAGAAGCGGAAAACTTGCTACGTCCGGCGAATTCGCAGTGGGAGCCCGCACCCGCACAGAGGAAAGATCAGGCGCAGCAGATGAAACAGCGAGAACGCACGCCTACGTTTCAAGGCGTGCGGCGCCCAACTGGTATACAGGAGAGTCGTAGTTGAGGTGCTGTGCTCGTGACCTGCCCCCCGTTTTTGGTCCAGTCATAATGCAGCTCCCAGGGCTTTAGATTCCACTGCAAAAGTCTGGACAGGTCGTGTTGGCAAGGAACGTCCTCTTCGGAACCGGAATTCTCCGGCGCGCCATCACCTGCCCGGCGAACCAATGCTGCATCGATTTTGGCGCGAACGGTAACTTTGGGCGAATCGCACTGGTTCGAGCGGTCAGCCGTACGAATCGTCCCCGGAACCATCCGCTAGGTGTCAGCACATTTCTTATCCAATCGGCTTGCACTCTGAGTTCGGCAACCAGTTCGACTCGAATTTCATTCGCAAAAATTTTAGAGCAGCCAGTATATTTGCACGAATCTTATACATCTGCTCGGGCGTCAAGACTTCGTGTTCGTGTGGCTTTGCCCAATTCGTGACTCCCAACAGGTAAACGAGTCTTCCCGCGCCGCCTTTCAATGGTTCCGTCCCAACCTCGACTGTGTGATCGGCTTCACGGTAAATCAGCTTGAACAATCCATGTGTCCTGACGTCGAATCCACCACCTAACACGCCGCCTGCGTCGGACAGCGCGGCGTTACGAATTATGCCCTTTCGGCGAAAGCTCATGGGACGTTGACCCAGCTGATATTTGTGACTCCAAGATTTTCATCAAGGATCGGCAATTCCGTATTCCAGAAGATGCTATTTGCCACCGCTCCAGGCGGGGCCCCCGCATAGCTTCCAGCGTAAACCGTCACGTTGCCAGTCGCCGAATCCGCGTACACGTTGGAAGCGTAGTTCCAAACAGAATCCGGGACATAATCCCCGAGTGCATTCAAGACCCTCCCTGCGGGCGTCTGAAAAATGGGAGTTCCTGAACTTGTTGCAGCTGCGTCGGATGCACCCTGCCCGTAATAAAACCCAGCTTGATCAGCACCAACCGAAAGTCCTTGCTGCAGCGCCCACTCGCCACCGAAACCTGCCGCGCAACCCGCAATCGCCCACGGCACGCCACCTACTAGGCCGTGCCAAGCGCCGCTCAGTCCAGCTCCGAATTTAGCCTTTCGCCCTGCTAATTCATCGTATATCTGAACTCCAAGATAGGCGTTGTAGCCCACCAGAGCTCCAATGGCGGATGCCGGGTTCGTGCCATTGCCGTCGCGCTCGTTCGATGGGCGAAAGAACTGCAGTTTGTGGCTCGTCGGCTAGCCAGCGAGCCCATGGAGGAACTCCGCCAGGGAACCTGAGATCTCCCACAAGACCGGCTATAAAATTTTCGATTCGCTACGAGGAACGCGGCCTTCAAGGGCTCGCGGACCGAAGCCGCCGTCGGATTCAGCACTTATCCGGCTCCACGATGTAGCCCCGCGACTTCGCGTACTCGACAACTCGCTCGCGCGCAACACGGATACGATCGCGCTCAGGGTCCGCTCGGCATTCGACGTCGCCCCCCTCTAGCGTGAGGGCTCGGTCCCCCAGCTGAAGATTCCATTTACCATGCCTCGAACCTTCTGCTGGGCTCAGATCGAAAGCGAAACAGATACTACCGATCGCGTCTTCGTAAACGAGAGTACGGGCTGTCTTACCGAAGCGAATGCCGAAGCTCGATGCTTCTGTCATCATCAAAAGTTTAAGGTAATTTGCTCTAGACTTCCATTGGCCAAATTGTTCATCAAGTTGGGAAACTCATAGTTCCAAAATGTGTATCCCGCACCGTCACCGATAAAGACAGGTGCATTAGCACCCGTAGGCGGGTGGCCCAGGCGATTCTCGCCACTTTTCCCGTGAACATTTATCTCACATGATACCATCGCGGTACGTAACTCCCGAGGTTGTTTTGCGGGTGCCCCATGCTCGGTTTTCGAGCGTGGGGCCGTTCGGCTATGCCTAAGGGCCTGAAGCGCATCTACGGATTCGGCCGCCTGCACTTCCTCACCTTC
>JBOGMX010000041.1:0-31112 GCA_050746725.1 Candidatus Acidiferrales bacterium | reverse complement strand
GAAGGTGAGGAAGTGCAGGCGGCCGAATCCGTAGATGCGCTTCAGGCCCTTAGGCATAGCCGAACGGCCCCACGCTCGAAAACCGAGCATGGGGCACCCGCAAAACAACCTCGGGAGTTACGTACCGGGATGGTATCATGTCGGGTAAACGTTCACGGGAAAAGTGGCGAGAATCGCCCGGGCCACCCGCCGGAAGGTTGCGTGTTGGCGGAAGGAGTATAACGAAGAGCGGCCACACAGCAATTTGAACTATCGCACGCCAGCGGAATTCGCGGCGGCGTGGCGAGAGGGCGAAAGCTGTGGAAAAGACGCGCCGTGGGAAAGTCTAGACAGCGACTTTCCCCCCACGCCTGGGAATCCCGCAGAAGCGGCGGGATTCCCACTTTCCCACCGCTCCGGCGACGGTCTTCCCATCGTGCAGCCATCTGGGTCCAATGTCGTATGATCGAGCGTGCGGAAAATGGAGGCAGGTCAGTCCGCTCGCTGAAGGCTTCGTGAGCAGGCTTGCCGCCTGATTGCTCCACGCTCGTCAACTGTTTCGCCGGGAGGAGCCGCAGTGAATTTACGCGGTGTACAGAAAGGAGATACTACTACGCTTACGCGGCTTTTAAGGAACCAATTGGTTGGGTACGTCAAGAGCAAGCCCCGGGAGGAACTGCTCAGGCTTCGTGACCAGGTCCAGGCTTTCCAAATGGGCCCATTCGGTTGGCTTATGAACGTCCCATGCGCGGTTTTCTTTGGCCGCGATCTCAGGACGTTGGCAACCATCTACATGACGGACAAATGGAATTACCATTGGTACGCTCAGCACTACGAAGATCTGCTAAGAAGACGCCGTCGCGAGCGGCTCAACCTTCTAGAGATTGGAATCGGCAGCTACGAAAATCCGAGAAAAGGAGGCAACTCCTTGCGGATGTGGGCAGACTATCTCCCCAATGCCCGCATCTTCGCAGTCGATATCTTTGACAAATCGCCCCATGATCGGGGCCGCATCAAGACCTTCCGCGGCAGTCAGGCAGATCCAGTGTTTTTGGATAAGGTGGTAAGTGAAATAGGAAAGCTCGACGTTATCATTGATGATGGAAGCCACACGAACGAGCACATTCTATTTACCTTCCATCACATGTTTCCGAGACTGGCGGAGGGCGGCCTCTATGTGGTTGAGGACACTCAAACGTACTATTGGCCGGAGTACGGCGGGAACGAAACGGATCGAAGCGATCCCAGCACTGCCATGGGGTATTTTAAGTCGCTGACCGACGGCCTGAACTGGGAAGAGTTCAGGGGCGGCTACCAGCCGACCTACTTCGATCAAAATATCAAGTCAATGGGCTTCTACCACAACATGGTTGTCATCAGGGAGGGAGACAACCAGGAAGTGTACCCGCCGGAGCAACAAATAGACCACGTTGCGCTGCGCTAGCGGCGCAACGTGGCGGAGTAAAAGAAGAGCACCTGTCGCTGAAGAAGCTTCAGAACGTGATCCAGCGGAATACTTTCGCGGACAGATTTAGAAAGACGCCTTCCGTCTGGCAGCGCGTGGAGAGCACGTAACACTTCGTCACTTTGCCGGTTTTCTCGGAAGCTCGATACATGGCAAGATTTTCGCGTTTGGTCGCATTGTCAATCGAAAGCTGCGTGACGCCGCCGGCAATGACCACGTACTCAGCTTCACACTCCTCTGAGAGAGTATCGTAATGCGTTCCGAAAAGGCTGCCGCCCTTGAGGTGCAGGCTGTCAAAGTACTGCTTGCCCGTTTCTGTACAAGCTTTTTGCTGAGCGCTCTCCGGCGGACGTTTCGATTGCGCCATCGCGGGAAGGCCCAGCGCCATCAGAGCGGCCATGGTGGCCAGCGCCCTAATGAATGCCGAAGATGGCAGCCCGTGTCCCATCGTATGTACAGCAGGTTAATCGACAAGCGAAACGAGTTCAAGCGCCACAAGGAGGCATCGATGCGAAATTTATTCGAAATCGACTGACGGATCGCCCGGAGCGAAAGCGAGAGCGGATTGCGACGGCTTGACGGCAACGCGGAAGCTGGAATCGTCCGGCGTCGGCTCCGCCGACTTCGGCTCGGTGGCGACCGACATGGAGATTTGCTTTTGCGGCGCGTCTTTTGGCCCGGAATCGGCGAGGCCCTCCTCCATATCTTGCGGCGATTTCAGAGCGTACGCACCTCGAAGGGCTAGCGGCGTAAGCAGAGTGGTGAGCAAAACGACGGCCACCATCACGGCGATGTCGGTGCGGCCAAAGATGCCGGTACTTGCGCCGATCGCCGTGACGATCAGACCGACCTCGCCACGTGACATCATCCCGAATCCGACGCGCAGACTGCGCACCCAGTCCATGCCGGAGCCGAGCGCGGCAATACCGCATCCGAAGAGCTTGCCGATAATGGCTACAAGAAGAATGAGAAACATTAGGGCCCAGTGGCCCGCCAGAGCGCGGTAATCACTCGAAATTCCCAGAGAAACGAAGAAGAGCGGGATCAGCAGGCCGTGGCCAATGGCGTAGAAGCTACGCTCCACATCGGCTTTCAGCTCCGAGCCGGCGAACACATAGCCGAGCAAATACGCGCCCGTGATTCCGGCAACGCTTCCGAACCATTCGGCGGACACTGCATAGAGAAGGACAAGCGCGAAAACGCAGCTGGGAACGGCCTCGTTGGCGGTGAGCTTTCTGAGTTGCAGAATCAGCGGGTCGAGCCAGCGTTTCGCGGCTCCGTAGCCGATGACGAAGTAGATGGCCACGCAAACGCTGATGGCCGCCAGTTGCACCAATAGAGGGTGGTTCGCCGCGAGCGAGAAGCGATCGCGGAGCCAGAGGCTGGCGTTCGGGGCCACGCCGAATACTTCTCCGTGCGACGCGGTGGTGGACGCCGCGAGAATCGCGAGCACGAACAGCCCCATCACGTCGTCGATTACCGCCGCCCCGAGGATTACCGTGGCTTCGGGCGAAGACATCTTCCCGGCGTCCATTAGTGTGCGCGCGGATATCGAGACGCTGGTGGCAGTCAACGCGCCGCCGAGGAAGCAGGAGACCGTCCAAGAGAGCCCCAGCATGTGCGCTACCCCGGCCCCGAGCAGGAACGGCCAGATCACGCCCGATAGCGCCACGAAAAATGCCGTGATGCTGGCTTCCTGCATGCGCTCGATATCCGTTTCGATCCCGGCAATGAACATCAGCACGTAGCCACCGATTTGCGCGAGCAGCATGAGCGTGTCCGAGGCTTGGTTGCCGTGGAAAAACGGCCAGTGCAGAAGATCGAGAAGGCCCGGTCCAAATGCGACGCCAACCAGGAGTTCGCCAAGAATTGGAGGGATGCCGAAGTGGGTACACAGCGAAGCCGCTAGCTTCACCGACGGCAGCAAAATCGCTAGGAGCAGGGCAAGTTGAAGGGCCGGTTGCATCGTCTATTGGGCTTCGATTGGCGCGAGGTCCTCATGGCTGCGTCGCGCGAACAGGCGGCGCAACCGCGAAAACGAGAGCCAGGTTTTGTGCGCGTATCCACCGCGCTCGATGCCATGTTGCACCATGGTCCGAATGGCCGCGGCCTGGCGGCGAGCCAGGTCCGATTGCGCCAGATTCTGCGCCAGTAGAGCGGCCTGATGCGTGTGGTGTTCCGCCCTGGGCATCACGCGAAGGCGCATCCAGAGCTCACCCATTTTCAGGTGGGCGACGTAGCTGCTTGGATTCAGCCGCACGGCCTCGCCCAACTCCTCCATGGCCTCCTGCGCATCCAGATTGACGCAGAGAGCCATGCCGTAAATCACGCGAAGATCGGAGACTTGCGGATTTTGATCGACGCAGTCGCCCAGCAGCTCGACCAGCTCGGCGATTTCGTTTTTCTCCAGCACGCGGGGATCAGCAAACATTCGCAGCAGATTTCGTTGCGCCTTTGGCGGGACAAGCGCCAGGGACAACGGCGCGGATGCGCTCCACTGGGATTGAATCGAATCGTTCGTCGGGATGATTAAAGTATTCACGGGCTTTATCCTGGGCCAAATGATTTTGTTTCCACTTTCATAACATCCCGGGAAGGCAAGGCGCGTGGCCGAGGCGCGCCCTGCCGACCGGGGTGCACAGCTAACTCAAATCAAGCAACCGCGTAGCTCTTCTCCGCGTTGAGCATCACGTCAGGCTCCGGCTCGAAGACAAACTCGGGGTAGCCGAGCTGTCCCATTTCAGGCAAGTCCAGACCGGCGATCTCGGTCTCCACTGAGACGCGCTGGCCGACGAATACATCGACCACCAGGTTCACCAGGAAGCTGAAGGTGAAGACGAAACCGATTAGGGTGGATATGCCGACGAGTTGGGCAACGAGCTGGCTGGCATCACCATAGAACAAACCGGTGACAGAGCCAGCGACGCCGTTCCACGCTCCGCCGTAATTACTGGTGCCATCAGCGAACAGTCCAACCGCAAGAACGCCCCAGAGGCCACATGCACCATGGACCGAGATTGCGCCGACCGGATCGTCCACTTTCATCACATTTTCGATGAAAGCAACGCTCCAGCAAACAAGCACGCCGGCGATGACGCCGATGATGCAGGCACCCACGGTGCTAACGAAGCCGCTAGGTGCCGTGATGGCGACAAGACCGGCCAAAAGGCCGTTGCCGCTCATGGAGGCGTCCACCTTGCCATTTTTTATCCACATGTAGAGCATGGCGCCGAAGGTCCCGGTGCAACCGGCAAGCATCGTATCCACGGCGATTGTGCCGATGCGGAGGTTGCCAGCCGCCGAAGCGCCGAGCGTGCTACCAGGGTTGAATCCGAACCACCCGAAGGCCAAGATGAAGCAACCGATCAGGACAGCCGAAATGTCGTGGCCAATGATTGGGTTGCCGGAGCCGTCGCGGTTGAATTTGCCGATGCGCGGGCCAACGATCATGGAGACAGCTAGAGCGGTGATTCCGCCGACCGCGTGCACAACGCCCGACCCCGCGAAATCGCAGTATCCATGTCCCAAGTGATTGTTGGCGCCGAGCTGAGAGAGCCAGCCGCCGCCCCACGCCCAGTTGGCGTAGATCGGATAGGTGAGCGCGCCCATGATCGTCGAGGACACGCAAAAAGCTAGAAATTTCCAGCGCTCCGCGCATGCGCCCGTGACGATCGTAAGGGCGGTGTCCATGAACACCATTTCGAAGAGGAAGATGACCATCACGCCGACGTCGTACGCATGGCCGGAAAGGAAAAATCCAGTCCCTCCGAAAAGGCCCCACGTTTTGCCGAACAACGTCCAGGTGTGCTCGGAAGTGAGCGGACCTAAGCCACCTAAGTTGCCGTTGCCGGCTGAACCTCCTTGCTGAATGGCGAATCCTAAAATCCAGTAAGCAAACAAACCGCAGGCGTACACCATGAAATTCATCATGTAGGTGTGATTGGAGTTTTTCACGCGGCAGAGGCCTGCTTCCACCATCGCGAAGCCGGCTTGCATGAACATGACCAAGAAGCCGGCGATCAGTGTCCAAACGAAGTTGATAGCGATCTTGTTCTGACCGACTTGGTTGCCCACGTCGGATACAGTCGGGCCGGCTTTCGAATCCGCCACCGGAAGATCGTTCACGGTTCCGGTGATCGTGCCGCCTGGATCGCCTTTGGCCAAATCCGCCTGGGACGGGGCCTTGGCCAAGGCACTCTTGAGTTCCGCGTCAGCCGGTGCGGCTGCTGCTGGGGCGGCTGCCGGCGCCGCCGCAGGGGCCTGCGCCTGGACTCTTACGCCCAAAGCGAAACTCGCGAGAACGATACAAAGAATCCAACAACTGCCGCGAATAAGTTTCTTCATGTGCTCTCCGTAAAATAGTTTTGGCCGCCGCTGAAAGGCCGGCGATTTCAGGTCTTCCAAACCGCGTTCTTGTTGAAGGCCGCGGGCAAAACCACGATGATTCCGAACAAGCTGACTGCAATGCCGATCAACGCGAGAACCAAGCGCCCACCGACACTGACTGTCAAATCCATACCGAACAGAGTGATGAACCATCCGAAAGCAACCACGAAAGCGCCGATCAACTTCATTCCCATAGGGCTGGGTTTGAGCGCCGTCCTGCCTTCGAGCGGCTTGATCTTGAGCATGCCGAAGAGACTTGCGATCAGGCCGACTGCCCCGATCACGAAGAGGAGCTTGCCCAAGCCGCCCGACCATTCAAAGAGGCCGACGCACAGAACTGTGGCCGACGCCAAGAACAAGGTGTAAAAACTTCCTTGTGACCTATTTGCCGCCATAACTACGTCCTCCTAGACCCTGTAGGGTCACGCCTTGCTCAACATCCGCAAACTGTGCTGCAGGTGCTTGCCATCCAAAGCTTCTAAAACCCCTTCGTCGAGCCGGAAATCAAAGCCCTGCACTTTGTCGGGCATCTCTTCGAGTGCGCGCGCGAACCTCCAAAGCGGAGGATCGGGGCGTGGCCATGAACAAAGCGAACTCCAGAGCGACCATCAACTCCAACGCAACCGGGAGTTCATCTTGCAGGCGCAACACGAGCATGAAAGCCACCATCGCGAACCACTGCCAGCGCGAGCGGCGGAGTCTCTCTAGACGGCCAGTCAAGCGGAAGAAATCCGACACTTTCTTCTCGCCATCCGTCGGTGTCTGAGCGCGGAGGCACGCGATGGCAAAAAAGCCCGCCAGCAACAGTTCGATTAGGACTGTCCGTTCATTCATCTGTTCCATCCTGAGTAGTTAACTTCTTGAAGCAACTCGCCCGGCCTTTGCGCCGGAGACTTCGCCGGTACAAACCCACTATCCAGATCGGCAGCCGCACGTACAGCGGCGCACTGGCAGCACGGTCCGCGAAAATGCGTGCAAAACGCAGCGCGAAACAAACGCTCATCATCGAGCTTTATGTGCGATTAGTTGGACACGGCGTCGTGTCCGAGAAAAACTCACGTCAGCGAGGGCTGAGTGCCGAACCCGTCCTCGTCGTTGAAGAAGGGCGGAAGCGACTTGATAGCAACGTCGCTTCCAAGCGCAGTTTGCAGCCGGATGGCAGGAGAGTCAAATTCAAGTTTTTAATCTTAGCTATTCGATTCGCGTGGCATGGGAGAGCGGCGAACCGGAACTAATTAACGCAACGATCGTTTCAATTCGGCGTTTAAGATGACTGATTCGGCGATATCTTTCATCAGCCTGCGCCGCTGCTGGCTTTCGCGCTGCAGAATGCGGTACGCTTCCGTTTCGCCGATCTTCAACTCGCGCTGCAGAATGCCCTTGGCGCGCTCCACAATCTTGCGGGCCTCGAGTTTACCGGAGAGCTCGGAATTTTCGGATTCGAGGCGTGCCCGTTCCACTTCAGCGCCCACAAGAAAGCCGATCGCTGAGACGAGACCGATCTCGCGCTGCGTGTAGACGTGCGGCGAGCGGCTCTGCACGTTGATCACGCCTACGAGCCGCCCTCCGCTAACGAGCGGCACGGAGAGGAAAGCCTCGAAGCGGTCCTCGGGAAGCTCGTTGAAGAGCTTAAACCGGGAATCCTCAAACGCGCTCTTGCCGACGACGACGGGCCGCCGGTGTTCCGCGACCCAGCCGGTAATTCCCTGCCCCATCTGCATTTTCAGCCGGCCGATAATCTCCGGGTGCGGGTTTTTCGACGCGAGCAGGACCAGTTCGTCGCCTTCGATTACATAGATCATGCAGGAATCGCATTCCACGATTGTGGCCACGAACTCGACCACCTCGGTTAACACCTGATTCAGCGCGTCGGCAGCCGAGAGGCGGCTCGCCATCTTGTTGAGCAATGCAATGTCGAACGAAACTTCTCGCTCCTTGGTTGCCAGGCGCTCTATGCGCGAGTGGAATGTATTCAGCTGGTCCTGCTCTTCCCGGCGCGAGCGGTCGCGTGTAAGAGCCTGTTCGATAGCGGCCAAAAGATCTTCCTGGTGAAACGGCTTGGCCAAGAAGTCCACGGCGCCTGCCTTCATGGCTCTTATGGTCATGGGAATATCGCCGTGAGCGCTGATGAAAATCACCGGGATATTCACGCCCGCGCTTTCCATCTCGTGTTGAAAATCGAGGCCATTCATTCCCGGCAGCTTTACGTCGAGCACCAGACAACTGGGAACGTCTGGCCGTTTCGCTCTCATAAAGTCTTCCGTGGAACCGAACGCCTCCGCGTGAAACCCAAGCGATTGCAGCAGGCTGCGCGCCGAGTCGCGGATGGACGCGTCATCGTCGACGATAAAAACAGCCGAATGAAATTCATTTGCGCTCATCACTGGGACTCGACCCGCAGAGTGATCTGACATGGCGCTTCGCCGATAGCGAGCGTAGCAAAGGGCCTCCGGCGAGTCCAATCGGGAGTTTCTATGCAGGCAATCGATTTATCGACCGCAGACACTTATAGCTGCGCCCCCATCACGCGCGGAGGCGGCCCGCGTTGAAGTGAATAATAGGCCGGCTGGCCGAAGCACGGCCGAATGACAATTAGCCAAATTTGAGGAGAAAAAAAAGGACGCGATCGTAACGATCACGTCCTTTCTGTTGAGAAGCTTCGTTTGTCCTTCTCGCGCGAATCGAAAACGCGAGTTGTACGAACTATCCGACCGAAGCCGTCTTTTGCGGCCGGTAGTGTTCCCGCGCCACTTCGGAATATGGCACGGGGCTTACGACCGCCCTGATCTCCGTCTGCACGTGGGGCTCGACGGTCGGCTTCGACGATCCGCCGCCTTCTTCGCCCCACACAAACGTCACTTCGGTGCCCGGAACGGCGTGCTCCTTGTCGATGATCGCCAGCGTGAGCATCTTGCCCTCGTTCGAGCTGTAGCCGACCCAGGTGGAAATTCCGATCGTTTTGCCGTCACGCAATACTTTGTCGTACGGCGTAGTGGAATAGACGGCGGACGGGAAGTCGAGATACTTCGCGCGCCCGGTTTTCTTGAACATGGTCGAAATCGCTGCCGTCACATCGTCGCTGTTAAGCGCCAGCGTCACTTTCCGGCGCGGCGGATCCGCAGCAATCTTTTCGAGGGCCGCACGGCCGATGAAGTCGTGGTCGAACTTCACAATGTAGCCGTAGCCGAGATCGTAGGGCGTCAAGTAGTAGTCTTCCACATTGTCCGAATAGAAGCTGCCACCCAGCGAAGAGACGGCTTCGAAACCATTTGCCGGCAGCCACTGCCGATACTCCTTCATCTTTTCGCCGCTATATACGGCCGGCATCGGCGACGGAATCCAACCTGATTCCAGAGTATTGGAGGAATACGCCCGCGCGCCCACCAGGTGCAGACCGAATTCTTTCCCGGCCTCGACGATGGCAGCTTTCACCGCTTCTTCGTCCGCCCACGGCCCAAAGATTTCCCATCCGGGCTGGCCAACCATTCCGTGACGCAAAGCCTTCACCTTTTTGCCCGCGATCGTCACAGTGGCCATGTTGAAGAACTTCAGATCCGGAGCTGGCTTGCCGAGGACCTTCTCGATCAGTTTCATTGCGTTCGGCCCCTGCACCTGGAACCGATACACCTTGCGGGTGGTATCGCCACCGGGCCTCGCTGCGGACCGCTCGTCCCGCTCGAGCTCGACCTTATAGCCGCCCTTCTTGGCGTGGTATTGAATCCAATTGTGGATTGGAGGACGGCCAACGAGGTTAAACAGATCCTTTTCCAAGTAAAATAGAATCACGTCGCCGATTACATAGCCGTCGTAATTGCATGCAACGAACTGCTTGGCCTTATCTGGCACGAATCCTTTGAAGCTATTCACGCCCAGGTCCGATAGCAGTCGCAGCGCGTCCGGCCCTTTTACGTACATGTCCGTCATGTGATATGACTGATTGAACAGCACGCAACTCTGTTGCCAGGCGCGCTGCTCATTCCGCCAATTCGAGTATTCGCTCTTCACCACCGGGTACACGTGTGCGCCCGTTTGCGAATTTCGCAGCATCTTTACCGGATTTCCGGCTGCTTGCACCATGTCCTCTAAGCTCTTGCCCACAGGTTCGTCTCCTTTTGATTTGAGAAAGTGCCAATTCCTCCGTACCAATCGCGCCCAGAAACTCGGAACTACGTCTCCACCACAACGTAATCGTCTTCCACCGTCACTCGGTAGGTCTCCGCAACGTACGGGCCCTTCACAAGCTCTCCTCCCGATTCAATCGCAACGGGATAGATCTTCACACGCAATCGCGATGGATCGCACCACGATTGTCCGGTGCGAATGTCAAATTCCCACCCGTGCCACGGACACCGCAACATCTGCCGCCGGGCATCGAGCGTATATTCGCCTGGGCCGCTCGAATCCACCATGCTGGTCAGCATTCCGCTGCAAAGAGCCGCTCCTTGATGAGGGCAGCGATTCAGCAAAGCGAAATATTCCCCGTCTACGTTAAAAACGCCGATAGCCCGTCCGCCGGCCGATACGATTTTTCGATCGCCCGCGGCGATCTCGCCGACCTTTGCTACTACGTGACGGCTCATGCCCCATTCAGCCGGAAAAGCTCGCTCGCGTTCCCCCGGAAAATCGCCGCTCGATCCTTCTCGGAGAGACCGTAATTAAACGTCCGCGCCGGGTCGTCGAAATCCCAGTGCGGATAGTCAGTCGAAAACATCAGCCGGTCGGCGCCAATCCATCGGATCGTGTCGAGCAGCTCCGCCGGAAGCTCGGGCTCCTCGATCGGCTGCGTGGTAAACCAGAAATGCTCGCGAAAATATTCCGAGGGCGGCCGCTTCACTTGCGGAACTTCGTCGCGCATGCGGCTCCAGTGATTATCCAGACGCCACGCGAGCGGCGGCGCCCACGCGAATCCACCCTCCACCAGCACCACTTTCAGATCCGGAAAACGCTCCAGCGCTCCTTCGAAGATCAGGCTCGTGATGACCGTTTGTGGCGGGTTCGCGAACGCGACGTGTTCCTCAATGTAGTAAGAGACCCAGCCGGTCGGCGTGTTGCAGTGATATCCGAACGCCGGCGCGTGCATGCAAATCGGCAGATTGTGGCGCTGGGCCGCCTCGAAGATTGGCCAGTAACGCTTGCGTCCGAATGGCTCCATCGTGCGCGTGGGAATCGCTATGTGAACGAAATCGCGGTTAAGCGCGTAGCGTTCGATCAGAGCGACCGCGGTTTCCGGATCTTCCTGCGGCACGCAGATTGCAGCTTTCAAGCGCTTGTCACGCCGCGTCCATTTTTCGAGCTGCCATTCATTCGTTGCCTGGCAAACTGCGCCACCCAATTCCAGATTTGTGGTGGTGGAACCGCCTGTCAGCGGCTGAAGGATACCGAACTCGAGGTTGCAGCCGTCAAGCAACTGCTTGCGCATAAAGGCTAGGTCGGAAGCCGGCAGCCCTCCATTGGGTGGCCACGAATCCATGCGCATCCCGTTGCCCGGAGCCATCCGCGGGTACGGCACCACGGCGGTGGTCGGCTGCCCGGCGAGTCGAATTCCATAGTTTTGAATGTGTTTGCGCCAGCGCTCGGAAAGAAAAGGAGCTAGTTCCGCGGGCATCGCGGGCGCCGGATGAACATCGCAATCGACCACTCCCAGCCGCACGCGCTCGACCGCGTCTGCTTCCCTTCCCAGCCCTGCAACGGTTTGAACGCTCATTGCACCACCTCGCTTAGCCGCGGATAGGTTGCAATAGCATTATCCACCAAAAGCTTCTTCAGCGTGCTGTCCGGCAAGCCTTCCGGCAGCGCATTGTCGCCATCGAACTGCCAGTGCGGGTAGTCAGTAGAGAAAAGCAGAATGTCTTCCGATCCAAGGTGATCGAGGATGCGCTGCAAGTCGCTTGCGCTGGGCGGCGCGTCGAACGGCTGGATTGTTAACCTCACGTGGTCGCGAATAATGCTCGCGGGCGATTCCTTTACCCAGGGAATTTCAGGACGAACGCCTCGCCAGTCTTTCCCGAAGCGCCAAATCATAGCCGGCAGCCAAGTGACTCCGGACTCGATGAGCACGATCTTCAATTCCGGAAACTTCGCAAACACGCCTTCCGACACCAGACTGGCGAGCTGCACCGCAAATGCCTGCGATTGCGCGATGTAATCCTCGACGAAGTGCGAAGGGTATCCGTTCTGCGTCGGCGCATGACGCGCCATGCTTCCTGCATGAACCCCAACCGTCAATCCGTGCCGGATTGCGGCGGAATAGATTGGCCAGTAGTATCTGCGGCCTAGCGGCAAGTCACACCGCGAAAGCAGCAAAACCTGTACGAAACGCTTGTCCGGCGCCACGCGCTCCAGCTCCTCAACCGCGAAATCCGGGTTTTGCAAAGGCAATACGATCGACGCGCGCAGCCGACTATCCCGGTCCAGCCACTCTTTTCGCAGCCAGTCATTCACCGCGCGGCAGAAAGCCGCCGCCATATTCTCGTCGTGCAAAGCCTGCGCGCCGTGCAAGCAGTTGCAGATCGCGAAACGTGTGCCAAAGTGATCGAGCGCCTGCTCGCGCAGGATTTCGAACACCGTGCCGGGATTCCCCTGCTTCGGCCGCCAATCGGAGCGACCCGACAAAGGCGCATTCGGAGGATAGCTCATCAAGTCCATTCGATCGAGTTGCCGCAGTACACACATTTCGCGCCAGTATGAGTCGAGATACGGCGTCAGATCCTGGGTGCTGGGGACCGCCGGATGAATGTCGCAATCTATAGCGCCTGTGAGGCGAAGATTCACGCGCACTGCAGCCGCCAAGCACACTTCCGTGCCATAATGTGTGCAATCGTATACAGAAAATGAGTCCGCGACAACCGAAATTAATCTTCGTTAAGATGGCGACGCAGGACCCTAAGAACGGCAACGCACAAGTGCGCAGCGAATGATCGCAACTGGATCAGTCTTCACTCGGCGCCACGTTCGGCGAGCAATTATGACCAATCGCGCAGAAGCGCCAGCCCCAAAGTTCGCAACTACGCCGGAATTGCACATCGCCTACGAAGAATACGGCGACGGCAACGCTGACCCCATGATTCTGCTGCACGGTTTTCCCGACGATCCGCGCGCGTGGGATGACGTCGCGTACAGCCTTGCCGAAAATCACTGCCGCGTAATCGTTCCGTACCTCCGCGGCTTCGGCCCGACGCGCTTTCGCTCGGCGGACGCGTTGCGTTCCGGTCAGCAAGCCGCCATCGGCCATGACGTTATTGCCCTGATGGACGCGCTCGCAATCCCTCGCGCCGTTTTGGTCGGCTACGACTGGGGTAATCGAGCCGCATGCGTGGCCGCGGCGATCTGGCCCGAACGCGTCAGCGCGCTGGTCCCCATCGCCGGCTACACCATTCAGGATATTCGCGGTGCCACTCGCCCCGCTCCTCCGGAAATCGAGCAGCAATTCTGGTATCAGTGGTATTTCCAGACGGAGCGCGGCCGCAGCGGCCTACAGAAGTTCCGCCGCGAATTTTCCGCGCTGCTATGGAGGCTATGGTCGCCCAACTGGAATTTCACGCCGGAGGAGTTCGATCGAACCGCGGCGTCTTTCGACAATTCCGATTTCGTCGAGATCGTGATCCATTCCTATCGGCACCGGTGCGGCGCGACGCCGGGCGATCCGACGCTGGAAAATCTGGAAGAACGGCTCGCTGGCCAACCGCCTATTTCCGTTCCGACGATCGTTGTTTCCGGCGAAGCGGATCCGTTGCGTCCGCCGCCGCGTCTGAAGGATGACCGCGAGCATTTCACAGGAACCTACGAACTGATCATCATCCCGCGCGCCGGGCATTTTCTGCCGCGCGAAGCGCCTGATTCAGTCTCCACAGCGGTGCTGAAGCTGCTACGCGCGAGCTAATCGCGTCGAATCCGTCGAATGGGAAACTCCCGGTGCCTTGCGACAAAACATATCCACAATTGAATTGGCGAGAGCCTCGTACGTCATCGGGCCGGGCGGACTATCGTCTCCGCCAATGGTCCTCATCGCGCTCGCTTCGCGATCGGACAGACGGGCGTCGGTTCAGGTTTGAATCCGCAGGCTTTCAGACAATTGCGCGGGAACACACTAAAATAGGGCGCTTCCGCGACCAAAAAAATCGAAGCCCGGAAGATGGGGGTGGGCCTTCTTCCGGGCGTCCGGGGTGGTCACCGTCCATTTCTGGTTTGGGTGCCTTCCGTTCGCGAGTGTATACACTATAATGCAATCTGAATGCAACATAGAATTATCCTCGCCGTGCGCGCCGAAGAGCCTAACGTCCGTGGTCTTCGAAAGATGGCGCATGCACGGTAGCTGACCTAAAGTCCCGCTTCTCGTGAAATCGTTGCGGCTACCCTTCGGCGAATCACGCGTTGTATGCAAGTCCGCGCAATCGGACCGTCTCTTTTAGTTGCCGGCGCGCGCGGCTTCGCGTTGAAAATCGGCGAATGTTTTACCCGCCTCCGCCAATTCTTTCAGCAGCGGCGCAGGCTGCCAGAACGCACCGTGCTGCTTATGGAACTCGCGCACACGATCGTAGACTTTCTTCAGCCCAATCGTATCCGCATACCACATCGGGCCGCCCCGAAACGCCGGGAATCCGTAGCCGTTAACGTAAATCGTGTCGAGATCGCCGGCACGCAGCGCGATTCCATCGTCGAGAATCTGCGCGCCTTCGTTCACCAACCGGTAGACGCATCGGTCCACGATTTCGTCGGCTGAAATCTTGCGCTGCGGCACGCCCGCATCGATCGACCACTTGCGCACCAGCGACACCACTTCCGAATCGCCGGTCGCGCGCCGGTCCTCGCCGTATTTGTACCAGCCCGCGCCGTTTTTCTGCCCCAGCCGCCCCATTTCGCAGAGTTTCGCTTCCACGAACGTCTCGCGCTGCCCCGGCTTAAGCGCATGTCGGCGCTCCTGCCGCACGCGATATGCGATATCAAGACCGCCCAGGTCGCTCACGGCGAGCGGTCCCATCGCCATTCCCCACGCCGTGAGTGCCGCGTCCACTTCCTCCGGCGCCGCTCCTTCTTCCACCAGGAATTGTGACTCGGTCAGATACGGCATGAACATTCGGTTTCCCGCAAATCCCCAGCCATTCTTCACCAGCACGGCCACTTTGCCGATTTTCTTCGCCAGTTGCATGCAAGTGGCGATCGCTTCCTTGCTGGTCCGCTTGCCACGCACTAATTCCAGCAGACGCATCACGTTCGCCGGGCTGAAAAAGTGCGTCCCGATCACGTTTTCGGGCCGTGTCGTGGTCGCTGCGATTTCATCAAGGTCCAGCGTTGAAGTATTGCTCGCCAGAATCGCGCCCGGCTTGCAGGCGCCGTTCAACTCGGCAAAAATCTCCTTCTTGAGCGCCATGTTTTCGAACACCGCCTCAATCACCAGATCGGTTTCCTCAAAACTCTGGTAGCGCAGCGTCTGGGCGATCAGCTTCATCCGCTCGTCGACGAATTCCTGCGTGAACCGCCCGCGCTGCACCGAGATCGCGTAATTCTTGCGAATATTCGCAAGCCCGCGGTCGAGCGCCGCTTGGTCCGCGTCCTTCATCATCACCGGAATTCCGGCGTTCGCGAAAACCATCGCGATGGCTGCGCCCATGGTTCCTGCACCCACTATCGCCACGGAGTTGACCGGCAGCACCGGCGTCTCTTTCGGGACATCCGGAATTTTCGTTACTTCGCGTTCGGCGAAAAACACGTGAATCAGCGCCTTCGATTGCTCCGAATAGAGGCACCGATCGAAAAGCCGCGCTTCCTCCTCGCAGCCTTTTTCGAACGGCATTTTCGTCGCGGCTTCGATTGCGTCGATGGCCGCCAGCGGCGCGGGCAATCCACGCTGCTTCTTGCGCACCGTCTCGCGGGCGGCCGCAAAGATCGGCGCATTTTCTTGCGCGCTGCCAAGCTTGCCGTTGCGCTCGCGCGTCTTCGGCGCGGGTTTGCCCGCCACTTCACGCGCAAACGCAACCGCGCCCGCCAGCAAATCCGCTTCGATTAGCTTGTCGAGTATTCCAGCCTGCAACGCCTCCGGCGCCTTGATCGGCTTGCCCGTGGTGCACATTTCCACGGCTTTGGCCACTCCCGCGAGGCGTGGTAAGCGCTGCGTGCCACCCGCTCCGGGAATAATTCCCAGATTCACTTCCGGCTGCCCTATGCGCGCGTCCGGCAAAGCCACGCGGTAATGGCAAGCCATCGCAATTTCGAGCCCTCCGCCCAGAGCGTTTCCGTGAATCGCCACCACCACCGGCACGCGGCAATCTTCGATCTGCAGCAGCACCGGAAGGAAATTCGTGCGCTTGGCTTTGCCAGAAGTCATTTTCACGAACTCGTTGATGTCCGCCCCGGCAATAAACGTGCGCCCCGCGCCAATCAGCACCGCGGCTTTTGCCGTCGCATCGGCATTGATCTGCGCGATCGCGCTGGTGATTCCGTCCTGTACCGCCGGACTGATGGCGTTCACCGGCGGATTATCGATGGTGATGACGGCGATATCGTTCTCTTTGCTGACTCGGACCGGTTCGCTCATGTGCCTCGTTTTTCTCCGAAATGGACTTGTTGGCTGGTGCGGTGCGATTTCTTCGCCGAAAAACCATGCCGGGACTACAGAATTTCAACCACCGGTGCGGACGCCGACAAATTTACCACGGAAATTCGCCCGGCCACCTTGCACGCCATCGCATACATGCTCTTCGCTCCAGGGGCGTCCTGGCCTAGCGACGCGACCGGCTTGCCCGTATCGCCGCCGATGCGAATTTGCGGATCGATCTCGATTTCGCCGAGAAATGGCACGCCAAATGATTTCGCCATGCGCTCGCCTTCGCCGTGTCCGAAGACGTCGATCCGCTCCTGGCAATGCGGACACGCGAAAAAGCTCATATTTTCGACCACGCCCAGGATTTCCACATTCACCTGCTTGAACATTTCCACGGCTTTGCGCACGTCCGCGAGCGCCACCAGCGATGGCGTCGTAACGATTACGGCGCCGCTCACTGCTACGCTCTGAATCAGGCTCAGTTGCACATCGCCCGTGCCCGGCGGCAAATCGACGATCAGGTAATCCAGCTGCCCCCAGCGCACGCTGCGCAAAAACTGCTGGATTACGCTGTGTAGCATCGGCCCGCGCCAAACGAGCGGCTTATCGCCCGGGCTCAGCAGGCCCATCGAAATCATTTTCACGCCGTACACCTGCACGGGGATGATCGTCTTCTCATCGAGTGCCTTCGGCTGCTCCGTGGTGCCAAGCATCACCGGCACATTCGGCCCATACACGTCCGCATCCAGCAAGCCCACGGCCGCGCCCGTATTCCGCAGCGCGATCGCCAGATTCACCGCAACCGTGGTCTTTCCCACGCCGCCCTTGCCGCTCGCCACAGCGATGATGTTCTTCACGCCTCCAATCGGCGCCTTGTCCTGCAGCCTGCGCCCCTCCGGCACGGACGCGTCAAACTTCAAGTTCACTGAATTCACTCCGGAAAGTTTCGCCAGCGCCGCGCGAATGTCTTTCTCGATCGTTGCGCGCAGTGGGCATGCGGGAGTGGTCAGCGTCACTTGCAGAGTGACCACGCCGTCGTTCACCTGGGCGATTTTCACCATCTTCAGGGACACGATATCCTTATGCAGCTCCGGATCGATCACGGTGCGCAACGCGTCCATCACTGCCGCTTCGCTTGCTCCGCTTGCCATGATTGCCTTTCAGATCGAATTTCGAACAATGGCCGGCTGCTCATGCTGCTTCCGCCGCCAACCGCAACAGTTCATCATAGTCTGGTATTCCACACGCGGCAACTTCGCTCGCCATGAAAACGGCGCCTTCGATTGCCTTGCCCAGATCGCTTACCGGCTCATTTTGACTCGGCAAATCCTTGCCGCGATTCCATCCTTTCGGTGTAGACTCTCGCATTCGCCGCCGAGCCGAACCTCGCGGCGGTGGTTCCGTTCCTCGGTTGAATTAAGGGGGGATTCATGCGAAAAATTCTTATCACAGCAGCGGCTTGCCTTGCCATTGGCATGCCTGGAGCCGCGCTGGCTTCGCCGGCTACAGCAGCACGCGGCCGCGCGGCAAGAGCGAACGCAGCGTCATCTTCGACCTGTGGCCGGAAATGCCTCTACGGTTGTCTCGATCAGTATCTGAAAGCCCTGGCGGCCAAAAATCCTTCCCGTCTACCGCTAGCCGCCAATGTAAAGTTCAGCGAAAATAACGTCTTCATGAAGGTCGGCGACGGCCTCTGGAACACGATTACCGCGCTCGGCTCAGGCGGCGTGCAACTAGCTGACGTCCCGGATGGCGAAGTGGGCTATCTCGGCGTGGTGCAGGAGATAAATGCCAAGTCGCTATACGCCATGCGCATGAAAGTAAGCGGCGGGAAAATCACTCAAATCGAAACAGTGGTCGCGCGGCCCACCAGCACCTTTCCCCAGCCCGCCCTCGATCATTTCGCGAAGAGGCACTGGTTTGAAGGCATGCTCCCGCCCAACGAGCGCAGCCCGCGCTCCAAAATGATTCATCTTGTCGAGGGCTATTTCGACACGCTGCAGCGCAACAACGGCACGATCCACACCACCTTCGATCCTAACTGCAATCGCGAAGAGAACGCCATGCAGTCCACCAATAATCCGAGCAATCACATTTTTCCCGTCACGAACCTGGGCTGCGAGGCGCAATTCAAGACCGGCTACTTTTTTTACGACGACCGCGTGCGCAGCCGAGGCTTTCCCGTTGTGGACACTGAGCGCGGCCTGATCCTTGCCCGTGTTTTCATCGATCACAGCGGCAAGGTCACAAAATACAAGCTCACCGACGGCCGCGAGCTGGAAGCTCCTTTCCACACGCCGAGCAGCCTGTGCATTCTGGAACTCTTCAAGATCCGCAGCGGAAAGATTTTTCAGATTGAAGCCACCATGGCGCAGGTTCCCTACAACATGCCGTCCGTTTGGAGCGCCAGGTAAGGCGAGAAAGTAGAACCAGGAGAAAGGTAGGCCCCTGCCGGTGAGACTCAATTCCGCAATCGCCATGGTTATTGCCGCGTCCGCGCTCGCAATTGTGGCGTACGACGCGACCAACGCGCTGGCGCAGCCGGGCGCGCAGCCGCAGTCCATCCAAAAGTACGGCCAAATCGATACGAAGCGCCTGCTCGATGCCGATCAGCATCCCGATCAATGGCTGACCTCTGGCCGCGATTTCGGCAAGAGCTACTATTCGCCTCTGAATCAGATCAACCAGTCGAATGTTTCACGACTTGGCTTCGCATGGGAATACAAAACGCACACCGTGCGCGGCCTTGAGGCCACGCCCATCGAGGTCGATGGCGTGATGTACACCAGCGGTCCTGTCGGGCAGGTCTACGCGCTCGACGCCAAAACCGGCGCGCCCATCTGGACGTTCGACCCGCACAACAACATGCGCGTGAATCAGCATTCCTGCTGCGACGAGGTCAATCGCGGCGTCGCCGTGTGGGAAGGAAAAGTTTACGTCGCCTCGTTCGATGGCCATCTGTTCGCGCTCGATGCGCGCACCGGACGCGTAATCTGGAAAGTCGACACAATCGTCGATCACAACAGGGGATACACCAGCACCGGCGCGCCGGAAGTGGCTCACCACGTGGTCGTGATTGGCAATGCTGGCGCGGAATACGACGCCCGCGGATACGTCAGCGCCTACAATTTAAACACCGGCAAGCTGGCTTGGCGCTTCTATACCGTTCCGGGTCCTCCGTCGAAGCCATACGAAAATCCGGAATTAAAGAAGGCGGCAAAAACCTGGGATCCGAAAAGCGATTGGAAGATGGGCGGAGGCGGAACGGTTTGGGACGCGATCGATTACGACCCGAAATTGAATCTGCTGTACTTCGGAACCGGCAACGGCACTTTTTACAATCGCGCGCAGCGAAGCCCCGACGGCGGCGACAATCTTTATATTTCCTCCATCATCGCACTGAATCCGGACACCGGCCGCATGGCTTGGTATTACCAGGAAGTTCCTGGCGATCAGTGGGATTTCGACGTGGTGCAGCCGATCATCATGACCAATTTGAAGATCGGCGGCGTGATGCACAAAGTGCTGATGCAGGCTCCAAAACCCGGCTTTTTTATCATCCTCGATCGTAAAACCGGAAAACTGCTTTCGGCCAATCCGTACGTGCCTATCACCTGGGCCAAATACGTTGATTTGAAAACCGGGCGCCCGGTGGAAACCGCCGACGCGCGTTCGTACAAATATTCGACCAACGGCAAGAATTACATCCAGCCTTCGCCGATGGGCGGCCACAACTGGGACCCAATGTCCTGGGACCCGCAAACGGGGCTCGTCTATATTCCCGTGATCGAAAACGGCCAGACCGTGCTTTTCTCCGGCAAGACATTTCTTCGCGCGTGGGATCCGATCCGCGGCAAAGCGGTGTGGAACGTGGAACGTTCCGACTGGTGGGATCATGCCGGAGTGATGTCGACGGCCGGCGGGCTCGTGTTTCAAGGAAACGCCCAAGGATACTTCCGGGCGTACAGCGCCGAAACCGGGAAGATGTTGAAGGAAATTTACGTAGGCACGACCATCGTCGCCGCTCCCATGACCTACGAAATCGACGGCGTGCAATATGTTGCCGTGATGGCGGCCTGGGGCGGAGGAGGGTGGAATTTCGCGCATCCGAATAGCGCCGCGTACCAGCGTGGAAATGACGGGCGCATACTGGCATTCAAGCTCAACGGTGGGCCCACGCCGGTGCCGCCGCTCCTTCCGCCGCTCGGCCCGTTCCCCAAGCCTCCGGCGCAAACTGGAACCCCACAGCAAATCGCGCGCGGAGAGACGCTCTTTCAGGCCCATTGCGCGTCGTGCCACCTGAACATGCCGCGGAGCCTGGCGCCGGATCTGCGTCGCTTGACGCCGGAACTGCACGCCGCGTTCCAGCAGATCGTTCGCAACGGGATTCTTCAGAACGCCGGAATGCCGCCGTGGAACAACGTGCTCAGCGAGCAGGACGTCAACGATATTCACGATTACCTGATTTCGCTTTCGTGGCTAACTTACGACGTGCAGCAAGTAACGCAGAAAAAGTGAAGCAGCCAGCGTTGGGCCCGGTGCGATCCACCGCGCGCCGATAAAAGACGGCGCTATTTCGGACCGTATGCGGACTTGTACCAATCCCACGTGCGGCGCAGGCCTTCTTCAAACAGGACGCGCGGCTCGTAGCCAAGCACTTTGCGCGCCAGCGAAATATCCGCTTGCGAGTGCAGAATATCGCCGGTGCGCGGCGGCTCGTATTTGGCGCGGATTTTTTTGCCCGTGACTGTCTGCAGGATCTTCAATACTTCATTCAGGGTGATGCGCGCTCCGGTGCCGCCGTTGAATACTTTTCCGGAAGCGCCCTCCGCTTCGCACGCGCGCAGCGTCTCATCCACCACGTTATCGACGTACGTGAAATCGCGCGATTGCTCGCCGTCGCCGAAAATCACCGGCGGTTCGTCATGAATCGCGGCATACATGAAGCGCGATAGCACGCCCGAATACTGCGACCTTGGCTCCTGGCGCGGCCCGAAGACGTTGAAATAGCGCACCGATGCGTTTTCGAGGCCGTAGACGCGCCCAAACACTTGGGCGTAGAGTTCGCCCACGTATTTCGTTACGCCGTACGGCGAAATCGGCTCGGCCGGCATCCTTTCGTCTTTCGGTAGCGCGGGAGATTCGCCATACACGGAGGAAGACGCGGCGTAAGCGAATCGCCGAACCTTGGCGTCGCGTGCGGCTACGAGCACGTTGAGAGTGCCGTCGATATTCACGCAATTGGTTTCGATCGGATCGGCCACCGACCGCGGCACGGAAGCGCGAGCCGCGAGATGAATCACGTAATCGGCGCCTTTGCAGGCGGACTGCACCGTGGCAAGGTCGATGATGGTGCCCACGCGAAAATCGATTTCGTCGCGGACGCTATCGAGGTTGGACTCCTTCCCAGTGGAAAGATCGTCGAGCACCACCACGCTGTGGCCGCGGCGGACGAGCTCGTTCACGAGATTCGAACCGATGAAACCGGCACCGCCGGTTACCAGATAACGCATTCGAAGGTCCTCCAGGCACGAATGCGCACGATAGCGGATGAACGCAGAATCCGCAACCAATTTGGACGTGGATGAACCGCGCCGCGTATTTCGGGTAGGCTAGATGGTTCGTAGCCCGTTGATGATCGCCGGCGCCCTCGAAATTCGAAGAAAAGAGTTCGAAATATCCATGGTGAGATCGAAAAGAGTTAAACCTGTGCAGCCGCGCCGCGGTGAAAAGTCGAGGCGGAACTGGATTTGGGTCAGCATTTGCGCCGTCCTGCTGGCGGTTTGGCCAGTCACCCACGGGCTTCCGCGCGTCTTTGCAGCGACCGAGGCGAGTACGTCGCCTTACGAAAGCGCCGTGCCATTTCGCGTGGGCGAAATTCTGAATTATCGCGTCGAGTGGGCGGCTTTCTCGAATGCCGCGGCGGTGCGACTGAGCGTTCCCGAACGCCGTAACCTTTACGGCTGGCAAACGTGGCATTTTCGCGCGACGATCCACACACTAGGTTCGGTTCGTTCGCTTTTTGAAATGGACGACCAGTTCGACTCGTACTCGGACCGTTCGAACTTCGAAAGCCGGCAATTCGAAGAACATCTGAACGAAATGGGGCGGCAAAAAGAAGACGTGATGCATTTGACCGCAACCGGCGAGGGCGCGAAGGGGCCCGGCCCGATGGTTGTGGTATTGCCTGGAACGCTCGACCCTCTCGCCGCGCTTTACGACCTCCGTACCATCGACTGGCAGCGGACTCCAGAATTTCGCGCGCCGGTGTACGACGGCAAAGACATGTACGAGATGCGCGCGCATCGCGACGAGACAGACGAGGCTCTCACCGTTGCCGCGGGCCAGTTTTCCACGTCGCGAATTTCGATTCAGCTGTTTCAATACGAGAAGGAAGTCGCGGGTATGCACGTTGAAATCTGGCTGGCGAACAACGGGGCGCGGACACCGGTGCTCATGCGAGCCGATCTGCCGCTTGGAAATGTCCGGGCCGAACTGATTTCCGCGACCAACTCCACCACGCCGTCAAACGCGAAGCCGGGTGCGCCGGACTAAATCGAGGAACACCGGGCGGCGGGACGCGGTCAGCTCTCCGGGACGATCCAATCATCGGGCGGGAAATCGATTTGCCAGAACTTCGGCGACGGACTCACGAACTCGATACCCATTTGAACTTTTCCGGAAGCCCCGCTGCCCAAGTAGACGACGCGGCAGTCGAGGGCCTGCTGCGTGGCCTCATTGGCGACGCTAATTTGCTGGCCGGCGATCACGGCCGCCGCCAGGCAAATAAGCGCTCCGTGCGCGTTCACGACCAGCGTACGGGTTTCCTCCTCGAATGAGCGTTCCTTGCGATCTTTTCCGGTCACATGAATAGGCACGCTGAGCAGGACGCGCATGCTGCGGCGCCGGCCGGTATCCAAAACCAAGCCTTGCTTTTCCTGCGGTTCGGTCATATCGATAGGCATAATGGCAAACGATAGTGCCAGCCGACGCGTCCGGCAATAGGACTAACGTCCTAAGGGCGGGACACCGAAACCTATCACCCACGATTGGCGAATAAGAGGCGAAGCGTTTGGCGTGTTTAGAGCGCGAATTCGTACCGATCTGTTCCGGCTGCACCATCCGTAGAGCCAGCACGGCAGATCCTTATACCCCTGTTCGGCAAGAGCGCGCGGCTAGCTTCCGAACCCAGCACCGTGGGGAAGCGTCGGTTCATTGGCGCTGGTGCCTCCCTGCCTCGTAGCCCAATGCAGGCCGATTCCACCCAGGATGTAGCTGCGAGTGCGAATCTGGTGGAAACCGGCGCGTGCGAGCATGGCCGAAAGACCGCGGATGGAGGTGAAGCTCCTGAGCGATTCTGGAATGTATGTATACGTTCGCGAGCGCCCGTGGATAAGCAATCCCCAAAACGCCCCCTGCGCATACAGGTAAGCGAGATAGCACCTACGGAACCAACTGCTCGGAGGAAGGAAAAAATCGAGGCTGACGATTCGCCCGGAGGGTCGCGTGACGCGCGCGATTTCCCGGAGGGCGTCCGCGAGAACCGGGAAATTTCGCAGGCCGTAGCCCACGAACACGCAATCAAACGAGGCGTCTGCAAACGGCAATGCCGCCGCATCACCGCAGATCGCATTGTCGGCGCCGCGCTCGCGCGCTACTCGAAGCATAGGTTCGGTTAAATCCAGGGCTACGACGCGGGCACGCGGCCGGCGTTCGAGCACCAGACGCGAAAAATCTCCCGTGCCTGCGGCAAGATCGAGCACCACCGCATTTTCCGGCAGAGTTGAGCCGTCCACACCCTGGCGCTTCCAGTGGCGGTCCATCCCATAGGAAAAGAGACGCGTGACGAAATCGTAGCGCGAGGAAATCTCTCCAAACATGGCGCGCATCAAGCGCGAATCTTTCCTCTCGATCGGAAGCGACATGGCAGATGCCGGAGTCTACCATTGAACTGGCACTACGCAGAAGGCATAGGAACCCAGCGTGGGACCGGGCCCCCTCGACCCTGCCTCGTGGCTGCTAATCGGGATGCGCCGCCACATGGGAATTAATGGCGTTAGGAAGTCTCTGGCGATAACGTGGCGGACGGGGCAGGCCGTAGAGGCTCCGTTAGTTAAATCGAGAGACGTGGAGGCGTTCTGAAGCTTCACACGCCCATCGTACGGCGCGGATGCGTTACAAAACCGCGAATAATGCGTTCCGGAGGAAGCAAGAGCTGAAAGTCGCATTGTGGGCGGCAATGAAATCGGCGAAACTGTAGCATCAATGGCTTCCGTTTCCTTTGAGCTGCTGTTTCCGATCTCGGTGGTGGCGGGATTCGTAGGCGCAATGGCTGGCATGGGCGGCGGAGTGGTGATCATTCCGGTGCTGACGTTGCTGGGCGTCGACATCAAGCACGCCATTGCTATCAGCATTCTGTCGGTAATAGCCACGTCGAGCGGGTCGGCTTCGGCGTACATTCGCGACCACATCACCAATCTCAAAGTGGGCATGTTCCTGGAGATGTTCACCATCGCGGGCGCTCTGACGGGCGCGCGGATTACGCTGGCAGTGTCTCCAAAGCCGCTCTACATCATATTCGGACTGGTGCTGCTGGCCTCCTGGCTGGCGCTGCTATTCGGAAGCCATAAAATTGCGTACACCGGGCCGCAGGACCGGATCACGAAGTGGCTGGAGCTCGAAGGCAGCTATCCCGATCAAGTGCTGGGCGAAACGGTCCATTACAAGGCGCAGCGGGCGTATTTCGGCGCGCCGTTGATGTACGGGGCCGGAATTATAGCTGGACTGTTGGGCATCGGCGCGGGAGCCGTGAAAGTGTTGATTCACGACCTGGTGATGGGCCTGCCTCCGAAAGTTTCAACTACCACGAGCAACATGATCATCGGCGTCACGGCGCTCGCGGGAGCGAGCGTTTACCTGGCCGCAGGCTTGATCGACCCGGGACTGGCCGCGCCGGTGATTCTCGGCATCGCGGTGGGCGCGTTCTTGGGGACGCGGCTGCTGGTGCGCATGTCGAATCAAGCGGTACGGCGATTCTTCTTGTTCATACTTCTTATTCTCGCGGTAGAGATGATGGTTCGCGGCGTGCGGGGCGGATTGTGACGAACGATCCTAAAATCGGCGGGAAAAAAAACGCGCGCGCGCGCGCCAGCGATCTTGGCGAGACGAAGCAGGAATTCGATATGGACGCGGTGGTCGGATACATCCTGTTGATCGGCGTCCTGATCAGCCTCGCTTTGGTCGCAGCCGCACTGATCTGGAGATGGCTCAAGACTGGGACGCTGGCCTTCGACTACAAGCTGACCAGCATGAATCTGTTCCATCTGATTCTCGACGAAGTGAGACTGGCGACGCACGGGCCGTTGCGCCCGCGGCAGTTGCTGAGCCTGGGGATCGCGATGCTGATGCTGACGCCGTTCATCCGCGTGCTTGCTTCGATGGTGTATTTCATGACGGCGTTGAAAAACTGGAAATACAGCCTATTTACGGCCGTCGTGCTGGTGACGCTGACGTATAGTTTGTTTTTGCGGTAGGCGAAAGATCGACAGTCGCTTTTGGGCTCGCGGCAAGACAGGATGTTTGGGTTCCTTCGTTGTGCTGGCATCCTGCGGTGCGCTATGCTTGCTCAACGATGATTGATATTCATTGCCACATACTTCCCAACCTCGACGATGGAGCCAACTCGTTTGAAATCGCCTGCGCCATGGCCGAAATGGCCATCGAGGATGGCGTCACCCACATCATCGGCACGCCGCACTCCAATTCCACTTACACTTTCGTTCCCGAGATAGTATGGCAGCGCCGGGATGAAATTCAGGCGCGCTTCGAAGGGCGTCTTGTCTTTGCCACCGGCTGCGATTTCCACCTGAGCTTCGAGAACTTGCAGGCGATTCGCCAAAATTCCCCTCGATTCACGCTCAATCAAAAAAACTACCTGTTGGTTGAGTTTGCCGACTTCTCGATTCCGCCGTCGCTCGATCAGGCGTTGCATCAACTGCAGCTTGCGGGTTTGCATCCGATCGTCACGCATCCGGAACGCAATCCGCTGATCCGCGCGCAGCCGGAGCGCTTGTTCGCATGGCTGCGGCAGGGCTGTTACGCGCAGGTGACGGCGCAATCTCTGCTCGGAAAATTCGGCGAGAGCGCGCAGGAGCGCGCGGAAGAATGGCTGGACGCCGGCGCCGTGCATTTCGTGGCGAGCGACGCGCACAACACCACGTCTCGCCCACTGCGGCTCAAGGAAACGTACGATCTGCTCGTCAAAACGCGCGGCGAAGAAGTTGCCCGCGCGCTGCTCGTGGAAAATCCGCTGGCGGCGTTCGAAGGGCGCCCGTTGCCGTACGTACCCGAAATCGCGGACGAGCAACTAAGGCTAAGCGGTGCGGCCACGGGAAGCTGGCGCAAACGATTCTGGCCGTTTCGGAGCTAGCGAAGGCAATCGCTCAGCGCGGCTTGCCAGACATGGATGCCTTGGAGATCGCGTCCGCCAGCGCGCGCCAGCGCGCGCCAAGAAAAATCTTTTCCGGCGTGATCCTTCAGCCCGTGCGCTGCAATTTCGTCCGCCAACCAATCCTGACGCGCGGCCGTGGCGCGAGCCATATGTGGATCGATGCCAACGTCGCTTACCGCTTGCGCCGCTTCGCGCATTTCCGCCGCCCGGCGGCGTCCATGTTCGGCCACGCGGCCGATCAAGTAGTCCGGCAGGCCCGCCTGCCAGCCCATGTCGGGATAGGTTGCCGCGAGCGACGCCAGAACCGCTTCTTCCGCTCCGTAGCGTCGCGCCGCGAACATGCTTTCGACCACCAGCGCTTCGAGCCCTTTGATGATGACGCTGCGGCACATTTTTACCGCCGATGCCACGCCGATCTGCTCGCCCACCGCTTTGCCGCTCATTCCAATGGCAGCGAGTTGCAGCGCGAATTCCGCCGCGTATTTGCCTCCCAGAAGCATCGGGACTTTCAGGCGCTTGGGCGCAACGGCGGCCATCACCGCCGCTTCAACGAAATGCCCACCGTTAGAACCCACGCGCTCGAAGCGCTGCGCCATGCGCGATTTTGTTTCCGGCGAAACGGAATTGATGTCGAGAAATGTTTGTCCGGCCGAGAGTAACGGGGCCGCACTCTCAGCCACTTCCGCCGCGGACGACGCGGTCACCGCCGAAATGACCAACTCGCGATCGCCAACGCATTCGCGCAAACTTTCCCGCGCATGAACGCGGCAGTCGCTAGCCTTTGCCAGCATCGCTTCGCGCGAAGACTGATCGCGCAGCAGAATATCGTAGATCGCCACATCGATGCCGCGCGCGGCCAAGTCGCGCCCGAAAATACCGCCGACTTCTCCAAATCCGATAATGCCGATTTTTTTAAATGCTTCGGATGCCATTCGGGGCCCGCTGTTTACGTGTGAAGAAGGGTTTTGCCACGCCGCTCGGCGATACGCCATCCAGACGCGGTGCGGACGTATCGATCGTGATAGATGCCAATCAGCTGCTTCGCCGCCGCTTTTCTACCTTCGGGTGTTTCCGGCTCATTCGCGTCGGCCAGGTAAATTAAGAGGCGGCACGATCCCGCGGCAGAGTCCGCCGATTCCACACGGACGCGGATGTTGAAGGCAAGATGCTGGGTTACGAGGGTGGGCGGGATCGATGCGAGCGAAGCGATGGTCGCATCCGCGCCGCGAACCAGTTCACCAGGGGCGTTTGGAGGCCCAAAAACGACCGCTTCCGCGAATACCCCTCGCAGCCGTTGAAATTCCTTCGCGTCAACGAATTCGCAGTAGTCGAAGGATAGAGCGGCGCAAGCCTGCTCGATATTGCGCCGCTCCGTTTCACTGAGTTCCACTGCCTGCGTGCTGCTCATCGCGTCCACCCAATACGACCAGACGATTTGACCGCTCAAACGAAGTGATCCGCTCAAGTCAGAATCGCCCCGGCGGACCGCTTGCCATTCCCGTCTATCGGTATTCGAGGCCGAGCTGCTTCACTTTTTCGCGCAGGCCATAAATGTCGAGCCCGAGTTCGCCTTTGGCCAAGCGCTCGCGCGTCTTATCTTCCTTGGCCACGCGCTGCTCGGACGCTTTCACCACCTCGCCAACCGCCGAGCGCCGCACCACGACCACGCCATCATCGTCCGCAACGACCACGTCGCCTGGATCGATCTGCGCGCCTGCGCAAACGATCGGCACGTTTACCGAGCCCAGCGTCGCCTTCACCGTTCCCTGCGAATGCACCGCGCGGCTCCAGACGGGAAACTTCATTTCCGTCAGCGGCCGGACGTCGCGCACGCCCGCCTCGATAATCAATCCCTTCACCCCGTGCGCGCGCAGTGAAGTAGCCAGCAGCTCGCCGAAAAATCCGTCCGTGCACAGCGAAGTGGGTGCGACCACCAAAATATTGCCAGGCTTGCAGACTTCCACCGCGACGTGAATCATCAGGTTGTCGCCTGGCGGCAGCGAAACGGTCACGGCGGCGCCCGCAATCGACGCGCCAGGATAAATCGGGCGCATGTACGACGCAAATAGCCCGATGCGGCCCTGCGCTTCGTGAACCGTCGACACGCCGAATTTCTCGAGTGCGTCCACGGCATCTTTTGGCGGCTGCTCTACCTGACGAACGACGACAGCCTTGCTCATGACCGCTCCTCTATCACATGCGGGAAGAGGCGCCGGTACGCTTCACCGGAGACAACCAGTGCCGTTTTCTTGTCAGCCACGATGTATCCTTCTGACTTTGGATTTTCGGAATCGCTCGGACAATCGCGCCAGCCCGCGCGCGATCGATCGACGCGTGTCCAGCCGCGAAATACCCGCGAGCTGCATCCGACCTATCTTACTTCTGCTTATGCCTTGCTCACCACTTCCACCGGAGGCGTGCCGTAGGTGTGGAACGATTCGATGGTCTTCAGTCCCCACGCCTGCCCCTTCTTGCGCTCCGCTTCCGACCAGCGAATTGGTTTCCAATCGGGCGCCAGGATCAGGCGCGCCACGGCATTGGCGATTTCCACGCGATTGCCGCCCGGCTCGTACAAATACAGGAAGAAAGTCTGCTGGATGGCATGCTTGTGCGGCCCGGTTTCGATGTGCACGCCATTCTCAAGCGCGATATCCGCCGCCAGCAGCACTTCCTCGCGACTATTCACCGCGTAGGTGACGTGGTGAAAGCGTCCGTGCGACTTCGTGTCGTCGCGCGAGTACGCCAGATCGTAGCTCTTGTTCGTGCAGGTCATCCACATGGCCGCTTCCGTGCCGTCGTTCAGTACGATCTGCTCTGTCAGCCGGAAACCGAGATATTTTTCATAGAATTCGCGATTGGCTTTGATGTCCGCCGCTAGGGCGTTCCAGTGATCGATGCGCCGGACGTTCATGCCTCGGCCGGGAAACTTCTGCGCCTGATTTTTCAGCGCGGGCTTCAGCTCGGGCGGCGCTTCGTACCACTGCGTCTCGTAGTAGAGCTCGATCTTGTGCCCGTCCGGATCTTTACAGACGTAGGCCGGACCGTGCGCCAGGTCGCCGTCGTTCCAGCCGACTTCGAATCCCGATCCCTTCAATGCCGCGATGCGCCGCTCCAGAGCCTGCTGGCTGCGCGTGCGATACGCGATGTGCCCTAGCCCCGGCACTCTTGACGCCGTGAGCTTCAGCGAATGCCGTTCGTAATCGTCGTACGCCCGCAGATACACGGAATCGCCCTCGCGCCCCGACTCCGTCATGCCCATCAGATCCACAAAAAACCGCACGCTCTGCTCCAGTTTCGGCGTGAGCAATTCCACGTGCCCCAAATGCGCTACATCCATGATCGGTTCAGCGTCCATGTTCTCCTCTGGCATTTCGGACGTACCCTTCAGCGGAAGCGTTCCACCTGTCCACGGGACTCCAAGTGCATTTCCGGTGATCGCATCCCACCCAGTTCTATGTTACCGTCGCGCCGAATTTTATTGTAACGATTTCTCGCAAACGCGCGTCTACCGCTGTGGAGCGAGAGTTTGTCTTCCGGCCTTCCCTGATGCCACGCTGAAGGCCGCGATTTCGATCTCACGCTTGCACTCGCGGGGGTGGATTTCCGATTGGCCGGACGAAAGTCCGACTGATTTAGAATCGTTTTCAGGCTGTTGCCGGATCGGATTGCGAGCAAATGGCTATTCCTCACTTCTGGCACTGCGAAGCGCCTCCGCTTTACGAGACGACAAGAAACGTTAGTCCCAAGGTATAAAGCATTGGGAAAAGGTGTATCAACGTCGCGGCCCGCCACGTGGAGGCGATTCTTGGCGCACGTGCGGCACCGCCGCTTTCAGCCTAACACTTTGCATTTTGTTGACATTGCCAGGGCCCGTCGCTAACATCCGCGACGAACCAGGCTGTGACGCTAGGATTTTGGTAGAAGTCTTTGCATCGAGTAAAGGAGAGCCATCATGAAAAGGCGCAGCATGTTATCCCTGCTGGGAGCCGCTCCAGCGCTTCTGGCCGGTTCGAAGTTGGACGCGGCGCAGAAGAAATCCATGCACTCGTACGCCGGACATTCGGCGGGCGATAAAATTACAGGCTTGAATCCGAGGGGCACGCCACCTGCCGTTAAGTTGATCCCGATGGCGCCGCGCCTTAAGACGCTCGATGGCAAGACCATCTATCTGGTTTCGGATGGCTTTCCCGGCGCGGACGTATTCCTGAATGAGGTCAAGATCTGGTTCTCGAAGCACATGCCCAGCGTGAAGACGGTCTACCGCCTGAAGGCCGGCGGCTTTGCGGCGGATGACC
>JBOGMX010000040.1:0-26892 GCA_050746725.1 Candidatus Acidiferrales bacterium | reverse complement strand
TCGCCAGCCTCGGCGAGGAGCGGCACGGTCGGGCCGAATTAGCGCCTTTTCTTTTTGCTGGGCCTGTCCTGCACTTTCAAGCTTTCACCGCCGCCCATCGATTTCAGCGCGTCCAGATTTTGCTTTGCTTGCGCGGCATACGGGCCGTTCGGGGCCACATCGATGCATTTCTGATAAGCTTCAGCAGTTCCGGCGGGAATGATGAACGTCATCTTGTCGCCCTCCTGCTTTGGCTGGATCAACCCCGTGTCGGCGCTGCCAAGCAGATACCATGCCTGTGCGTCTTTCGGATCGAGCTGGGTCACTTTTTGCAGAGGTCCAACGGCGTCCTTGAAGTCCCCCTTGTTGCTCAAAACGATGCCGATGTTCTTCCAGCATTTCGTCGCGGAAGTTGGATCGAGAGAAGCGACTTTATCGCAGCTCGTGCTGGCGTCAGCGACGTGCGTGCTCGCAGCGGTCGGATCGGTCGTAGCCGCCGCTAGATTCACCTGCGCCAAACTCAAATTCATGTATGTGGGCGCTTCGGGATTCATCGCAATAGCCTTCTGATACGCGGTCACCGCCTGATCGTACTGCCCGGTCAACGCGTATGCCTGGCCGAGATTCGCCAGGATCACGGCGTGGTTCTTAGCCCCTTTCTCGCCCACCAGTGTTTCCGCTTGCTGGAAATCGGAAACGGCCGCCTGCGCGTCTGCCTTCACCTTGTCTTTCAGCGCAGCCTTCTGATTGGCTGGGGCAGTCTGGATCTGAGCCTGGAGCGCACTGATCGCGGTAAATTGCGCGATGCCGTCGTCCACATGACCCTTCATTAATTTGAAATTATTCTGCGCTTCCTTCTGCTTCTTTTCCTCTTCTGGATGCGCAGCCGCGTTCTGTGCGATGATTTGCTTAAAATTAAAGTCCACTTCGTTATCTTGCTGGCCTTGGATCTGGTGCTGCTCTGTGAACTTCATGCCTTGCGACGGTTCGCTCAAGGTGAACGTATAGACGCCCTCGGAGAGACCGATCTGGCTGTACTTGCCATTCTTATTGGTCTTCAAGTTAAAAGTCTGTCCGTTCTGGCCCGTGATCTGGACGGAAACTCCTGGCCACGGCTTTCCGTCCTTGTCTAAAACTTGGCCGTGGACGCTCGCATTCTGCGCCGCAGCGATCGCCGGAAACAGTAGAGCCGCGACCAGCACCAGCCAAACAGGAGTCAATCGCCTCATCTTAATTTCTCCCTCGGATCCGAATTTTGGCGTTCACCCAGCGTTTTCACCATTATCGCGCAAATTGAGTCTTATAAGCGATAGGGTCTCGCAGCCCGGCCTCCGCGAACGCCCGCTGGCGCAAACGGCAACTGTCACAAGTGCCGCAAGCTTCGTCGCCGAATTGGTAGCAGGACCACGTGCGATCGAGCGGCGCGCCAAGTTCCGCACCCTGCCGGACAATTTCGCTCTTGCGCATGGCGATTACGGGCGTCACAATTTCGATACGTGTTTCGGGGCGCGTTCCTTCTCGAACCAGTTCCTGAAACACCTGATAATACTCCGGACGGCAATCAGGATAGCCGGAACTATCCTCTGCAACGGCGCCAATGAAAATCGACGTTGCGCGAATAACTTCCGCCCAGCTCACCGCTGCGGAAAGAAAATGCGCGTTGCGAAACGGAACGTAGCTGATCGGAATGCCGGCGTCCAGTGCAAGAGACTCTCCAGAGTCGGGCACATCGATCTCGACATCAGTCAGCGCCGAGCCACCGATCCGCGATAGTGCGTCGAAACGAACAACGAGCCGTTCGCGCACGCCGTAAAAATCAGCGATTTCCCCGAACGCGCGAAGTTCGCGGCGCTCGGTGCGCTGTCCGTAGCTGGCGTGCAGGAGAGCAAGGCGATGTGTCCGATTGGCAATTGCTGTGGTGACGCAAGAATCCATTCCGCCGCTAAGCAGCACAACCGCCTTGGGCCTTTCCGCCATCGCGCGCGCCCTACACTCCCTTCATCGCCGGATCCCAAATGAATTTGTGCAACTGCAAACCCAGGCGCACGGACAAACCATCGGCCAGAATCCACTCGGTGAGCTCCCGGGCATTCAATCCCTGCCACCGGCCCGACGGATCGGGAAAAACCGGAGAAAAAAGAACCTGGCAGACACGATTGGCAAGCCCGTGCCGCAATGTGAAATCACGCGCGAAATCGTAATCCTGGCGGCTCGATATCACAAACTTAATTTCATCTTTCAGGTCCACGGCGTCCAGATTGGCCATATCGAACGTGCCAAACTCGCCGGAATCCGGGCATTTCACATCTACGATCTTGATGACCTTGCGGGGTAAAACGCCGACGAAGCGCTCGCCACTCGTTTCGATCATCACCGTGTAACCTTCGCCGAGAAGCCTTTCCGAAAGCGCGGGAGTTTCGCTCTGCAAGAGCGGTTCACCGCCAGTGATTTCCACAAGCGCGACGCGGTGCTCGGCCTCTCCAGCAAACTCGCGTACCCGCGAGACGACTTCGTCCAGCGCAAATTTCTTGCCGCCGTGAAATGCGTATTCGGTATCGCACCAGACGCACCGCAAATTGCAGCCGGTAAGGCGCACGAAAATGCAAGGAAGCCCGGCGCGTGTGCCTTCTCCCTGAATGGATTTGAAGATCTCAGTGATAAACATACAAGGAAGCTCGCTATGCAACGCGGCCAACTGCGCGATTCTCGCCGAATTTACGGCCGGTAGGTGGCTGCGGTCGTTTCCGTCTCCCATACCGTGACGCTTGCGATTCCGGCGCCGTTCGGCGCGGGCGGAAGCTGCCGTGACGCCTGATCGTAAATATGCCGCGCCAGATTCTCCGCCGACGGATTCAGCGTGTCAAATGGCGGAAGCTCGTTCAGATACTTGTGGTCGAGCGAAGCGATCACGGACCGAATCGCCTGCTTCAATTGGACAAAATCATACAGCAGGCCCGTGGAATCGAGTTCTTTCCCGGCCAAAACGACTCGAATTTTGTAGTTGTGGCCGTGGAGGTCTTCACATTTCCCCTTGTAGTTGCGCAGATTGTGCGCGGCAGCAAATGTCTCTTCAACGCTGACTTCGTACATGGACCTTCCCTTAAGTCCGGCCAGTGGCATACGCAACTCGCCTCCGTCGCGCTTTATTCGGGATGGTTCTCCATGAAGCGCGCCACTTCGGCGAGATCCTGCGTAACGGTGTAAGCGGGCAGCGACTCGATGAAGATTTTACCATATTGCATGCGCCGGATGCGGTTATCGAGGATGGAAAGGATGCCTCGGTCGGTCTTCGAGCGGATCAGGCGGCCGAAGCCCTGTTTGAGGGCTAGGACCGCCTCGGGCACTTGGTATTCAGCGAACGCGTTGCGCCCGTCCTCAATCAGTGCCCGCACTCGCGCTGCCACGATCGGATCGCTTGGAACGGCAAATGGAAGCTTGTCGATAATTACACACGATAGCTGTGCGCCGGGAACATCCACGCCCTGCCAAAAACTCGACGTCGCGAACAACACCGCGTTCGGAGTGGTGCGAAAGCGGTCGAGCAGCACCGAGCGAGGCGCCGTCCCCTGCAGCAGCAGCGGGAACGACACGCGGCTGGAGACGCGCTCGTACACATCCTTCATTTGCGCGTAGCTAGTGAATAGGCAAAACGCGCGGCCCTGCGAAATCTCCAGCAGGCGCTCGATTTCGCGCGCGGCGCAAGCCGCAAACGAAGAATTGCGCACGTCGGGCATATCGCCGGGGATATACAGAAGCGCTTGCGAGGGGTAATCAAATTCCGGAGGCAAAACGGATTCGGCCGAAGGCAATACGCCGAGTCGTCTCTTCAAGTAATCGAAACGCCCCTCAACCGCCAGCGTGGCGGAAGTGAGGACGACCGTATCGAACTGCTCGAAAAGGCGTTCGCGTAGAATCTCGCTGACGTCGATGGGCGTGGCGGCGAGAAACACGCCGCGGCCCCGCCGCTCGTACCAGTAGACGTAACTTTTTTCTTCGCTCTCGAGCAAGAACGCCAGTTCGCGCCGCACTTCGGCTGCGCGGCGTGCCAGCACGATCACTTCGTCCGGCTTGGGCGAAAGCGCCGAGAGTTCTGTCTCGATGCGTTTTACGGCGGCGCAAAGCTCGTCAAAATTCTCCCGATTTTGCTCGAGAAATGATTTGCGCTCGGCGGGACCGAACGGGTAGCGGCCCTCGCGCTCGGGGAAGCGTTCGAAGAATGCACGGGCGCGTTCCCGAACGCGCGCCGTATTCCGGCGCAACGGCGGCGAATCGATTCGCAGCACCCGCAGCATGGTTTCCGTATCGCGCGAAAGTTCATCGAACCGGTAGCTCGAAAGCTGGCGGCCGAAATAGTCGCTGGCCACGTCCTCGATTTCGTGCGCTTCGTCGAAAACCACCGCTGAGTATTCCGGCAGAATCGAGCCAAAATCATCCTGGCGAAGGGCCAGATCGGCGAAGAAAAGATGGTGGTTGACGATGATGAGGTCGGCTTCCTCTGCGCGCTGGTGCATCGCGGTAATGAAGCAGCGGTGGAATTCGGCGCATTTCTGGCCGGTGCAAAGGTCGCTGCGCGCGTCGATGCGGTTCCAGAGCTCGGCACTGTCCGGCAGAAACGTAAGTTCGCTGCGATCCCCGGTGGCTGTCAGCTTTTCCCAATCGCGAATCTGCGCAAACCACTCAAGCTCGTCAATTCCTTTCAGGACGGGCTGCCCCTCCATCTGATGCACTTTCTGCCGGCACAGAAAATTGGCGCGTCCCTTCATCAGCGCCGCTTTTAAATTGGGAGCGAAATGCTTTTGCAGGAAGGGAACGTCTTTCTGGAACAGCTGCTCTTGCAGAGATTTCGTCGCCGTGGAAATCACCACGCGGCGTCCGCTGCGAATCGCAGGAATCAGGTATGCGAGCGTTTTGCCGGTGCCCGTGCCGGCCTCGACGATCACATGCTGATGCCGTTCGAAAGCTTCTTCAGCCAGCTTGGCCATGGCGAGCTGCGAAGCGCGAAATTCGTATCCGGGATGGCGCTTTTCCAGATGCCCGCCAGGGCCGAAGATCGATTCGACGGTCAGTTCGGCAGGTTTTTCTTCTTCCGTAGCTTTCTTAGCCATCGATGCCTTTGGCGCTCATCAATCCGCCCACAAAGCCAAATACCCAGACGGCTAAAATAGCACGGCGCCCCAACCAGATTTTCAACCCGGCGCTCCGCACGCTAGCGCTTCGCCTTCGATTCACGGGAAGCTTTTTCCAGAATTCCGGCCCAATGCGAGAGGTGATTCAGGGATTCCGCGTGGGTGTGGTCGAGTTGCAGTGGGGTAATCGAAACGGCTCCTTCGCGAATCGCAGCGTGGTCGGTATCCGGCTCGATTCCCTCCACAACTTTCTGCTCGCTCAGCCAGAAATAGCGCCGCCCGCGCGGGTCGGCGCCGGGCTGCAGCAGATTGCGCGTGATCTTTGCGGATTGCCGCGCGAACCGCACCGCGCCGGTCCAATCCTGGGGAATATTCACGTTGAGCATCACGCCGCGCGGCAATCCCTCCTGCAAAATCACCGGCAGTAAGTCGCGCGCGAATTGCGCCGCGGGAGCGAAATCGAATTCGCGCCCGCGATAGGCGATGGAAATCGCAATGGCTGGCGCGCCGTTTACGGCCGCTTCCATCGCCGCTCCCACCGTGCCGGAATAATAGATGTTCTCGCCAATGTTCCCGCCGGGATTGATTCCGGAAAGCACCACGTCTGGCTTTTCGCTCAACAGCGTGTGAAACGCCAAAATCATCGCATCCGCAGGGGTACCTTCCACGGAATATTCCCGCTCGGCAATTTCGTCGTAGTAGATCGGCTGCCGCAGCGTGAGCGATTGCGACGAGGCGCTTCGCTCGCGCGACGGAGCCACAATGGTTACCGTCCCCAGCCCGCGCATGGCATTGGCGAGCGCATGCAAACCGGGAGCGTGAATCCCATCGTCATTGGTGACCAGAATATTCGGCATTTTCTCTGCTTGGAGCTAGTCTTCTAGCGCAAGCTATCTCTAGTGTATTATTCCGTTTATGGCCGTAGTCACTCGAAATAGCGTCGCTGGGAAGGTCTGCTCCATGTGTAGGCACTGGAAACCGCTGGAGGACTTCCCTACTGACCCCACGCACGGTCGAACTCAGGGCGGCAGGCATTGCCGATGTAAGGCTTGCCATCGCCAAGCCTACCGCGCTCGGCGGGACAGGCCTAATGAATAGCAGTACTCTCTGACGCGGCGGCTTTGTGCAACTTCCAGTCCGCTTCCATCGCCGCGCATGCCTTTTCCACCACGGTTCTTTTCTCCCAAAAGCTGCTGCCGGCAAACACTACCTCGCCGTCGTTCCGTACGGCAGTTAAATCCCGCTTCCATTCTTCCGAGTAGAAAATAACGTAGTCCGCGTTTTTCGGAAACGCCACCACCTTGACGCCCGGACAGTATCGCTTGAGCGATTCCGCCGTCCTCATGTCAAAGCCAGGCTTCCGGCCGCCGGATGCGGCTGCAATCTGCCCGGGGACATAAACAAACGCGCTCTTGGTAGCAGGAGTTGACGGATAAACGGCAGGTGCTGCTCGCGGGGTGGTCACGGGATGCTGGGCAAACGTTAAAGAGGGGAGTGAACCGAAAAGCAGACCCGCGAGAAACACCTTCCACAAAGCGCCCTCCACCTTTCGCTGAGGAAACTAGCTATGGTCGGGACGACTGGATTTGAACCAGCGACCTCACGCACCCCAAGCGTGCGCGCTACCAGGCTGCGCCACGTCCCGACCGCTTCGTCCTACAGGAGCAGGTCCAGCGTATCACTCGCGTTCGAGAAGGGTCAAGACGGCGCGGAGCTCTTCGTGAAGATCGAGCAGGAATTTCCGGTACGACCGCGATGCCGGCTCGCGGCGTGCGGACGCGGAGATTTCAGATATAGGTCGCGGAAAATTTACCGCATTACCGGGATCGCCGCCGGTCGCGCCATTGCGCTCGGCCAGATGCTTGCGCGCACCGGCGATCGTAAAGCCCTCTTCGTACAGCAGGCGCTTGATCTCGAAGACCGTCTCGATATCTTCGCGGCGGTAAAGCCGCTGGCCCGTGGGACTTTTCACCGGCTGCAGCATGGGAAATTCAGACTCCCAGAAACGCAGCACGAACGCCTTCGTTCCCGTCAAACGGCTCACTTCGCCAATGCGGAATAGGCTCTTATCGGGAATATCCGGCGTGCTTTGAGCAGCGCTTGCCATATCTCGTTCGTATCGTAGGCGGATTTCAGCCTATGTCAACCCCTACCGACCTCGCGCCTGTGGAAAGCTCTAAGTAGGCCCGCTGAATCATTGATTGGACCCTTAACGAACAAGGATTCGCCTGAAAGCGGAAGTTCCCGGAGGGACGCGAAATCCGCAAAAGTGAAAATCGCCCCATGTCGCCGCTGCGCCTTCGAGGGCGGGTCCTAAGCCTTCTTTTGGACGGGAACCAAATTTGGATCGCTCTAAGGCGCCTTGTGAAGCTTCACCCGGGCATCCTACGAAGCGCTTCGGTCACCGTTCCGACTCTTCGCGTCCTCTCCGGCGGCTTTCGCGCTTTTTCAGCCGCTGCGTGAAGCGAACCGGCGTGCCGGTAAAATCGAACGCGGCGCGCAGCCGATTTTCCAGAAATCGCTGATAGCTAAAGTGCAGCGGCTTGGTTTGATTGGTGAAAAGCACGAACGTGGGCGGAGCGGCGGTGGCTTGGGTGATGTAATAGATTTTCACTTTGCGGCTGGCCGGCGACGTGCCCCGATCCAAATCCACCCTCGCAAGCCACCGGTTCAGTTCTCCGGTCGAGATGCGGCGTTCGCGAGCTTCTGCTATACGGTCGATGGTGGCGAAAAGCTTGCCGGTGCGTTGGCCGGTGAGCGCGGAAATAAATACGATGGGAGCGAACGGCAGAAACTTGAATTTCTCCCGCACCAAAGGCTCGTAATCGGACAACAGTTTTGCCGGAGTCACCACCTGCACCTTGCCGCCGGAAGGCGTTTTCTTCTCGGCATTTTGCTGCGCTGCTTTCAGCGCAAGGTCCCACTTGTTCATCACGATGATTACGGAGCGGCCGGATTGCTCGGCGTAGCTCGCAATCGTCGCGTCGTGCGAAGTGACTCCGACGGTTGCGTCCGCCACCAGCAGCGCCACGTCCGCGCGTTCCAGGTGCCGCCTCGCCATGATCACACTCAACTTTTCGGCGATCAGCTTCGTCTTTCCCTTGCGGCGAATCCCGGCGGTATCTAGAAAGCGATACGTCTTGCCGTTGCAATCGACCACGGTATCGACCATATCGCGCGTGGTGCCCGCTTCGGGCGAAACAATCGACCGCTCCGCGCCCACCAGTTGATTCAGCAGCGTGGATTTGCCAACGTTTGGCCGTCCGATGATGGCGACGTTGATGTCCGGCTCGCGCGCGGCCGATTCACCCGCCGGCATATCGTGCGTGATCGCATCCAGCAGCGCATCCACCCCAAAGCCGTGCTCAGCCGAAATTGGAAACACTTCGCTCCCGAACTCATAAAAGGGCGCGGCTAGTTGGGCGTGTTGCGGCGAATCAACCTTGTTGACGGCCAGCACCGGCGGCTTTCCCGCGCGGCGCAGCAATTGTGCGAGTTCCGCGTCCAGCGGGATCGGTCCCGAGCGGCCGTCGACCACCTGCACCACGCACGCTGCGTTCTGGATCGCCACGTGCGCCTGCCGCAAAATCTCGCCCGGAATTCCCGCTTTATCTTCCGGCACGATTCCGCCGGTATCCACCACCTCAAACGAGCGGCCCTCCCAGTTCGCCACGCCATAGATGCGGTCGCGCGTTATGCCGGGCTCGTTGGTGACGATCGAACGTCTCGTCCCGGTTAGCCGGTTGAAAAGCGTGGATTTCCCTACATTGGGCCGGCCCACGATGACGATACAAGGTAGATTTTCCGGCATGTCAGCGGCCGATCAACTTTCGTTGCAGCTCTTGCCGCCGCGCCAATAAATGCTTTAGCTCATCAAATGGAAGCTTCGACTCGATCTTTTTCTGCAGCTCCACAAGTTCCTCAACCAACTCGCGTCCAACGGTTCGCTGGCGCAACACGGCCAGGCAACTTTCCGCCTCATCCCAATTCGCGGGTTGCGAATTCTCAAAGAGCGCTTCGAATAGCATTTTGCGGTCAAACTCCTTTAAACCTTCGGCCAGCGCCGATGCGTCGAGAGTCTGGCCCGATTCCGCGCTGGCGATAAGTATCTCGAAAATCTTTTCGGATTCGAGGCCCTGGTGAAGTTTGCTTTCGTCGATCTCTCGGGCCAATCGTTCGCGAATGGAGTTCGGCTCCGCAAGCATCTGCATCAGGCGCCTTTCCGCAGGCACGATCGCTGGCGTCAGCAGTTCTGCCTTCGGACGTACCTCGCCGCGCCTCTCCGCCGCAGCGCGACGAAGCGCCTCGCGCAGCACCGGCTCGTCCACGCGCAGCTCGGCCGAAATTCGCGAAGCCCACTCCGAGCGCATCAGGGCGTTGGGCACGCGCTGCACGTAGGGCATCAGAAAATTGATGGCCGCGAGTTTTCCAGAGGCCGTGGAGCGGTTCATCTGCCTTGCGCGCGCGATCAAATAGTCGAGGTACGAAGGCGCTAGGCCCAGAAGCTTGCGATATGCCTCCGCTCCGTTTTGTTTCAGGAATTGATCGGGATCGGCCCCGCTAGGCAGCGTGAGTACGCGCACATCGAATTCTTTTTCCAGCAGCAGCGCCAGCGAGCGCTCCGCAGCCATCAATCCGGCATTATCCGCATCGTAATTCACTACCACTCGCCGCGTAAAACGCCCCAGCAACTTGATTTGCGCCTCGGCAAGGCTGGTTCCGCAACTCGCCACCACGTTGGCGATTCCGGCGCGCGCCACAGCAATCGCGTCCATGTAGCCTTCCACCAGAATCGCGAAATCGTTTTGCCGGATCGCTTCTTTCGCGCGATCCAGACGATAAAGGACGTTGCTTTTCGAATAGATCGGCGTTTCCGGCGAGTTCAGATATTTCGGCATCTCGTCGCCCATGCTGCGCCCGCCGAAGGCAATGGTCTTTCCGGAGTCGTTGGCGATCGGGAACATAATGCGGCGGCGAAAACGATCGTACGTTCGCCCGCTCTGGTCGCGCGAGAAAAAGCCGGAAGCGTCCAGCATTTTTTCCGGATATTTCGGCTTCAATTGCCGCAGCAGCGCGTCGCCCGATCCCGGCGCGTATCCCAGCCCGAAACGCATCATCGCGTCACGGTCGAGGCCGCGATCTTCAAGATACGCGAAGGCAACTTTGCCTTCCGGGCTCTGATGCAGCTGCCGCCCGAAAAATGCCGCAGCGTCACGATGCATATCCACCAGCGAAGTGCGCTGCTGATTCTGGCGCCGTTCCTCGGGAGAGCGTTCGCCCGAGCGCGGGATGGGAATGCCGCATTTTTCCGCCACGGTACGGACCGCGTCCGGAAACTCGCATCGCTCGAGCTGCATCACGAATTTGAAAACGTCTCCGCCTTCGTGGCAGCCGAAGCAGTAATACATCTGCTTCACCGGATGCACGCTGAACGACGGCGTTTTTTCCTGGTGAAACGGGCACAGCCCGGTGAAATTCTTCCCCGCCTTGCGCAGGCGCACGTATTCGCCGATTACGCGGACGATGTCCGCCTGTTGCTTCACTTTCTCGGCAAACGATCCAGCCTCAGCCATTTTGGGGTCGAGCTACGTTTAGCATCGGCACTCTAACTTTGCAACTCCGCCACGGTGATCGCGTTTCCGCCGCAGTCCTCTGCTTCGGCGTGAATGCGCTCCACCAGCGGATGCGACGACAAAAACTCGGCCAGTCCGCGCCGCAGCGCGCCGGTTCCATAACCATGAATGATGCGCACGCTCGGCTTGCCAGCCAACGCCGCCTCATCCAGGAACTTATCCACGCGCTCGGAGGCTTCCTCCACAGTGCAGCCGATTACGTTGATTTCTTCGGTCGATTCGCCGCTCGCCTGCGCGTGAACGCTCACGCTTCCACGCGCTGAAGCAGCCATCGCCGCGCCCTGCGAAGCTGTCCCTTGAGAAATCGATTGCCCTTCTCCTTCGACTCCGACGATATCCGCCACCGGAATTTTCATCCGCAGCGGGCCCGCTTCTACTTCCGCCGTGCGCCCGTCATGACGGCGAAAAATAACCGGCTGCTTGAATCCTTTCACGATTACGCGCTGCCCCACAGACAATCGTTCGGGCGGCACGGCTTTCGAGGCGGCGTTGTTGGAGATGCCCAGATCGGCTTGCGATGACGCGAGCGTATCCACCACCGCCGCATCCGCCTCCGCGCGCGCTTCTGAAAAGATCTTGCCGCTCCGCCGCCCGGCTTGCTTTTCAATTTGGGCGCGCAGCGCGCGGTCTTTCACGTCCATGGCCACGCGCTCGATCTCGCTCTGCAACCTCTTCTGCGTCTCGGCGAAGTTCCGCTCCAGTTCAGCGATGCGTTTCTTCTGGCGCTCGATCCACTCGCCGCGGAGCGAGTGTCGCTCGGCTTCGAGCTGCGCGGCTTCGTCGCGGAGCCGCGCTTTTTCCCTGTCCATCTCGTTGCGGCTGCGATGCAAATAGGCGATCAGTTGGCGAGCTTCACGCGATTCGGGAGAAAGCTCGCCGCGCGCTCGCTCGATCACGCGCGAAGGAAATCCCAGCCGCCGCGCGATTTCGATACCGCTCGACGTTCCAGGCACTCCTATCAGCAGTCGATACGTGGGACTCAAATTCTGCTCGTCGAATTCCATCGCCGCATTGACGATTCCTGGCGTGGTGGACGCGTACGCCTTCAGCCGGTCGTGATGCGTGGTTGCCAGTGTCAGAGCGCGCCGCTCGCGAAATTCTTCGAGCAGCGCCACGGCCAGCGCCGCGCCTTCCTCCGGCGCCGTGCCGGTGCCCATTTCGTCCACCAGGATCAGCGAATCGGTGGTCGCCGTCTCGATCATCGACCTCAGATTCAGCATGCGCGCCGAAAACGTGGAAAGATCGGCGGCAATCGACTGTTCGTCGCCGATATCCGCAAGCACCCGATCGAAAATCGGTAGCTCGGCGCGGTCCGCGGCTACTGGAATGCCGGACTGCGCCGAAAGCGCCGCCAAGCCAACGGTCTTGAGCGCCACCGTCTTCCCGCCGGTGTTCGGCCCGCTGATTATCAGCACAGTTCTCGCCGGCTCGTCAGAATCTCCCTCTGGAGCGCCAAGCGCGAGAGACATTGGCACAGCCTTGCGTCCCTGCGGACGCAGCGTGGCTTCCAATACTGGATTCCGCGCCGCGATCAGATTCAGCCGATTCTTTGCGTCAAACTGCGGCGCCACGCAATCGAACTGCCGCGCGAAACGCGCGCGGGCGAAAACGGAGTCGAGGTGGGCGATCGTCTCCGCCGCTCTCGCGAGCGGTTCCCGTTGGTCGCGAACACGCGTGCTCAGATCGCCCAGGATACGAGCGATTTCCACCGCTTCTTCTTCGGACAATTGCACAAGCCGGTTATTTAAATCAATCGAATCGAGCGGTTCGACAAAAACGGTTTGGCCCGTGGCGCTCGCCGAATGAACCACTCCTGGAACGGAGCGGCGCTCCGAGGCGCGCACGGGAATCACGAAACGGTCGTTGCGCAGCGTGATGTAATCCTCGCCGCTCGGCTCGCCGCGCGCCCGCAGGATGCTTTCGAGCGAACGCCGGATTTTGTGGCGCGATTCGCCAATGGTCGCGCGAATCCGTTTCAGCTTGAGCGAGGCATCATCGCTGATTTCGCCGTTCGGCAGCACCGCGCGGCGTATGGCCATTAAAAGTGGCCGAAAATCGGCAAGAGTCGCGGCTCGTTCGGCCAGTTGCCGGTATTTCCCTTCATCGTCGTCGCGGAATGCCTGTCGCACCGCCGCGGCCGTCTCCATTAGCGTCGCCACTTGCAAAAGCTCGCCGCTGTCGAGCACCGCGCCGGGAACCACGAGTCGCCTGAGCCACATCTCCGGATCCGCAAGCGATCCGAAGCCAAGTTCCGAACCTTCCCGGAGATACGCAACCGCTTCACCGATCAAAGCGAACTCGATTCCCAGTGCGTGTGCATCGTGACCCGGCGCAAGAGCTTCGATGGCTCTGCGCCCATGAGCGCACGTCGTCGAGCGGCCGACGATTCCCTTCAGCTGATCGAATTCAAGCAGTTCTTCGGCAGGACGCGACACACTTACCTCGTGATTGAATTCTAGCGCGGTTGCATCCCGGAAATGCGGTTGTAGCCGGGAAATTAGGTGACCGAAAGCTTGCGCTTGTAAGCCGCTTTCGTTCCCGCACTCGCCGCCGTGAGACGAGCGGACAGAAATTCCGCGGCATCCGCCGGAGCGGCCGCTGAATAAATCAGGCCGCCTTTGCGCTCACCCCAGCCTGAGTCGTGGCCAAGTTCAAGTTCGCGCACGCACTTGATCACCGGTTGCCAGAATTCCCCGAGCACAATCATCGGCTTGTCGCGCATCACGCCCTTGTTCAACATTTCCCAAACCACGGCGAGTTCCACCAGCGTGCCCGTGCCGCCCGGGCAGGCAACGTAGCCCTGCCCTCTCGCGATCAGCTCAAAGAGCCGCTCTTGCCAAGTGTCCACTCGGATTTCTTCATCGATCCAGCGATTCGCGCGCCGTGAAAACGATCGTGCTGTCACCGCTAGCGTTCGCCCGCCCGCTTCTTTCGCGCCGCGCGAAACCGCCTCCATCACGCCGCCATAGCCGCCGCTGCACACCACCCAGCGCTTTTCCGCGAGTGCCGCTCCAAGAGCGCGCGCCGATTGGTATTCCGCATCGTCTGCCCCGGAACGTGAACTGCCAAACACTGTCACAACTACCGCCCGGCGTTTCACTGTTCGCGCCTGCTCTTAGCGCTTATCGGCTTGTTGGCCGCCGGCGCCTTGTTCATCGAGGCTGCTCCGAACGTCTCGACCATCGCCGTGGCGATCTGGTCGAGCGGCTTCGTGGCGCTGGGACCGTGCTGGGCGTCGTTGTTGCAGAAAATAGAAAAGACCAACGATTCGCCGCGCACCGTGGTCGCATAACCCGAAAGAGAGTGAACGTGCTCGGTCGAGCCCGTTTTCGCTTCGATTCGCCCAGTAGCGGGCGAATTTCGCAACCGGTCGTTCAACGTGCCGTCCTCCCCGGACACCGGCAAAGTCGAAATGAAATCGCGGCCCCACGGCGCGTGTGCGGCGTAGCGCAGCAGGTCCACCATGGCGCGCGGTGTCACCAAATCATCGCGAGCAAGCCCTGATCCATCGGACATCACTACATCTCCATCAGGCACGCCCGCCGATTGCAAAAATCCTCTTTCGACTTTCAGTCCCGCGGCGGTCGACGCCAACCCCAATTTTTCGCGGCCGATGGTTCGCAGAAAAATTTCCGCGTGCAAGTTTTGGCTAATTTTATTGGTCAACTCAATACTTTCGAGGAGTGGCGGAGACAAGTGCTCGGCAAGCACCAGCTGGTGGATTTCTGGGCTCGGTCTCGCGGGCGGCAAAATCGGCTCTCCATTTGCCAGAGTTTCTGGCGGCGCCGAATGCCGCACTCGAACTCCTCCCGTCACGCGAACGCCTCGAGATTCGAGCAGATCCTTCACCGCTCGCGCGGCCGTTTCCGCCGGCGCGATCATCGCCAAGTCCAATCGCACCGGTGCGTGTCCGGCAGGAACGGTACCGCGCACCAGCAAGAAATTATCTCCCGGTTGGCGCACCACCGCGATCTGCGGCATTCCGTTGGCTGCGCCAGTTGTCACTTGGTGCGCAAGCGTAGCCAGCGAAGCAGCCGGTTGCGTAGTAATCGTCGCCGGGTCGTCCGGACGTAAGCCGGGCTGAATTTCGATCGAAACAACGTTGTCGTTGAACGTGATCGCGCTCGCTGGCACGCCAAAATCGAAAAACAGATCGCCAACGCTCCATCCTGCCGGATACGGATCGTAGGGGAAATAGCTGTCGTCCCCGACGATATTGCCATCCACCTCGCGCAGCCCCTTGGCAACCGCCGCGTCGACCATCTCCGCGAAAATTTTATCCGGCGCGCCCTGACGCTCGAACTCGCCGGCAAATGGGAAAATCCGGTTGGACAAATCCGGATCGCCGCGGCCGACCAGAATTAAGTCCCCGCTCAGCTTTCCGCCCGGGCCGAGCCTTCCGTCCGACTCCAGAGTAGTCCGAAATCGATAGTTCGGCCCCAGCGTGGCCAGCGCCATTGCCGTCACGATCAGCTTCGCATTCGAAGCAGGCGTGAAAAAATGGTCCTCGTTCAACGAATACAGCGTTTCGCCCGTACCGCGATCCGTTACAAGGATTCCCCAGTACGCGCGGCGCGCCTGCGGCCCCGCCAAAATCGCGGCGACGCGCGCGCCAAACTGCGCCACGTCCTCTCGCGCGTTCGCATTCGCCGCCCGACTCGCCCCAGCCACACGAGCTGGCATCAGCGCCAGCACGCAAAGCATGCCCGTCGCGGCTAACGCACCGCTGCGGCAACCACATCGCCAAATAGTGAATCTATGCATAATCGCGCTGGCTCGTGACACGCAATTATAGGGCATCATCCAGTTCTTTGCGGCTTTCGATCCGGACCGAGGTTGCGCTCTAGCAGGCGGAACACATATCATCATTCGAGTGGAGGTAGGGAATGAAGAAGATACTGCTGTTCGTGGTTGGGCTTTCGCTCCTCGGGCTGCCGACGCTTTTGGCTTCCGTCCCGGCGCGGGCGGATAACAAGCAAACCGACCAAAGTCGCCTGCGAAACGCCGGCGAAGTGATGAAAGAGATTCTGAATATTCCAGATGACATCCCGCAGAGCCTGATCGATAAGGCCGACTGCGTGATCGTGATTCCGTCCGTGATCAAATTCGCGTTTGGCATCGGAGGAAGCTACGGCCGTGGAGCTATGACCTGCCGAAGCGGAAACAATTTTCAAGGTCCGTGGGGCGCGCCCACGATGATGGCTCTCGAGGGCGGGAGCTTTGGCTTCCAAATAGGAGCACAAGCCACCGATTTCGTACTCCTAGTGATGAATCAGTCGGGCGCTCGATCGATTTTGAGCAGCAAAGTCAAACTGGGCGCGGATGCTTCCGCAGCGGCAGGACCAAAGGGCCGGGCCGCGGGCGCATCGACCGACGTTACTATGCGCGCTGAAATTCTCACCTACTCGCGTGCCCGCGGCCTTTTTGCCGGCGTCTCGCTAGAGGGCTCCACGCTTCGTCCTGATAACGACGCAAATGCGCGTATTTACGGGCGAAGACTCTCTGCGCAGGATATCGCCCTGCACGGCGCAGTGCCCGTCCCACATTCCGCTCGGTTGCTGATCGAAACGCTCAATCAGCACAGCCCCAAGAATTTGTCCAACTAGGTATTCCCGGCCGGGCCGGGGCGCTCTGCTCCGGCCCGGCCCTTTTACCAAGGATCGTATCTTCGCGCATCATTTGTCTTGATTAACAGGATTCGTAATGCCTTGATGGTTGACTACCCCTCACAAATGACCTATAGTCGTACTTGGCTTCGGGTCACCTAAGAGTCGTTAATTCTATGGCTTCTCGCACAGCTTTCATACCTTCAAAGGCAGTTCCCAATTCCGGCCGCCGCGAACGACGGCGGGTGGAAACTCGCGAGCGTCTGTTCCGCGCCGCGCTCGACCTTTTCGCGCGGCGCGGATTCCTGGAAACCACCGTCGAGGCCATCACCGAAGCTGCCGACGTCGGCAAAGGCACATTCTTCAACTATTTTCCGACGAAGGAACACGTGCTCGCCACGTTCGGAGCGCAGCGCATAGCGGCGATTGAGCGCGGTCTGGAACGAGCGCGGAGAGGGCCGGTGCTGCCGGTGCTTGAGGAATTGGCTATCGACTTGGCCGGCCAGTCGAGAGAGAGTCCCGCGCTATTGCGCGCCATTTACGCCGCGCACGCCTCCTGCGCCCCTGTTCGCGCCGAGCTCCAGAAGCGCTTAAAAATCGGCCGCCGACTGCTCGCACGCATTCTCGATCTCGCGCAGGAACGCGGAGAAATTCGCCGCGATATTCCTGCCGAGGAGCTCGCGCGGCTTATCCAATTGATTCTGCTCGGCGTCGGCGTTGGCTGGGCCTTGGATCCGGACGAGTCCCTGCAGGGAAGAGCGGGAGATGTATGGCGGTTATTGTCACCAAGTCTTATTAACGATAGGAAACAGAAACACACTGGCGCGCGCGTCAAGCGAAAATCGGCTGCGCCGGGCAGCAAAAAAATTTGAAAAACTGAATCGTTGAGTCTTTTATGGCCCACGGTTCATCCAAAATATCCCCAGTACGCCAAGGAGGGTGTTTGTTCCGCCGCTGGACAGTTCTATGCGCCGCCGCAGCCACCTTGCCGTTTCTGGCTGTGTCGCCGGCCCACGCGCAGGCAGGTTCCCCGGCGGGAGGGATGACTCCGGCAAGTTCCTACTCGCAACAAGGTCCTAGCCTATCGGTTCCAACGCCTTCCATGCCGTCAATGGAGAACGCCTATTCCGGCAGCGTTCCCGCGAAACTTGTTCCGGGGGTCCTGAAAATCTCTTTGCAGGACGCGATTCAGCGAGGCCTGCGTAATAATCTTGGGCTGCTGTTGGCCGGACAGAATCGCCGCGTGGCGCAGGGGCAGCGCTGGCAGGAACTCAGTCGTCTGCTCCCGAATCTGAACGCGTCTTCCTATATAGACGACTCCAAGGTCGATGTTGCCGAATTCGGGTTTACCGGCTTCCCGGGGATTCCCTCAGTTGTCGGCCCGTTCGCCTATTTCGACGCGCGCGCCTATCTAACCCAGTCCGTTTTCGATTGGCAGTCTCTGAACAACGAACGCGCTGCCGGCGAAAACGTGAAGGTCGCCCAGTATACTTACAAAGACGCGCGCGATCTTGTCGTGCTCGCCGTCGGCTACTCCTACGTCCAAGCCATCGCTGATAAAGCCACGGTAAGCGCCACAACCGCGCAAGTGAACACCGCCAACGCTCTCTATCAACAAGCCTCCGATCAAGTGAATGCCGGAACCTCGCCGTCGATCGACGGCCTGCGGGCCAAAGTGGAATTGCAGACGCAGCAACAACTGTTGATCCAGGCGAAGAATGATTTGGCCATCCAGAAACTCAATCTTGCCCGCACCATCGGCCTCGCGCCCGGCCAGCAGTACGAATTGACCGACAACACTCCGTACCAGCCACTCACCGGATTGACCGTGGATGAGGCGCTGAAGCAGGCCTATGCGTCGCGGTCCGACTATCAAGCCGCGCTGGCGGGTGTGCGAGCCGCGGAGGATTCCAAGAGAGCCGCTCGGGCCGGCTATTGGCCATCGCTTTCTTTCAACGCGGACTATGGCTTGGCCGGCACCTATCCGAACGTTTCCACGCACGGGATTTTCGACGTGCGCGGCACCCTCACTGTTCCGATTTTCCAGGGCGGACGGGTCCACGCCGACGTGATGCAGGCCGACGCCCAACTACAGCAGAGCCGCGACCGTGTTGACAATCTCCACGCCCAGATCGATTCGGAAGTTCGAACTGCGCTCTTGAATCTCCAGTCTGCAGAGCAGCGCGTTACCGTGGCTCAAAGCAACGTCGGCTTGGCCGAACAAACGCTCTCGCAAGCGCGCGACCGCTTCGCTGCCGGAGTTACTAATACCGTCGAGGTGGTGCAAGCGCAGGAGGAAGTTGCCCGAGCGCATCAGCAATACATTTCCAGCTTGTATCTCGATAATTACGCCAAAATTTCTTTGGCCCGCGCTCTCGGCGTAGCCGAAACGGGCGTCAAGCAATACTTCGAGGAAAAATAAGACATGGCACAGTCAACCGACATCGAAAACCCGCCTCCAACGCCGCGCGAAGGCGCGCCGCGCGCCGAGGAGCACCCCTCTTCGCCTCCTCCAAGATCACGCGCATCGCACTTTTTCCGCGATCGTCCTGGCGCGCGCTGGCTGGTGATCGCGGCTTTGATCGTGCTCGTTGTGGGAGGATATTTCGCGTGGAGGTATTTCTCCAGCTACGAATCTACTGACGACGCCGAAATCGACGGCTATCTGTATCCCGTAAGCGCTCGTATTTCAGGCTACGTTTCGAATGTCTACGTTGCCGACAACCAGGTAGTCAAGGCCGGACAAGTGTTGGTCGAAATCGACCCGCGCAATTACCAGGTGGCGGTGGATCAAGCGCAAGCTTCCCTGTCGGACGCCAAGGCCACCGCTCGCGCCGCGGGCATCACAGTGCCGGTTACCAACATAAGTACTCATAGCCAGATTACCTCCGCCGAAGCGGAAATTACGAACGCCCAGGCGGGAATCACCGCCGCGGAACAGCAATCTGACGCCGCCCGCGCAAACCTCACCGCTGACGAAGCCAATAACGTAAAGGCGCAACACGATCTCACCCGCTATAAGGAGCTGATCGCCAAAAAGGAAATTTCCGAACAGCAATACGACCAAGCCGTTGCTAGCGCGGCCGCTACCGCCGCCGCTGTGCAAGCCGCGAAAGCATCGGTTTCCGCCGCCGCCCAAGCCGTCGACCAGGCTCGCGCGCGGCTGGCGGAAGCGCAAGCCGACCTGCGATCCGCTCAGACCGGGCCGCAGCAGGTGAACACTACGCGCGCTCGTGCTCAGGCTGCCCTCGCCACTGTCGCTGAAAAGCAAGCCGCGCTCGAACAGGCGGAGCTAAACTTGCAGTACACAAAGATCGTGGCGCCCGTGGATGGCGAAGTGATCAGAAATGTGGAAGTGGGCATGAACGTTCAGCCCGGCCAGCAACTCCTCACCGTGGCCCCGATCGAAGGTTTATGGGTCACCGCAGACTTCAAGGAGACGCAGCTCAAGTACATGCGTCCCGGCCAACCTGCTGAGATCAGCGTCGACGCCAACGGGCGAACGTACAAAGGCCGCGTGGACAGCATCGCCGGGTCCACCGGCGCGCGCCTCAGCCTGCTGCCTCCTGAAAATGCCACGGGAAATTATGTGAAAGTGGTGCAGCGCATCCCTGTGAAAATCCTCATCAATCAGGGACAAAATAAGGATCACTACCTCCGCATCGGAATGTCTGTCGAGCCGAAGGTCTTCTTGAAGTAGCCCATCATCTTCACGTTCAAGCCGGCACGGTTTGGATTTCTGACAGGCGACCTCGCTTGCTGCTCGCGCCAGGTCCGCCCCCCGCGAATTTCAGTTGACCCGCAGACCCGTCCGCTGGCATATCTGTGCTACATTCTCGTTTTGGGGGACTTCCTGGCCCATGCGAATCCGCGTGATCACCGTGGAGCGTGAATACGGCAGCGGTGGCGCCGTAATCGCGCGCCAACTCTCCGAACGTCTCGGCTGGAAACTTTGGGATGAAAAGCTCACTGCGGAGATCGCCCGCGTGGCGCAGGTTGCCCCCAGCGTGGCGGCCTGCTGCGACGAGCGCGTCGATTCCCTGCTCTATCGCCTGTTTAAAGTGTACGCGCGCGGCAGCTACGAGCGCGCCCTGCCGATCTCCGAAGCTCGCCCGTTTGACACCGATCGCATGTTCGCCACGCTCGAAAGCGTCATTCGCGACGTTACGTCGCGCGACCCTTGCGTGATCGTGGGCCGGGGCTCCACGTACTTTCTGCGCGAGCGTGCGGAAGCCTTTCACGTTTTCATCTACGCTTCGACCGAAGAAAAGCTCCGCCGTTTGAAACTCATGGGCAAATCAGAAAAAGAGGCGCGCCAGATGATCGAGGAAATCGATCGTGATCGCGCCTCGTTCATTCGCCATTATTTCGGCGTGGAATGGCCGCATCGCCCACTCTACAACTTGATGATTAACTCCAAATTGGGCGACGAATACGTCCTCGAGATGCTTTTGCAGCATGTGGCCACCGCCGAAAAGCTCGCCCCGCGCGAAACCGCCAGCGTCTAACGGCCAGCCGCATCCAGCCGAGTTAAGCCCCCGGGCCGAACGCCTTGCGGGCCGGCGCTTCTTCCCGTACTCTGCTCGTTTGAAATGCCGTCGCGATATCTCCAATCAGGAGCCTGGATGAACTGTCCCATCTGTGACAAGCGTCCACCGAAACGGTTTTGCCCCGCCAAAGGCGAAAAGATCTGCGCGGTCTGTTGCGGCGAGCAGCGCGAAGTGACCATCGAATGCCTGCCGGACTGCTCCTACTTACTGGCGGCTCATCGCTATGAAGCCGAACATCGCAAGCCGGTGTCATCCGACGACGTACCCCATCGCGATGTCTTCGTCCCCGTTGATTTTGTCTACGAGCACTGGCCCCTCGTCTCCAGCATAGCCTCGGCCATCCTCAACCTCCAACGCGAGCAGCGCGATCTGCGCGATTCGGACACCATCTCGGCCATCGAGGCTCTCGCCGAGACGTATCGCACACTTGGCAGCGGCATCTACTACGAGCGGCCGCCTGAAATCCCTGCCGCGCGTGCTCTATACGGAGCGATCGGACAATCCCTTCAGGAATTCCGAAAATCCGAAGCCTCGCGCGCCGGATTTCCCACTCTTAAGGACTCCGACGTCTTTCACATGCTCGTGTTCCTGCTCCGTCTCGCGAAGCAGGAAACCAACGGCCGGCCGCGCTCTCGCGCGTTTCTCGATTTCCTGCGCCGGCGTTTTCCCCTACCGGCGCAAGCCGAGAAGGACGCGCCCCGCATCATTATTCCGTAGCGCCACCCGCCCGGCCCGGACCTGCTTTCGGCTGCTCGCCGTACGGCGAGAACGCGCAGCTGCCGCAACCGGTGGACGGCCGGCCAGGAATGCTCCCAGGCAAAGCAGTGCGAACAACACCGTCAGCCGCGATACTGTTTTCAGCGTCACGCCGCGCGGAGGTTGCTGTTCTATAGGGTGAGACATCGGCGCAAACGCTCGCGGCGATGCTCGCCTCCGCCGGTTCGCACGTCTCCGACCCTGTTTCACTTTTGGCATGCCTGTTCTCCCTTTCCCCACGCGAGTTGCAGTTGCGGCGATTGCCACGAACGCGTCTCTGCACCAACTGGCCGCGAGCCCAGTCCATATTTCCTGCGCAGGTTCCCCACGCGCTCCGCAATCTCCCCGCGATATCCCTCCGGCGCGTTCCCGTAGCCGCGGTACCACTCGCGGTAGCGCGTTGCAAGCCGCGGAAAACGCAACTCCAAAAATCCGAGAAAGTGCTTCCAGGAAGACGGCATCAGGAATAGAACGCTTGCGCCAAACCATTGCGCTCCCGCGTCCCGCGCCGCCTTCGCCAGCGCATCCAGATCATCTTCGCCATCGGTGAGCCCCGGCAGAATCGGCATCGCAAAGACACCCGCCGAAATTCCGGCATCCCGCAGCTTGCGCACGGCCCCGAGCCGCAGATCCGGGCGCGGAGCGCGCGGTTCAAGCAATCGCGCCAGCCGTGTGCGCATCGTGGTAACCGTCACGTTCACCGTCAGCGACGACCTCTCGCTGATGCGCTTCAGCAGATCCACATCCTTCGTCACCTGGTCCGATTTCGTCGTGATGGAAAGGCTCAGTCCCTCGCTCTCCGCCATCTTTTCCAAAATCGCGCGCGTGGCGCCAAACTCGCGTTCCGCCGGCTGATAAGGATCGGTCGCCGTACCGATGGCGATATGCTCTCCCCAAATGTTTTCGCTATCCAAGTCGCGCTCCACCAGAGCTCCGGCATTTTGCTTCACGTAAATTTTAGACTCGAAATCCCCGCCGTCGAGATCCATGTACTCGTGTGTGTACCGCGCGTAGCAGTACTGGCATCCGAATTCGCAACCGCGATACGGATTCACCGTCCACCGGAACGGCACCCGCTCCGAATGGCATTCGTTCAGAATGGATCGGACTGGAAGCAGAAAATACTCCGTCCCGCGCTTCGCTTCGGCGCGAGGGGAGGAGGCGGCGAGTCGCGCAATGCCGACCAGTTCCGTGGCGGGCTTCGTGCTCCGGCTTTCGGTCGGAGGGGGCGCGGAAGCACCGCCGGGCGGCTCACAGTCGCCGTGGCGGACGGCTAGGGGGAATAAGGTGAGGCTGGTTTCCTTCGCACGAGCCGGGCGACGCCGGAGCATCGCGGGTCTCGGTTGAAGGATCGAATAAGTGGCCATTGGCAGCCTCGCCGCACCTCCTGAATGTATTCGCCTTTGTTTCGCCTGTCAAGCCATATTATTCGCTTTCTGTTCGCCTGTACGCTAGGCCAACGCTGCCCTGGAAATAGAGTCACCGGTCGCCTGATCGGCTCCAATATCGGCCGATATACTAATTGCCAGTCCTCAGGAGATCGAGCCTTGCCCGAAATCGGCATCCTGATCGTCGACGACGATCCGGCCACACAGCACGCGCTTAAAAGCGTTCTCGATTCAGAGGGTTGGCGTGTCCGCATCGTCCCCGAAGCGCGGCAAGCGCTTGTGGAACTCGCCAGCGGCGCCTGGAATTTAGCCATCGTCAACGTCGCCGTGGCTGATATTGGTGGGCCGCTCTTTGCTATTCTGCGTGAGCTTTCCGATGCCGCTACGCCCCCTCCGCCGGACGCTTCGGAAACGCCACGCAAGCAGCTTCGGGTTCTGTTCCTGCTTCCTCTGCGACTGGCCGCCTCCGTGCAGCCCTTTCTCGAGTGTGAAGCTCTTCCCTACTCTCTGAAGCCGTATCACCTTCACGAATTTTTCGAAAAAGTGAGCGATCTTCTGGTTGATTCCGGCGCCATCGAAGAACCCATCCGCACCATTGGAAACTTCGCGGTGAAAAGGAGCCCCGCGCACAGGCTGCGCAACAGCCGGCACGCGCGCCGCAGCGCCATGTTTGCATCGCGCGAGGATTATCAGATGACCGAAGAAGAGATGGTCGAATACGAGCGTCAAGAAGAAGAAGACCGCAAAAAACGGGAAAAAGAGAAAAAGGACCGCGAACGGCTCTAATCGCGGCGGTCCTCAATTCGCCGCTGTGAATCGCCGAACTGCGCTTTTGTCCACGGTCTCCGCCAGCAGCTGCGCGATCGTTCGCTTCAAAACCGGATGCCGCACGTTGGGAGCGATTTCCGCAAGCGGCGCCAGCACGAATTTTCGTTCCGCCATTCGCGGATGAGGAACCTCGATATCCGGCTCGTGCACCGCGCGCGAATCGAAGAGCAAAATATCGAGGTCGATCGTTCGCGATTCTTTCAACCCCGCGACGGCCGGCGCCGTCCGCTTGCGTCCCAGCGCGCGCTCGATGTCGAGCAAAACTCTCATCAGCTCCGTCGGCGTCAGCTCTGTTTCCGCTTCGATCGCGCCGTTCAAAAACCATCCTCCCTCGCGAACGTCGACCGGCTCCGTCTCGTAAAGCGACGATTGCCGCGTCACGCGCACGCCTCTCTCGCCCAGCATCGCGATCGCTCGCGCAATGTTCGCTGCGCGGTCTCCCAGATTCGAACCAAGGGATACATAAACTATGTTCATGTGCTACTGCGCCAGTTGGAGCGCGGCCGGAAGTTCAAATTTCACAGAGCATCTGCCCGCATTTGCGAATCAAATGACACGGCATCGAGGAAACAAGCGCTATGTCTTAATTTCCCTTATTTGAGATCCTTACCGGTTGTGGTTACTACCAGTTGCCCGTGTTTTACGCCACGAAGGCTCAAGATCCCGTTAGCCAGGTTCCTCAGTTCTCCTCCGCGTCCTTTCATCATGATTACTTCCAGACAGTTGTGGTGATCCAGGTGAACGTGCGTATTGGCCAGCACGTTGCCTCCTGCTTGGTGCTGCGCGGCGACGAGTTTCTCGGTCAGATTGGGACGGTGGTGATCGTAAATAAAGGTCAGCGTACCCACCACCATCTTGTTTTCGTCCGATTCCTCCTGAATCAAACGCTCGCGTATTAAATCGCGAATCGCCTCGGAGCGGTTTTGGTAGCCCTTCTTCCCGATAAAATCGTCGAATTTCTTTAACAAATCCTCTTCCAGAGAAACGCCTGTTCGCGCCAGATCTCCCATTCGCTCCTCCCGTGCCACTCTGTCGATCATAGCGTAGCTGAGCGGCCGGCGGTAACCGCGCCGCGGCCGCTCAAAAGGTTGTTGAAAAACGATAGCACGACTTCAACTAACGTGTTACGGTATCCTGGTGAGGTCGAACCGGCGGGCAGCACATTCATTCGCCTTAAAAAATTAAAGCCGCCGTGCAGCTTAGACTACAACAAGCGCGGGTAATCTCGTAGACGCGGACTTTCTGGGCCAAGAGATCCGAACACCTGTTTCCCTTCCCAACCTGCTGCGCCTTACCGTTTCCGCGTACTGCGGAGAATGGTCGTGGCCGGCAGATGCGCACGCTGCTACTCCGCGGTCGAAGTTTCGGCGATCTTCGGCCATTCGTCTGCGGCTCGAAACGGCTAAGCAAGGAGATACGTATCTGATGCGTTTCAGGGACAATCTTATGCGTCTAGCGTTCTTATCCCTTCTTCTGTTTTCGGCCCTGCCTGCATGGGGGCAGGCCGCGGGAGGAAGTATTTCTGGCACCGTAAAAGACCAGAGCGGCGGCGTAGTGATGGGAGCTTCCGTGATCGTACGCAATACCGCAACTGGGGTTCAGCGCACGACGAAAACTGATTCGGACGGCTTTTATTCCTTCCTCAGCCTCCCTGTTGGAGAGTACGAGCTAGATATCAATCAAGCCGGATTCAAACCCTATAGGCGCACCGGCATGATGATTGACGTGAACACGGAATTGCAAACCGATGTAAATTTGCAGCTAGGTGAGAAGAACCAGCAAATTACGGTGAAAGCAAACACAGTGCACGTAGAGACTCAAAGCACGCAAATGGGAGACGTAATTACCGGCCCGGTGATAACTTCCGTTGCGCTGAACGGAAGGAGTTACACCGATCTGCTGGCGCTCCAACCTGGAATCGTGCCGATGTCGACACAGACGAATGATTCGGTCGTGATGGCTGGCGTCACGGTGGCCATCCCTCCTTCTGGCGACCTCAACGCGGGGAACCAATCGATTAGCGGTCAACGAGAAGACGCCAACGGATTTCTCGTCAACGGATCTGACGTTAAAGAAGAGATGAACGGAGGAACCAGCATCATTCCGAATCTGGATTCCATTGCCGAATTCCGCGTGCTGACCAACAATTTCGATGCGGAATATGGCAACTACGCCGGTGGCATCGTGAGCGTAGTCACCAAGAGCGGGACGGACAGCCTTCACGGTGACGCCTTCGAATTCCTTCGCAACACCGATTTCGATGCGAAGAGTTACTTTTCCCCTGTAAGGGAAACCTATCAACAGAATCAATTTGGCGGCACGCTGGGTGGCCCGATCGAGAAACACAAGATCTTCTTTTTCGGGGACTATCAAGGAACGCGTACGATCGAAGGTTTGGATACGGGACTCGTAACCGTACCGTCCTTGGCCGACCGGTCAGGCGATCTTTCTGATTTAGCCGGTGCCTTTTCCTCATCAAGCGGGCCCTTTACAGTAGCGGGGGCGGGCTTGGCCGCGCAGCTCCAAAATTCGCTGGGTTATCCGGTTTCGCAAGGGGAAGCGTACTTCACTCCGGGGTGCACGAGTTCCACGCAGTGTGTGTTCCCGAACGCCACCTTCCCCGTGTCGGCTTGGGCGGCTCCGGCGCGGCAACTGTTGCAGTATATTCCGCTGCCCAATGAGGGCCCATCGACGTTCTCCGGCGAGGAAGATGAGCGGGTTCGCGACGACAAATGGGGTCTTCGCTTTGACGAAGACACCGCGCGCTGGGGAAGTTTTTCCGAGTACTATTTCTTTGACGATTTTTCCTTGAACAATCCGTTCCCAAGCGGTCAGGGTGGCGCGACGATTCCCGGGTTCAACGGTTTGAACTTCGGCCGTTCGCAATTGTTCAGCTTGGGCAACGTCAAAACATTTGGCACGACGGTGGTAAATGAAGCTCATTTTAGCTTCATGAGAAGCTCCAACGTGGTCGGCCAGCCATCGGGCGGATTGGGACCTAGCTATGAGTCCCAGGGCTTTGTGAC
>JBOGMX010000039.1:0-17097 GCA_050746725.1 Candidatus Acidiferrales bacterium | reverse complement strand
AGCGGAAGTAAGGAAAGTTCTGGGGAGTGTTCGAATCGAGAAAGCGATTTGGGACGGTCGCACGTTTATAGGCACCAGGAACACAGAGAGGAGAAAAGCATGGATAAACTGACCCCCGGCAAGCAGGGCAACGTTAACGTAACGTTGGCCCCTTCGAGTGCCGGTGCCTCGGAGTTCGAGGGCAAGGAATTCCCTTGTCCTTTGTGTGGGGAGGGCCTGCCGATTCTGGAGTCCAAGCGAAAAAAGCCTTACTGCACCTGTAACAATTGCGGGGTGCAGATTTTCGTACGCGGGAAATCCGGCATTGCGCGTCTTCGTGAAATGACGGATATCGGAATTCTCGTGTCCGGAATAACGGAGAGCGCATCGCATGGAGTCCGGGTTTATAACCGCTTGCAGCAGTTGAAGTTACAAAAGCGCGATTTACAGAAAAACCAGGGGATCTTCTTTCCCGACGAAAATCTACAGAACACAATTTCTTTGGTTGACGCAGAAATTGAAACAGTGGAAGGTGAGCTTGCAAAATTAGCGCGGAATAAGGAAAGGGAAATTAAATGAGGGAATGCGTTCTGTACGCGCGGGTGTCGAGCAAGGACCAGGAACGGGAGGGATATTCCATCCCCGCGCAACAGAAGCTATTGCGGGAATACGCCGCGCGAAATGATTTCCATATTGCGCGAGAATTTGTGGACGTTGAAACGGCAAAAATGACAGGCAGGAAACGGTTTGGGGAGATGTTGCAGTTCCTCCAGGCGAATTCCCACTGCCGCGCGGTGATCGTTGAAAAGACGGACCGCCTGTATCGGAATTTTCGCGACTACGTCATCCTAGAGGACCTAAACGTCGAAATTCACCTGCCTAAAGAGAACCAGATAATCAGCCGCAATTCGAAATCTCAAGCAAAGCTTCTGCATGGAATGCAGCTCGTAATGGCCCGAAACTACATCGACAATTTGCGTGAAGAGGTCAAGAAGGGAATGCGCGAGAAGGCCGAGCAAGGCATTTATCCAAGCCGACCGCCACTGGGGTACCGGAATAACAAACTTCAGCACACCATCGAGGAAGACCCCGGCAAGGCCCCGATTGCCCGCAGAATGTTCGAACTCTACGCCTCGGGACGGTATTCGCTGTCAGGCCTTCGGGTGACGCTGAAGCAAGAGTTCTGTATCAGTCTCGCGAAGGGCTATCTGGAAAGGTTGCTGAAGAATCCATTTTATGTCGGACGATTCTATTGGGAGAAACGGCTATACGACGGGACGCACACGCCGCTTGTTTCGCACGATCTATTCCAGCGGGTGCAGGACGTTTTTCACGGACGCAGTAAACCAAGATATCAGACGCGGGAATTTGCATTTCGCGGATTGCTTACGTGCGCGTACGACAGTTGCAAGGTGACGGCAGAATTGAAGAAAGGGAAATACACGTATTACCGTTGCACGCAATTCCGGGGAAAATGCGATCTCCCCTATTTCCGCGAAGAAAGCCTTGCGGAACGCCTCGGTAAAATTCTGTTGGATATTCACATTCCAGACGGCATCCTGTCGCAGCTTCAGGAATCGCTGTTGGCCGATAAAGGCCGCCAGGAAGAGCTGACGGAGCAACAGCGGCGAACGTTAGAGCAACGTGTGGCCCAAGTGCGCCGAAGGATGGATCTGGCCTACCAGGACAAGCTAGACGGCAAGATCAGCGGCGAACTCTGGGACCGGAAATCGACAGAGTGGCAAGCGGAAGAATGGCAGATTCTCGCTTCGCTGCAAACGCTAGAGGCCGCAAAGCCGGAGCGTTTCCTGGATGCCGCGCGGACTTTAGAACTCGCGAATAAGGCCTATTTTCTATATCTTAAGCAGCCGCCCGCCGAACAAGCCAAACTCCTCAAAATCGTGCTTTCGAACTGCGCGATAGACGCCGCAAGTCTCTATCCCACATATAGAAAGCCGTTTGATCTGATCTTCGATAAGGCCAAAACGGGGGAATGGCGCGCCCGGAGGGACTCGAACCCCCGACCCTCTGCTTAGAAGGCAGACGCTCTATCCAACTGAGCTACGGGCGCCCCGCGTTTCTGGCTCCTATCTTAACTACTTGCAGACTCCTCGGCAGCTTGTTTCTCAGGTTCGCCGGCACGAAATGCAAAACAGGAGCGTTTATCAGTGGGGCTGTTTCATCTCAAAAGCTAACCAGCCCGATCCCGCTCAAGAGGTTCGATTCAGGTTCATTAATTGAAGCGAGCAGGCACGATTGCGTTAAAAAGCGAAATAAACACGAACGGCGATGAAGATTAAATGCGCCGCGATTGCGAGTCGCCTCAGACAGCTGGTGTCATGTGCCGAGCAAGAGCAAAGGGCCCGGCGTTATTGCTCGTACTTTTCGACGATCTCCGCTGGGCGTACTTTTGCGTCTTGTGGATCCTTTCCGGCGCCGCGAAGGGCCTGGCGTTGCCGCAGCAAATCCCAGCACTGATCCAGCTGAATTTGTATTTCATGAAGTCTCTGGTCATCCTCTTCGGTAAGCGAGTCCTTTTCGTAAAGATGATGCTCTTCGGATGCGAGAGCCTGAATGCGGTCAAGAACGGAAGCGTCCGGGTTGTCCATTTGAGTTTCCTTTCGCAGAAATCGCCTATGCACCATGGCACCACCGCGAACCTTGGGATGCAATCCGTGAATGGCCCTACTTGGCCTGCGTGAAAGGGAACCCGCGAACGTGCCGTCTCCCGCCGAAAACGAAGCGATACACTTGACGCAAATCTGGGCGGCCGCTATTCGTAATCGCGTTGGGTCCGCGTCTGGGGATAGAATTGTGGTCGTCACTTTCGAATTTGCCGGAGGAACGTTGCATGGATCATGCCGTGGAAGCTGTGCTCAGCGAATACGAAGAGCGGGAAAGGGCCGAAAATAAAATCAAGCGTGAGATTTCGTTTGATGACGATCATTCCCGCCGCGACGAGTTTCTGCTCTCTGTTGGCCGTTCATCCGCCCAACTTCTCAGCATTCTTGCCAAGGGGGCAAAGCCGAAAACCATTCTCGAAGTTGGGGGATCGTACGGCTACTCCACCGTATGGCTCGCTGAAGCGGCGCAGTCCGTCGGCGGCAAGCTGATTTCCCTCGAAATCCATAAGTACAAGCAGGACTATGCACGCGACGCCATCGCGAAAACCGGACTCAGCGGCGTGGTCGATTTCCGCCTTGGTGACGCGCGCGAAAGCATCGCCGCGCTGCCGGGTCCGTTCGATTTCGTTCTGTTGGATCTGTGGAAGGACCTATACATCGCCTGCTTCGACCTTTTCTCTCCGAAGCTCAGCCCCGGCGCTTTCATCGTTGCCGACAACATCACTTACCCGGAGGTAAGTCGCCCGCAGGCATTGCAATATCGAGCGCACGTGCGCTCGAAGCCCGGTTTCGATTCGGTCCTGTTGCCCGTCGGAGGAGGCCTGGAAGTAAGCCGCTTCGTTCGAGGCGCCGAGTAGATTCAGCGTTGCAGGCCGCCGGCGGTCGCACGCGGTGCTCTGCATCGCCCAGGCCTCAAAAACTTTTCCGCCATCTCCGCTGCCCTCCAGCGTATGATTTCGAGTGAGCGTTTAGCTTGGCCCCCGCGCGAATGGTTCCCCCTTTAGGAGGCGGACGATGAAGAAGTTGCTGATAATTTTGGGCGTCGTGATCGCCGTCCTCATCCTGATCGTCGTCGCGCTCCCGCTGTTCATCAACGCGAATAGTTTCAAGCCAACACTCGAATCTGATTTGTCTGGCGCGCTCGGCCGCAAAGTGGAAATCGGAAACATCCGGCTCTCGATCCTTTCGGGCGGCGTCACGGTCGATAACGTTTCTATCTCGGACGACCCGGCCTTCAGTAATTCGCCGTTTCTTACCGCGAAGCAGCTCACCGCGGGAGTGCGGCTGTTTCCGTTGATTTTTTCCAAGAAGCTCGATGTACGCTCTTTTACGATTACCGACCCACAAGTTTCGCTCTTGCGCTCGTCCTCCGGCGTCTGGAACTTTTCCAGCCTCGGCACAACCCATTCGCAAAAATCGGCCGCTGCGCCGGCACCCAGTCCCGCGGCTGGTAGCACAAACCCGTCCAGCAGCTCTGCTTCGTCCGCAGCCAGGGCGGCGGTCGGCTCGGTCAAAATATCCAATGGCACGATTGTCGTGGGCACTGCTGGCGCGCAGGGCAAAACGGAAACCTATCGCGACGTGAATGTTCAGGCCTCCGATCTCTCGCGCACGTCGCAATTCCCATTTAAGCTGGATGCCAAGACGCCCGGTGGCGGCACGATCAGTTTGGACGGAAATGCCGGCCCGCTCCCATCAGATGACATATCTCTCACTCCATTCACCGCGAAGCTCGAAGGTAAGCATATCGACCTAGCCGCCACCGGCTTCGCCGATCCGGCTTCTGGTTTGGCCGGCACCGTAAGCTTTACCGGCACGTTTTCCTCGGACGGCACGCTGGTGAGTTCGCAAGGCACCGTAAAGACGGAGCGCATCCGCCTAGTCGCTGGCGGGTCTCCTTCCACGGTTCCCGTGAATCTCGATTACACCACCACGTACATGCTGAAGCGCCAATCCGGCACGCTTAGCCAGGGAGACATCCACATCGGCCACGCGCTCGCTCATCTGACCGGCACTTACGATACGTCCGGCGCCGGGACGGCCGTGAAGATGAAATTGAATGGGCAGTCGATGCCGGCCACCGATCTCCAGGATGTTCTGCCTGCTGCGGGAATTATCCTTCCGCCGGGCGCGTCTCTTCGCAGCGGCAGTCTCAATCTGGATCTCGCTCTGAGTGGGCCCATCGACAAATTGGTGATCACCGGCCCCGTGGATCTTTCGAACGCGACCCTGGCTGGATTTGATCTCAAGTCCAAGCTTGGCGCACTTGCATCGTTTGCGGGCTTGGGCGGTCGCGGGGATTCGGGGACCCAGATTCAAAAGCTTAGTGCCGATCTTCACGTTGATCCCAGCGGTACCCACGCGAAAAATCTCGATCTCGTTATTCCGTCGATCGGCACGCTCACCGGCGACGGAAACATCAGCTCTGCCGGCCAGCTCGATTGCAAAATGTTGGCGAAACTAGGCTCCCATGGCCCAGCGGGAGCGGTGGGCGCGGCCCTTTCTTCGTTCGCCGGAGGTGGGAAATCGCAAGGCGGCATTCCCTTCAAGATTCAGGGGACCACATCCAAACCCATTTTCATTCCGGAAGTGGGCGCCATGGCAGGCAGCATGCTCAAGGGTGCCACGAGCGTTGGCGGCAAAAACAATCCAGCAAGCCAAGTTCAAGGCATGCTTGGAGGTCTCTTCGGTAAGAAAAAAAAGAAGTAACTCGCGCAGCTGTGCTACCTCGCTGCGTCAGGTCCCGCACTCGCGCCGAAACGCCCGGTTGCGTTCCTGCCCCTCACTCATCGGACACCATCCCGGTGCCCATGAAGCCTCAATGTATGATGCCAGCTTATAATGCCTCTAACGAAACACGCTTGGGGCCGGGCGCGCCTGGTAGTTGCTGAGCCTCCCGGTATGGGGCCATCGAACGCTCGATCGCGGGAACGAAGTATCGGATCGAGCGAGTTCCTCTCTGATTTTCAAATACTCCCTTTCCGCGCGCTGTAAGCGTGCAGCCGGTAAACTGCGCCCGCGTCGCTGCGCACCCAATCACGTTTTGCATGGGGCTTGCGAATGAAACGCATTCTTTTCGTCGATAATGAGCCGCTAGCGTTCAATACACTGCGGCAGACGCTCGACTCGCAGCGCGACCTTTGGGAAATGGCCTACGCGCCCGATTCCGAGACCGCGTTGATGCTCCTCGATGCCACTCCCTTCGACGTCATCGTCTCCGATACCCGCATGCCGAAAATGGACGGTGCCGCTCTGCTCAAAACCGTGCGCGACCGGTTTCCGAGCGTCGTTCGCATCGTGCTCGCAAATCAAAGTGAGATGGAGGCCGCGCTGCGCGCGGTTCCCGTGGCGCACCAATTTTTGGTGAAGCCCTGCGACCCCGATATGCTGCGCGTGGCAGTCGAGCGCGCCACTAGTCTTTCAGACGTGCTCAACAACAAGCTCCTCGCCACTATAGTCGGCTCCGTGCAGGATCTTCCGGTGCTGCCGCGCATTTACCTGGATCTTCGCCAAGCGCTTGCCGACCCAGACGTCCCGCTCAAATCCATCGTGCGCATCGTGGAGCAGGACGTCGGGATCTCCGCGAAAATTCTTCAGCTCGTGAATTCCGCGTTTTTCGGACTCCCGCGCGAGATCACCAGCCTGCAGACGGCGGTCAGCTACATCGGCATGCAGCTTCTGCAAAATCTCGTGTTATCGGCGGAGGTTTTTCACGTATTTGAAATCACGAAACCAGTGAAGGGGTTTTCTTTCGAGGAAGTTCACATGCATTCGCAGCTCACCGCCAAAATTGCCGCCCGCATCCCGGCCTCCGCGCACGTTCACAGCGCCACCATCATCGCCGGTCTTTTGCACGACGTTGGCAAGCTCGTGCTGGCTACTCGTTCGCCCGATCATTTCGCCCGTGCGTTGCGTGGCGCGCGCGAGGACGGCGTTCCGGTCTATGCCGCCGAAGAGGCGCTCATCGGAATTTCACACGCCGAGGTAGGCGCTTATTTGCTGGCGCTTTGGGGTTTGCCGTCGCCAGTGGTCGAAGCCGTGGCACACCATCACCACCCGGAGCGCATTCCAGGCGATTTGCTCGAAGCCGTTGGAATCATCCACATCGCCAACGCGCTTGCCAACGAACATCCGGTCGCGCCGCCCATTGGCGATCCGCTGCCGTACCAGTTCATCAGCGCCGAATATGCCGAGCGCGTCGGCGTCTCCGAACGTATCGCCGAATGGCAGGAGTTCGCCGCAGCCTCCGCCACCGATCTCCGCGCCGCCTCCCCGCGCACCCGCTAGCCCACAATTCCGCAAGGCGCGCGTTCTCCTCGGCCACGGGATAAACCCGCGGTGCGAGCGCATGCTCTATTGCACGTTCACTGTTATTGGCGCTGTCTGCGTCACGCCATTGATCGTCACGGACACGGTAACGTTCGGCGATCCAACAGGCGTGCCGGGATTCGTTGGGCCGCTGCCCCCGCCTCCGCTGCTGCCTCCGCCTCCGCAGCCCACGTTGGCGAATACCAACGCAAACGCCACCAGCGCAAACGCGAGCCCCCAGCGCCGCTGGCGTCCGCGGAATCCAATCGCAATCCCGCAGCACAGCAGCAGCGTCAGAGAAAGCGCTAGCAGCGTTTCCGCGCTTAACCCGCCCCAGCCGCCGATATTCCATCGATCCTGCGTGGCGGGAACGAGCGCCGAAGGCGCCGTCGTCATCACCGTCAGCGTCGTCGTCGCCGTACCGTTTGTTGCGATGTTCACGCTCGCAGGATTCACGCCGCAGCTGCTGTACGCCGGCAGACCGCTGCATGTTGCAGTCACCGAGGCGTTCCCGTTGCTGCTGAACCCGTTCTCGCCAGCAAATGTTAGCGTGCTCGATCCAGATTGCCCGGGCGCCGTAATCGATATCGTCGTGGGATTCGCCGTAACCGTAAAAGTCGGCGCCGCGTTTACAGTCACTGCGACAGATGGGGACGTTGACCCCATGTAGTTGACGTCGCCGAAGTACTCCGCTGAGATTTGGTCCGTTCCAAGAGGCAGCGTCGTGGTTGTAATTTGCACCTGGCCGGTAGTCGCAGAAGCTGAAGAAAACTGAGTGCCGTTGACCAGAAAACCGACAATTCCAGTCGGGCCTGCGGGGCCGCTCGTCGAAGGCGTAATATGAGCTGTCAACGTGACGCTTTGCCCTTGATTGGTCGTGGAACTTGAGCTGGTTATCGTTGTGGCGGTGCTGTCCTCTGTGACAGTTTGTGTCACCACTCCGTTTCCAGGCGCGAAGTTGCCGTCGCCGGAATAAGCGGCCAGGACCATGCTTTCGCCTCCCGGCACTGCGGAAGTTGCAAGTTGCGCCGAACCGTTTAAAAGCGGGACAGATCCCAGAAGTATCCCGTCGGCAGTGAAGACCACGTTCCCGGTGATTGGGGGGGCACCTGTTTGACTGCTCGTCACCTGGGCCGCGAAAGTCACTGACGAGCCGTACTGGATCGAAGGATTCGAAGTCGTCATGGATGTCGTCGTCGGCCAAAGCACATTCAAACTGTAAGGAGCCGATGTCGAGCCAGTGTAACTACCGTCTCCGGAGTACTGCGCGGTTATCGTATCTTGGCCATGCGGTAGCGATGTGGTGCCAGTGCTAGCAGATGCATCCGCTTGGTGGATGGAGGAGACAACGCTCCCCGCGACCGTGGCACTGGCCACTTGGGTACCGCCGACCATGAAATTGACCGTCCCAGTTTCGGCGTGGCTGGAATAGATTGCATTCGCCCCGATCTGCGCGTTCATGGTTACGCTACTGCTGGTGGTCACCCATGTGCCGCCTGTTGCGTTCATCGATGTTTGCGTGGCCGCAGGTGTGATTGTGAGCGTTTGCGTAACAGCATTCGGAACGAGTGCATCGTAGCTACTATCTCCCGGATAACTGGCGGCCAAGAGATGCATGCCACCCGACAAATCAATTGCCTGATCCTCGGCGTATCCCTGCGGATTCAGCGTGAAAGAGCCACCGTCGAGCGCTGACGCAGCGCCGCCGTTGTAGCTGTCAGTCAGGCTGATGTTCCCTGTCGGACAGCCGGTGCTGCCCGGCGCATTGTTTGCGCAGGCATCGCCAGCAGAGCTAGTGACGTTGACGCGCAGGAGCGCGGGTGTGCCGAATACCGCGCCCGCTGCGTTGGGGTTCGTGATGATCCCAGTAGTGGGATCGATGAGCTCGTACGCAAATTGAACTTTGCTTGCCTCTTTCGCCACCGTGACCGAAACGGGCGGCGAAGAAGAGCTCGATGCGAACGTTCCGTCTCCAGGATAGCCTGCGAAAACGGTGTACGTGCCGCCGGGAAGCGCATTGGTGCTTCCCGACGCGGAGCCGCTAGTGAGCGCAAATGCTTGCACGCCCTGCTGACCGTTTGATCCGGTATTTGCAATCAGCGAAACATTACCGGAAGGTGTCTCGGTGCCACCTGACCCCGCAGCTACAGCGATCGAAAGTGGCACCGACTGTCCGTGCGTTATACTTACCGGATTGCCAGAGTTCAGCGTCAGTGTGGTCGACGAAGATTCGAGCGCAAGTACGAACGACTTCCATTTGGTCACGAGGTTGTCCACGTTGACAGAGCCAAGCCCGGTCGCTAGGTCGTACCCAGCGGCCGTGTCGTATGCCGGATTGCTGCCGTCGTAAAGCACGCCGTACTGGTTGCTTCCGGTCACACTGCAGTTCGGAGTGCCGCTCGCGCACGGCATCGAAGTCGTCGAGCCGCTGGGAACATCGTAGAAAACGCATGTGCCGGCAGGGTTGGCGGCGGAAGAGCAGGTGTTTCCGGACTGCCCTGCTAGCTTGTAAAGGATATAGTTTGCGTTCCCTTGCCTCGAACTGCTGGATTGATTTACAAGCGCCATGATTCCAGCGAACGCGGGTGTGGGCGCGGATGTTCCTCCTACTCCAACGATGCCCGTGTTCGTATCGGTCGGATCGCACGAGGTAGAGGGATAGCCGCCGCTCACCGAAATCTCGTTGTCCGTGCCCAGTTGATCGGCCTCGCACAGGACGTAAAAGCTCCCGTTGAATCCGTTGCTTGCAAACATGGCGACGTCAGGCAAGTCGCGAACGCTATCCGCGGGTGTAAGCGCCGTTTGCCACGCTGGCTTGGAATAGGGCGTCGCACAACTCGACAGGTTTTGACCATCTGAGACCGTGCAGCCGCTTTTCCCGCCGCCCCCGCCTATGGGCTCAAGCAGATACGAAAATTGCTCTAGGACCGTCGGGTCGTTGCATGTCTGCGCCGCAATGGTGGTGCCGAGGCTTGAGAAAATCTCCTGGTTCGTGCACGTATCGTTCCACGTCATTTCGGGGATATAACCCTTGGCCGAAAGCGACGCCACGCCGCCGGAAGATCCCGGCGCGGTGGAATTTGTCGTATTCCAATAAGTGAGCGGATCGTTGAGATCGTTGAAATCCGTGCCGCCCATTGCAAGGTCGTACGGCGTTGACGCGATGCCGTTGACGGAAAGACCGAGTTGTGCCGGTCCTTGCGAGCCAAGATTGCCGTCGCACGTCGCCGAACCGGCGTCGCCGGTCGATACCACCACGGTGATGCCTTGCGCCGCGGCTTGTTGCCACAGCTGGTTGTAAAATGTGTTTCCGGTGCTACCCAGAAAGAATTCGCAAACGCCGTAGCTCTCGCTTAACACGGGCGCCAGATTATTGTCGACGGCGTATTGCGCGGACAAATCGACGCCCAAGCTGGCCTCGGTCGATTGAGATACAACCAGATCGATGTTGGCGCCCTTCGCCACGGCTCCAGCCCACTCAACGTCCAAGTCGGACTCAGTTTCATCGCCTGGTACCGTGCCGGGATCGGGGCCGTCCATGATGATCGTTGGGTCTTTCACCGTCATTCCGAAAAACTTCTGAAACGATTCGATGTCTGAAACGTTGATGTCGCTCTCGCCCACGATCGCGATCGTCTGTCCCGTGCCGTCGATTGCTGGGGCTTGATTCCACAGCGGCAGGACGTTATAAATCGTGGCGAAGTCATACGGGCTAAGCGCGAAATTGCAGAATGGTGTCGAGCTGGGATTGCACGGGTTCGGGAAAGTGTACTCGGCGTTTTTCGGCGTCATTCCTCCGATTCCGATAGGCCTGCGAGGGTTCGTCGCCAGGTGATACAGCGGTGTGCGCGGAAAGTTGTACAACGTGTCGATTCCGGCGACCACTGGCGCGAGTGCCGTCGGAATCGCCGGGTCGGATGAATTCGCCCAATGGTTTTCGCCGTTCACCAGATATTGGTGGATGGCCGTGTGAAACGCGGACTGCACCTCGCCTGCGGTGCCCGAAAATTCGATCACCGTCCGCCCGTTTGACACTTGGTCGACCTGAAATCCCTGTGACTGCAACCACGAAGTGACCGTCTGAATGTCCTGGTCCGAAGGTCCATACTGTTGGCCGAATTGTTGCGGCGTGAGCCAGTGGTGATAATTCGGAGCCGCGGCGTCCTGCTGCTGTTCGAGGAGCTTTTCCAGCGCATCTTCCTGTTGCGCGCTGCGTTTTAGAACCAGCAGCATGCGCTGCATGGGCAGTGTTGAGGGTGCCGCACCGCGATCGAAGCCAGCCTGAGCCAGCGGATTCGTGTTGCCCCGCAAAATGGTCAAGTGTGCCGCGTCGATGGCTTGCGTGATGCGAGATGGCACAACATTCGTTTGCGCTGCCGTGAAACTGGCCGCCGCAATCAGAACCGCAACCGCGACTCCCAATCCAACAAACGATTTAGCTCGATTTTGCATGGCTCTCTCCCAGGCTAAAAAAACCCGCAATAATTTTGCGTTTCCGCACCCCGTTGCTCGCGCGGCGAGCGAGCGCACAGCCACGCCGCGGTACTAATCCGTCACTTGTGATCCATGTTTCGCGGATACTGCCCAATTTGGAAGATACGGTCAAGGGAAAATTGGGCGACCGTTCGGGAATCAAACAGAAAAATAACGGCCTCTTTCGCCATCCGGGCGAAAACTGTGGTAGATTCCGCTCGGGTGAAGGGCCACGTTGTCTTGGGAGCGGGAGCGGAAGGAGTTTTTATGACTTGCCCGCAATGCGCGAGCCGCGTTCCGGCGAAGGCGCTGTGGACTTCAGCGGGACTCTCGGGAGTCGTTTGCCCTCAGTGCCGCGTCAGCCTGTGTCCGAAAGCCCTTTGCACCATCGTACTGTTTGCCCTGTGTGTCGGGTTGGGGGAAGCTTCTCTGCTCATGCTGCAATGGCACGGAGCGAACTTAGCGGTCGGCCTTGTTGGGTTTTTCGTTATTTTCGGCGGCGTATACGCGCTGGCGGCGCCGAGGGTCTTTCGGCTGCGCCTGAAAGATCGCGACCCGCAGCCACTAGCGCGACGACGGGCCTAAGCGACGCCGCTAGGTTTCAGTTCCGCAACTCACCGCCACCCACGGCGAGACGCAGCCGCAACCTAGACCATTTGGCGAAGCACGTATTGCAAGATTCCGCCGTTCTGGTAGTAGGCGACCTCGAAAGGCGTATCGACCCGCGCTACGGCGGTAAACGATTTTCCCTTTTCGTTGCCTTCGCGCGCGCGGACGCGAATGATCTTGCCGGGCGCGAAATCATGCGCCAGGCCTTCAAAGTCGAAGGTCTCCAAGCCCGTCAAGCCCAGCGATTTCGCGCTCTCGCCGGGATTGAACTCCAGCGGTAGCACTCCCATTCCTATCAAGTTGCTTCGATGAATACGCTCGAAGCTTTCGGCCAGCACGGCCTGGATGCCAAGTAGGATGGTTCCCTTGGCGGCCCAATCGCGCGACGATCCCGAGCCGTACTCTTTCCCCGCGATCACCACCAGCGGAACGCCCTCGCCGCGATAACGCATGGCCGCGTCGTAGATCGTCATTTTCTCGGCGCTCGGCTGATGAATCGTCCAGCCGCCCTCGGTTCCAGGAGCGAGCTGATTGCGCAGGCGAATATTCGCAAACGTGCCGCGCATCATCACTTCGTGGTTGCCGCGGCGCGCGCCATACGAATTGAAGTCCTTGGAAAGCACCCCGTGCTCGACCAGATATTTTCCGGCGGGACTCTCCGGTGGAATCGAGCCGGCCGGCGAAATGTGATCGGTGGTGATGCTGTCGCCAAGCACGGCCAGAGCCCGAAGCCCGTGCAGATCGGCGAGCGGTGCGGGTTTCAGCGGCATGTCTTCAAAATACGGCGGATGTTTGATGTAGGTGGAATCGAAGTCCCACGAGTAGAGATCGCCCGCTGGGACCGGAAGGGCGCGCCAGCGCTCGTCGCCGGTGAAGGCGTCTGCATATTCCTTACGGAACATCTCTTCGGAAACGGAGCTGCGAATCGCGGTTTCCACTTCCTGCGGCGTGGGCCAGATGTCGCGCAGGTAAACCGGCTTACCACCTTTGTCGGGGCCGATTGGCTCGTTGACGATGTCGAAATCCATGCGGCCCGCGAGCGCATACGCGACCACCAGCGGCGGCGAGGCCAGATAGTTGGCGCGGCAGAGCGGATTGATGCGCCCTTCAAAATTGCGATTGCCGCTCAGCACCGATACGGCGACGAGATTGTTGTCCTTCACCACCTTGCCGATCGATTCCGGCAGCGGTCCGCTATTGCCGATGCAAGTGGTGCAGCCGTAGCCGACGAGATTGAAGCGAAGCGCGTTCAGATAGGGCCACAGGCCGGCTTTTTCGATGTAGTCGGTGACGACTTTCGAGCCGGGCGCGAAACTGGTCTTCACCCATGGCTTGGTCTCAAGGCCGCGCTCCACGGCTTTTTTCGCCAGCAATCCGGCGCCGAGCATCAACGAGGGGTTCGAGGTGTTGGTGCAACTGGTGATCGCGGCGATGACCACGGAGCCATCCGCGAGGTCGAATTTGTCGCCGTTGTTTTGTGCGCTCGCGTGCTTTGGCGCTTCCGTGAGGGTTTTCTCGAAAGCAGCCTTCGCCTGCGAGAGCGCGACGCTATCTTGCGGACGCTTCGGCCCGGCGATCGTGGGGACGACGTTCGCAAGATCGAGTTCGAGCGTGTCCGAAAAAACCGGATCCGGAGTTTGATCGGTGCGGAAAAGACCCTGTTCCTTTGTGTAAGCTTCGACCAACGCAACCTGTTCATCACTGCGCGCGGTGAAGCGCAAATAATTCAGCGTTTCGGCATCGACGGGGAAGAAGCCCATCGTCGCGCCGTATTCGGGCGCCATGTTGGCGATCGTGGCGCGGTCCGGAAGCGTCAGGCTCGAAAGTCCCGTTCCATAAAATTCAACGAATTTTCCGACGACGCCTTTTTTGCGAAGCATCTGCGTGACGGTGAGAACCAGGTCGGTAGCCGTCGCGCCGGCAGGCAAGCGTCCATGCAGCTTGAATCCGACAACGGCAGGAATCAGCATCGAGAGCGGCTGGCCCAGCATGGCGGCCTCCGCTTCGATTCCACCCACGCCCCAGCCGAACACGCCGAGCCCGTTCACCATCGTTGTGTGCGAATCCGTACCGACCAGGGAATCCGGGAACGCGAACCAGGCGCCATCAATCTGCTGGCTGAAAACCACGCGCGCCAGATATTCAAGATTTACCTGGTGGCAGATGCCGGTGTCCGGCGGCACCACCTGGAAATTCTGGAGGCTTTTCTGTCCCCAGCGGAGGAAGGCATAGCGCTCGATATTGCGCTGCAGTTCCGCTTCCGCGTTGAATGCGAACGCGCCTTCCGTGCCGAATTTATCCACCTGCACCGAATGGTCAATCACCAGCTCGGCCGGCAGCAGAGGGTTGATTTTCTTCGGATCGCCGCCGAGCTTGCGGATGGCGTCGCGCATCGCGGCCAAATCGACGACCGCGGGCACGCCGGTAAAATCCTGCATCAGCACGCGCGCGGGCATGAAGGAAACTTCTTTGGCCGTCTGCCCGGCGGCAGCAGTCGGCGTCCAGGAAGCGAGGGCCTTGATATCCTCGGCGTGGACGAAGCGGCCGTCTTCATGGCGCACCAGGTTTTCGAGCAAAACTTTCAGAGAAAACGGCAGGCGCGCAATATTTGCCGCCTGTTCCAGCGCCGCCAGCCGGTAGATTTTGAAGCTGTTATCGCCAACGCGCAGCGGCGCGAGCGTGGAGAACGAATTTTTTGATCGCGGGCTCATACCAGAACGAGTCTCTCCTGTAGGAAGAAGCTCAATAGTTTATCGCAATCGCACAGCGAACCCGGCGCAAATTTCACGCAGGTCCCGGCCGCTGGGCGCGAAACGGAATTCCTACCGGGGCTCAGCGTACGCGCAACGAAAGTGTAGCGATTTGGGCGATGGCGCGGCGTTTGTTTCCAACAACTTGCGGCGTGTTCTACCCGAACGTGTAGCGATCTGGCGTCCCGTTTCAGACAGCTCAGGGCCACGCGATTTACATGGTGACAATCGGCTTGATGCGGCGCCGGGGCGCATGCGATCTGCAGGAGAGGCTCCGAAATACGGAAAGCATGGAACGAACGAGGCCGGTGAGAACAGAGTTCAATGGTGCTTCGCCCGACCAACCTATTTGCTTCCAATTCCACGCCGCCTCCTTTCATTACCTGCCTTACCTGCGCGAATCCTAACTCGCGGCCGCAAGCACCTCACACTCCAGCCTATCACATGATGCAAATTCGTCCCGATTTGGGAACGACGTAAATACTTTGCGTAGAGCGCGTTGCGGAACGTTCTACCCGGAACTGGAGTTGCGAGTAGGGCGGTTGGCTTGAGGGCGCTGCGAAGGCGCCGCCGAACGCGTGAAGAAGCTGGATTCGCCGCGATACTTGGATCGGACTGCGCGCAAACTAAAGCTCGTGGGCCTGGCATTCCACAAGAACAACAGACGTCGAACGCCTCAACGTGTTTTGAATCTCAGCCACGGAATCTGTGTGGCGCATTAATTCCATTATTTGCTGGCGCGTTGCTTTGGCATCGGCGGAGGCGCGGTAGGTGATACTGTGGGCGGGGTCGCCTTCGCCGCCGAACTCGCCCGACACTTCGACTTCCACTCGCTCGACATCGATTCCGCGCTTGCGCGCTTCGCGATAAATGTCGTTGCAATAGCAGGTCGCCAGGACAAGAAAGAGCAACTCGCCGCCATTGGCGCTGGAGCCAAACCCATCCGACTTCGGAGGGATCGCCAGTGACTGCTCGCGCTCATTGGTGCGAAGAGTGACGACGTGCTCGCCCTTCTTGTTTGCGATTCGGGCCGAGATGTTCATGAGGGCTCCGGTTGAATGCGAGATACCGCGCAAGCAATTGAGAAATATACTTCGTCCGTGAGCCGGGCACAATCTCGCGTGGTGATGAACGACGACTGTCCAAGCGGCGCCTGTTCGCGCGCGTTTCCTCACACGAGAGGGCATCATGTCTTCGCTCAAGAGAATGGCAGCATTATGGAGCTAAGCCAGCCGGGTGCAGATTCGTTGCGCGCGCGCCCTCCCGGCGATAAAATTAAGATGCAATGAAAATGCCAAAGAAATGCAAGAACGAGCGCGGGGCAGCTAGAGCGATGGCTATTGGGGCCGCGCTAACCATTTTCTGTTTTGCGACACTGACGATGGCCGGTATTGCTTCGGCGGCGCAGACGAAAAATGCCAAGAAGACGGCGAGCTTGCCGTATACGACAATCGACCACCCGCAGTTTGTTTCCGCATCGCAAGCAAGCTTTCTAGGTTCCAAAGACATGGTGCTGGGCGTGACGGACGGGAAAGTGGCGAAAGCGTATCCTTCGGCGATTCTGGCGCAGCACGGCGTGGTGCAAGACCAGATGTCGGACGGCCCGATCGCCGTCACCTGGTGATCGTATTGCAACACGGCCCTCGTGTTCAGGGCCGAAGCAAAAGGCAAGACTCTCCACTTTGATACGGCTGGACTAATCGGTAGCAACGAAGTTTTCAAGGATCGCGAGACGGGAAGTAAGTGGCAGCAATCTTCCCTGGAAGCGATTTCCGGGCCGCTGAAAGGGACGCACCTGCAGATGTATCCCTTTCTGTTGACGACCTGGAGCGAATGGCGGAAGCAGCATCCCAACACGCTGGTGCTGAAACCGCTGCCGGGCTACGCGGAGCGGATGGCAGCGGAGAACGCGATCATTAATCAGGGCGTTTCGGGCATGGCCGGACCTGCGCCGTACGGATCGTTGGGCCACGATAACCGCCTGCGGCCGCGCGACACCGTGGTCGGATTCGAGACCGGCGGCGTAGCAAAAGCCTACCCCATAGCGGCGCTCAACAAGGTTCGCGTGGTGAACGACCGCGTCGGAGGCACTCCGGTTGTCATCATTCACCAGCCGCCTTCGGATACTACGACTGCTTATGTCGCCGAAGCGACTGGCAAAACGCTCCGATTTCGTGCCGCGAATGCCGAGGCAAGCCGCCTAACGGATCTCGAAACTCACTCGACATGGAATGCGTATGGCGAGTGCGTCGGCGGAAAGCTCAAAGGCACGCATTTGAAGCGTGTCATTCTGGAACCGGAGTTCTGGTTCGCGTGGTCGGAGTTCCATCCGCACACGGAATTATACGTACCGA
>JBOGMX010000038.1:0-11356 GCA_050746725.1 Candidatus Acidiferrales bacterium | reverse complement strand
CAGCCCCGGTTCGACGCTCGGCACCGTGGCGTATATGTCGCCCGAGCAAGCGCGAGGCAAGGAACTGGACGCGCGCACCGACCTCTTCAGCTTCGGTGTGGTGCTGTACGAAATGGCCACCGGCGCGTTGCCGTTCCGAGGCGATACCTCCGCGGTAATTTTCGATTCGATCCTGAATCGCGCGCCTATCTCGCCGGCGCGGCTCAACCCGGAGCTGCCGCCTGAGCTGGGGCGCATTATAAATAAAGCCCTGGAGAAAGACCGCGAACTCCGTTGCCAAAGCGCGGCCGAGCTACGGGCGGACTTAAAGCGGCTGAAGCGCGAGCTGGATTCCGACCGCTCGCCGGCGCGTGCCTCTGATACTGTCGTCCCGAGCCCGCCGGAGCGGGCGAAGGATCGCTCTTCCGTCGAGCCGGCGAAGAGGGATTTCACGGCCAGTGATTCGGAACACCAGGAACGCGCTTCCAGCCGCGGTGGTGGGCCTCAGAATGACGGCGCGGTTTCGACCGTAGGGCCGCAGCACGACAGCGTAATTTTGAAGAAGCGCTCGCTCTTTTGGGCGGGTATTGGCGTCGTGGTGATCGCGCTCCTGATCGGCGGAGGCTTCCTGGCCGCGCGCTATTTTCTGCCGGCGCGCGCCGCTAGCGTCCATTCGATCATCGTGCTGCCGTTCACCGGAGCGGGCGGAACAGCGAATGCGTCTTTTCTGGAGAACGGCATCAGCATGGGCGTAACGGACGCTCTTTCGCAGTTACCGGGATTGCGCGTGATGGCCAGCAGCGCGGCCATGCGTTACGCGGGAAAGAATCCTGACCCGGAGACGGTTGGGAAAGACCTGAATGTGGATGCCGTGTTGGAGGGGAACATCGAGCAGGAGGGCGACACCGTCTCGATTGACGCCGAACTGGTGAAAACGGCGGACGACACCCAGATCTGGGGCCAGCAATACACGGAGAAAATGGCGAATGTTGCGATGTTGCAGCAAAACATCGCCCACGATATTTCCGACGAACTCCGCATGAAGTTGACTCCGGCCGAGCAGCAGGAAATGTCCAAAGCGCCGACGGAAAACGCGGACGCGTATCGTCTCTACCTGCTGGGTCGCCACGAAATTGACCAGGAAAACATGCAGCAAGCCGCCGATTATTTTCAGCAGGCGATCGACAAAGACCCGACCTACGCGGCAGCCTACGCAGGGCTCGGAGACGCGGACATGTTGATCGGAAGCAGCAAGCCTCCCGTTCAGCAAGCCTATTTTGCCAAAGCGCAAACCCTGGCTTCTCGGGCGCTCGCTCTCGATAGCCGCTCCGCCGAAGCGCACTTAACGGTGGCCGGTGTGGACGTTCTCGAGTGGAAATTCGCTGCGTCCGAAACTGAATTTCGACGCAGCCTGGCATTGAACCCGAATTTCGTGAATACACATGAGGCATACGCGCAGTATTTTGTGTTTACGAGCCAATTTGGCAAGGCGATGGATGAGTTTCGCCGGGCGCTGACTTTAGACCCGCTCTCTCTATTCGGGAACGGGCAGCTTGGCGTTCTCCTTTTTGACCAGCACGAGTACGCCCAGGCGATCGCGCAAGCGAAAAAAACGCTCCAAATTGACCCGAACTTTGCAGGCGCATACGAGGTTTTGTTTGACTGCTACCGGGCCGAAGGAAAATACGATCGGGCCGTTGACGCCTTAGAAAAAGGAACGGCGGCCTACGGAGAACCCGAAGGCGCGAAGCAGATCAAGCAAGTCTACGGGAAAAATGGAATCAAGGGCCTCTACCGATGGTTCATCAAGGAAGATGGCGATCCGACAAAGACCGCCTACGATCCCGTCGATGCTGCCGCCTATTACGCGCTGCTGGGCGACAAGAACGATGCCTTTGTGTGGCTGGAAAAAGCGTACGAGCTGCACGAGAGTGCACTCGAATCTCTGAACGCGGACCCAGACTTCGACAGATTGCGCTCCGACCCGCGCTATGCCGACCTCGTCCGCCGCATCGGCTTCCCGCAGTAACCAGCGGCCCTCGCCCCCACCGCAGACTCAAGCTCCTAGCCAGGCGCGCTGTCATCCCGAGCGAGGCCGGGTTGTGGCCGACGATGGATCTGCTTTGACAGTTTTCGCCTTCGCCTGTGCCGACTCCAATCGTTGACCGCCCGCCTTCGGCCACAATTGACTTCTCTCGGCTGCTTCCGCTAACGTGGCGCAAGCACTCGCCGCATCGCTCCGTGCCGGAGGCTCCGCGTGCCACACTTTCATCTCGGGTTGCTGGCTCTGTATCTCCAGCCGCACTTTAATTTTCCGCAGGACCCCGTCACGAACGAGGAAATCGTACTTCGCTGGGTGCACATCGTCGCCGGAATTATCTGGATCGGACTGCTCTATTTTTTCAACTTAGTTGGGACGCCCACGATGCAGCAGATGGAAGCGCCCGTGCGCGCCAAGGTTTTCCCTGCGCTTATGTCTCGCGCGATGTGGTGGTTCCGATGGTCCGCGCTGATCACCGTGATTGCGGGCTTGCGATATTTCTGGATCATTCTGGCCGCCGACGCGCGCAACGCCGGCGATCCCGCGCTGGCGTGGCATTGGTTCGGGTGGTGGCTGTTGGTCTGGATTCTGGCCTTCGCGCTGATCTATCCCTTCCAGCTGCCCTCGCGGGGCTTTCTGGATAACGCTTGGGTGCGCACCGTGTCGATTACGGTGATTGTTTTCGTGGCGTCCTGGGACGTCCTAGTGATCAACTCTGGCCCCAGCTCGTCGAACGCCCATCTTTCGATCAGCGTCGGCGGAGGCCTCGGTCTCCTGTTGCTCTTCAATGCGTGGGGCATTGTGTGGCGCGCGCAAAAGCGCCTGATCGGCTGGACCCGCGCCTTCGTCGAAAACGGTACGCCGATGCCGGCGGAAGCGGCGCGCCTGGCGCGCTGGTCGTTCATCGCGTCGCGCGTGGGTTTCTGGCTTTCGTTTCCGATGATCTTCTTCATGGCTGCCGCGGCCCACTACCCGTTTCTCGGAGGAATTTCGACTTAGCGGCCTTCTTACTTACGTATCCCGCGGCGCTTAGGAACGCCAGCGCAGCGTCACAGGTTCGGCCAGAGGGTTACGCATCGGCTCGCCGGTGCGGCGCGATTCCAGGAGCGCCGCCTTCAGCTCGAAATACCAGCGCGCCTGGCGGTCGGCGTCGTCGATCAGCATCATGCGTTCCTGATATTTTAATCCGAGCATCTGTTTCCGGATCACTTCGGTGTCTTGGCGAATGAATCGCGGACCCAGCACGCGAATGATGAACGGCACGATCGGAAACCACGGCAAAATGTTCCACGCCGCCACAAAGTCTAGCCGGCAAAGATTCTTCTCGATGGGCGTGACCGTGGTGCGGCTCGAAAGCCAATACTTCCCCGCGCGAATCTGCTCGAAGCGCTGGTTCGGCAGCACGAAATCGATGGTCGTTGTGGCCGGTTCGCCGGTGAGCAGTTTCAATATTTTATACGGCGCGCTATTCGCCGATGGAGCGTGCGGACTCATGCGAAAGCCGTTAGCAATTGGCTCGAATTTTTTCGCTTTGTCGCGGATGCTGTGCCGGCTCCGCCACCACCACGCCTGATGGACGAAGGGGCCGTGCGCGGGGTCCATTAAACCGATGATCGCCTGGTCCACCCCGCACGGCAGATCGGCGGCGAGCCGCGCGATTTTGTAGTGCTCGCTGAACTTCGGAAGTTCTGGTCCTTCGTCAGATGGAGCAGACGGGGCGCGGCCTTCGGGATTATCCATGAACGCCCAGATGTATCCGTCGCGCTCCTCGCACGGGAAACTGCCCGCGTAAATGCGGTCGCATTTCAGCTTCGCGTCCACTGTTAACGACGGGATGTGGCGGCATTGGCCGGTGCGGGCGTCGAATTGCCAGCCGTGGTAGGCGCACTCGACTGAGGATCCATCGAATTGGCCCAACGAAAGCGGGTACGCGCGGTGCGGGCAAACGTCGCGCAGCGCGAAGGGCTTCCCCGCGACATCGCGGCCGATTGCCAGCGGCACATCCAAGAGCATGGCGCGCCGGAGTTTGGCACCGCGCAATCGGTCGCTGCGAAGCGCCGGGTACCAGAAGCCCCAAAGCATTTCGCTGGCGCTATCGTTTGGTTTGGGAGGAGCAGCTTCGTTCATCTGCGCATATCGTATTACATACGCGGCTGTAGCGGCAAAGGTGGGATGTACCGGGGATGCTCCGCTCGGCATCGGTATGCGAGGGCGCGGGCGAAACCAATGCGAATTCTTTGCGGCGGTACCTTGGTACCGACCAAAATAGCCCGGCCGCCCTATCGACCTATACCGACTTCCCCGGCAAACTACTCAAGGATTCGAGACCAGTGAGGCGCACGACAGATGAACCGACGCGACGCTGATCTCGAGTTTCTGCTGCACCTCCATCACCCATGCCCACGAGCGGCCGGCACCCCCACTGGCCGCTCATTTTTTTAGGGCACATACCACGCGCTTAGTTTGCTGAGTTGTCGCTTGAGTCCCTGCTGGCATCTGATGGCTTCGCGAGCTTGGATTCCAGGCCGTTGACTTTTTCCTGCGCCGCTTGCACCGCCTGCTTTTTGGCGTCGATTTGATTCTGCTCGCCCTGGAGTGCCGCGGCACCGGATGTATCGGAGGAATAGTTCGGGTTCTGGTAAAAATCCTGCTGATCGAGCCTGTATTTGCGCTGCGCGAAGTCGAGGTCGGTTTGAGCGGTCTTCAAATTCTCTTTCGCCGCCTTGAGCTGCGCTTCCTCGTCGGAGTTTTTCTTCTTGGCGGATTCCGCGCTTTCCTTGGTGCTGGACGCTTTGGAGTTCGCTGCCGGAGATCTCTCCGTAGAGGACGCCGGAGCGACGGATTCCGCTGTATTACCGATCACGGTGATGCCGCCGCTGGTTGGAATGTTGTCGTTGTCCCAGACTTTGGCGGACTTGGGCTGATTTTTTTTCTGTTCGCGGGCGCGGCGCGCGGCGGCGGCAAGAGCGTCCTGCTGGCTGGTGCTGATTTGCGCGGGAGCCGCTGGCAGTGGCTGGGCCGAAATGGCCGGCAACGCCAGCGCTAGCAGAATCAGTGACCCGCAATGCGCAATTCTCATGGCTTCTCTCCCGGAGCTGGAGGGATCGGGAAACTCATCATAGTCACGTATCCGAGCCAATGGCAATTCCTGCGAGCATAGCGCAATCCAAAGAGGTAATGGATGGCAGGCGCACAGTTGGCGCCAAGCTGGACGATGTTGAGCGAAGATTTTGAGAAAACACGCATGCACCGGGACGTTCCGGGTGGGAGCACACCCGATCCTTTGTTTTCTATGACTTACATGCGTTTCTACTCGATTGCCTGTTCCGGGTGTCGCCCCAGCACACGGGAGCGTGGTAGGGGCCCCGGGCAGAACGAAGTGATTCCTGAGTTGGCGCGCGTGAGTTGGCGATTGCCAACTTGCGCAGAGCGAAGTTGGATACGGAACGACGTTTGCGCGGGCGGGGGCGCAAGGGTTCCCGCGCGTAGGAGCAGGCATCGGCCTTGCGCCTGCCAACGTCTCGCTGCCGCCGAGTTTTGCGTTCACGCGCATCACCACGGATCAACGATAGCAAACGGGCTGGAAAATTCTACTGGTCGGAAGTACAGATTAAGTACAGATGCCATCCGCTGGACTTCGGGTGAGAGATAAAGAGGCTACCGGGCCGGTTTGTCGCTTTACGTGGCGCCAAAGCCGCAAACAAAAAACCCCATCCATCTCCCGAAGGGGGATGGATGGGGTCGGATCGCCGAGGCAACGGCACGCTTAAAAGTAAAACTTCAAGCCGAACTGGATGATACGCGGCGGCACCGAGGTGCTGGTGATTACGCCGAAGAGCGAACTATTAACCGAGCCGGACGGGTTGTTGAACTGCGTGTGGTTCCAGATATTAAAGGCCTCCGCTCGGAACTCCAAGTGAGTGCCTTCAGTGACCGGCAGAGTCTTCGCCAAGGCCATATCCCAATTCCACTGCCCCGGACCAGTAATCACGCCGACTCCAGAGTTACCGTATATCGTGCCGCAATTAACGAACTCAGTAGTGCCAGTCGCTGAGGTCGTGCAATTCCCGGTGTATGGGCCGGGACTCGAGTTCGGATCGCCACCGATCATCGGCTCGCTGCCAGAAACGGCGACGGCGGCGGTCGCCGCAGTGATTCCCGAGCAACGGGAGGTCACGAAAGCAATGTAGCAATTCAGGCGAGCCTCGACACCTCCAGGAGTGCCGAAAGGCACCGCGGATTTGCAATTGGCGGTTGCGGCATTGCAATCGACCGGATGGGCCAACTCCGCACGGGACGTTCCGGTGCTGCTTGTATATCCGTAAATGCTGCCGCCAGCCGGATCGGTAATGCTAAAGGGCTCGCCACTTTGCAAGGTCGTGACGCCGGATATCGACCATCCGCCCAAGGCCTTTTTCGTCCAGCCCTCACCCTTGAAAGGAATATCGTAGTTGTAGCTTAGCACGAGCCTCTGTCCGCGGTTGAATGCCGCTAATCCGTACTGTTGGGCGTTATTCAAGGGATAGCCGCTGTTGGACGTCCCGTAGATGATATTTCCGTTTTGAGGGCCGCCGCCACTGACGCCGCCGCTGAGGTCGGACAGCAGCTTGCTCCAGGTATACGCCGCCTGAAACGCGAGGCCGTGAGAAAACTGATGCCGAGCAACAACCTGGAGGCTATCGTACAAGCTATCGCCGTCGGTTCCCACGACGGAGAAGCCGCCGCCAGGGGTCAGCCCGAGATAAGGCACGCGATCAATCTGGTTCTGGGTTATCGAGCTACGCGTTGGTCCGTCATTGGTCGTCATCCACTGCCCTACGGGGTTAAGAGCATCGTTGTAGGGCAACGCGCTGACGGGCGCCTCGCCAAGTAGCCCGCTGGGCGTGTTCGGCGCGCCCGAAATTATGTAGTCTGGATTGGATTGGCGATCGAAATTCACCAAGTGAATACCGTGCGATCCCACGTAGCCCACGGAGACAATCCAGTTGCTCGGCAGCTGATACTGCACATCGAGGTTATACTCCTGCACGAGCGGAATCTGATAAGCCTGCGAAACACCCACGAGGCGGGGAGGGGCGATGATGGAACGCGGCACCCACCCGAGAGCCGGGCATACGCCACCAGTGGCGGGACAGGATAGCCCTTGATAGGACGCGGGGAACGGATTCGCTAGAGTCTGGAGGGGAATCTGCGCGGGTGAGTACGTAGCGCCTTGAGGTGGATTTCCCTGAAGTGACTTGACGAAGTCGGCGCCGAAGACACTATCATGGAACCAGCCATAGCCGCCGCGAATCACGAGCCGATTTCCGACGGGCTGCCAAGCAAAGCCGAGACGAGGAGAAAACACGTCCAAAGGAGACCCGTCGGGGACCACAGACTTGTTGGTATTAACGTACACGCCGGTTGCGCCGGAGGGAGCCGTCAGGCCATAAGACTGCACCGGGTAATTCGACTGGACGGCAAATCCAGCAAGCGTGCCTTGTGGGTTGTTCAGGAAAAACGAACCTGCGTTAACGGTATCGAGCAGGCTGCTCCACACGCCGGTGAGCTGGCCGTCGGCTCCATTGGGTAGTCCGTCGTACTCCCAACGAAGCCCGAGGTTGACAGTAAGATGCTTGGTAGCTTTGATATCGTCCTGAATGTAGGCGCTGAGGTTCGTCCCGCGGGTGTCGTTGCTTTGGCCTTGCAGAGGGCCGCGGTTCTCACCCGAGCCTGAACCCGCGAGCGTACCGGCCTGACCGTACAGAAAGTCGCCGAAGGTATTAAAAGAGAGCGCTCCCCGATTGAGTCCCGGCGAGTTGTAGAACCACTGCGTGCGGTCGGCTTCGAAGCCGGCGCGAATGGATTGCCTACCGTGGTTCCACGACACCTGATCGGCACCTTGAAACGAGTTGATGACCATATACGCATCGGAACTCGTATTGCCGCCGAAGGAGAAAGTCCCTACGTTGGGAAACCCGGACACGGGAACCCCAGCTACGGAGACGGCGGGGACCTTGTACATATCCGCGTTCGCGCCCGAGACAGCGGGGCACGGAGCGCCGTTGTTGATCGAGGGGATCATTCCCACGTCGCAGGCGGACAAATCCCAAGCGTCTGTGGCTACCGTTACCTTGCGGTCCAGCGAGAATCGGGCTTCGTTAACGAGGTTGCTGGTTAATACCGACGTAAGCCGGAGAGTTCCCACATCGTTCGAGTAGTTCGAATCCGCCGGCGCGCCCGGCATGGAAGCGATGATGTTAGAAACCGTGGGAGCGTAGGAATAGAAGAAGCGTTCGCTGAACGTATTTCGACTAGATAGGACGTAGTCCGTGTTGATCATGAACTGGTCTTCGTTTGCCCTAGCGGGGTCCTCGAGGGAAGTCCGGCAGGGGGCGGCGCACGAAGCGGGAGCGCCGGGCACGAAAAAGCCCTGGTTGACACCACCCTTCAGTCCAGGAGCCTGCAACAGCGCGATGGCCACGGGGTTGATATTAGAACCATCCGCCGCGATTGGCACCGTGCCGCTGATCGCTGCCTGAGGTTCCGAACCGCTGGCGCCAAATTGGCTGCCCAGAAAAGCTTGGTAAGCAGGTAAGTTGTTCGTGCAGCGTATATTCGCGCAAACACCGCTCGCGGCATCGGCGTAATCGTTGATCGCCGGAAGATTGACGCCCGGAGAGTAGCCTTGAGAAACAACACCGTTGATCTGACGAGTGCCTTGATAAGACGTGAAGAAAAAGATTTTGTCTTTTTTAATCGGCCCGCCAAATGTGAAGCCAAACTGATTCTGTTTCAGAATCTGGGGCGTATTGACGCCGCTTCCTCCAGGACTTAGTTGGGTTTGTTTCAGGAAATATTCGTTGGCGTTCAGAAAGTTATTGCGAAAGAACTCCCACGCGTCCCCGTGGAAGTTGTTGGTGCCGCCTTTCGTCACCACGTTCACGTTTGCGCCGGGATTCCGACCATAGGAAGCGTCGTACTGAGCGGTCTGAACTTGGAACTCCTGAAGCGAATCCGGATTCGGGACTGCTATGGATCCATAAGTATTCTGCTGGGCCGCTTCACCGCTTGCATAGTTGGTAATGACCGCTCCATCCATCTGATAGTTATTCTGGCTGGAATTCGAGCCATTCACGTTGATGTCTTGCGTGCCGGTACCAAGCAGGGCACCGCTGGCCACGTTGGTGACGACTCCCGGAGAAAGGTCCAAGATCTGGGTGTAGTTGCGCGAACTGAGCGGAAGGGAGGTCATTTCGCGGGACCCAATCAACTGTCCGACAGTGGCGTTTTGGGTTTGAATTCTAGGCGCGTTCGACTGAACGGTCACCTGTTGCGCCTCGGAGCCGATCTCCAGAGCGTGGTTCAGAACGGGCGTCTCCGTGACGTTGACCGTGATCGAAGGAACCTCCGCCGTCTTGAATCCCTGCGCCGAAAACTTCACGTCGTAGTTTCCCGGCGGCAGCAGCGAAAACTTGTATGCGCCGTTTGCGTCCGTTGTCACCGTGCGCGTCTGCCCGGTGCCTGCGTTCGTCGCCGTCACCGTTGCTCCCGCGATCACTGCTCCCGACGGATCCGTCACAGTCCCCGTCAATGCGCCAGTTGCCGATGTCTGCGCATACACCGCAGGTACGGCACAAATGCAGAGCGCTGCGACAAATGCCAGCAGCGCATTAATCACACCTTTTCGATTGAATAACTCGCTCATCCAGACATTCCCCCCGGTTGATATCCGGACCCACCTAGAGTGGGTCACGTTGAATGTGCTTACTCAGTCGCCCGAGCTACTTGAGGTTGGGCCACCCGTGGCGCCGACGCGAACTCGCCGAATCAGCAACAGCTATAGGCGACTCGCCGACAAAGGTGCGGCAACTCAAAACCGTCAGCGGTATCTTATATGTTACTTAATACCCTATCATAATACTAGGAGGCTAAGACATCCCCAAGGCCTACTTTGGTACCATGGGGCGCGGCCTCTTGTCAAGGCCGAGGGTCAATCACTGCGAAAGGTCCCTAGGCAACGTGCCAGTGAACCGGCGATTTATTTACGGAGGCGCAAGATTTTATTCGAGCTATTACGGCCCATCCATCCCCAGACGGGGATGGATGGGGTTGGCTCGCCGAGCAGGCTGCGGATTTAGAAGTAAAACTTCAAAGCGAACTGGATGATGCGTGGCGGAACGGACGTGCTGGTGATGATCCCGAAATTCGACCTATTCGAAGCGCTCACAGGCTCGTTGAACTGAGTGTGATTCCAGATATTGAAAGCCTCCGCGCGGAATTCCAAGTGGGTTCCCTCAGTGATCGGCAGGGTTTTAGCAAGAGCCATATCCCAGTTCCACTGGCCCGGGCCAGTAATCACGCCGACTCCCGCATTTCCATAGAGCGTGCCGCAGTCAACGAACTCAGTGGTGCCAGTCGCCGATCCTGTGCAATTTCCGGTGTATGGGCCGAGATTCGGGTTTGGCTGGCCTCCGATCATCGGCTCGCTGCCCGATCGGGCAATCGCGGCGTTAGCGGCCGTAATCCCCGGGCAGTTAGAAGCGGATACAACTGCGATGTAGCAATCCAGCCGCGCCTCAACTCCGCCAGGAGTTGCGAACGGGACCGCCGATTGGCAGTTGCCGGTTGCCGCATTGCAGTTCACTGGATGAGCCAGTTCCGCGCGCGACGTTCCACCTGTGGTTGAGTAACCGTATATGCTGCCTCCGGCAGGGTCGGTGATGGTAAATGGCTCTCCATTTTGCAAGGTGGTGACGCCGGAAATGGTCCATCCTCCAAGCGCCTTTTCCGTCCAGCCCTGGCTTTTCCACGGCAGATTGTAGCTATAGCTCAGAACGAGCCGCTGCGAACGGTTGTAGGAAGCTAACCCATACTGCTGGGCGGCATTGAGAGTGTATCCGCTGTTCATATTTGCATCGAGGATATTGCCGGCCAGAGAACCTGTGGTGCTTACCGCGCCGTTGTCGGTCGTCATAAGCTTGCTCCAAGTATAAGCTCCTTGAAACAAGAGCCCGTGGGAGAATTGGTGCCGGATGACAGCTTGGAGACTGTTGTACAGACTGGCTCCATCAAATCCAGTCACTACATAGCCGCTGCCTGCACCTGTTCCAAGATAGGGCACGCGCTCGTTTTGATTCGCACTTACGGCCGAGGGGCCAGGCCCATTGTTTGTTGTGACCCAATTGGCCGTGGGATTGAGGGCGTCGTTAAAAGGCAGGTCGCTCAGAGGCACCTCGCCAAACAAACCCGCAGGCGTATTCGGCGCTCCTGCGATGATGAAGTCTGGATTTAATTGGCGTTGCGTATCGTCAAGCTGGGTACCGTGCGAGCCCACGTAGCCAAGAGAGACGATCC
>JBOGMX010000037.1:0-128538 GCA_050746725.1 Candidatus Acidiferrales bacterium | reverse complement strand
TGGATGGCGGCGCGGCAAGCTACGTCTACGATGCCGAGGGACGGCGCGTGCGCAAGACCGTGGCAGGCGGAGCGGTTGATTTCATCTACGATCTGGCGGGGCACGAAATCGCGGAGATGAATTCATCAGGCGGATGGAATCGCGGAGAAGTCTATGCGGGCGGCCAGCATCTAGCCACCTATAGCGACGGGGCTACGGGAACCACGTATTTCGTCCATGCCGACTGGCTTGGTACGGAGCGCGCGCGAAGCAACGTCAGTGCCAGTCCTTACGAAACCTGCACCAGCTTGCCCTTTGGCGATGCCTTATCATGCGTTGGCGGCGACGCGAGCCCCATGCACTTCACCGGCAAGGAACGCGACCCCGAGTCCAACCTCGACAACTTCGGCGCAAGGTACGATTCGTCGAGCATGGGCCGCTTTATGTCGCCCGATTGGTCCGATGACCCAGACCCCGTGCCCTACGCCGACCTCAACGACCCGCAAACTCTCAACCTATACAGCTACATTCGCAATAACCCGTTAACCTTGACCGATCCCGACGGTCATCACGAAGTTTGCAACTCCACAACGACATCCGAGGACGGAGTGATCGTCCAGGTGATCCGCTGCACAGACGTGCCCGACATATCAGTCACGGCGGTCGCCATACCATTTATCGACAATGCGGAGTTTGGGCCACCGGATTGGGCATTAGGTCTCGCCGCAATCGGAACGGTCGCGGCCATCAATTGTTACCGGAGCAGCTGCTTGCAGTCCCTGCAAAACTTTTTCAGCAAGAGTAACAATCCCGAACCCCCGTCGCCCGATGCCTCAGCCGAGAATGAAACACCAGCCACGCCGAATCCAGAGCCACCAAAGGGCAAGAATGCTGGTAAGAAGGTCAGGGACATCCTGAGGGGGAAAAAAGCGAGCATCAAGAATGCGCCCTTACCCCCCGGATCGCCTTCATGGGAGAGCATCATGGACGATACGTGGGAAGACATTCAAACGAGAGCAAAGGCTAGGGAGCCTGGCTACGATACAATACGAAAGCTACTTAGCGATTCGAGATTCAACAGATGAACCCTGCGACGATCAGCGAACTCCTGATCTTTCTAGAGCGCCTAAAAGCCGCTCGAATTTATTATTCGCTGTCTGACCCTATCGAGGGCGCAGTAACGGTGGAAATTTCGGTCCCCGGCGAACGATGGGAGATCGAGTTTCACCAGGACGGTCAAATTAACGTGGAGGTATTTGTCAGCTCGAAGGGCGTCCAGGGTCCCGAGCTAGTGGACGATCTCTTTCGCCGATTCAGCTCTTGAATTTGAGCTCTGGGAATAGCGGTTGATGCCGAGCGCCCGAAGAGCGCCCTGAGGGGCACGCACCTGGGCAACCCACGTTATCTGTGGATTTACAACGCGGGTTACCCAGCGGATGAATCGGATTATTACCCGTTCGGCGGCGAACGCGTCACATACTCAGGGACATCGACTCCTTACAAATTCACCGGCAAAGAACGCGACTACGAATCCAACCTCGACAACTTCGGCGCTATGGCAAGGCCGCCACGAAATCACGGATAAAAGTTCTAAGATCGTCCCCTTGGGCGCGCCACTTCGTTTTCTCTGAAAATTACTGGACCGAGTTCCTACGCTCGCAAGCCGAGGGACACCCTCAAAACATCCTCGGAATTCAACTACCGGGCAGATAGGGTGCCACTGATGGAAGACGGCTGGCGGATCCAGAGTTGGCAACCCGACCACCGCTGCTGATGTTCGGCTCGATCAGTACGGATGCGCGCCAGCGGCGGCTTGCCCGACTTCGGGCACGCTATGATTTAGACTGTCCGCCTGTTTACAGCGCAGCCGCCGGGAGACCCGTAAAGGCTGAATCGAGGCTATTTGATGCCGTAGGGCAAGGCAAGGCGGACGTTGGGCACATCCGCGGGATTCACTTCGACCTTGTTCAGCAGGTTGCGCATGCGCCGCGGCTTCTTGGTTCCGAGCAAGTGGCGCTTGCCGGACCGCCAGCGCATAACTTTGCCGGTGGAGGTGATCTTGAAGCGCTTGGCGGCGCCGCGATGCGTTTTCAGCTTTGCTTTCTTATTCTTCTTCACAATTTCCTCGGAGAAAAGTTTTCAGGCCGCGCCTTCGGCTGCCGGGTGCGACGGCCGTGACGGCGGCGCAGCGGAAGCGCCCTTTTTGGGCGCCAGGAGCGCGAGCAGTATATTCGCTTCCATGCGCGGACCGAACTCGACCTGCACATGCTCGGCGATTTCCCTCAGCAAGCGCTCCATCTTGGAGCGGCCCACATCCTGATGGGCCATCTCGCGGCCACGATGGAAGATCATGGCCTTTACCTTGTAACCTTCGCCCAGGAACCGGAGGATCTGGTTCTTGCGAACCTGGAAATCGTGCTCCGCAGTGGAAGGGCGAAATTTCACTTCCTTGATATGGGAACTTTTCTGGTGCTTCTTGGTTTCGTGCGCCTTTTTGCTCTGCTCGTAGAGGAACTTGCCGTAGTCCACGAGCTTGCAAACCGGCGGAACAGCGCTTGGCGAGATTTCCACCACATCCAGTCCGGCTTCTCGCGCCTTTTTCATGGCGTCGAATAGGGACACAACGCCAAGCTGCCCCCCTGCATCGTCAATCAAGCGGACCTCGCGGGCGCGAATGCGCTCGTTTACGCGAAGGCCTCCAACTCCACCTCGTTCAGCGATAAAAACACCTCCAGGGCTCGCAACTTGCGGCTCGCGGCCCGTTCACCACCGCCCCTCTTACCAGCAAGATGCCTGAGCGACGGGATACTAAGTATAGCACGCGGAAGCCGCCATTCGACAAGCCGGTCAATCAGCCGAAAAAGCGATCAGTACATTACCCGTTTTCGACCCGACAACGGCATATCCCGATCCGATATACACCATCCCGTTCGCGATGGCCGCGCCAGCGCCGTCTATCGCGCCGCCGTGCGCCGGAACTTTATTCACGGTGTCGTATTTATGATCGGTGTCATAAGACCACAGCTCGTGGCCATCGGTGGTCGAAAGGGCGTGGATTACGCCGTTAGAGTCGCCGACAAACGCTACTCCAGGGATCGCGGAGGTCGCCGCGGAACTTGCTACGCGCCCTGGGATCGGCGCAAAAGGCGTGTACCAATCAACTTTCCCAGTGGCGAGATCGACGGCAACCATCCCTCCGGCGTGCAAGCCGTAATAAACATGCTGATCGTCCGCCGCGCCGCCCCATACGACTCCGTCCAGCTCGTTATAGAAGACGCTGGGCCTGGCCGCCGGTGGAGCGACTTTGGTTTCCCAGAGCACTTTGCCTTTGTGGTCCGGGTCGAGCGCGATGACGCGACCATTCTTCGTGCCGAAGACGAGCACGCGCTTGCCATTCGAGAGAGTGCGAAGGATTGGCGAGTTGCCAATGTCTTGATCCGGGCCGTTTGGCTTGGGACAGTTCGCGATTTTGTTAGTTGGGCCGCAGCCGCCGACGAATGCGTCGTTTTCGTACGACTGATAATGCCAGAGCATCTTGCCGGTCTTCATGTTGAGCGCAACGACTGCGTCCGTGGTGGTCGGCACGGGGCGGGCCTGGGCATCTCCTGTGCCGAAATAAATCGCGTGGCGCTTTGGGTCGATGGTAGGCGAATCCCAAACGTCGCCGCCCGACGGAGCATAGAGCTGCACGCCGGCGGAGTTTTTTCGTGTGGGCTTCGGGACGCCGACCATATAAGTTCTCCAGATGATTTTGCCGGTTTTGGCGTTCAGGGCGACCACATTGCCGCGCATCGTGCAGCAGGGATAATCGAGAGCGGAGGCGGAAAATTCCTCGGAAGAGGAGACGGGCACGTAAACGACTCCGTGATACTCCGCCGGCGCGGCGGTGATTCGGGAGATAAAGTCGTCGTCGACTTTGGTCTTCCAGAGAAGCTTGCCCGTATGCGCGTCCAGTGCATACGCAAAGGAATGACCGTCGCCCAAATAGGCGGCGTACTTGGTTTTGCCGAGGCCCTTGACGGCGCGAACGGTTATGGCTGTGCGGGTGTACCCTTCGGTCTGGTAGGACCAGTAGACGCAGCCGGTTTGCGCGTTCAGCGAGTACACGTAGCCGGTATCGGTTGGCACGAAAACGCGTCCAGATACGACGGTAGTCTGCCCATAGGCGGAAAGGCCATTGGGGATACCGAAGGCCCATTTCACCTTCAGGTGTGGCACCTGCTCGGGAGTGAGCCGGGCCGAATCAGCCGGGGCAAAGCGCGTGTTGGCAATGGTGACGCCCCATCCGTTCCAGGCGGGGCCGGAATCCGGCGCAGCGAGCGGCGGATTGGACGCGCACTGATTGGGCATGTCCTTTGCCGCGCCTTGGTGCAGCGCGCCGAGCGGACGGCCGCCGAGAAACGTAGCCAGCATCTTGCGCTGATCTTCGGTGAGCGTTGACCCTTGGGCCTTCATCACACCGGTGGTGAGCGCCTCGTAGATGCGTTCGGGCGACATTTGGCGAATCACCGACGGCTGCGGCGCGCGGGGAACATTGGCATTGCCGTGGCAGATCATGCAGTGTTGCTCGAAAACCGCGATGCCGGATTCGGTTCCAGCCGTTGGCCTGGGCCCTTGCGCGCGAGCGGCGCTGGACAATCCGACACTGACGATGAGCGCCGCAGCCACAACCGCAGTGAAGCGTAGAAGTCGATTCATTTTCGATGCGTCCCTTCCTGATGAGAGCCTATTTGTCGCTGATGCCGCCCCATGGCGAATTTAGATGATACGGCAAGCCGGAGCCAACCATCTCGATGCGATGAATCAGGCCGTCGCGAATTTTAAAGCATTCGGTGACCTGGATGCTGGAAGGCTTGTTGAAAATATCGGGCATCGTAACCGTCTGGCCATTGGTGAGCTTGATTTTGTGCACGGTGCCATTCTGATCGAAGGTCACGTTGGCCCACACGACGCCTCGCTGCTGATCGACAATGGGAAAGCGACGCTGCCAGATGCGCGTGACCACGGCGTAATAGCCGCTCTGGAATTGCTGTTTGCAACTCAGGGCGAAAGCGTTGAAAGCGGCCTTCGGCGAAACCGTAGGATTGTTGGTGGTCTGCATGCCATTTTCAACGCGATTACAATCGTCGGCGAATGGGTAGTTCCCTTTTCCATTGTTGTTTTCGAGGCCGGCGAAATACATGTTGGCGATCGAGATCATGCGCGCGCGTGAAACGCGCTCGGATGCGGGTATCGTCCGAGACCAGATCGGATCGGGCTTACTGGCATCGAGCGCGGCGATGCCCGAAGGCCCTCCTCCGCCCTGCCGATAGTAGCTGGTTTCAATCTCGGTGATGCGGCCGAGTTGAACGCGGAGCCGCATGCCCATAATCAGCAGATGATTGCCCTCGTGCATGGTAACCATGCAGCCGATCTGCTCCATGATTACATCGGAGAAGCAGAGGCGGAAGTGGCCGACGGCCGTGGCCGTGCCCCAGAAACCATCGCCGACGTCCATCACTTGATCGTTCTCGGTGTACTTCACATCCTTGGCAAGAGGGAGCTCCCTAGGATTGTGGGCCACCAGCGCATGCAGATATTCGGTGGCGAGATTTTCCAGGCACGCACGATTGCAATCCACGGGGATCGGTCCCGCGGCATGCACTTTCGGAGTGAAGGGCCCCGCAGCCATCGCCAGCGCGATGCAACTCGCTGCGAGGGCCGCCACAAATTTAATTCGCATGAAGCTTTCTCCTTCCGCTGTGCGATGGTGCGTTAGTGGCCCGAACCTTCCGTCCAGCCATTGCCCAAACCATAGGGAAGCGTGAGGAATGGGAACGCTTCGATGTTCTCGATCAGTCCATTGCGGATTCCGAAAGTTTCCATGGTATCCAGATTCAACATCATCGCAGGAGGCGCATTCGGAGGCGCGCCGCGGCGGGTGCCGTCTTCCACAAAGAGAGGAAATGTAGCCACCACGCCTTTTTGCTCGTCTACGATCAGGACTCTGCGCGGGCGAATCTTGGTTATGAAGTTCAGTATCTTCGTGGAGATCTGCTGAGAGCAGGTCATCATGCTGATCTTCAGCTGATACCGTCCCTGCGCCGTCTTCGGATTCGGCAGCATCGGCGATGGCATCATGCGGCCGCCCGGAGGAGGATTATTTACTGTCTGGTAACCATTTTCGTGGCGCACGCAATCGGCGGCAAACGCGCCGATTTTGCCGTCGTCACCCTCAAGCGCGTCGAAGTAGGAGTTGGCGGCCCAGATCATCACGTCGCGGGGCGTGCGCTGCGAGGTCGGAACGTCGTCCACCAGCCCCGGACGCGGAGTTTGCAGCAGCGGGAGCGCGGTTTTGTCGACGCCTCGCGTGTAGATGTGCTCGATCTGCTGGATCTGGCCGCGATCCACTTTCAAGCGGATGGCGACAAGCGAATCCTCTCCATTAATCTTCACGCGCGCCTGCTCGGCGACCTGCCCGAAAACCGGATCGGCAACAATGATCTTGAAGCTAGTGGGCACGACTTTAGAGCGCCAGAGCATGCCTTCGCCGATATTGAGCTGCGCGGTGTTTTCAGTGAAGCGCACGTCGCGAGCCAGCGTCGGCAGCAAGGACGGATCGTGCTTGAAGATGGCGTTCATGTAGCCATTCATGATGTTGACGAGGCAGGCGCGATCGCACGGCTTCACAATCGTGGGACTCCACTCCGGTGCGGGCGAGGGCGCGTAAGGTAGTTGCTGCGCGTGGCACAGTCCGGCGCCGAAAAGCGCAAAGGCAAGCGCAAAGAATGCTGGTCCGCAAATGCGGCTGGTCTTCATGATCAATCCACCCCCGAGGGCTGGAAACTATAACTTTTCGAGGAGTCCCGCAAGTGTGGAGAAAGATTTTTAGGCGCGGCGAAAAGCGCGGCCCTAGCCACGGTTGGAAGTGAAGCCCGGATTGAAATCGGCGCATACCCAGATTGCTACTTCGTGGCGTTGCCGGATGCGATGCAGGCATCGAGTGCCTGATGCGTGGCGCGGGCCCAGCGAGGCAAAGGGCGATTTTCCATGTATTCGAGGACGGAACCGCCGCCCGCGAACGTCTCGTTGAATTCGTACAGGATGGGATTAGCTTCCGGTTCGTCGTCATCACTGGGGCGAACGAACTGGACATCCTGGAAAGCTCTGAACTGGGTGGCGACGGCGGGACAGCGATCCGGCGAAAGCGTCCAGACGCTGACTTTTAGGGCGTTTTTCAGCCGCTCGTAGGGAGCCGAGGGCTGCGCGGCATGCAGCGCGGCAAGCTGTTGATAGAGCGACGAGCCTTGCGCTTCGCGGACCACCGCGCGGAGCGCTTTCGACTCTTGCGCGCCTTCAAACACAATCGAATATTCGCGAAGATCGTTTAGATTGCTGCGATGGACGCGCACGGCGATGAAATCGCCTTCGGCGAGCTTGATGGGGAAAAACTCCTCAAGACCCTGGGGAAAATACTTGGCGGTCCATGCGTCACCCGCCGAGGTCCGGAAACCGAAGAGGAACAACCCTCCGATTGCTAGAAATCCGAGAATCTGCAGGGCAACGGGGCTTTTTATCACGACACAGCTCTGCGATTCGAGTCCAGGTTTCCGAATTCCTTGAAGAGTGCCGCTACTGCCGACGCGCTCCCTTTTGACCGTTCTCGCGCGCTCTCGATCGCTAGTCTCATTACGGCGCGGAAGACCAAGTCGCTAGCCTTCAATCGAAGTCTCCCTAATGAGACGTCCAACAATTTGCAGCCTCTAATCTCATGTAGACTCTGCAGCTCCGGGGTGGGGGCCGACCTTAAATCCTCAAGCGGACACATCTTACCCCCCGAGGCGGCGAACTCCTTGTTTTTCGCGTCAAACGAAAAGCTCACTTGTCTCTCGAAATAGCCGTTGACGGCGCCGTCCACTTCCTCATTTCTATTTCCGATACAAAACTCAGAGTTGACCCTGAACCCTCCGAAATCGGAATTTCAGGAGCCCGGCACCGATTTCACGGTTTTGAATGCTCCGGGCGCGGTGATTTTCGACCAGAGAGGCGCGCAGACTCGCTTAGGAACGTTTAACGACCTGCTGGACGATGAGGAAGAAAACGGCAGCGAGCAAAGAGATTACGAGGCGGCCTAAAAGACTGTGGCGGCCGAGGCCGAGATATTTTGAGATGAGGCCGCCGAGAATCGCACCGGCGATACCGACGAAGAGATCAACTGCAAGGCCGGCACGGCGGTCCTTTACGATGAAGGCGACGAGCCAACCGGCGAGAGCGCCGATGACGACAGTCCAAATGAGCCACGTGCTCAAGCTTTTCCGCCAGTGAAAGTGCTCTTCATTGCCTCGCGATGCAGAGCAAGCCACCCGAGAGATATTCTTCGGACACGAACAGCCCTGAGAATGACAACGCTCGCATTGCGACTGTAGCACGAGCGCGCGAGAATCGAAGTCGCGCCGCTAAGGGTGTTAGAATCCACGGTCGCGCCCCTTCAAGTGATGCAAGCAGCGCGGCCAGAACGACAGCGACCAACCATGAACGAAAAAGATATCGAGAAAATTTTGCTGGCGGTACGCGGGGGCGAGACGACGGTCGAGCGCGCGCTCGACCGTTTGCGGAATTTGCCGTTTGAGGACCTGGGATTCGTCAAAATCGATCACCATCGCGCGCTGCGGCAGGGATTTCCGGAAGTGATTTTCGGGCGAGGGAAAACGCCAAAGCAGGTGGCGGAAATCGTGCGCGGAATGCTGCGAGCGAAATCGTCACACAACATCTTGGTCACGCGCGCGGACGCGAAAATGTTTGGGGCGGTGAAGCGCGTGGCGAGGCGGGCGAAGCATTTGAGCTTTCACGAGCTTTCCGGCGCGATCACCATCGAGCGCAGCCGCGAGATTCGCGGCAAGGGGTTGATTCTGGTGGTGACGGCGGGGACGAGCGACATTCCGGTGGCCGAAGAGGCGCTGGTGACGGCCCGGAGCTTCGGGAATCGCGCGGAAGCAATTTACGACGTGGGCGTGGCGGGGTTGCACCGGCTGCTGGAGCATCGGCAGAAACTGGCGGAAGCGCGCGTGATCGTCTGCGTGGCGGGAATGGAGGGCGCGCTGCCGAGCGTGGTGGCGGGATTGGTGGCCGCGCCGGTGATTGCGGTGCCGACGAGCGTTGGTTACGGATCGAGCTTCGGCGGGCTAAGCGCGCTGTTTGCCATGCTGAATAGCTGCGCGTCGAACGTGAGCGTGGTGAATATCGACAACGGGTTCGGCGCGGCCTGCGTGGCCAGCGCGATTAATCGGGCGTAGATGAGGCGCGCAATTTACGCGTGGGCGGCGGAGATGATTGCGGATGCGAGCGCGGATTCTTCGTCCGGGAACACGGTGCGGAGATCGAAGACGACGCGGTCCTCTTCAATGCGCGCGATCACGGGCGGAGCGCCAGCGGCCTGATCACTCGATTCGCGATGGCTGCGAGCGGCGGGCAGGCGCAGGCGCTCCTCGAATGTGGCTGCGGAGTGGCGGCGGCTGGCGACTGAAACGAGATACGTCGGCAACTGCTGATCGGGCGTGGAGCCTCCTCCGATCACGGAAAATCCCTCGCGCACTTCCACGGCGGCATCTCTCCCCAAATCTTGGCGAATTTTGTCCGCGAACTGCCCGGCGCGCGCGGCCATGTCTCCGGCGGAAAGGCGAATCATGCGCAGGGACGGAATTTCGTCGAGCGCGCCGCGCTGGTAGCTCTGCAGCGTGCCTTCGAGGGCGGCGATTGTAAGCTTATCGACGCGTAGCGCGCGGAACATGGGATTGCGGCGCACGCGTTCGACGAGATCTTTTTTCCCGGCGATTACGCCGGCTTGCGGTCCGCCGAGAAGTTTGTCTCCGCTGAAGGAAACGATGGACACGCCGGCGCGGGAGCTTTCGCGCGCCAGCGGCTCGGCGACTCCGCTGGTGGAAAGATCGGCCAGGCAGCCGGAGCCGAGATCTTCGAATACGGGAATTTGCGCGCGGCGGCCGAGCGCGACGAGTTCTTCGAGCGAGGGTTTTTCCGTGAATCCGGCGATGCGGAAATTTGAAGGATGGACGCGCAGCAGCAGGCGCGTGCGTTCGGTGATGGCGCGCTCGTAATCGCGGATGCGGGTGCGATTGGTGGTGCCCACTTCGCGGAGGATGGCGCCGCTTTCGGCCATGATGTCCGGGATGCGGAAACCATCGCCGATCTCGATCAGCTCGCCGCGCGAGACGATCACTTCGTCGCCTTTCGCGAGCGTGTTGAGAACGAGGAAAACGGCCGCGGCATTGTTGTTGACCACGATGGCGGATTCGGCGCCGGCGATTTCGGCCAGCAGGCGGCCGGTGTGGACGTCGCGCTTTCCGCGCTGGCCGCTTTCGAGATCGTATTCGAGATTGGAATAGCCGCCGGCGGTGGCGGCGATGTGCGCGAGCACCGCGGTCGAGAGCGGAGCGCGGCCAAGATTGGTGTGCAGGATCACGCCGGTAGCGTTGATGGCGCGGCGGAGCGAAGGAGCGAGAAGCGCATCAACTTCGGCCACGATGCGCGATTCCAGATCTTCGGCGCTGGCAGAGATGGGCGCGGAGCTGGATTCAGTCGCGGCGTTTTTCAAGCCCGTGCGCAGACCGGCCAGCACGCTTCGCGCCGCGTCGGTGACGATGTTGCGACCGGCCGTTTGCATCAGAGCGGCGATGCGCGAGCGGCACAGAAGCTCGTCAACCGAGGGAATTTCGCGCAGGCGGGCGTTGGCGTCCGGCTGCATGCGAGCGGCGGGCTCGGAAGAGGAAGGCATCGCCGCTATTTGAACACGCGCCCAAGGGGTGACGCAACCGGCCCGCCGCGGGATTTGCGTTTGCGACAATGCCGCGCACGGGTTGGTTGACGGCCATGGAAGGGCCTTTTAGCCTGAGACCACACCTAAACTCATATGGCCGCCATCGACGAAGAACTCAGCCAACTCGAGCGGGACATTCGCACGCTGAAGATTGAGTACGAGCAGTTCTTCGGCGGCGGACGCAAACGCCCTCCCACGGACACGCAGTGGCGGGTGGACACAGTGGTGCACCGCTACAACGAGCGGATGGGCGAACTGAACAACAGCCAGCGATTCCGGTTTAACAATCTGTCGCAGACGTACGCGAAATACTGCGACATGTGGCGCAAGAAAACCATGCAGAAAGAGACCGGCTTCGAACAGCATCATTTCGGTGCAGCAGCCAAAGCCATCGAGGCGGAACGCAAGCGCGCGGCGGCGGAGTGGGCCGCGGCGCATCCGGAAAGCGAAGCGAACGTCAAACGCGGAAGAAAGGGCGCGCCGCAACATTTCGCAACCTCCATTGGCGATCCAGAAAAAGAAAGCGGAAAGGTGCAGGAGCTTTACCGCAAGCTTATGGAAGCGCGCGAGGGAACGGGCGAAAGCGCCGGCGCGCCGAGCCTGCGCGATTTCGAACGTTTCGTGAAGCAGAAGACGCACACTCTGAAGGAAAAAGGCGGGCGCGAAATCGAGTACACCGTGAGCGTGGAAGGCGGACGCGTGAAATTAAAAGCCCGCGTTTCGCGCTGAAGTTTTCCCGCCCGCCGGGCCGCCGATCGTTCCTCGAATTTCAATTTCGAATTGTCTTCCAAACGCTTACACTGGCCGCGTCGCGGATTTCAGCGGCGACGATTTCAATTTCGCACGGGAGATACGGACGGTGGCGATCGAGCGGGCGCTGATCAGCGTGTACGACAAAACGGGAGTGGTGGAATTCGCGCGGGTTCTCGCGTCATTGGGTGTCGAGATCGTGTCCACAGGTGGCACGGCGAAGTTGCTGCGTGATGCAGGGTTGAAAGTGCGCGACGTGGCGGAGATGACCGGCTGGCCGGAAATGCTGGGCGGACGCGTGAAGACGCTGCATCCGAAAGTTCATGGCGGGATTTTGTTTCAGCGCGGAAAAGCGGAGGACACGCGCGAGACGTCGCAGCATTCCATCCAGGCGATCGATCTGGTGGTGGTGAATCTGTATCCGTTTTCGGCGACAGCGGCGAGGCCGGAAGTAGCGGCGGAAGAGCTGATCGAGAATATCGACATCGGTGGGCCGGCGATGGTGCGTTCGGCGGCGAAGAATTTTCAGAGCGTGGGCGTAATCACCGATCCAGCGGATTATCCGGCTGTAGCCGCGGAGCTTCGAGACAAACGCGAGCTGAGTTTAGCCACGCGGCTGGATCTGGCGCGAAAGGCGTTTGGCAGGACGGCGCGCTACGACGGCGAAATCGCGACCGAACTTGAGCGGCTGGCGGCGGACGGGGAAGTCGCGATTGGGCCGCCAGAAAGATTGCCGCATCGAGTGCATGTGGCGCTCGAGCGGCGGGAAACGATGCGCTACGGAGAGAATCCACATCAGGCGGCCGCGCTGTACATGTCGGCGGGACGTCCGGCGGCAGGCTTCGCGGCGGCGAAGCAGGTGCAAGGCAAAGATCTTTCGTACAACAACCTGGTGGATCTCGATTCGGCGTGGGCGCTGGCGAGCGAATTTCGACGGCCTGCTGCGGCCATTATCAAGCACAACAATCCCTGCGGCGCGGCGGAGCAGGACTCGCTGCGCGACGCGTACGTGAAGGCTCTGGCGTGCGATCCGGTGTCGGCGTATGGTGGCGTGCTGGCGCTCAATCGCGCGATTGGCGCGGCCACGGCGGAGGAAGTAGCCAAGCTGTTCGTGGAATGCGTGGCCGCGCCGGGATACGAACCAGCGGCGCTGGAAAAACTGGCGGCGAAGAAAAATTTGCGGCTGCTGGAAATGCCGCGCGCAGCGGCTTCGGTGGAGCTGGAGTTGAAGCGCATTGCCGGAGGGGTGCTGGTCCAAGAGCCGGACCGGCACGAGTTGAACGAGAGCGAATTGAAAGTGGCAACGCAACGCGCTCCGACGGCGGATGAACTGCGCGAGTTGGTGTTTGCGTGGACCGTGTGCAAGCATGTGAAATCGAACGCAATCGTATTCACGCGCGGCGGAGCCACCGTGGGAATTGGCGCGGGGCAGATGAGCCGCATCGACTCGGTGAAGATCGCGGGCATGAAGGCTGCGGACGCGAAACTGTCGCTCGAAGGCAGCGTGATGGCGTCCGACGCATTCTTTCCGTTTTCCGATTGCGTGGAAGCGGCGGGAAAAATGGGAGCCACGGCGGTGATCCAGCCGGGAGGGTCGGTGCGCGACGCGGATTCGATTGCAGCAGCGAATAAGCTGGGAATGGCGATGGTGTTCACAGGTGCGCGGCATTTCCGGCACTGATCTGAATTTTTCGGATTTGGCCAGGTCGATCGGCACGGGCATGGAAACTCGAAACAAACAGAACGGACTCGCGGGGCTGCGCGTGCTTTCGCTGGAAAGCCGGCGTGCCGCGGAGATGTCCAAGCTGATCGAAAGCTACGGGGGGCGGGCCACCGTAGCGCCGTCGATGCGTGAAATTCCGCTCGAATCGAACACCGAAGCGCTGGATTTTGCGCGAAAGCTCGCCGCAGGCGATCTCGGAATGGTGATTTTCCTTACGGGCGTGGGAACGAAGGCTCTGGCGCGCGTGGTGGAAACGGTCTACCCGCTGGAAGAATTCCGTGCAGCGCTGGGGAAAGTCGCGGTGGTGGCGCGCGGGCCGAAGCCGGTAGCGGCGCTCAGGGAATTGGGCGTGCCGGTGACGCTGGCCGTGCCAGAGCCGAATACGTGGAAGGATTTGCTGCGCGTGCTGGATGAAAAAGCGGATGCGCTGCCAGTACGGGGGCGAAGCGTTGCGGTACAGGAATATGGTTCGTCGAACTCTGAGCTTCTGGAAGGGCTAAGGGAGCGCGGCGCAAAGCTGACGCGCGTGCCTGTCTATCAGTGGGCGCTGCCCGAAGATACCGGACCGCTGCGCGCGGCGGTGCAGGCCATCGCGAGCGGAGAAATCGACGTTGCGCTGTTCACGACTTCGATTCAAGTGGAGCATCTTCTGCGGATCGCGCGCGAAATGAATATCGAGGAGCAAGTTCGCGGTGCGTTCGCACGGATCGCGGTCGGTTCGATCGGTCCCGTAACGTCGGAAGAGCTGCGCGAACGAAATCTGCCCGTCGATTTCGAGCCGGAACATCCGAAGATGGGATTTTTGGTGAACGAAGCGGGAGGGCGAGCGGCAGAGATTGTGGCTCGGAAGCGCAGCGGCCCAGGCGGCTGATTTTCTCCTGCAATAAGGGCGGCCGGGCACGGAGGTGGGTGGGGGGAATGCCGTCACCCGGCCGCATCGGCGAAGGTGAGCAATCGTATCGGGCAAGCCGGGAGCATGGTTCGTCGAATTATCAATGGATGGGATTCGCGTTTTCGATTACGAGAGACAGTTCCATGGTGGGCCGATTTTGTAACGCTCTGTTAATGTGAACGGCGGCGGGTTTTACGTTCGCTTTTTTTCCGGCGGCGCTGGAATTTCTTGAATGAGGCTTCGCTGGCGAGCTGGTGCAAGAGTTTTTTGCGGCGCGCGGAGGTTAATTTACCTTCGGTGAGCAACTGCTTTCGAATTTCTCCGATTTCCGCAAGCCACGCAGCGTATTCGGGCCCGACTTCGCGCGCGATTTTCTTTTTAAGGCGCTGCGCGAGCGAAGGGCTGTGTCCTTCGGTGGAGATGGCGATCTGCAGCGTGCCACGACGGACGACGGCGCCGTAATAAAAATCGCAGTGCTCGGGATCGTCGACGACGTTGCAAAGAACGCCGAGGCGACGAGCATCGGCGTAGATGGCGGCGTGCAGACCGGGCGAACAGGTGGCGGCGATCACCAGGAACGCTCCGGCAAGATCGGAGGGACGATACGGGCGGGCGTCCCAGGTGATTTTGTTCGCGCGAGCCCAGGCGCGGATTTGCGGAGTGGCTTTCGGCGCGACGGCATGAATTTCAGCTCCGGCGACCAGAAGGCCGGCGATCTTTTCCTCGGCAATCGGGCCGGCTCCAACCACCAGGCAGCGTCGCAGGGCAATTTTCAAGAATGCCGGGAAGAGCGCCACGTTTGCTATGCCTCTTCGCCGCGGACGAGATCGTCGTAGGTCTGGCGGCGGCGGACCACTCGGAAGCGGCGGCCCTCGACGAGGATTTCGGAGGGGCGGCGGCGCGCGTTGTAGTTCGAGGATTGCACGAAGCCGTAGGCTCCGGCGGCCCAAATCACCAGAAGATCGCCCGCTTGGACGGGTGGCAGCGGCAAGTCGCGGGCTAGAAAATCGCCGCTTTCGCAGATGGGTCCAACGATGTCGACCAGTTTACGCGAGCGCTCGGAATCCGGATGGCCAACAGCGGGCGTGATGGGATGCAGTGCGTCGTACAGAACTGGGCGAATCAGATCGTTCATGGCCGCATCGACGATAACGAACGTCTTGCCGCGATTTTCTTTTACGTAGAGCACGCGGGTGAGGATGACGCCTGCGGGCCCGACGACGGCGCGGCCCGGCTCAATCAATAGTCGGCAGCCGAGCGGGCGGATGATTCCACCGAGCGCGCGCGCGAACGCTGCGGGAACGACGGGCTTTTCATCCGTGTAGCGGATGCCGAGGCCACCGCCGATATCGATGTATTCGAGCGGGACGCTATTCCGAGCGAGATCGCGCACGCAAGTGGCGAGCCGCGAGAGCGCCTGCCGGTAAGGTGCTACGGACAAAATCTGCGAGCCAATGTGTGCGCTGATGCCTCGCCAAGCGATCCAGCGCGAGTCCGCGTGCGCGAGATACAGGCGGCGCGCTTCGAGCCAGTCGATCCCGAACTTGTGGTGCGGCTTGCCGGTGGAAATGTGCGGATGGCCGCCGGCGAGCACGTCCGGATTGACGCGGATCGCAGCGGAGGGTTTTTCGCCACCTGCGGCGACGTGCCGGGCGGCTTCTTCGAGAAAAACATCGAGTTCGGCGGCCGATTCGATATTAAAGAGCAAGATGCCGCCTCGGCCGGGGCGCAGGCCCGGATAACGGAGCGCTGCGCGGATTTCCTCGCGCGATTTTCCGACGCCGGAGAAGACGATGCGGCGGCCGGGCACTCCGATCCGGCGCAGGCGGTCGAGTTCCCCGCCCGAAACAATATCGAAGCTGCTGCCGAGCCGGGCCAGCGTGCGCAAAATCGCCAGGTTGCCATTGGCTTTTACCGCGTAGCAGATGGAATGCGGAAGCGAGCCGAATGCTCGATCGAGCTGGCGATAAGCGGATTGGATGGAGTCGCGACTGTAGACGTAAGCCGGCGTGCCGATTTCGTCGGCGACGCGCGGAAGAGAGACGCCTTCGCAATGAAGGGCTTCTATCTTCGAGCTGTCTCGGCTCACGGCGCGGTAGGCGTAACCGGGCGTATAGCGCTCCGGCTGCAGGCTGCGCTTAATGGCGCGGACGGATGACGGTTGCGATGCCGAGGCGGACTTCATCGCACGGGTCTCAGGCTGCAAGCGCGGCCCAGAGCTTCAAACAAGTTGAGAAAGGTCATGGAGAACCATCATACGAATTTTTGCGAGAAAAGCCCACGGGCAGGGCAACTGGAGTGGGCATGGTGTTTCCGCTGAGCGAGTTTGCGAAAAACAGCGATCAAAATGCTTGCTGCGATCATTCACCGCGAAATGAAGGTGCAATATGCCGCGGCTTGGGAAACGGCGGGCAACTTTCCTATGTGGCGTCCCGTTTGAATGTGCTCGACGAGATTTTTTCGAAGCTACGGTATAATTAGAGATTGTGCTGTCACTAACAAACATCTCGATGCGCTTCGGCGCGCGCGTCCTTTTCGAGGACGTGAACTGCGCCTTTCTCGCGGGGCGGAGGTATGCCGTCACGGGGCCGAATGGCGCCGGCAAGTCCACCCTGATGAACATCATGACCGGGGAGGCCGAGCCGAGCCAGGGCGAGGTCTCGCGGCCGAAGAAGTTCGGCGTGTTGCGGCAGGATCAGTTTGCGTTCGACGAGTTCCGGGCGATCGACACCGTAATCATGGGCAACGCTCCGCTATGGGACGCGCTCGCCGAGCGCGACGCGTTGTACGCCAAGCCCCATGAGGAGCTGACAGACGCGGATGGAATGCGGCTGGGCGAGCTCGAAGGAATCGTCGGAGAAGAGGGCGGATACACGGCGGAGGCGGATGCGGGGCGGCTGCTCGATGGGCTGGACGTGCCGGACGAGCTGCACGAACGCAAGATGGGCGAGCTGCAGGGTGGCCAGAAAGTTCGCGTGCTGCTGGCGCAGGCGCTTTTCGGTAATCCTTCGGCGCTGCTGCTGGACGAACCGACCAATCACCTGGACCTCGATTCCGTTCACTGGCTGCAGGATTATTTGTGCGAATACGACGGCGTGCTGATCGTGATTTCGCACGACCGGCACTTTCTGAACAGCGTTTGCACGCACACCGCGGACATCGATTACCAGGCGGTGATCATGTACAACGGCGGCTACGACGACATGGTGCTGGCAAAGACTTCCGTGCGCGATCGGATCGAATCGGAGAACGCGCAGCGCGAGAAAAAGATCGCGCAATTGCAAGAGTTCATCGCGCGGTTTGCGGCCGGAACGCGTTCGGCGCAGGCGACTTCGCGCCGGAAAGAAGTGGAACGGCTGCAAACCACGGTGCTGGCGAAATCGAACATCGCGCGGCCGTACATTCGTTTCCAGCTGGATCAGCATTCGGGGAAAAATCCGATCGAGATCCGCAGCATCACGAAGTCCTACGACGGTGTGAAGGTTGTGCCGCCGTTTTCCGCGCAAGTGTCGCGCGCGGAAAGAATCGCGCTCGTCGGGCGCAACGGCGCGGGCAAAACGACGCTCCTGAAGTCTCTGGTGCGGAATGCCACTGGCTATATTGATGATGAAGACCGCGGGTTTCCGGTGAATGGCGGCGAGGTGGTCTGGGGCCACAACGTACTGGTTGGCTATTTTGCGCAGGATCACGGCGATTCGATCCAGCACGGCACCACGGTGATCGATTGGCTGGGTTCTTTCAAGCCGCAGGCCGCTCAGGAAGAATTGCGCGGGCTGCTGGGGCAGATGCTTTTCAGCGGCGACGACGCGCACAAGCCGACGCACGGGCTTTCCGGAGGCGAGCGGGCGCGGCTGATCCTCTGCCGTCTGATGTTGCAGAAGCCCAACGTGCTGGTGCTGGACGAGCCGAGTAACCATTTGGATTTGGAGTCAATCAACGCGCTGAATTTCGCGCTGCAGAAATATCAAGGCACCGTGCTGCTGGTGACGCACGACTACGATTTAATCGACGAAGTTGCCACGCGTATTTGGAACTTCCACGGCGGGAAAATCGAGGACTTCCAGGGACCCTACGCCGATTTCGTGGCCGAACAGGAAGCCAAGGCCGCTGCACTGGCGGCCAAGGGCGGTCAGCCGGGCAAGCAGGATCGCAAGCCAGCGCGGCAAGGCGCCATGTCGAGATAGCGTTCCGACCGACAACGGCGCAAGTTTCGGTTTGGAAGCGGACTCTATCGTGCCTCACTTAGACCAGCCCACGTTGGAGCAATTCCGGACTCATGGGTGGATCCGTGTTCGAGCTGCCTTCCGTGCCGAAGAAGCGGACGCAATGTGCGGCGTAATTTGGAGTGCGCTAGCCAAGATCGGAATTTGTCGGAACGATTCATCTACCTGGACAAAGGCGCGACCGGAACACCTGCAGCGCCTGAAAGACGATCCCGCGTTTCGCGCGATCGGTAGCGCACTTACTATCGGCGCGATCGACGAGGCACTGGACGGACAGCCGTGGCAAAGGCCGAGGGACTGGGGCGCCTTTTTCCTGCAATTTCCCATCGGGCGTGAATGGAACGTGCCGAGCACCGGCTGGCACCTTGATGGCGATTATATGGGTCGTCTGTCGCCTCCCTGTGGCGTGAAGGTACACGCCATGTTGACCGATGTCGTGCCACGTTGCGGTGGCGTAAACATCCTCAGCGGGTCGCATCGTCTGGTGCATAAATGGTTTTCTGAGCATCCTCCGCCACCGGGCGCAAGAGGAGCGCAATTTCGGAGGTCACTTGAGCGGCATCCTTACCTCCGGGATCTATGCGCTGCTGCTGACCCATACGCGCGTATTGCCAGGTTCCACCAACGCGTCGAAGAGGTGGACGGAATACCGCTACAGGTTGTGGAAAATACTGCGTCGGCGGGTGACGTAATCCTGATGCACTCGTTGCTCCTGCACGCTGGCGCACCGGCCGCGCATCTGGGTACGCAACCACGCTTCTTACTGAACAAGGACATCGTCCAGCCTACTCGTGATGGCTCACCACCGGCGGACCGCATCCTTGACGCGTGCGAAATGCGCGCATAGACTTGAGATGTTCTTGGTAGAGGTGCGGAGGCCATGAGTAGCCGGGCCGGTGTTCCGAGCAGCTTCGGAGGCCGCGGCGAAAGGGGTTGGATGTAGACTCCGCCGAAATCGCGCGGCGGCTGCGGCCGGGCGGTTGGGGAATAGGCAAAAGAGCCTATTCACTGTCATCCTGGCAACGGGATGGAGCGCTATCGAGGAGCGAAGATACCAGCGGGCTTTTCCGCGCATCCTTCCTTCTCTCTATAGCGAAATTCCATCACAATTGACAGGCGAAACAGCGCGGGTGTGCCAGCCGTTGGTTACGACCCTGTGTGATCGGATGAGGCGGCGCGAGCGCGTTATTGCGGCATCAGACAGGCGAGCGAATGAATGTTTACGAGCTGACTCGGGCGCTGGTGGATATCGAGTCGATCTCTGAAAATGAAGCGGCCGTTGCGGAGTATTTGCTGACGCATTTGCGGAAGCTCGCGGCGGCAACGGGCGGCCAGGCGGAGCTGATGGCAGTGGAGCCGGAACGCGCGAACGTGCTGGCCTGGTGGGGCGAGCCGCGCGTGACGCTTTCGACGCACATGGACACCGTGCCGCCATTTTTCCCTTCGCGCGAGGATGATGAATTCATCTGGGGGCGCGGCGCGTGCGATACAAAAGGCATCATCGCGGCAATGATCGCGGCGGCGGAAAAGCTGCTTGCGGATGCAACGAAGAATTTCGCGCTGCTTTTTGTGGTGGGCGAGGAGCGCAACAGCGCTGGAGCAAGGGCCGCCGCGCGGCAGCCGCGCGGGTCGCGGTATTTGGTGAATGGCGAGCCAACGGAGAATAAGCTGGCGGCGGCGTCGAAGGGAGCCCTGCGATTGGAACTTTCAACGCAGGGGCGGATGGCGCATTCGGCGTATCCGGAGCTGGGCGAATCGGCAATCGAAGCGCTTTTAGACGCGCTCGAAGCGATTCGGCGTGTGCCACTGCCGGAAGATGACCTGCTCGGCGCGTGCACTCTGAACATTGGCACGATTTCCGGCGGCCGCGCGCCGAATGTGATCCCCGATGCGGCGAAGGCGGAGCTGCTAGTACGGCTGGTGGGCGATCCGGCACCTGTGCGCGAGGCGTTCGCGCGGGCGGTGGGAAGTCGAGCGCAGCTGAAAGAGGTTTTGTACATTCCGGCAATCCGATTCAAGAGTGTTGACAGCCTGCCCACAACGGTTGTTTCCTTCACGACGGATGTTCCGGTTTTTGGGCGCAGTTGGGGCGAGCCGCTGCTGCTGGGGCCGGGAAGCATTCATGTGGCGCATACTTCGGAAGAGCGAATTTCGAAGCGCGAGCTGGCGGAAGCGGTACGGTTGTACACCGAAGTGGTGAAGAGGTTGTTGGCGGAGAGCAATTAGGGGCGATTTCGAGACCTTTTAGGGCGAAGATGAATCTTGCGATCGTGGGATACGGGAAAATGGGGCGTTTGATCGAGCAATTGGCGCCGGAGTACGGCGGCAGCGTGAAGCTGCGGCTCGACGTGGACAACAACTCGAAATTCGAGGCGATGACGGCGGAGAATTTTCGCGGAATCGATGCCGCGATTGAGTTTTCGACGCCGTCCACTGCGATCGAACATATCGAGCGGTTGGCGAGTTTGAAAGTAAACACGGTAGTCGGTACCACCGGCTGGTTCGAACAAATGGAGCGGGCAAGGGCGGCGGTGCATCGCGCCGGTACCGGATTGGTATGGAGCGCGAATTTTTCCGTGGGGGTATATATTTTCTCCAAGCTGGTGGAAGAGGCCGCGCAAATGATGGCGCGCCAGCCGGAGTACGGAGCGTGGGCTTGGGAAATCCATCACGCGACGAAGAAGGATGCGCCTTCGGGAACCTTGCTGGCGCTGGTCGAACGGATGAAACGGGCCGGGTATGAGAAGGAGATCGACACTGGGAGCAATCGCGCGGGCGCGCATCCCGGCACACACGAAATCGGATTCGATTCGCCGGCGGACACGATCACCATCCGGCACACGGCGCGGAGCCGCGAAGGGTTCGCGCGCGGAGCCTTGCGAGCGGCGCGATGGGTCGCAGGGAAAAAGGGCTTTTTCGATTTTCGGGACATTGTGAACGAGCTCGAGTAGAGCAGTTCGAAGGAGGCGGACATGTTTACAGGATGTGGCACGGCGCTGGTGACTCCGTTTCGGCGCGACCTTTCGCTCGATGAGAATGCGCTGCGGAGGCTGGTGCGCCGCCAGGTCGAGGCGGGAATCAATTTTCTGGTTCCCTGCGGCACCACCGGCGAAAGCCCCACGCTGACGAGCGAGGAGCAGAAGCGCGTGGTGGAAATTACGATCGAGGAAGCGCGCGGGCGCGTCCCGGTGATCGCGGGAGCGGGAGGCAACAACACCGCGCATGTGATCGAAATGGCGCGCGAGTTCGAAGCGATCGGCGCGAAGGGAATTCTGTCCGTCAGCCCGTACTACAACAAACCAACGCAGGAAGGGCTGTATCAGCATTTCCGGGCGATTGCGGCATCGGTGAGCGTGCCGGTGATTTTGTACAACATCCCCGGACGTACGGGCGTGAACATCGAGCCGGCTACGATCAAGCGGCTGGCGGAGATCGACAACATTGTGGCGGTGAAAGAGGCGTCCGGCAATATCGGGCAGATGGCGATGATTCTGGACATCATGCCGGATAACTTTTCCGTGCTTTCGGGCGATGACGGAATCACGCTGCCGCTGATGGCGCTCGGCGGGCGCGGATTGATCTCGGTGGCGTCGAATGAAATTCCTGCGGAGATGACGCGGATCGTGCAGCTCGCGCTGGCTAACGATTTCGCCACGGCTCGCGAGATCCACCGGCGCTATTTCCGGCTGATGGAAGCGAACTTCGTGGAGACGAACCCGGGCCCCGTAAAAGCTGCGATGGCTGTGATGGGATTGCTGGAGCCGGTATTCCGATTGCCTCTCGTGGCGCCTAAGCCGGAGAGTCTGGCGAAGATTCGCGGCGCGCTCGAAGCGGTGGGGCTGGTACAAGGGGCCTATGCTACGCGCTGAAATCGAGCGGCTTTTCGACGAGTCCCCGGAGCGCTATTCTGAATCGGACCACGAGCTTTTTCAGCGTTTCAAAAACGCGCTGAATTCGGGGGAGATTCGCGCGGCCGAGCCGGATGCGTCGTCTAAAACCGGCTGGCGCGTGAACGCGTGGGTGAAGAAGGGCATTCTGCTTGGATTTCGCATCGGCCACATCGTGGAGATGTGCTCCGAGAGTGCGGAGCAGGATTTTTTCGACAAGTCCACCTATCCGCTGAAGAATTTTTCGATCGACTCGGGCGTGCGCATCGTTCCAGGGGGTTCGAGCGTTCGCGACGGATGCTTCTTGGGCAAAGGCGTGACGTGCATGCCGCCCATGTACGTCAACGTGGGCGCGTACGTGGGCGAAGGGACGATGATTGACTCGCACGCGCTGGTGGGAAGCTGCGCTCAGATTGGGCGCAAATGTCATATTTCCGCGGGGTCACAGATTGGCGGAGTGCTCGAACCCGTCGGCGCGCTGCCGGTGATCGTCGAGGACGACGTGCTGGTCGGCGGCAACTGCGGCGTATATGAAGGAACGGTGGTGAAGCGGCGCGCGGTGCTGGGCACGGGCACGATCCTGAATCGCTCCACTCCAGTCTACGATATCGTCACCGGCGCTGTGCACGTGGCCAGCGATGAAGAGCCGCTGGTAATTCCTGAAAATGCCGTGGTGGTGGCTGGATCCCGGGCCATTTCCCACGGACGCGGCAAGGATTGGAATCTTTCCTTGTATACGCCCGTTATCGTGAAATACCGCGACGCAAAAACCGATGCGAAGGTGAAGCTCGAGGATTTGCTGCGTTGACGCTGAAGCGCCATCTTTCAAGAAAGCTCGCATTGCGCGAAATCGCAGAGCATTCGACCGTCTCCACTCCGGGAAAAATAAGAGTCCGTCTACTTCGAGGAGCAAAATGACCGGCCACTCGCAGCTTTTCTATTTCTGCGGAATCCTCGTGCTTCTTGGTGTGGTTGAGGCGGGCATTTTCTGGATGGCCCCGCTGTGGGAACGACCCGGACTTTTCTTTGCGGTCACCGTACCGCCTGAATTTCGCTCCAGTCCAGACGGGCGAAAAATTCTGAGACGGTATCGAGCGCTGGCGATCGTGCTGATCGCTATCGGATGGGGATTCATTTTAGCGGGCGAGACGCCGAAGCGCTGGCCGCTGCTGGTTCTTGGCGTCGCCTGGCTGGCGTTTGGACCACTGATCGCGTTCCTGATCGCGCGGGAAGCCGTGCTTCCCCATGCGGCACAGGCCGCGATCGTACAGGAGTTGATGGAGGCGCCGCGAGCGGCGCATCTGCCCGGCGGATGGCTGCTGCAGATCGGGCCCTTTGCGATTCTGGCGGCTACCGCGATTTATTTGCGGATGCACTGGGAGCGGATACCGGAGATTTTCCCCGTTCATTGGGGGCTCGATGGGCTGGCGAATGGATGGTCGGTGCGAACGCTGATGGGCGTATACGGGCCTCTAATAATCGGCGCGGCGATGGTCGCCGGGCTCGCCCTGGTAACTTACGGCGTGCTGCGTGAAGCGAGAGTTATACGAATTCCCGGCGCTCGAAGGCACGGGCGAGACTTTCCGCATCAGGTCGGCTATTTTCTTGCAGGCATCGAGTACTTATTGGCCGTAACGCTTTCGTCCGTGGCGCTTCTGCCGCTGCTCGGCGGACTAAACGTCGGGTTCGTGCTGCTTATTGCCATCCTGGTGATTGCGGTCGCGTTCGTAGGGACGTATTGGCTGAATCAGACCCGGGCGCGTGTGGTGAATCCGGCGGCTTTGTCCACTCCACGAGGCATATTCGGAGATGGGACGTTGGACGATCATTGGAAAGCAGGGATCTTTTATTTCAATCCAAACGATCCCGCGCTGTTCGTCGAAAAACGCTTTGGCTTTGGATACACGCTGAACTACGCGCATGGCGTTGCATGGGTAGTTACGGCTTTGATCGCGCTGGTGCCTGTGGCAATGGCGTTCGCGGCAATTTTCCGAAGTGGCTGAATCGTGTACACCATGCGGTGAACCGCGCTATCGACACCCAGTTCGATGCAGGCTGCCGTCAGAATGATTGGTGACACTCGGCAGTGCGCCACGCTTTCAGCGGAGGTCCCGCTACCTCCGACCGGGTCGTAACGCGGCTTTCACGTCCCTGCACGCTAAGGTTCAGCGGCCGAATCCGACAAGCGATTCAATTTTCAAAGGGCGTTTACGCAGCATCCTCGTCTGGAGGAGCCGAACTACCCTGCTAAAAATTCGATCCCGAAACGCGACGAAAATTCCCCGGCTACTCAGGACACCTGCGACGTCCGATTCTCGCCTCAGTAACTCTGCCAATCAACACGCCAGACCGTGGTTGCGGCAAAGGCCGCAGAAAGCAGGCACATGGCGAGCGCGATGGGGAGCGGAGTGAAATGGTGCAGAGCGGTCTCCGCCATTTTCTCAAAGCGGACACCGAGCAGCCAATGCAGCGCGAACCAAAGGATCACGAGGGTAATGGCCCGTACCTGCATGGTGGTCACCTCACTGAACCGGATCAACAAAAGGCTATCCAGAAAGTACAACGGTACAAGGGCGGGCAAAACCCATAGTGCGGACACTAGAGCGTGCCATGACGCGCCCAGGTGCACAAGGAGCAAGCAATCGATTGCCCAGGCGGCGGCTGCCGCGGTTTCCATCCCCAGCAATCCAGAGACAGATCGATAGAAGAAGAGAGTGCGCCGCCGGACCGGGAGGAATAGGGTGAAGAGAAGAGACGGATCAGTGCCGGAGTGCGGCCGGGCACCCATAGACGTCGTAACCCCTGTGCCACCAAATCGGCTGGGGAACAATGCCAAAACGAGAAAAGTGAACATTGCGAGAAAGTCAAACACGTTTGGAGGATGGGACCTCTGAGTGGCAGGCGCGGCTATGGCGATGACTATCCCGGGAAGGAGTGCGAAGGCGGTCACGAAGGCCGATCGTCGCCAGAGTTCCATCCAGTGTTTTCGCAAGATTGCGGTCATCATTGTTCTTCTCCCACGGTTTCCAGGAAAATTTCTTTTAGGCTGACTGGGGCAAATTCGACAGTTGTGGCGCCGGCCTGCCTCGCTTGGGCGGCAATGGCCTCGGCGTCTCGGTTCACTAGGAGCGATGCTGAGCGGCCGCGCACTTTCAACCGCCTGACGCCCGTTCCCTCGAAGAGGTGTTCGGGAACGGCATCGGGAAAGGTGATTGATACCTTGCGAAACCTTGTCTTTGCTTCGTCGAGATCGGTTTCGAGAACGGCCTTGCCGCGATCAATCAGGAAAACCTTATCGCAAACCTGCTCGACCTCGTGCAATTGGTGAGAGGAAAAGAAAATGGTTTGCCCTTCGCCAGCAAGACCCACCAAGTGCTGCAAGAATGCCTCGATGGCGATTGGATCAAGCCCGTCAGTGGGCTCGTCGAGAACCAGAAGCTCGGCTCCGCGAGAGAATGCCAGCAGCAGCGCCAGTTTCGAGCGCATGCCTTTCGAGAGCTCGCCGGTTTTCTGCTTGATCGGCAATTCGTAATCTCGCAGGCAGCGCTCTTCCCAGTCGCTGCGCCACTTGGGATAAAAGGTGCGGGTAAAGTCGATCATCTGCCGGCCGGTCAGGAACGGATAGAATTCCTTGACCTCGGCGACGAAGCCGGTCCTTCGCCGGATGCGCGCGCTTGCAACTTCGTCGTCAATCGGCTCCCCAAAGATCCGCCCCTCGCCCCTGTCCGGGCGGGTCATGCCCATCAGCATCTTGATCGTGGTGGTCTTTCCGGCGCCGTTTCGGCCCAAGAAACCGCAAGTGGATCCCTGGGACACCGTGAAGTCGAGACCGGCGACGGCATTGACGCTGCCCAGCCGCTTTCTGAGCCCTTCAGCCGAAATAACAGGGGATTCCGAATGCATAAGTCACCTCCTCGAAGAAACTACTTCGCGAGCTTCTTGATCCCACGCCAGCTCGGCTTCGAAAACGCGGCGCATCGAAGCCTCCGATAACCCCAGCTTGCGCATGGCTGCAACGGCCGCTGCAACCGCCCGATGCGCCTCCTTCATCGCCCCGGCGTCGCGAGCGAAAGAAGCACGTGCCCGCACGAATGCGCCCAAGCCCTGCCGTAGCTCGATGACTCCTTCGTGTTCCAGTTCCCGGTAGGCCTTCGCCACGGTGTTGGGATTTGTCACGGTGTCTTCCGCCAACGCGCGAATCGCCGGCAACTGGTCGCCAGGGCGCAGTGCACCAGTTTCGACCGCGTGCATCACCTGCTGCACCAATTGCAGGTAGATCGGCACGCCTGAGTCGGGATGGATTCGAAAGAGCATCAGTGTACTAGAGTAATAGGACATCAAACAGCGCGAGGTCGTTTGTCAAGCGAGGAATTCGAAAGGGACAGAAGCAAAATCCTGGAAAACGGCTTACCGGACATTCCCTCATCTCAACACGAACGCAAGGGGTGGGGCAAAGAAGCTAAGCCAGCCAAGAAGAACCCCGCTTCGCGTCCGGAGATGCGCCTTTGAGAGGCGGAGCCCGGCGATCTTTATAAGAGCAAGTGATTCCGCTGGCGCGGGGAAACGCAAAACCGGATCGCCGCAGTGTCGGAGCGAATGCTCGTCTGCGCGAGTTGGCCGCCGGTGCGAGGGGCGAAACTGAAGCGCGGAAAAAGCGGGAAACAAGGTCAGCGCAATGCTGAGGAGGCCTTGACAAGGGCGGCGGGTTCCCCTAATTTATAGAGCGTCATGAAACTGCTGCGGGCGCATCATAGCCGTCACCATCATCACACGGAAGCGTGCCTGCGGCGGTGTGGCTAGCTCGTAAGTTATAGCTGGACTCATCCGCCCGCTGGCGCGGCAAGCGCTGGCGGGCTTTTTGTTTATGGGGAGATGAAATGGAGCTCGATTTCGAGAAAGAAGGCGGGTTGATACCGGCAATCGTGCAGGACGACGCCAATGGCGAAATCCTGATGCTGGGATTCATGAACCGCGAAGCGCTGGCCAAGACGCAAGAGACCGGGTTCGTGACGTTCTACAGCCGGTCACGCAAAAAGCTTTGGACCAAGGGCGAGACCAGCGGGCAAAAACTGCTGCTGCGCGAATTGCGCGTGGATTGCGATTTGGACGCCGTGCTGGTGCGCGCGGAACTGGAAGGCGGCGCGGTTTGCCACGAAGGTTACCGCAGCTGCTTTTTTCGGCGGCTAGAGCGCGACGGTTCGGCGACGACGGTGGCGGAGCGGATCATTTCACCGGAGAAACTCTACGGGAAGGGGAAAAGCTGATGAGCCGCCTGAAACTGGGAATTCCAAAGGGGAGCTTACAGGAATCGACCGTCGAGCTTTTCGGAAAGGCGGGCTGGCGCATCACCGTCAATTCGCGGAGCTATTATCCGGGAATCGACGATCCGGAGATCGAGTGCATGATGGTGCGCGCGCAGGAAATGGCGCGTTACGTGGAAAACGGCGCGATCGACGCGGGGCTTACCGGCAAGGATTGGATCATGGAGACCGGCGCGGACGTGGAGGAAGTGGCCGAGCTGGTTTATTCGAAGACGGGGCTGGGCAAGGTTCGCTGGGTGCTGGCGGTGGCCGAAGATTCTCCCATGAAGAGCGTGCGCGATCTGGAGGGGAAAGTAATCGCCACGGAAGCCGTCCGCATGACGGAGAAATATCTGGAGCGGAACGGCGTGAATGCGCGCGTGGAATTTTCCTGGGGCGCGACGGAAGTGAAAGTGCCGCGGCTGGCGGACGCGATTGTGGAGGTGACGGAGACGGGATCGTCGCTACGCGCGAATCATCTGCGGGTGGTGGACACGCTGCTGGAATCGTCCACGCGATTCATCGCCAATCGCGGCTCCTGGGAAGATCCGTGGAAGAAGGAAAAGATCGGCAACATCGCGATGCTGCTGGAAGGCGCGATCAAGGCGTATAACCGCGTGGGATTGATGATGAACGTGCGCGAGGGAGATCTGGAAAAAGTATTGGCGGCGCTGCCGGCGCTACGAAATCCGACCGTTGCGCACTTGAGCGACCGAGGCTGGGTAGCGATCAACACGATTATTGAAGAAAAAACCGTGCGGCAATTGATTCCCAAGCTGAAGGCTGCGCATGCGGAAGGAATCGTGGAATATCCGTTGAATAAGGTCGTGTACTGATGCGCATTCTGCCGCTGACGGAAACGACCGAGAAGAAATTTCTGTCTACCCGGCGCGCGAGCAGCCAAGAGGCGGAACGCGTGGCGCGGCGCATCGTCGAAGATGTACGAAAGCGCGGCGATGCGGCGCTGTTCGCGTGGACGAAGCGACTCGACAAGCTGGCGCTGACGCCGCGAAACGTGTGGGTGCCACGAGTTGAATTGACCAAAGCGCGCAAAAGTGTTTCGCGCGAATTTCTGGCCGCGATTCGGCACGCGGCGAGGAATATTCGCGCCGTGGCGCGCCGGCAAGTGCCGCAGGAATGGACCATCGAAGTTGAGCCCGGCGTACGCGCGGGGCAGAGAGTGCGTCCGATCGAAGCGATCGGGTGCTATTTGCCGGGCGGGCGCTTTTCGCTTGTTTCCACGCTGCTGATGACGGTGATCCCAGCGCAAGAGGCCGGTGTGCGAAGAATCGTGGTGGTGAGTCCGCAGCCGGGCGCCGCATTGTTGGCAGCCGCGGATCTGCTGGGCGTGGAGTCGGTGGCGCGGATCGGCGGAGCGCAGGCGATCGCGGCGCTGGCGTACGGAACGAGATCGATTTCGCGCGTGGATAAAATTTGCGGGCCGGGGAACCGCTACGTGGCGGCGGCGAAGCAAATCGTCAGCGCCGATTGCGCCATCGATATGCTGGCCGGTCCGACGGAAGCCGTGGTGTTGGCGGATCGCGGCAACGCTCGGTTTATCGCCGCGGATTTGATCGCGCAGGCGGAGCACGATCCGGATGCCGTTTCGCTATTTGTGACGACGACGGCGCGTTTGGCCCGCGAAGTGGCCGTCGAAATCGAGCGGCAGCTTGCGGCTCTACCCGCGACAAATCTAGCGCGGCGTTCGCTGGAAGCAAATGGAGCGGCGCTGGTGGCGCGCACATCCTCCGCAGCGCTCGAATTCGTCAACCGGTTCGCGCCGGAACATTTAAGCTTGCCAGAGGGCGAACGCGGACCTTGGAAGCGGTTTGGTTCGGCGGGAAGCGTCTTTCTAGGCGACTGGAGCGCGCAGACGTTTGGCGATTATGCGAGCGGGACGAATCACGTGCTGCCGACTGGCGGAGTGGGGCGTGCGCGCGGCGGGCTTTCGGCGGCGGATTTTGTGAAGTGCATCAGCGTGCAGGAAGTTTCGCGCGCAGGGGCACGGCGGCTTGCCCCGGTTGCGGAGGAATTTGCGCGGGCGGAAGGGCTCGTGGCGCATGCGAGGTCGGTAGAGGTGCGGAAATGAAACCGGCGATTGCCGTGCGCAAATCGGTAGAGCGGATGCGGCCTTATCATCCTCCGCTCGAGGGGCGTACCGACAAGCTGCGCCTGGATTTCAACGAGAATCCGATCGGTTGTTCGCCGGCGGTGCGACGGGCGCTGGCGAAACTCAGCGCCGCATCGATTTCAGCTTATCCGGAGCAGGAAACGGTTCGAAAACAAGCGGCGCGGCACTTCGGTGTGCGGCCGGACGAGCTTTTGCTGACAAATGGCACCGACGAAGCGCTGAGTCTGGTGGTGAACGTGTTTGTCGAGCCGGGCGAGAGCGTGCTGCTGGTCGAGCCGACGTATGCGATGTACCGGTTTTACTCCGAATTGGCGGGCGCGCGAGTGGTGGCACTGCGGTACGACGAGGAAATGCGTTTCCCATCGAGCGCAGTGCTGAAGGAACTGCGCCATAAGCCCCGCGTGTTGTTTCTGCCCAATCCGAATAGCCCGACGGGGCAACTGCTTTCGCTCGCGGAAGTGCGTCGGATCCTGCGAGCCGCACCGCGAACGATGGTGGTAATCGATGAGGCGTATTTCGAATTTTGCGGCGTGACGGTGATTCCCTGGATCCGGCGGTACACGAATTTGATTGTGACGCGCACGTTTTCGAAAACCTGCGGTTTGGCTGGGCTGCGGCTTGGGTGTCTTTTTACGCACCGCGAGCTGGCCGCGCAAATGCGCAAGGCGCAGTCTCCCTATCCGGTGAACGCCGCGGCGCTGACGGCCGCCGAGGCGGCCATGCGGGATCGCGGATTCATCGCGCGGACCGTGCGCGAGGTGATTCGCGGGCGCAAAGAATTGGAGAAGGGGCTGGCGAAGCAAGGCGTCGGCTGCTTCCCGAGCGCTGGGAATTTCGTGCTGGCATATTTCGGCGAGCGCGCGAAATCAGTTGTGACGAAACTAGAACGAAAAGACATTCTGGTGCGCGACCGGTCGAGCGATTTCGGCGGCGAGGGGTACGTGCGCATCACGCTAGGCACTTTGTCGCAGACGCGGCGCCTGCTACGCGAACTGAAGGCGATTCTATGAGAACGGCGAATCTGCGGCGCGCCACGAAGGAAACCGACATCCGATTGCGGTTGAATCTGGACGGCAAGGGGAAATCGGAAATTTCCACAGGGGTCCGATTTTTCGACCACATGCTCGAACAAATCGCGCGGCACGGCGCTCTCGATTTAAATCTGCAGGCCCGCGGCGATTTGGACGTGGATCAGCACCACACGGTGGAGGATGTTGGAATCGCGCTGGGCGAGGCGGTGAAAAAAGCCCTGGGAACGAAGCGCGGGATTCTGCGTGCGGGTTATTTCCTGATGCCCATGGACGATTGCCTGGCTGCCGCAGCGATCGATTTTTCCGGGCGCGCCTATTGCGCGTGCAATTGGAAAATCTCGGCTCCGCGGGTGGGCGATTTTCAAACCGAGCTGATGGAGGATTTTTTTCGCGCGTTCGCGCAAGCGGCCTCGGCTAACGTGCATTTGAAGTTGATGTACGGGCGATCCTCGCATCACCAAGTCGAGTCGATTTTCAAGGCGTTCGCCAAGGCATTGCGCTTCGCAATTACGCGCGACCGGCAGCTCCAGCGCGTGCTGCCTTCCACCAAGGGTCTGCTGTGAAGATTACGGTCATCGATTACGGCGCAGGGAATTTGCCGTCGGTGGAACGCGCGCTGCGCGGACTGGGCGCGGAAACCGAGCGCGCCACGGAGCCGGCGCAAGTTGCGGCGGCGCGCGCGATCGTGCTGCCGGGAGTTGGGCACTTCGGCGCGTTTGTGGCTGGGCTACGCGAGCGAAATCTGACAGAGCCGCTGCAGGCGGCGCATAAATCTAAGATTCCGATTCTGGGAATCTGCCTGGGACTACAGGCGATGTTCGCGTCGAGCGACGAGGCTCCGAACGAATCCGGCCTGGGATTTTTTCCGGGAAGAGTGGCGGCGCTTCCAACCAACGTGAAATCTCCTCACATCGGGTGGAATCAGCTCCGGCGAGTTCACGAGAGCCGGCTGCTTCGCGGCGTACCCGATGACGCCTATTTTTATTTCGCACACTCGTTTGCTGCTCCTGGCTCCGCGCCGGTAACGGTTGCCGCGTGCGATCACGGGGTCTCGTTCGCGGCCGCGATCGAGCAGGATGGTTTATTCGGCGTGCAATTCCATCCTGAAAAGTCGGGGGAAACGGGCGCACTGGTGCTGCGGAATTTTGTGGAGTCGCTGTCGTGACGCTGGCACGGAGGATCATTCCGTGTCTCGATGTGGACGCCGGACGCGTGGTGAAGGGCGTGGAATTCGAAGGGCTGCGGGACATGGGCGATCCGGCGGAACTTGGTGCGCGTTACAACCGCGAGGGCGCGGACGAATTGGTGGTGCTCGACATCAGCGCGTCGTTTCAAGGGCGCGCTACGTTTCTCGACACGATCCGGCGCGTGGCGGAGCAGTTGAACATCCCGCTCACGGCGGGCGGCGGCATTCGCACGATGGAGGAAGGTCGCGCGGTGCTGCTGGCGGGCGCGGATAAAGTGACGGTCAACACTGCCGCCGTGGAGCGCCCGGAGCTGATTTCAGAGCTGTCGCAGCAGTTTGGCGCGCAGGCTGTGGTGCTTTCGCTCGACGTGAAGCGCAACAACGGCTCGTGGGAAGCATACGTTCGCGGAGGGCGCCAGGCGACCGGGCGGGATGCGGCAGACTGGGCCGCCGAAGCGGTCGCGCGCGGAGCGGGCGAAATTCTGCTTACCTCGATCGACCGAGACGGTACGCGCAGCGGCTTTGATTGCGAGGTAACCGCGAAGATCGCGGAAAGGGTGCCGGTGCCAGTGATTGCGTCGGGCGGCGCGAGTACCTTTGAAGATTTTCTTGCGGTGTTCACCGGCGGGTGCGCGGACGCGGCGCTGGCCGCCTCGATTTTTCACCTCGACACGCATTCCATCGCGGCGCTGAAGAACTTTCTGGCGGAGCGCGGTGTACCGGTGCGGCAAAACCGATGATCATTCCGTGCATCGATCTTCAGGGTGGAAAGGCCGTGCAGTTGGTGCGCGGCAGGCGGCTCGCGCTGGCGGTTGAAGACGTGCTGGGACTGCTCAATCGTTTTCGCGGCTATCCAATTCTGCATGTGATCGATCTGGACGCGGCCATGCGCAAGGGAACGAATGCGAACTGGATCAAGCGGCTTTGCGCCCGCGCCGATTGCGAAATCCGCGTGGGCGGCGGCATCCACACGGCTGAGCGGGCAGCGAAGATCTTAGCTTGGGGCGCGGATAAGGTGATCGTCGGCAGCGCCGCTTTCCGCGATCAGCAAGTGGACCGTAAGTTTCTGTCGGAATTGCGCCGGCGCGTGGGCCGCAGACGAATCATCATCGCTCTCGACACGGAGGGTGGCCGGATCGTGGTGCGCGGCTGGCGCGAGCGGCTGAAGATACACCCGGAGGAGGTGATCCCGGTGCTGGAGCCGTTTTGCTCCGGCTTTCTCTCCACTTTCGTTGATCGCGAGGGTTCCATGAAGGGAACCGATCTTGCGTGGTTTCGAAAGTTGCGCCGAGTCACGTCGCTCCCGATTACGGCCGCCGGGGGAATCCGAAGCATGCGCGAAGTGAATGCGCTCGAAAAAGTTGGCATGGATGCGGCAGTGGGCATGGCCATTTACACGGGCAAACTTGTGGCCGAGAGAACGGGGCTCGGGAGGAAGCAACAACCGTGACGCAAGGCGCGGCGCGCGGGCGCGGACTGACGTTCACAGCACCAGAATCAACACCCGCGGCACGGATTGGGTGCCGATAGTGTATAGTTTTTGTTGGCGCGGCCACGCTGAATGCCGGGTCGCTCTGCGCTCCAGGCCACTTCGATTGCTCTGCGCCGCATCTTTTTAGAAATGAAAAAACCCTTGCAAGTGATGAAGTTTGGCGGCACGTCTGTAGGCGATGCCGCGTGCATCGGACGCGTTGCGCAGATCGTGCGTGAGGCTTCGCGGCAGGCCCCCGTGGTTGCCGTTGTATCGGCGATGAGCGGCGTGACGAATCGTCTGATCGAGGCGGCGGTTCACGCCGAAGCCGGCGATCTGGAACGCACCGGCGCTGCATTTGGATTGATGCGGAAGCATCACGAGGCCGCGCTTGGAGAATTGATTCGCAGCGAAGGGCGGCGGAAAGCGATCGCCGACCGCCTCGATCAGATTTTTGCCGAAGGCGAGCGACTGTGCAAAGGCACGGCGCTGCTGCATGAGCTCACGCCGCGGACGCTCGACGCAATATCGAGCCTTGGCGAGCGCCTATCGGCTCCCCTGGTGGCCGGCGCGATCGAGGAAATTGGAGCCGAGAGCGAGGCCATCGAGGCGACGGAGCTGATTGCAACCGATCCATGCCATGGTGGCGCCGATCCGATTATGGATCGCACGCGCGAGCACTGCGAAGCACGCCTGCTGCCGCTGCTCGGGCAGGGGATCGTGCCTGTCGTCACCGGCTTCATCGGCGCGACCGCAGAAGGCATTCTGACGACACTGGGCCGTGGCGGATCGGATTATTCCGCGACGATTTTGGGAGCCGCGCTTGGCGCCGATGAAGTGATTATCTGGACCGATGTGGACGGAGTGATGACGGCGGACCCGCGCCTTGTGCCGGAAGCGCGCACCATCGCAGAGATTTCCTACCGCGAGGCGAGCGAACTGGCGTATTTCGGCGCGAAAGTTCTGCATCCGAAAACGCTCCGCGCCGTGCAGGAGGCAGGGATTCCGGTCTGGATCCGCAACAGTTTTGAACCCACCAGGACGGGCACCAAAATCACGCCGCAGGGCCGTAGCAACGGCGGCGGTGTGAAAGCTCTGACCGCGATTCGCGACGTGGCGCTGATCACCGTCGGCGGCCCAGGAATCGTCGGCGCTCCCGACGTGGTGGCTCGCACGTTTTCCACGACAGCGCAGTTGCGCGCGAATCTGCTGCTTATTTCGCAATCGTCCTCACAGAACGACATCTGCTTCATCGTGGCTGGCAGGGATGCGCAGCGAACCGTGGAGGCATTGCGAAAAGAATTTGCCCAGGACGTGGCGCACGAAAAAGTCGAGCACATCACGGTGGACCCAAGTATCGCGATTGTGGCGGTGGTCGGCGAGAACATGCGCGGCGTTCGCGGCCTCGCCGGCCGGACGTTCAGCGCGCTGGGGCGGGAGAACGTGAACGTGATCGCGATCGCCCAGGGATCCTCAGAGAGCAACATCTCGTTCGTGGTCGCTGAAAAAGACATCAAGCCCGCGCTTATTGCTACTCACTTGGAATTCGGACTTGGCGCCAGAACCGCGCAGGAAATGCCCGTAGGTTCCAGAAAATGACGCAGAAGCCTGCGCAAGTGGCCGAGCGGACTGCCGCGAAACCGACGCAGCGCTGCATTCTGCCAGAGTGCGGCGCGGTGTACGGAATTCGCGAGCGCATATACGTGTGTCCGAAGTGCGGCGGGCCGCTAGAGATTGATAGTCACGTATCCGCGATCGGCGATCCTGCCGCCTTGTGCGCAAAATGGGAGTCGCGAGCCGCCTCGCGCGACGGGCGCGATATCAGTGGAGTGTGGCGCTACCGCGAACTTCTGCCGTTCGGTGAATCGGCTGCTTTTGTAACGCTCTTTGAGGGCAACACTCCGGTATATGAAGCTCCTCGCTCCGCGAAATATTGCGGGCTCGATGCTCTCCGCCTGAAGCATCAAGGCTGCAATCCCACGGGGTCGTTCAAGGATACGGGCATGTGCGTCGCGATAACGCAGGCGCTCGTGCTGGGCGCCCACACGGCCGTTTGCGCGAGCACCGGAAATACCGCGGCAAGCCTGGCTGCGTACGCGGATCGCGCTGGGCTCCAGCCGGCTATTTTGCTGCCCCGCGGCCAAATTAGCTCCGCGAAACTCGCACAAAGCATGGACTACGGAGCCATCGTCTGCGAAATCGATGGCAATTTTGACGATTGCATGCGACTGATTCAGGAACTGGGCGAAGATCCTTCCATCTACGTTGCGAACTCCATCAACCCATTCCGAATCGAGGGCCAAAAAACGGTGGCTTTCGAGATGATGAATCAATGCAACTGGCACGTGCCCGATCACGTGGTGGTGCCGGGCGGAAATATGGGCAACAGTTCAGCGCTGGGTAAAGGCTTTGAGGAACTGCGGGCGCTCGGTTTGATCGACCGGCTGCCAAAATTGAGCGTGATCCAAGCGGAAGGAGCGGCGCCGCTCGCACGGCTCTTCGCGAGTTTGCCTCCGGCGAAAGCTTCCGCGGAAATTCAGCTCCCGAAAACGCTCACATTCGAAGAGCACCCGCGAACTCTGGCGACGGCGATCAAAATCGGCGCGCCAGTATCCTGGAAGAAGGCATTGCGCGCGGTTTTGCGGTCGGGCGGAAAGATTATCAGCGTGAGCGAACAGGAAATCGCCGACGCGAAAGCCACGATCGGCCGCGACGGAATTGGCTGTGAGCCCGCGTCGGCAACGACCGTAGCCGGAATCAAGAAATTGGTTGCGGCGGGCCATATTCGGAAGGGAGAATCCGTCGTCGCCGTGCTCACTGGACACGTACTCAAGGATCCGGATTACGTAAGCGCCTACCACCGCGGTACGCTAGCTCTCGAAACCGACGCGAAGGGCGCGTCGTCCGAGCCGACGGGAATCTCCGGAGCGTTCCGCAACGCTCCACAGCATGTGGAGGCTTCGAAATCCGCAATCCTGAAGGTGCTCGAACAGAAGCGCTAACGATCGACAAAAGTCCGGGGTAGCTTTCGCTTGCGGTTCTGAAAGGCTTTCGCACATCCCAGTCTCATGACCTCCTCCCGCCAACCGTCATTTGAAGTCCGAGTTCCGGCATCGACCGCGAACATGGGCGCAGGATTTGACTGCCTTGGGCTTGCGCTGGAGATGTACCTGAGCGTCCGGGCCACATTGTTGTCGCAACCGGGCGCGCGAACCCAGGCTCGCAGCCGTGGAGTGCGCGGCACGTCCGCGCTTCCCAAGGGCCCCGATCAAAATTTGATCTTTCGGGCCATGCGGCTCGTGGCGGAGCGAGAAGGCTTCGATCTGCCTCGCGTTCGCTTAGCCGTGCAAAATGAAATCCCCGTCGCGGGCGGACTTGGCAGCAGCGCCGCCGCCGCTGTGGCTGGACTCGCGCTCGGGTATCTCGTCACGGGACGGCAGGTTCCGAAAGACGCGGTTCTGCGCTATGCGACCGAAATGGAAGGCCACCCGGACAACGTGGCAGCGGCGATGCTGGGCGGGTTTGTGGTGACTTTTACGCGCCCCGACGGCAGCGTGGTGGCACTTCGCAAGCGCTGGCCCAAGGTGATTCGAGTGATCGTCGTCACGCCGAATCTGGAGCTTGAAACCAAGAAGTCGCGCGCCGTGCTGGCGCAATCGGTTCCTCGCGCCGACGCCGTTTTCAATCTTCAGCGCTCCGCTTTGTTCGTGGCCGCTCTGGAAGATCGCCGCTACGACCTGATCTGGGATGCGATGCAGGACCGTCTGCACCAGATTCCGCGCCAATCGCTCATTCCAGGCCTTGCCGAGGTTTTTAAGCTACCGAGGACGCCTGGATTGCTGGGAGTGGCCCTGAGTGGGGCGGGTCCTAGTGTGGTCGCTCTAGCCACGGAGCGGATCGACGAAATCGGGAAGAATATCGCGGCGTGTTTCGAGCGCCACGGGTTGTCTCCAGCGGTTCGCACTCTCGAGGCCGCACAGGAAGGCCTTACCTCGTCGCAGAAGTACGCATCACTGCGGTAGTCCCGAGGAGATCGCGTCCCGGGGGCACTAATAGCCAAGCGCTTCTGGCCTTTTCTTCGGTTCAGGTTTTCCGGTTCTTCCGATGCCCCACAAGCGTAGTTGCTACGCCGAGCGAGAGCAGGCCCATCCCCAACAGCAATAGAGCACTTGGTTCGGGTGTTGCCACTGGCGGTGGAGGCGGAGGTGGAAACAATTGCGGGTCAGAAGATGGGCCGCCGCCCACGATTGGGAAGTATGGCGGGGGAATCACCGAAACCGACGGGTCCGAAGGCGATTGGGCCGATGGCGGTTCCGTCGGGCCCGCTGGATCAAGAAAAGGTGGATCGAGAGGCAAAGTCGGGGGCGGAGCGGGATTCTCGGCGACCAGGGTGTAGTTTGGCGGAGCATTCATGGCGGCGCTGGAAGGCTCGTCTGGCGACACGGGCTGGACAGGCGTCTCCGATATCTGGTTTCCGCATCGAGTGCGCGCCTCGTGCTTGCCATCTGTGATGAGAGTTTCGCCCGCGCGAAGTAAAAGGCGTTTCTTGGTCCAGTAGATGCGGCCATCCAACCGGTAGGAAACATAGACTTCGCGGTCGTGGGTCAGGCGGATGATGTGCGCGCGCGACAGGTCAAAATTCGCGTACAGCGCGGCAACTAGGGGATCGTGCGCGATCGCGTTTCTCAACTCTTGCGCGCTTTGTACGCCGCCGGGAATTACGGAAAAGGGATACAGGCGGCGCTGCGGGATTTCCACTTGAAGCGGCGAACCGAGGTAATTGAAATGGGTGCGATAGGCTGCTGTGATCTGATCGTATCGAGTGTCAAACCTGCTGTGGGCACCCCGCCAGTTAATGACTCCGAAGGCCGTCAACGCCGCGGCGATCACGCAGAGCACGCCGGCCCAGTACACCCAATAGTGCCAAGCCGGTAGTTTTGAGCGCCTCTTCGGTAATTCACCTGAACGGGTTTCTGGGTTCCTCACCTGAGGCCGGTGCATGCATTATGCCAAACTCACGCGCTGATTTATCGTGCGATACAGCGGAGACTCGGCGAAAGAAAGGGAAAACGCAGGGCGTTAATTGTCCCATCGTCCAAAACTTTTCTCAGGTTTTCTGCTTTGGGTTGATCGGCCAGCCGACAACATCCGGCTGGCAAAAGCTCGCGTGCACCCGCAATGCAACGCCTCAATTGAGCGCCTGAGCCGATTGTTTGTGTTCCGCGATTTGATGCGGTGAGCGTTATCGGATTTGCTCGGTTCTAGTTTTGGCCAGTCGCCGCTGACTTTGCTGGTATTGTATGGTGTACGCGCCTCGGCGCGGCTAAATTCGCGAAACCGCCCGGATATGCCTCCCCGCGTGGCGGGGTGGAAGTGAGATCCTTGTGAATTCGACTTGCTGTAGACGCGCAACAAAAAGACTCATTTCTCCGGTGTGTTTTTTGCCGCGTCCGGTCCGCAGGGTGCGATAATACGGATTCTCCAGAATACCGACATCCGCCACTGAGTGTGTTGTGCCGTTCGGTTGGACGGATACAGGAGTGCCTGCATAGATGTGGATCGTACGGCTCGCCCTTCGCCGTCCTTATACCTTCGTCGTAGCGGCCATTCTGCTGCTGATCATCGGCGCGGTCGACATCGTTCGCACGCCTGTCGACATTTTTCCGAACATCGATATCCCGATCATCAGCGTGCTCTTCAACTACACCGGCCTGTCTCCCGAGGAGATGTCGAATCGCCTCGTTTACGTTTACGAGCGCGCTCTCACCACTACGGTCAACGACATCTCGCACATCGAATCGCAGTCGCTCACGGGCCGCGCCGTGGTGAAGGTGTATTTCCAGCCGGGCGTGAATATCGGTAACGCCGTCGCGCAAATCACCGCTATTTCCACGTCCATCGTTCATTCCATGCCGCCCGGCACGCAGCCCCCGTTTGTTATCCAGTACAACGCTTCGACCGTCCCCGTAATCCAGTTGGGACTGTCGGGACAGGGTCTTTCCGAACAGCAGCTTGGCGACCTGGCGCAAAATTTTGTCCGCGTTGGACTCATCAACATTCCTGGTGTCGCCGTCCCGTGGCCCTACGGAGGCAAGCAACGCCAGATTCAGGTGGACCTCAATACCCAGGCTCTGCAAGCCCACGATCTCTCTCCGCTTGATGTGGTCAACGCCATTGGCAATCAGAACCTGATCATCCCCGCGGGAACCGCGAAGATCGGCTCCTTCGAATATCAGGTAGACATGAACGGGGCCCCGCAAACCATCCAGGAACTAAACGACTTACCCATCAAACAGGTCGGCAATTCCACCATCTACATCCACGATGTCGCTCACGTTCGCGACGGCAGTCCTCCGCAGACGAATATCGTACACGTCAACGGCAGGCGGGCCTCCTTGCTCTCCGTTCTCAAAAGCGGCGATGTCTCCACTCTCAGCATCATCGCGAACGTAAAGAAGAAAATCCCAACCATCCTAGCCGGTCTTCCGCCCCAATTGAGAATTCAGTTTCTCTCCGATCAGTCGATATTCGTTCGCGCCTCGGTTGACGACGTGGTGCGCGAGGGAGTGATCGCAGCAGGCCTAACCGGATTGTTGATCCTCATATTTCTTGGTAGTTTGCGCAGTACGCTAATTATCGCTGTTTCCATCCCATTATCGGTCTTGACCTCGATCATCGTCCTGAGCGCCCTCGGGCAAACCATCAATATCATGACTCTCGGCGGTCTCGCGCTCGCCGTTGGCATCCTAGTTGACGACGCCACCGTCGCCATCGAAAACATCAATCGAAATATCGCTCAGGGTAAGGAACTTACGCAGGCGGTCCTAGACGGCTCGGAGGAAATCGCCACGCCCGCTCTGGTTTCGACGCTTTCTATTTGCATCGTGTTTGTTCCGATGTTCTTTCTGTCTGGCGTAGCCCGATATCTGTTCGTGCCTCTTGCCGAAGCGGTGGTTTTTGCCATGCTGGCTTCGTATGTGATCTCGCGGACGTTGGTGCCCACCATGGCGCGATATATGCTTACCGAAGAAACCGAGGAGCAGCGCCGCGAGCACACGGAATCGTCGCGCAATCCTTTCGTCCGCCTGCAAGCTGGATTTGAAAACGGATTCGAGCGCTTCCGCAGCGCTTACCATCGTATGCTCGCGGCCTGCATCGAGCACCGGAAGCTTTTCGTGGTTGGGTTTTTTGGCGTTTGCATCCTTTCGTTCGCGCTGCTCCCGCTGATCGGGGAAGATTTCTTTCCGTCGGTCGATAGCGGCGAATTCGATATCCACATGCGCGCCCCCACTGGGACACGCATCGAAGATACGGCGGCGCTATGCGGTCGCGTTGAAGCGGACATTCGCGCTCACATTCCATACTCCGAACTCACCTCCATCATCGACAACATTGGACTGCCGTATAGCAGCATCAATCTTTCTTACAGCAATGCAGCGCCAATCGGCAGCGAAGACGCGGACATTCTCGTCTCTCTTGCGCGCAAACACCGCCCCACTATCGAATACGTCCGCGAACTTCGCGGCGTTCTGGCGCAGGATTTTCCGGGGGTCCAGTTCTACAACCTGCCTACCGACATGGTGAGTAAAATCTTGGATTTCGGCCTACCCGCTCCCATCGACGTTCAGATTCTGGGCCGGAATATCCTCGCCAACCGCCAGTTTGCAGATAATTTATTAAACCAGCTCAAGTTCATTCCCGGCACGGTGGATATGCGAATTCAGCAAGCCTTCAACGAGCCGCGCTTGCACATCCAGGTCAACCGTACCAAGGCCCAGCAGATTGGCTACACCGCCGCTGATGTGGCACAAAATCTACTTATTTCACTGAGCGGCAGCTTCCAAACTTCGCCAACGTTCTGGCTCGATCCACAAACTGGCGTCAGCTACAACATCGCGGTACAAACGCCTGAATACCGCACCGATTCTCTTGCGAAACTCGAAAACGTCCCCATCACTGACCCGGGCGCGAGCCAGTCGGAAATTCTCAGCGACGTCGCCTCGTTCAGCCGAGGCTCCGAGATGGCGGTGGTTTCGCATTACGACGTACAGCCAGTGATCGACATCTACGGGTCCGTCGACCGCCGCGATTTAGGCAGCGTCGCCAGCGACATCGAGTCGGTTGTAAATCGCGACCGCAAGGATTTGCCCCGCGGCTCTCAAATCCACGTCCTCGGGCAAATTCAAACCATGCATTCATCCTTCGTCGGACTGCTCACAGGCCTCGGATTGGCCATCGTTCTTGTGTATTTTCTAATCGTCGTCAATTTTCAGTCGTGGCTCGACCCGTTCGTCATTCTCATGGCCCTCCCCGCCGCTCTCGCCGGAATCGTCTGGTGCCTCTTCGTGACTCATACCACCCTGAGCGTTCCGGCGCTCACTGGCGCCATCATGTGCATGGGCGTGGCTACTGCCAATAGCATTCTCGTCGTCAGCTTTTCGCGGGACCGCCTGGAGGCCGGGAAATCGTCGGTCGAGGCGGCGCTGGAAGCGGGTTTCACTCGTTTGCGGCCAGTTCTCATTACCGCGCTGGCCATGATCATTGGCATGCTTCCGATGGCGCTCGGTCTCGGGGAGGGTGGCGGGCAGAATGCACCTCTCGGCCGCGCTGTGGTCGGCGGTCTCATTTTCGCCACTGCCGGTACGCTCTTCTTCGTCCCCGTATTCTTCAGCATCGTTCATGGGGGCCGGCGCGCCGAATCGTCTGCCGAAGGCCGCTGATGCCTACCAAACATTCCAAAGAACCAGGGCATCTCTCGATAGTTTCAGTTCTCTATCGTCATTTACCGTAACGCATTCGAATGTTCAGGATGAAACGAATGAGACTAACCCCACATCTATTTACAGTGACACCCATCGGGAAGGGAATTTCATGACAAGCGGTGGTCGTACCGGAGCATCTTCGGCAGGCGACGAACTGCCTCCACCGAGGCGGCACCATGCCTGGCGTGGACTCCTCGCCGCTATTGTGGTCCTTCTGATCGTTGCACTGGTAGTGATCGCCGGCGTTTTGCCGCGGCTTAAGGCTGAAGCTGACTTGAAGGTCGAAACGCGCGGGGCCGCTGTTCCCACAGTGGCCATCATTCACCCTAAACCTGGCAAGCCTCGCACGGAGATCGTCCTTCCCGGAAACTTGCAGGCTTTCACCGATTCCCCCATCTACGCGCGCACCAACGGTTATTTGAAAGCCTGGTATCACGACATCGGAGCGCACGTGAAGAAAGGCGAATTACTCGCCGTGATTGAAAGTCCGGAGGTGGATCAGCAGCTCGACCAGTCACGCGCCGATCTCAACACCGCGGAGGCAAACTACGATCTTGCCAAGATCACTTCCCAGCGCTACCAAAACCTGCTCAAAAGCGGATCGGTCGCCAAGCAGGATGTGGACAATGCGGTCGGCGACTACGAGGCCAAGAAGGCCGCCGTGGCTTCGGCGGAGGCCAACGTGAAGCGTCTTCAGGAGCTGCAGTCGTTCGAAAAAGTTTATGCGCCATTCTCCGGGGTCATCACCGCGCGCAATACGGACGTCGGACATCTGATCAATTCCGGAGCTGGCAGTCCGGCCACCGAGCTTTTCCATATCTCCGCCCTTCGGAAATTGCGCGTCTTTGTCAACGTCCCCCAGCAGTATTCGACGTCTATCAGGCCGGGCCTTCCCGCGATGCTGACTCTTCCGGAATTCCCGGGTCGGAACTTCAAGGGGGTGCTCGTCCGCACGTCCGACTCAATCGACGCTTCCTCGGGTACTCTCCTTGTCGAAGTGGATGTCGATAATCCCACCGGGGAACTCCTGCCGGGCGCGTATGGCGAGGTCCACTTTCAGATACCGACCGCCGTTCCGGTTTTGATCTTGCCAGCCAACGCCCTGATCTTTCGCTCGCAGGGATTGCAAGTTGGAATTGTGGAGAATGGAAATCACGCCGAGCTGAAAAGCATTACCCTTGGTCGCGACCTTGGCAGTGAAGTGGAGGTCGTCGCCGGACTCAATCCCACGGATTCCGTGATCGTCGATCCACCCGACTCCTTGGTTTCCGGCGAGCTGGTACGCATCGTTAGCGCTCGCGAGGAGGATGGAGGCAACTCGTCCGGTGGCGCACAATGAGATACGCGGGCCCGCCCAGATCCGATCCACTCAGTTTCGACGTTTTCTGTGCTCCGGCGCGAAAATGCGCATGAATTTGAGCAGGGGCTTGTCTAACCTGCTCGGCTCTGTTGCGGCGTTGCTTCTGCTCGGGGGCTGCACCGTGGGACCGAAATACGTCCGGCCCTCGACCGAGGTTCCCACTGCGTTCAAGGAAGCAAAGGGCTGGGAACTCGCGCAACCCAGCGCCGCGGCGCCGAAAGGAAGTTGGTGGGAAGTTTACGGCGATCAGCGGCTCGATTCGCTCGAGCGGCAAGTCTCCGTCTCAGATCAGACGCTCAAAGCAGCGCAACAACAATTTTTGCTGGCGCGAGCTGCTGTTCGTATTGCGCGAGCCCCATATTTTCCCAACATCACCGCGGGCATCAGCGGCTCGCAAAACCGGCAATCGCAGAATCGCGCGCTGTTTGGGACAACTTCCCCAATCGACTATAGCGACGTGCAACTGCCTGTCGATGTTTCATATGAGCCCGACGTTTGGGGGCGCGTGAGACGCAGCGTGGAGGCGGCACGCTCCGAAGCGCAGGCGAGCGCCGCCGATTTGGCAAGCGTCAACTTAAGCCTTCACGCTGAACTGGCTCTCGATTATTTCGAATTGCGCGGCCTCGATTCCCAAGCCCAGCTCCTGAATTCCACGGTCGCTTCCTACCAGAAGGCTTTGCAGCTTACACAGGGCCGGTATCAAGGCGGGCTGGCCTCCGAATTGGACGTGGCGCAGGCGCAAACGCTACTGGAAACCACGCGCGCGGAGGCGGCTGACGTGGGTGTGCAGCGCGCAGCCTACGAGCATGCTATCTCCGTGCTGGTAGGTAAGCCTTCCGCCGAATTCACTCTTCAGCCGCTGCCGCTCACCATGGGACCACCGGCGATTTCCGCCGGTTTGCCTTCCGAGTTGCTGGAGCGCCGGCCTGATATCGCTGCGGCTGAAAGGCGCGTTGAGGTTGCGAACGCGGAAATCGGTGTCGCCCGCGCCGCCTATTTCCCGAACCTGCCCCTCGGCGGCTCCGGTGGCTTTGAAAGCAGCACGATTGCAAATTTACTTCAAGGCGCGAGTGGTTTTTGGTCTCTTGCGGGTTCCGCCGCGGAGGTGGTTTTTGATGGTGGTCTCCGTCACGGAATCAGCGACCAGGCCCGAGCCGCGTACAATCAATCTGTCGACCTGTACAGGCAAACCACGCTGGTCGCGTTTCAGGAAGTAGAAGATAACCTCGCTGCCATGCGCATTCTGCAAAACGAAGCGAAAATCGAGGACACCGCCGTAGCCGCCGCGCAGCACTCTTTGGAACTTTCCAACACGCGCTACAAGGGCGGCGTGGCAAACTATCTGGAAGTTACGACCGCCGAAAGTGCCGCGCTTGCCGACGAACGCACCGCTGTCGATATTGCCACGCGCCGGATGGCTGCGAGCGTGCTCTTGATTAAAGCCCTTGGCGGTGGATGGGATGTTTCCATGACTCCGCACATTTGATCTTCCCCCGCTGTTGTGGCTCTAAAGGTTCTCCGCCTCCCGGACGATTCTCCGATACGACGGCATATCGAACGCACGTAGGCGAGAGCTGCTTTACGTCTCGCATTGCGTTTTTCTAATGATCCCGCTCGGAACCGGCTGCGGCAATCCACGGCGCTCGCACTTTCGGGGATCTTGTTGCAATTGCGCTTTGCCTGGGTAAGGAAGGAGATTGGCCCGCTGTGTCTGCTCGCCCCATCAAAGTGCTGCTCGTCGACTCCAATCCGCGCGAAGCGGCCGAATTGCGCCAAAAACTCGATCTTTCGAACCGCTCAACCTTTTCAGTTCAGACGGTGAGCACGCTCCCGCAGGCTCTCCTGCTCCTCGGAGAAGTTCGATTCGAGGCAATGTTGGTGGATTTAGCTACTCCGCAAACCGATTGGACGACCATGATCGCCAAGCTGCAGCGGAAAGCGCCGGAAGCTCCCATCATTGCCGTGAGCGGCGTTGAAGACGAAACGCAAGCGCTTGAAATCGTGCGTGCCGGTGCGCAGGACTGCCTGTTGAAAGAGCGTTTAACGTCGGCAGCTCTGGAGCGAATCTTGCTGTACTGCATCGAGCGGCAGCGCGCCAGGACCCGTAGCGCTCTCCACAGCTCTGTATCCCAAGTTCTAGCCACTTCACAGTCGCTCGCCGAAACGGAGACCGCGATTCTGCGGGTCCTGTGCGAGTTCTTGGATTTTGATTACGGCGAGTTTTGGCGGCCGGACGGCGCCATTGGCAAACTCGTCCATCATCAGTCCTGGCATTCCCCCTCGCGGGATTTTGCCTATCTGACGGCCGCGGCCCATGCCATGCAATTTGCCAAGGGCGAGGGGCTCGCCGGGCGGGTATGGGCTTCCGGCGCGGCTGTCTGGGTCGAGAGCATCGACCGGGAGCCGGCGCTGCGTTCGGCAAAAGTGCTCGTGGAGGGCGGATTTAGTTCGGCCCTCGCGCTTCCGATCACCCTGGGAACTGAAACTCTCGGTGTGATGGAGTTTTTCGGCCGCGAAGTGCAGGAAGGCGACGAAGAACTGCGCCGAATGATCGCCACGATCGGCAGTCAGGTGGGCCAATTCCTCGCCCGACAACTGGTCGAGGAGGAAAAACAGCGCCTCACCAACGAACGCCTGTTGATCCTCGACTCGGCTTCGGAAGGAATCTACGGAGTAGATTTATATGGGTGCATCACCTTCGTGAATCGTTCCGCAGCCCGCATGTTTCAGCGGACGCAGGAGGGAGTGCAGGGCCAACCTTCGCACGCGCTTTTCCACCACACTCGGCCCGACGGAACCCGCTATCCGCTCGAGGAATGCCCGATCCACGGCGTTCTCGAAAAGGGGCAGCCGTGGCAAAGCGATCAGGAACATTTCTGGAGGAAGGACGGATCGCAGTTCGCCGTGGAGTATTCCTGCTTTCCCATGGCCGAGGGCGAGAAGATCACCGGCGCGGTTATCTGCTTCAACGACATCACCGAACGCCGTCGAATGGAAGTTGACCTGCGGCACGGTCAGAAGCTCGAAGCCGTGGGTTCCCTGGCCGCCGGCATCGCACACGAAATCAACACGCCCATCCAGTTTGTAGGCGATAACACGCGCTTCCTGCGCAACGCGTTTCACGATTTGCAACAGCTCGTCGAGTGTTGCGAGCGGCTCTACACGCAAGCCCTCCAAGGAACGATCCCGACGGGACTACTGAGCGAAGTTAAGGCCGAACGCGAAAAGGCCGATTGGGAATATTTACAGGCCGAAATCCCGAAAGCTCTCGATCAGACGCTGGACGGCGTCAACCGCGTCGCCAATATCGTTCGTGCCATGAAGGATTTTTCGCACGTGGATCGCCGCGCCGAAAAATCCGCAGCCGACATCAATAAAGCGATCGAAAGCACCCTCATCGTGGCGCGCAACGAGCTCAAATACGTAGCTGACGTGCAAGTCGTCCTCGGTGAGATTCCGGCGGTCCCGTGCCACTTGGGCGACCTGAATCAGGTGTTCCTAAACCTCTTGGTCAATGCGGCTCACGCGATCGGAGATGTGGTGAAAAACTCGACGCAGAAAGGCCGCATCACTGTGGCCACGCGTCAAGTGGGGGAATGGATCGAAATCGCCATCTCCGATACGGGCACGGGAATTCCCGAAGCGATTCGCGGTAAAGTCTTCGATCCCTTTTTCACGACCAAGCCAGTCGGCAAAGGAACGGGCCAGGGGCTGGCTCTCGCTCGCGCCATCGTGGTCGAAAAACATGGCGGCACACTAACCTTTGATTCCGAACTGGGTCGAGGTACCACGTTTTATGTGCGGCTCCCGCTAGCGGGAACTCCGGAGCCAAGAGAGGCAGTCGCAAAATGAAGCGTGTTTTGTTCGTGGATGATGAACCCAAAATTCTCGAAGCCTTGCAGCGCTCCTTGCGCGCGCAACGTCTCGAATTGGAAGTTGCGTTCGCGTCCGGCGGCGAAGCCGCTTTAACGATGCTCGCTGCCGCGCCCTTTGACGTCGTGGTCTCGGATATGCGAATGCCGGGAATGGACGGCGCCGCCTTGCTCGATACCGTCCGGCGCCAGTACCCCAGTATTCTGCGCATCATTCTCTCCGGGTATACGGAGATGGAAGCCTCGCTGCGCGCCGTTCCAGTGGCCCATCAATTTCTCCTGAAGCCGTGCGACCCGGATACCCTCCGCGCCGCCATCGACCGGGCCACGAGTCTGGTCGAGGCCCTCAACAGCAAGATGATGGCGAGCCTGGTCGGAGCGATGCAGGATCTGCCTTCGATTCCTCGCACGTACATGGAGTTGCGTAAGGCGCTCGCCGATCCCGAAACGTCCATCGATCGCGTGGTGCGAATCGTTGAAAAGGACGTGGCCATCTCGGCAAAGATTCTGCAGCTGGTGAACTCCGCGTTCTTCGGCCTCACGCGAGACATTTCGGATATCAAAATGGCCGTAAATTATCTGGGAATCAACATCCTTCAGAACCTGGTGGTTTCCGTCGAGGCCTTCCGGATGTTTCAACCGAAGAAGGCGATTCCTGGTTTTTCGATCGAGGAGCTTCATTCGCACTCGCAGCTCACCGCTAGAATTGCCGCCCATTTTCCGGCCGAAAAGAAACTCCCCGGAGCCGTAGTGGTGGCGGCTCTTCTCCACGACGTGGGCAAGCTGGTACTCGCCGAGCGGGCTCCCGACCATTTTGCTCGAGCAGTATCTGGTGCGCGAGAGGAGCGCAGGCCCCTCTTCCTCGTCGAGGAGGAACTAATTGGCGTTTCTCACGCCGAAGTTGGCGCGTACCTGCTAAGCCTTTGGGGACTGCCTTATCCCGTCATTGAGGCAGTTGCTCACCACCACCACCCCGAGCGCGTTCCGCAGCACAAACTGGACATGATCACCGTCATTTATTTGTCCAACCTGCTGGCGCACGAGGTTGACAGTGATGCCGGCCGGGCCTCCCTAGTTCACCGAGACATCGATCCTGACGTTCTAAAAGCCATCGGCGCGGAGGACCAGCTCCTGGAGTGGCGGCAGATGGCCGAAGCGGTCGCGCACGAGCCGCAAGGAGTATGAAATGCTAGAGGGAACCCGGCCGCGCATACTCTGCGTCGATGACGAGAAGAACATCCTCGATGGTCTCTCGCGAACGCTGCGCGCACTCTACTCCGTGGAAACTGCCGTGGGCGGCGAGCGGGGAATCGAGGCGCTCGGAACGAAAGGCCCTTTCAGTGTGGTGATTTCCGATTTGCGCATGCCCGGAATGTCGGGCGTCCAATTTCTCAGCCGGGCACGGTCGATATCGCCGGATACGGTCCGCGTCTTGCTGACCGGGCACGGCGATCTAGAAACCGCTATCGCGGCGGTAAACGACGGAAATATCTTCAGGTTTCTCTCCAAGCCTTGCTCCACCGACGTTTTGACCAACTCGCTGGCCGCCTGTGCCGAGCAATACCGCTTGGTGACTTCCGAGCGCGTCCTGTTGCAGCAAACTTTGCGCGGCAGCATTCAAGCTCTCACGGATATTTTGGCGTTGGCCGAGCCAGCGGCTTTCGGCCGCGCCACGCGCGTGCGCCAGACCGTCATTCGCCTAATGGAGCATTTCGGCGTTGCGGAGACTTGGCCTGTGGAAGTGGCGGCCATGCTGTCGCAAATTGGCTACGTCACGCTCCCGCCCAGCACGCAAGAGAAAATCTACCGCGGCGAGGCGCCCTCGGACGCCGAGTCCCAAATGCTCGATCGAATGCCCAAGGTGATCGAACAGATCCTCGCGAATATCCCGCGTCTTGAAACCGTCCGCGAGATTTTGCGCGGCCACTTCGCGAAATTCGATCGCGCTTCTGCATCGGCGGACATCCCGTCCTGGGGAGCGCGAGCGCTCAAGATCGCGGTGGATTACGACATTGTCGAGTCGGGGCCAAGTGCTAATAAGTTTCCGTTCGACGTTCTACGCAGCCGCACTGGCTGCTACGATCCGGTAATCCTGCAAGCGCTCGCGGAGCTGCACGGAAGCCGCCAGCAGGAGGTAATCGTCCTGGAATTGCGCCTGCGAGATATGGCGGTCGGTATGTTTTTCGACGAGGACGTCACGTCGGCAAGAGGTTTGCTCTTGATCGCGCGCGGTCAGGAGGTGACTCCAGGACTGCTGGAGCGCGTCCGGAATTTCTCTTCCGAGCTCGGCATTCGCGAGCCGATTCGAATGGTTGTTCGTCCCGCCGCGAAGCTTGAGTGCCAGCTCGTGCAGCAGTCTGCCTAGCCCTTCCGAGCAACCCCACGACCCGCGACCTATACAATTCTCAAACCCTTCCCTTCCCTCTCACATCTAATTCTCGGATGCTGCCAGCGTTGTGGTTACAACCCGGCGCTATTGGGTGCGCAACTAAATGGACGGACAACATCGGGTCGTAATCATCGGCGGAGGGTTTGGCGGGCTCAGCGCGGCGCTGAAGCTGGCGCGCGCCGGCGTGCATGTGACGCTGCTTGATCGCCGCAATCATCACTTGTTTCAGCCGTTGCTCTATCAGGTTGCCACTGGCGCTCTTTCTCCGGCCAATATCGCCTCACCGCTTCGCAACATTCTCAGCCGGTACCCCAATGCCCGCGTGCTTCTCGCAGAAGCCATGCGAATCGACGTGAAAAACCGCCTTGTCGTTCTCAGCGACGGAGCCGTGGAATACGACTCTCTCATTCTGGCAACCGGCTCGAGCCATCAGTACTTTGGCCACCAGGATTGGGAGCAGTTTGCTCCAGGCCTCAAGTCGATCGAGGATGCTACCAGCATGCGCCGCCGCATTCTGCTTGCCTTCGAAAGCGCCGAACGCGAAGCCGATCCCGCGAAGCGGCTTGCCTGGCTCACGTTCGTGATTGTTGGCGGCGGCCCGACGGGCGTCGAGCTTTCGGGCGCCCTTGGCGAAATCGCTGGCGACACCCTGCGTCGCGACTTCCGCTCGATCAACACTGCTAGCGCGCGGATCATTTTGGTGGAAGCTGAAGGTGCCATTCTGCCATCCTATCCGCGAAAGCTCCAGGATGCGGCCCGCCGGATGCTCGAGCGCCTCGGGGTCTCGGTTCGAACCGGAACGATGGTCACCAGGATCGAGGAAAACGCGGTCACGATTCGCGTAGGCGGTCACGAAGAGGTGATACCCAACCGCACCGTCTTATGGGCGGCTGGAGTGCTGGCGTCTCCTCTAGCTCGCTTGGTCGCTGAGGCCTCGGGAGCGCCGATGGATAAAAACGGACGGATCACCGTGGAGCGCGATCTCACCGTCCCCGGCTACCCGGAGATTTTTGCCATCGGTGATCTTGCGAATTTCAGTCATCAGGGTGGGAAGCCGCTGCCGGGAGTGGCGCAAACTGCGATTCAGGAAGGCGTATACGCCGCGCGTACGATTGTCGACCGCATGAGGGGCAAGAAAACTTCGCCATTCCACTATCACGACCGCGGCAGCCTAGCGGCCGTGGGGCACTCCAGCGCTGTGGCGGACCTGAACTGGCTGCGCCTTTCGGGTTGGCCGGCCTGGTTGATCTGGTTGTTCGTTCACCTGATGTACATCGAGCAATTCCAAAACAGGATGCTCGTGCTGCTTCAGTGGGGTTGGATGTATTTCACTCACGACCGTTCCGCGCGCCTGATCACCGGGAAGGATCCGCTTCCGCTCGATCTGTGATCTCAAGTGCGAATCCTGAACGCTTTCGTCGCGGCTTTACAGCGCCAAGTCATTGTTGAAAAATAAGTTGGCCGTTACCTTACCAATGCCCGAAGCGTGCAGAAGACCCCCGCGCACTAGTTTGTTGCAACCAAATGCTGCTTTGGGTATCCAATCGTTACGGGGGTGTTTCACGGAGGCGCCGTGGCATCTGGCCGCGCGACGGGGGAAGGGAGTGTAGGCTATGGCGAAGGCAACATTTGCGGCCGGATGTTTCTGGGGCGTTGAGGACGCTTTCCGGCAGATCAAAGGCGTGACGTCCACCGCGGTCGGCTACACCGGCGGGACGAAGGCAAACCCTAGTTACAAAGAGGTTTGCGGCGGAGACACCGGCCACGCAGAAGCCGTTGAATTGGAGTTCGATCCTGAACAGGTCTCCTATCGAGAGCTGTTAGCCGCGTTTTATCAGGCTCATGACCCCACCCAGCTAAACCGCCAAGGACCGGATTTTGGCGCTCAGTATCGATCGGTCGTTTTCTATCACGATGCGGAGCAGGAATCGGAGGCTCACGCAGCGAAGGCGGCCCTCGAAAAGGCGGGCATTTTCAAGCGGCCAATCGTCACGCAGATCGTCCCGGCAGGAGAGTTCTATCGGGCCGAGGAATACCACCAGAAGTACTTCGAAAAGCAGGGCGTCCGGGCATGTCATACGCCTTAGGTAAAGGCCTGAGGCGACGCGGGGGCGAAGCTCTTTCGGCTACGGCCGATAAGGGTATTACTATGTAGGGTGCTTCGTTGACGGTTTGATGAACTGTGGTGTAATATCGTAGGGTTTCGAAGGAAACGGGCGCCCGTACGACTGCATCTTATAGGTGTGACTTTGCCGATGTGGCCAAGTTCGGGGCAGGCGGCGCATTTCAGATCTGGGCTCAGGGATTCGTCTCGATTATCCGTCATTATAGAGATTAGGGAAACAAAGGGCCGGGGTGTCTATGCCCGGCCTTCTATCATTTGGGAACTCCCACAGACGTGCCCGGACTTACAGGGGGAACACGCGTGACTTTGGCATTGGAAGAAAAATACGACCAGGTACGGCACCTCATTGCCATGGGCAAAGAGCGAGGCTACCTGCTCTATGACGAAGTGAACGATCAGCTGCCGGCGGAGGTGCATTCATCGGAGGAAATTGACGATCTGCTCTCTACGTTCGAGCGCTACGGAATCGATGTCTATGAAGACCTCTCGACCGCTAAGGCGGCGCTCGCGGCGGCGGAGTCCGGCGATGCTGCGGAAACGACCACCAAGGAAGAGGCTGCATCAGAAGACGGCGATCTCGATCTGACTCCCGGAACTCTGGAGAAGACCAACGATCCGGTGCGGATGTATTTGCGCGAGATGGGCACCGTGCCGCTGTTGACCCGCGAAGGCGAAGTCGCCATCGCGAAGCGCATCGAGCGTGGCCAACTGCTGGTGTTGAAAATGATTTCGCGCGCTCCGCTGATCCTGAAGGAACTTCTGCAGGTCGGCGACGATCTCCGCAAGGGTTCTCGCTCGATCAAGGAAATCGTTCAGTTCGACGACGAAGAGCTGACCGAGGAAAAAATCAAGGCGAAGACCGACGAGACGCTGAAGCGGATCGACAAAATCGCCAAGCTATATCTGCAGGCGTTGAAGCTCGCGGTCAAGTTGGAGCGCACTCCGAAGGCCAAGAAGCGGCCGTATCTGCACGCGCGGCATGCGGTGGCGCGAACACGCATCGAGATGTCTGCGCTCGTCCGGGACATCGACTTCAATCCGCTCGAAAAGAAGCGGCTGATCGACAAGATTCATCAGACCGTGGAGCGCATGCATGCGTTGGAGCGTGAGGTCGGCAAGCTCGAGCGGCGCGTGGAGGCTTCGAAGGCGGACGTGCAGGCGGAAGCGCGCAAAGACCTGAAAGCTCGCCGTCAGGAACTCGCCGAGATTGAAGTGGCCAGCGAGGTTAGCCCCACGGAGCTGAAGCGTGCGCTCCAGGTGATTCTTCGAGGCGAAGCCGAAGCCGAGCAAGCGAAAAAGGAATTGATCGAAGCGAACCTCCGGTTGGTCGTGTCCATCGCCAAGAAATATACAAACCGCGGACTGCAGTTCCTGGACCTGATTCAGGAAGGCAACATCGGCCTGATGAAAGCCGTAGACAAGTTCGAATGGCGCCGCGGTTACAAATTCTCGACCTATGCCACGTGGTGGATCCGCCAGGCCATCACCCGCGCGATCGCCGATCAGGCGCGCACCATTCGCATCCCGGTGCACATGATCGAGACAATCAACAAGCTGGTGCGCACGCAGCGGCAGCTGGTCCAGGAGTTGGGACGCGAACCCACTTCCGAGGAAATAGCCAAGCGCATGGACATCGCGGTGGCGAAGGTCCGCAAGATTTTGAAGATCGCGCAAGAGCCAATTTCGCTGGAGACTCCGATCGGCGAAGAGGAAGATTCGCATCTTGGCGATTTCATCGAGGACAAGGCGGTGGTTTCGCCGTCCGATGCGGTGATCAATTTGAGCCTGAAGGAGCAAACCTCCTCGGTGTTGAAGACGCTGACGCCGCGCGAAGAGAAAGTAATCAAGATGCGCTTCGGGCTGGACGATGGAAGCGAGCACACGCTCGAAGAAGTTGGCCAATCATTCGCGGTGACGCGCGAGCGCATCCGGCAGATCGAGGCCAAGGCGCTGCGCAAGCTGCGCCATCCATCGCGCTCGCGGAAGCTGCGCGCGTTCCTGGAAAGCTCGGCGAACGACTACTGATCGCTTGCTAGGCTGAACTTTTCCGTAGAACTCCGCCCTCTAAATTGAGCTGCAGGTGTTTGTGTGAGCGATTCACGCACAAGAGCCAGTGCGCCCGCGCTCATCGCGGTGGCGCTTTGCTAACAGGCTGATGATCCGTCCAAGGCCACTGTCGCGGCTGATATATGATGCCGCGCGATGAGCGCAGAATTGGCCGGTGCGGAGCGTGGTTGGAAGCGGCTCGACGGAGTGGATCTGCTCCGCGGGTTGGCCATCTTCCTGGTGCTGATGAACCACGTGAATATGCGCCTGGTCCTCGCCAAAATTCCGTACATGAAGAACTTTCCGGCTCAACTGACGCATACGCTAGTTTGGAACGGTCAATTCGGAGTGCAGATTTTCTTCGCGATTTCCGGCTTCCTGATCGCGTCGATCACCATCCGGCGATGGGGCTCGCTTTCGAGGGTCAGCATCTTGGATTTTTACCGGTTGCGGTTTGCGCGGATCGCGCCGCTACTCTTGATGCTGCTCGCGATTCTGAGCGCATTCCATTTCGCGCACTTCAAAAATTTTGTGGTAAACGCGAAGACGGGCGGGCTTGGCCGCGCACTTCTCGCGGCGCTGACGTTTCACGTGAACGTTCTGGAAGCCACGCGGGGGTATCTTCCTGCCAATTGGGACGTGCTTTGGTCGCTTTCCGTGGAGGAAGATGTTTTATCTTTTCTTCCCCTTTGTGGCGCGGTTTCTCGGGCGCGGGAGGGTCCTGATCGCGATCCTTCTGGCGTTCGTTGTGCTCGGGCCGGTAGGGCGCACGGTGCTGGCGCACGGAAATCCAGTGTGGAGCGAATATTCGTATTTGGGCGGGATGGACGCCATAGCTCTGGGGTTCTTGACGGCGCTGGTGACTTCGCAGTTCCGCTTTTCGCGCCGAGCGCTTCGGCTTTTCGCGAGCATGGGAATCGGACTGCTGGTCCTGATACTGGCCTTTTCTTCGATGCCATTCATGTGGCCGCTGGGACGTAGGGGGCTGGACGAGACGATACTCGCGATCGGCACATGCCTGATCATCATCGCGGCGGCGCAGACGCAGTGGCGAAGCCCCCGCGCTTTCGTCCCGGCGTTGTTGCTTGGGCAGCGCAGCTATGAGGTTTATCTGACACACATGTTCGTGGTTTTCGCCTTCTTCGACCTTTTCGTGAAGATGGGTAAGCCGATGCGGATGGTTCCCGTCCTGTTCGTTGTCGCGATCGTGATCTCATCGTTGCTGGGCGATCTGATGGCGAGGCTATACTCCGAGCCGATGAACCGCTTGCTGCGCAAAAGAATGGGAGATGTATACGACCGGCTGGGCTCGGCGGTAGAGGCCAATAACCTGCTGCCGAGCGAAGCAGAAGTTTCCACGAATTGAGCCGCGGAGACGCGGTCGCACCGAAGGATTAGTCTTCCGACGATGTCCCCACCGATAGCAAACCTATGCGCGAAAATTGTGCCCGGCACAACAGCAAGTCATATCATGGAAGTATGGCGATGAGGTTGGAGGTGCGCGGGCTTAGTGTGGAACTGCCGACTCCGGGTCGATGGGTGCGGCCAGTGAACGGCGTGTCCTTTGCGCTGGGCGAAGGCGAGACGCTCGGGATCGTGGGCGAATCGGGCTCTGGGAAGACGATGTTGTCGCTTGCGCTGATGGGCTTGCTCCCGCCAGGAGCGCGAGCGGAAGGCGAGGCTTGGCTGCATTCCGCGGCGGGCAACGGCAGCGACGCCAGAGAAAATTTGCTGGCCGCGAGTATGTCGGAAATACGCGCAGCGCGCGGGCGGCGCATCGCCATGATTTTTCAGGAGCCAATGACGGCGCTTAATCCGGTGATGCGCGTGGGCGCACAGCTTGCGGAAGCGATTCGCGCGCACGAGCCCGGAATTGGCGCGAAACAAATTAATCGCCGGGTGCTCGAAGCACTGGAACGCGCGGCTGTGCCGGAACCAGAGCGCCGCGCGCGGCAATACGCGCATGAACTTTCTGGCGGATTGCGCCAGCGCGTGACGATCGCAATGGCGCTGGCGGCTGGACCGAGCGTGCTGATTGCGGACGAGCCAACGACAGCCCTGGACGTGACGGTGCAGAAGCAAATTCTGGAGCTGCTCGAGAATTTGCGCCGCGATTTGCGGCTATCGATGCTGTTGATCACGCACGATCTGGGAGTGGTGGCACAGGTGGCGGATCGCGTGGCGGTGATGTACGCGGGACGGATTGTGGAGGAAGGCCCGGCGGAGGAAGTGCTGCGGCATCCGGCGCACCCGTATACGATCGGGCTGCTGCGGGCTGCGCCGCGGCTGGTGCGCGAGAAAATTGAAGCGATTCCCGGCGCTGTGCCTCCTCTGGGAGCGCATCTGCCGGGATGCGCGTTTGGGCCAAGGTGCGGGCGGCATATTGCGGAATGCGACGCGGCAGTGCCGAAGCTGGGTCGAGTGCCTGGAGGAAGTGAAACGCATCGCGCGCGGTGCATTCGCGCGGGCGTGACGCAATGATGGCTGGCGAAACCATTCTCGAAGTGCGTGATTTGCGGAAATCGTATTCCGCGGCGGCCAGCTCGTTTGAGCGTGGCGGGTCGGAATCGAAGCGCCGCACGATGGCCGTGGATGGCGTGACGTTCTCGGTGGAACGCGGCGAAACGCTGGGCATCGTGGGGGAATCAGGATGCGGGAAGACGACTCTGGCGCGCATCCTGCTGCGGCTGATCGAGCCGGATTCGGGCGAGATGCGCTTTCGCGGGCACGATTGGCGCAGAGCGCACGGCGCGGAATTGCGCGCATTGCGGAGGCGCATCCAGATGGTTTTTCAGGATCCAGTCGCGTCATTGAATCCGCGCATGCGCGTGAGCGCCATCGTGGGCGAGCCGCTGGCGATTCACGAACCGAGGCTTTCGCGCGGCGAACGCCGCGAACGCGTGGCCGCTATGCTGGAAGATGTAGGGCTGGGAGCGGACACGTTGGACCGCTACCCGCACGAGTTCTCCGGCGGGCAGCGCCAGCGTGTCGGAATCGCGCGCGCGCTAATTTTGCGGCCCGAGCTGGTAATGGCGGACGAGCCGGTGTCGGCGCTGGACGTGTCGGTCGGCGCGCAGATTCTGGAGCTGCTGGACCATCTGCGGCGGGAGTTTTCGCTGACGCTGATCATGATCTCGCATAGCTTACCCGTCGTGGCGCAGCTGGCCACGCGCGTGGCAGTGATGCAGGCAGGGCGCTTCGTTGAGTGCGGGACGGCGGAGCAAGTGTTGTATGCGCCGCAAAACCCTTACACGCAAGCGCTCGTCGCGGCGGTACCAGAGATTCCGACGTAGCGAAACTGGAGATTCAGGAGAACGCGGCGCGTCAGATGCGCCGCTCGATATTCGGGAAATCGAGCCAGACTTTCACCCCGCAGAAGTGCGATCCCTCCGTGCAGATGGGCGTGGAAATTCCGGCGCGCAGATAGCAGGGCGGCCCGATGTAGCGGCCGAGCTGGGGCAGCGCGTTGCGGACCTGCTGAACTTCTTCGATGGATGCTTGATAAATCTCTTCCTGCGCGTTGAAGCATGTGCGCATGGTCCATTTGTGCAGCAGATGAAGCAGCGAGCCGGATTCCACCAGACGGATGGATTTTGCGTTGGGCAGCAGGTAGAGCGCGAATTCGGGCGGGACGCCGCGATCGAGCAGTTCGTTTTTCGCGGCCCAGGCGTCGTCCATGGCGCGCCGATAGATTTCGAGCGCGCGCGGATTATCGCGCACGAGCATGGGCGCGATGAAGTCGGGCGAGCGGGTGTCGGCGAGCGTCAGTAGCGGCCGTGCCGCTGGGACCATGCGGTGCCTCTGGTCCTGGCTATCTGCGGTGTGGCTGATTTTCTTCGCGAAGGTGAAATGCGCGTGTTCGAGCGCGCGCATCATGGGCGCGTGCATGCCGACGTTGAGCGTTTCGCGGCGATAGGGATTGCGTGCGGGATTCAGCACGCGGTCGATGGCTTCGGCGTCCGGACATTCGGCGATCGTAAGGCCGGCCACGGCGCGGTAACCGTCGGCAATCGCGGAAACGGCGCCTGGCGAATAGTCGATGAGACGCGAGGTGAGCCCGCCGAGGCGCGCATCGAATTCCCGCGCAAAAGGCTCGCCATCGCGGACCGTCTGCAGCCATTCGGGCGGGTCATCTAGCGGCTCGTTATCGAAGCGGTCGAAAAACTGCGGGTCGACTTCGCGGACGCGCGCGACCATATCGCCAATCACCGCGCGGGCTTCGAACGGCGTATCGTTCACCGCGCACATGCGCCACAGGCGGTGCAGCACGATGCCGGAAATGGTGTGCACCATGCTGGTGAAAGCGGCCACCGGCAGGACGTAGCGCGCCACTTCTATGGCGCGCTTTTCCGATTGGCGCCCGACTTTCTGCACGCGTTTGGCGTGCGATGCCGGGCCTACGTGCCAGATGTCACCCAGGATTGCGCGGGCGGTCGGTTCGAGCACGCTCGCCAGCTCGCGATAGTAGTCCCAGGCGCGCGCCACGGCCTTTTCGTAAATGGCGCGTTCGGCGGGACCGAAGTTCGCGCTCTCGGGCGGGACGAACGCTTGCGCGCGGTCCAGACGGACGTAGCGCTGGCTTTGCTGCTCGGAATTGTAGAAAGGATGCGCGTGCAGAAACGACCAGACGAACTGGCGGCTGATGTTTTCCAGGCCGAATTCGAAATGCGCGTGCTGGTAGACGGTGTGGTGCCCGCCAAAATACGTGCCGGAGCCAATGGTCACGCGCTGCTTTTCGGTCACCTCAGCCGGATCGACTAGCCGAGGCGAATAGCAGGTGCGCGCCGCGGCAATGGCCGAATCGAATGGATGCGCGAACGAATTCCTCAATGTGACGCGCGGCGCGGCGGTTTCCAGCAGCGCCGTGGATGACCCGGAATGTGGTTCGGGCGCGGAAGACAATTGCGTGGCCATCTACCCCTCCCAGCGCGCGAAAACCCGCCCGCTGGGGATCCTGGTAGTCCGCATTGTACACCAGGGGAGATTCGATCCTCTCTGGCGAGGCGCGAACTACCGCACCGCCAGAGCGTTACTTCTTCTTGATCGCGGCGGCTTTATTCGCGTATTTCTTCTGGAAGCGCTCCACGCGGCCAGCGGTGTCGATTAGTTTCTGCTTGCCGGTGAAGAACGGATGGCACTGGGAGCAGATTTCCACGCGGATCAGATTGCCCTTAAACGTGGAGCGTGTCTCGAATGTGCTGCCGCAGGCGCAGTGCACCGTGACGGCGTGATAATCGGGGTGGATTCCTTCTTTCATTGGGAAGCTCCTATCCGCCGGCCGTTCTGCGCGAGAGCCTAGCCAAATGTTGGGGCGGGCGCACCCTCGCGTCGCTAGGTCAGCTGGAAACTACCATTATACTCGAAGTTTACGAGAGGTTCCATAGATGCCGCGCAGCCCTGCATCGATTCGCTCTGCGGAACGAGATGACGCCAATTTCCTAGCTTGGGCGATTCTGACCGCCTCGCGATCGCATCTTGCCAAGGGCTGGTTTGACATCGTGTTGGAGGGGCCCGAAAGCACGCGGCTAGATTACGTCCGCAGACTAACGCTCACTTCGGCGCGTTCCTGGTGGCACTATTCGAGGTTTTGGATCGCCGAGCTTGACGGCGCTCCGGCAGCCGCACTCTGTGCGTTTCGCGCCGGAGAGGCCTATCCTCTGTCGCAATCGGCGATGACCGAAGCGGCCCGCGAGCTTGGGTGGGGGGAAGCAGAGTTGCGGGCCATCTGGCAGCGGGGCTCATACATGTTCGCATGCACCCTGGAGCAGGACGATGCTTGGGCGGTTGAAAACGTGGCGACGCGACCGGAGTATCGCCGTCGTGGGCTGACCGGGCAATTACTGGAACACGCGGTTCGAGAGGCACGGCGAAACGGCGCGAACCTGGTGCAAATCACGTTTTTCATCGGAAACGACGCCGCAGAGCACGCGTATGCCAAGGCAGGATTCAAATTCAAAGACGAGAAGCGCGATGCGAACTTCGGAGCGATCGCCGGCGCGCCGGGCCTCCGCCGATTCGTGCGGCAGCCTTGAGCGTCGGGGTCAGGAGCCGCTGAAAAGCAGCGGCATGCCAAGTTTGGAGGTGTAATCAGGCCGGTAGCGCTCGGTGTTGTAGAGCTTGGAGACGTTAATCCTGCGCGAGCCGATGGAAACGTCAGGAAGCGGCATGTGAGCGTAGCAGCCGTTTTGAATGCCAATCATGCGGCCGGTGACGCCCTTGCGGATCAATTCGACGGCGATGTTGGCAAACGTGATGGCCACCACCTGGTCGATCGAATCGGGTTCGCCACTGCGCAGATCGTAAGTCAGATCGCTAACCATTGTTTCCTGGCCAGTCCGGCGATGGATCTCTTCTCCTAGCGCCTGCCCGATATCGACCTTCTTGCGGTGCCCGAAAGAGTCCGCCTCGCCGTACTCCTGCACTTGGCCGCCGGACCAAATGGCGCCCTCGGAAACGACGATCAACGCGTACTGGCTCGGATTGTTGTTCTTGTCCTCCATCAGCAGGCGGCAAACGCGATCGAGGTCGAACGGGTGTTCGGGAATCAGGCAGCGAGTGGAGGTGACGTAAGCCGTGTACAGCGCGGTAAAACCCGCATCCCGCCCGAAGATGCGAAAAATTCCGATGCGCTCGTGCGATCCCACCGTGGTGCGCTGGCGCGTGATGGATTGCTTGGCGCGTGTGACTGCGGTGGAAAAGCCGATGCAGTATTCCGTCCCCTGCACATCGTTGTCCATCGTTTTGGGAATCGCCAAAATCGGAAATCCACGAGACGCAAGCGCGGAAGCGAAGCTGAGGGTGTCGTCTCCGCCGATGGCCACCAGGCACGAAATTCCAAGCCGGTCGAGATTCCGCAGCACCAGCGGCGTGAGGTCGTAATGCTTTCCGTCGAAGGGAAGCTCGCGAATTCCGGCGGCGCCGAGATGCTTGGGAAGCCCCGATTCGGTCATGCGGCGCGGATTGGTGCGCGAGGTGTGCAGCATGGTCCCGCCGAAGCGGTCGATGGTGCGCGTGTTTTCGCGATCGAGCGGCTGGATGTAATTGGAGTCGGTCGGGCCGGTAAGATGCGTTAAGCCTTCCCAGCCACGGCGGATGCCGATCACATGGCGCCCCACCTCGCTGGCGCCGTAGACCACCGACTTGATCACCGAATTGAGGCCCGGCACGTCTCCGCCGCCGGTAAGGATGCCTATATTGTTTGTCGCAGCCATCCGAGATCCATTCCCAGCAAGAATGCGGCTGAGTTCCCTGCCGTTCGTGTATCGTAACAAATGCGGCGGCGAAAAGGGAAACAGCGGCTCCAAGCCCCACGGAGTTCCCGCCGCAGCCGCCGAAACACGAGGCCGAGCCTAGTGGTTTCAGGCTCAGCCGACGCAGCCATCACCGCGCGCGCACCTCCAGTTCGCTGTCTGTCGCGAGTTTGCCCGCGGCGGGCGGCTCGTCGGGTTCTTCATCCCACGCCGCCAAGAATCCACGCACGATGTGAAACCAGAAAATCGCTGGCACGGCCAACTTGAAAGCGTCCATCACGTCCTCTGCCGCCGCCGAATGTTGGCTCGATGAGCGCAGAAAAAACGGCTCAAAATCTATGGAGTCGAATTTCTCGATGGCTTGCGACGCTTCCTTCACTTCGATCTCGCGTTCCTCGGCGTACGCGCGCAGTTTTCCGATCGCGGCGGCATCGAGGCGTCCAAACGGACCGCTGCCATCGCCGAGCAGGTCTGGGTGCTTGCGCAGCAACAGAAGTTGTGTCCGTCCATAGAGCTCAGCGCGACGGACCAAGTCTCCAAGCGTGAAGGCCGCGTGATCGTGAATGGCGCGCGCCTCGGGCACGTAGCGAACGTGAAATCCCATCTGGCGCAGCCGCAGACCCAGTTCCGTATCCTCGGCAATGCGGAAACGGGGATCGAACGATCCGGCGCCCAGCACGGCGTCCCGGCGAATGCTGAGGTTGGACGCAATGAAGTAGGCGTTCTTCGAATGATCGCCGGGCGCCAGCGTCACTTGTGGGAAGAGAAACGGCTCCGTGCACAGAAAATGCGTAAGAGCACGGCGCCGCGCCGATTCGGGATATCGGAAATCTCCTAGGACCGCCATCTTGCCGCCGAGCGAATCGTGATGGGCGCGCCAGTGCTGCGCCAGCAGCGCGCGATCCGCAACCGTGTCATCATTGAAAAAGAGCAGGAACTTTCCGTTCGCTTGCTCCACTCCCAAGCGCCGCGCCGCGCCGGCGCCGGCATTTGCCTGGCGCGCGTGATGAAACTCGAAGCGAGGGCGAAATTTCCGGCAGAACTCCTCGGTGCCATCGTTGCTGCCGTCGTCCACCACGATTACTTCGAAGCGCCGGGAAGAAAACGATTGGCTGCTCAGTGCCTGCAAGCACGCCCGCAGCGTCTCGCAACGGTTGTACGTGGGAATCACGACGGAAAAATCGACCTTGCGGCCGCTTCGTCCGGGCGCCGTGAAGGTCGTCTTCGCGTACTCATGAGCACCATTCGCGGATCCGAGCGCGGCAGCTGCTCTCGTTGCGGGCGGGGCCGGCGCAACAGTGCCCTCAGGAAACGCTCCCGGCGCATACCTTCGCGCTTCGCGGCTAAATTCCGCAGCGCCTTCCGCTTCGCCCAGAGCGCGATAGGTGCGCTCCATGATTTCCGCGATGGAGAAGAGTTCGCCGAAAAGCGTCTCGCGCGGGATGCGATGCGGAACGTAACTGAACACGTGGCGAATCTGCCGCCGCGCCTCCGCCGAATTTCCTGCGGCGGCGAGTTGCTCGGCGGCGCGCGCGTAGGCGAGTACTCTCAGGGCGGTTCGCTCCTGCGGCGGGAAATGCGTCAGCAACTCGGGGAAATATTGGTCAACCAGCCGGATCGACCAGGCGTGCGCTGGATCGTATGGCTTCGGCTGCAGATCGCGCGCGCGATCCAGCGCCTGCCGAAGCAGCGAAGCCATCGCGCGATGCGGATATTTCTTGAGAACGTGCACCCGGCCCCCGACGGCGAGCGTTTGCCACAAGTCTCGATCGGCATACAAACGGACCACCGCGCGAGCGAAATCCTGTGAACTATCGGCGATCAGGGCGGATTTCTCGCGAATTAGCTCCATTCCTTCGGCGCCTATCGTGGTGGTGACCACTGGAATGCCGTGCGCCAGCGCGTGCAGGATTTTTGTTTTTGTGCCGGTGCCGTATCGGACCGGAGCGAGCAGCATACGCCGCTTTGCCAGTTCGGTTGATAGTTCCGGCACGAATCCCACATGGACGACATCGTGATATCCCGCGGCAAAATCGGGACGCAATCCCGCTCCCACCAGATAAACGGGCGCTCCGCTTAGCGACGCCCGCACGATTGGCGCGACGTGCTTGAGGTACCAATCGATCCCGTCGCAACTTGCGGGATTGTTGTAATCGGCGAGGTACATCAGCCCCTCGCGCGCGTCGAAATCCGGACGAGTCGGGCCAGCTTGCACCACCATCGGCAGAAGGCCGATTTCAAGTTGCGGGGAATCTTCGAGGAGCCGCTTCCGATCGTCTTCGGAAATGGCCAGCGCGAGGTCGGCGCCACGAAGAATTTCGGCTTCGCGCTCGCGGTAGTCCTGGGCGCGTTCGCGGTCGGACCACGTGCCTGTCAGGTTCGCGCCGCGCAGTTCGCGCAGGCCATGGCAATCGTCCGTCAGGACGATGATGCGCGTTCGCGGCGAGAGTCGCCGAATTGCGTCAAGATAATGCTCGGGAATGGAAACCGACATCCAAAACCAAAGAAACAAGACGGCCACATCAAACTGGCCGTCCCGAAGGATCTCCTGAAACGTCCACTGCGGAACGGTTTCGATGCCTTCTCGGCGCAGCACCTCCGCATCGTTCGAATAGACTTCAATACCCAATTCGGTTAGCGCCGGCGTGTATCGCTCCTCTTCGAATCCGCGCGCGGCCAGAAACGCGACCGAGTGCCCCTGCGCTCGCAGTTCGCGCAAAGTCTGCAGAAAGCGGTATTCCGCGCCGCTTTGATCGGGACGCGGCAAGTTCTCGTGGACCGCCAGCACTCGCAGGGGCCGACGCGTCTCGCTCCTTGTGCTCGGTGGCTGAGCGCCGGTTGCAGAGGCCAGAGCTGGGGCTGCACGGGCGTCTCGCGTGGCGGGGCGCTCCGGCGCCAGATCATAGATTTTCGCGGGATAACGGTCACGCACCGGCGTTTCCTTGCGCGCCGAAAGAAGAATCGTGTCGCCGCGCATGCCCACCGGATACCCGCTCGCCGCCAGCGCTGGGAAGATTTTGTCGGGAGCCTGCCAGTAGACGTCGCGCGTCTCGAGTTGAACGGCCGAAAACCCCGCAGCGTTTGCCAGGCGTACGATTTCCCCGGGCGTGTACTCGCGGCTATGCCGCGCCACTGAACTAGCGGAGTTCGCCGCAAAGCGTCCATGCACGTACGGCGACTTGGCGTGCAATACAGCGTGAACCGCTTGGCCACTGGCCAGATTTGCAGCCGTCAAGAAAAGCTGCCCACCCGGTTTCAACACGCGGTTCGCTTCCGAAAGCGCCCCCATCGGATCGCGCGATAGCCTCTCAAGCGCTCGGCCTATGAAAACCACGTCGAATGAGGAATCTAAGTACGGCCATGTGCCCTCCACTTCGAACGGGTCGAGGCCCAATGCAATCGGCGCGCGGTCGACCACGTTAATTTGCGGCTCATCACGCGACCTGTCGCCGCTTTCCGCGTGCCAGCAAATTTGGTCGTAGCCTTTCCATCGCGCAAATGCTGAGGCCAGGAGCTGCGGGTCCGGCCCGATCCCCAGCATCCGCTTCCCCGGCAAGCTTGGTGGAATCGCTTTCACGACCGCGAGGTAATAGGGGAGCTGCTCCTGAAAACGGATGGCATCGTCGAAGTCCGGCCCGATGCGCGTGCGCAGGTGGTTGGTGATCTCTTGATCCACGGGCGGCGCCCCGGCAGATTGTCTCGTCCGGCAATCCGCGAGCAATTCTGAAATCACGGCCTGCTGCGCTGAGTCGACACCAGAGGAAGCTTGCGCGAGCAGCGGAATCGCCTCCGTGCAGCGGTTCGTCGTGGCCAGCAACGCGCCCAGATTTGCGGCCGCTTGCGCGTTGCGAGGATCGAGCGCCAGAGCGCGCCGGAATCCCTGGTCCGCTTCGGCGCTCTGTTTCAAAACCATCTGCGCCGTGGCCCAATCGTTCCACCGTTCGCTGGTCTCGCGCCCACCGAGAGCCCGCCCGAAGAGCAGCAGAGCTTCGCGGACTTTCCCTTGCTCGAATAGCCCGATGCCTTGCCGATGCGTTTGCTCGTCCCAGGTGCCGAAATCGCGACGCGCAGGTTGGCACTGCCGCGAGACTTTTACGAGATTCTGAAATGCGGCGGCGTATTGAGGGCCCACGCTTTTCCATCCGAACCGCCGCTCCTGCTCCCGCGCGAATTCGCCTAGCGCGACCCGGACGGACTCGCTGCTCGCGCGATCGGTAAGCAAATACAGCCAACGGTCGATCGCTGTGGACGCGGTCCCATCCCGCCGCATGTCCACTAACGAGAGTTTTCGAAACTCAGGTGGAAGGCCGCCGCAAAGATGGCGCGAGGTCGCGCTTTCGTGGATTACTACCGGCAAGCCAGCGATCTGCGCCTCCAGATACGCGAGGCCGAAGGTTTCGTCCATGCTGGCGAGCGCGAAAAGATCGGCCATTCCATAAATGTGCGGCATGCGCTCGAATTCCAGGTTCGGCAGCGGTATGAAGCGCGAGCCTAAAGCCTGGCGAGCCTCTTGTTCCCACGCGGTGGGCATAGGTCCGCGCGATCCGGCAACCGCCCACCACACTTTGTCGTCTGCCGACACCGACTGGATTTCGCGCAGCAGGTGCGCGTGCCGTTTGTCCGGCGTAGTGGTGTCAAACGAGCCGACGCTCAGAATGACGAACGCGTCCGGAGGAATGCCCAACTCGCGCCGCATCGGCGTCCGGTGCTGCCGGCAGGCGTTGTAAGCGGAGGCGTCGATGCACATCGGGAACTCTAAAATTCCCGCGTGCTCGACTCCAAGCTGTGCCAGCCGTTCGCTGATCCACGGGCCGAGCGCGTGAAAGGTGCCGCCAGCTTTCCATAGCAGCGAATCGATCGGAGGATGAACGTAATCGGTGTGGACCACGAGAAAAGCTTTGCGTTCCAAATTCGCGGACGCGAGGAGTTTCAGGAGTTGCGTTGGCGCGCCGCTCGGGTCCACCAGCCCGCCCTGCCATTTGGCGTAGACCGCCAGCGGCTCGTCCTGTTTCAGCAACTCCGCGATTTGCGCGGCCGCGGGAATGGCGAAAAGCTGATCTTCGGCGTAGAGTCCCCAATCCTGCAGAGCGGTCGGCGGGAGAGATGTAAATCGCTCGTCCGCGTGCAGGCGCTCGAACGCGATCCGCTGCAGTTCTTCCCTCCCCGGAACGGAGATCGCTTCCACGCCGGAAGCTTCTGACGTCCCCCAGCACTCCGCGTCGATTCCGGCGCGGCGAAGTTCCGCCGCCAGCTCCAAGACAAACCTCTCGTATCCGCGCTTCACGCGGCCCAGCCCCGGCGCAATGAAGATTGCCTTCACTTTTCCTCTTCGGTCTTACTGCGTCGACTTATCGCCGCGTGTTGCATTGAGCGCGAGGTCTTGGCCCGATCTCGGCAACAAGCAGCTACGTTCCTTCGATATGGCGAATGCCCTGCGAGCCGTTGGTCCTCGCGCAAAAGATTGTGGGCGCATTCTTAGGACTCGATTGAACTTGCGGTGCCCATACTTTGGAAGCCGTGCGCGACGCTCAAACTTACTGGCAATCGGAATTCCAATTCGCTGGTGAAAGCGGACGCGAGAGGTTCGCAAAGGGGTTGAATTTTGCAGCTGCGCAAGTCGGGATGAGTCGAGGCGCAAAAATTGCGGGATTAGATTAGAAGAATCTTAGATTTCTTAGGCGGGCGGCTAGAAGTCGCCTCGCAACTTGCGGAGCGGGCCGGAACAATCACGTTTCCCGGATCGCGATGGCAAAGCGATTGCTTCGCTTACCGGGTTCAAGCGCATTGCGATGGGAGGAATAGATCGTGTCGCAACTCAACACGCAGCCGCTCGGCTCGAAAGAATTTTCGGAAACGCAAACATCAGCGCGCTCGCAGGAAACGTCAGCGGAGATTCTGCCGGATCGCGAACTTGTGGAACAATTTCTGCGCCGTGGATTGATCGAAACGTCGAACTTCCACGCGTTCTGGGGCTACTTCGTGGCGGCTTTGACTCGCGACTTGAGCAACGTTCCGAATGAAGATCCGTCGCTCACCACCAAAATGGCTCTGGCTTCCTACTTCCTTGCGGCGCTGACGAAGAACTTCTACGGCGGAACCGCGGAAAACTTTTACTGGCAAGCGGGCAAGCTGCGCCAAGGGGTGTTCCGAATTGCGCAGGATTACGGTATTCATCTCATGCCGGCGCATTTCTACAGTCCCGTGCCGGAAGCGAAAGCGCTGCCCGCGGACTTCTGGACACGAAGGCGGGAAGCTCCCGGCGTCGAGGTAAACGTCAAAAAGCAACTAACGCTGCTGGCCACTTTGGCGCGCCGCTTCCGCAAAGAGTACGAAGCGTTTCCGGCGAGAAAGCCGCCTGGCTCTCCGCCGCATACCTACTACTCCTCGAACGGTTTTTTCGACGATATCGACGGGTACGTGCTGTACTCCATCGTCCGGCATTTCCGTCCGCGCCGAGTGATCGAAATCGGCTCGGGGAACACCACCTACCTTTTCGCGCAAGCCATCGCGCGCAATCGCGAGGACGACCGCCGGTATCGCTGCGATTTGACGGCCATCGAGCCGTACCCGAACGGAGTCTTAAAAGCTGGATTTCCCGGCCTTACCCGTCTGATTACCAAACCCGCGCAGCAGGTGCCCATCTCGGAATTTGAGAAGCTCGCAAAGAACGACATTCTGTTCATCGATTCGAGCCACATTCTGAAAATCGGCAGCGACGTGCAGTACGAGCTGCTGGAAATCCTTCCGCGCCTTTCCAACGGGGTGATCGTGCACTTCCACGATATTTTCCTGCCCAACGAGTATCCGCAAAACTGGGTGGAAGAAATGAACCGCTATTTCACGGAGCAATATCTCTTGCAGGCGTTTCTGGCGTTCAACGATTCGTTCGAAGTTTTGCTCGCGCCGCCCTACCTGCACGCAAAGCACCCCAGAGCGATGGAGGCGGCCTTCCAGTCCTACCATCGCGATCAGGCGTGGACGCCTTCGAGCTTCTGGATTCGCCGGGTGCGCTGATTGCCGCCGATGCGCGCGCGGCACAACACGATTTAGGGGCTTATCGACAAGAGGCGTTGGACCATGTCTCGATGCAGGCCGGGAGGCAGAACTTCCGAACTGATGATATGACGAAGCAGTTCCGAATTTTCGCGGCTTTGCGTGTAGGCGCGATTCACGTCCGCCACGGTGACGCCATTCCTATCGCGTTGGATCAATTCGATCGCGTCGCCGGGATTCACAACACCTTCTTCGACAACGGAGAAATAGATTCCCGAACGGCCGCTGGCGAGAAATCGCCTGGGCATGTCGTCGCGACCGAAGCGAATTCCCAACTTATAGCAGGGAATGCGCGGCTGCGTGACTTTCACGACAGCTCCGCCGATGCGGAACTTGTCTCCGATGCATGCGTCCCGCTCCGAAAGTCCTTCGGTGGTTAAATTCTCTCCAAACTTTGCCCACGTCAATTCCATGCTGGGCAGTTCGCCGCGCCAATACTCGTAGTGCTCGGAAGGATAGGCGTAAACCGCCTTGTTCACCCCGCCATGGTTTTGCAGATCTGACTGGCGGTCGCCATCGAGATTGAGGCTGCGGAGCATGAGCGGTCCGGCGACGGGCGACTTGAAAATACCAGTAGATACTGGGCGTCCGCCATGATCCAACGCTATGCGGGGCAGGCCGACGTTCAGCGAAACGATTTTCATAAGGTGCAGTTTAGGACGGCTGCGCCGTTGATGCGATCGCTTTTCAGATCGTTGAGCGCGCGATTCGCCTCGCGCAGCGGAAACACTGTGACTTGCGAATGAATGGGGATTTCCGCCGCGACGCGAAGAAAATCCTGGCCGTCTTTCCTCGTGTTATTCGCCACACTGCGTATCATGCGCTCGTGATACAGCAGTTCGTAATCGAAAGATGGGATCGGACTCATATGAATCCCGCCGAGCACTAGCACACCGCCTTTCTTCAGGGCTTCCAGCGCTGGAGGCACCAGCTCCCCGGCGGGCGCGAATACGATCGCGGCATCGAGCAGTTTCGGCGGCTGCTCGGAGGCTTCTCCGGCCCACACCGCGCCAAGCCGCAGCGCAAGTTCCTGATGTTTTTTTCCGCGCGTGCACGCGTACACTTCCACGCCCCAATGCAGCGCCACTTGAATGGCCACGTGCGCCGCCGACCCAAAACCGTAGAATGCGAGGCGTCCGCCGCGCTGGATGCCGGAAAGCCGCAAGCAGCGAAAGCCGATGATCCCGGCGCAGAGAAGCGGCGCGGCGTGTTCGTCGGCGAAATTGTCAGGCAGCGCGTAAACGAAATCCTGCGGCGCGATGGCGTATTCGGCGTAGCCGCCGTCAACTGAATATCCCGTGAAATCGGGATAATCGCAAAGATTTTCCGCTCCGGCGCGGCAGTATTCGCATGTGCCGTCCGTGCGATGGAGCCAGGCGATTCCCACGCGCGCGCCCGGTTGGAAACGCGCCGCTCCTTCGCCGCATTTCTCTACCACTCCGACAATCTGGTGGCCGGGAATTATGGGAGACTTGCGGGGCGCGAGTTCGCCCTCCACCACGTGCAAATCGGTGCGGCATACGCCGCACATCTTCACGCGCACCAACACTTCGCCGCGCCCCGGCTTGGGATCGGGAACATCGGTGAATTGCAGCGGATTTGTTTCCACCGCCGCCGGCGCTCGCAGCACGCATGCCTTCATCTCATGGCTCCCGTAGTCAATTTTACTCCCGGAAGCGCTGCACCGGGACGTTCCGGGTAGAACATGCCGCCAGTGAGCGTTTTCAATGACTTACGATGGTTTCTACTCGAGTGGCTGTTCCGGGTGGGGAGAGGCAAGTGGTGAGCGGTGAAGAGTGACGCGTGACCTGCGAACACGTATTTGGCACCACGAGGAAAGTGTAGCGATTTGGCTGGTGGCTCGCTGATTGTTTGCAATAACTTGCGAGGCGTTTTACCCGAACGTGTATCGATCTGGCGAGAGCCGACTGGTACGTGTGTAGATGGCGATAACGGAGCATTCGCGGTGGCTGACGGAGCACGTTGGGGCGAATGCTTCGCGCGGATAAAACAGCGCGAAAGGTGGCGCATTGAGGCTCGCGGCTTTATGCCGGAGCTAAAGCGCCAGCCCCCTAAAACGCCTCTCGGTTTTCCGCTCGGCGGGACGAGGATCGACCTCCGGCTGCAGCCGCTCTCGTTTGCGACCAACTTTTCTTCCACATCCATGTCCACAGATCGAGGGTAGCAAATCCGGTGGTACAGGTTTCTACTGGTGAGAAGTACAGTCCTAGAACCCTGTACTTCGTGCGGGCACAGACGCACTGCCCGTATATTGATCTCCGTACCGCGTTGAGCGTGCGACCAATGCGGTTTTGAGCCCTCAGTCGCGAGCGGGCCCGAGATTCTTTGGTCCACAAACGCGAGGGTAGTGGTGCCGTTTGGAATTCATGGACGTTCCGCACTCCCCGGCAAATTCATTAGATTCAAATAATCATGCCAAAGCGCAAGCTGCGCATAGTAAAACAAATCCCGCCAACTATCGGCGTGTGCGAACGTTGCAACTCCCAATTTAAGGCTGACTCCGAACGAGACGTTAAATCTGCGTTCGATGCCGACAAATGCAAACCGACCGACAGCCGCCAAAATGCCCTGCGGATCGTGCGCGAAGCGATCGAAAACAGATAGCTTATTCCTCATCCGGCATCTTTTCCTGCATCGCCAGAAAGTGCTCATATTTCAGCAGCACAGCTAGGGGCTTATCGTTGTCCTGAATCACGAGTGTTTTGTCTAAAGCGCGTGACTGAGCTACGTTTGGCGCCCGCAGTTTGCTGATCCCGATTCTTCCCATACCTCTTTATCAGTCTTCGCGGGACACATCCCCTAACGGTGGCGCGGCATGCAAAGCTGAAGGCAGCATAGAACGACGCCCCTAGCTCGACGAGTTCGGGCACGACCAAACCAGCATCGCGACGGCGAGGCCATCCGGCGCAGAAAAAAACGACTGACTCCGGTTGTGGTATCGTCGCAGTAGGGCGAGGCGACGATGGATTTTGGGCGTCTCAAACCGGATGGCGGTTGGCGAGTGTCTGCGGGGGCGCTGCGCGTGGCGGTGCTCGCATTTGGCGGTCTATTCCTTGCAGGCGTCCTGCTTGCGCAATTTGGGTATCCCGGCTATTCGCCCGGCCACGGCATTATCGACATGGACGGCGAGAGCTTCGCTCCGGAAAATCCCAACGAACACGCCGAATGGACCTTCGCGCGATTCCATTACGACCTGGGCGACGAGTTCGGCTCTTACGGCTTTCAGCGCTGGGCGGCGGACTGGCCCAAGGCCGACCGGCAATTCATCATGGGCGTCAAGCGGCTGACCCGCATCGACGCGCGCTCGACCGAGCACATCGTGGACGCGAACAGCGACGCGCTTTTCAACTACCCGTGGATCTACGTGGAAGATCCGGGCGCTTGGCGGATCAACCAGGCGCAAGCGAAGCGGCTGCGGCAGTTCATCGAGCGCGGCGGCTTCATCATGCTGGATGATTCTTGGGGCGACCAGGAATGGGCCACCATGCAAGAGGGTGTCGAAAAGATTCTGCCCGGCAGCGCCATCGAAGATATTCCGAACAACGATCCGATCTTTCACGTGGTGTACGACATGAACGACCGAATCCAAGTGCCGGGGACGCGCCACATTTGGGGGCGCCGCTGGCCGCTCTCGCCGGATATGGTCCACCCGCGCTGGCTGGCCGTGCGCGACGACAAAGGCCGCGTCGTGATCGCCATCTGCCACAATTCGGACGTGGGCGACGCTTGGGAGTGGGCGGATAGCCCTCGATACCCCGAAAAGCCCGCATCCGTAGCCTACCGCTTGGGCATCAATTACATCATTTACGCAATGACGCACTAAAGTCGATCCAGCCGCGCCGGTTGGGTGTTGGCTGCCGCAGGAGCGCAGGAGCGCAGGAGCGCAGGAGCGCAGGAGCGTCGGCTTCCGATGCTCTGACGACCGCCTGTCATTACAATAAGTATATACTAACGTACTAAGTACACATATAGATTTATATCGTCGGCTTTCCAGGTGATCGTCGTCGGCGCGCCGGTGCTCGCAGTTGGCGTTCTCGTGGGAAGTTCGTAGGGGGAAGACAGTCGCAGGCAGAATGGCAGAAGCATCTTCCGCGGCAGCGGAGTGAACAGTCTTGCCGTGAAACGTAAAAAACGTCTTTCGCGGTGGACTTTCCGTGAAAGTTTTCGTATAAGAGGCTCGCTGCCCGCGAGGGCAAATCACATTGTCCGGAGAACAATAAAGATGGCAAAGAAAGCGAAAGCAAAGAAGGCGAAGGCAGCAGGCGCGAAAAAACGCAAGGCGAAATAAGCGTCGGTCCGGCAGGAGCGCCGCCAGCAGGCGCGCACGTCGGAACAGGCAATTTTCATCAGAGGGGCTGTAGCCGCGAGGCGACAGCCCCTTTTCTTTTCGGGCGTGACGGGACCGGACTACAGCGGTTCGCGGAAATCCAGGACGTTGGAAATTAATTGGCGCGAACTACAGGCGAAGATCGATGCTGCGGGCGGAGCTAACCGTGGCCTCCACGGTGGGCCGCGGCGCCCGGCGCATCGTTTCGACGAAGACGCGGACGACTTCGGGATCGAACTGGTTGGCGGCGCAGCGCTCCAGTTCGGCAAATGCGTCTTCGGGCGTTCGAGCGCGCTTATAGGTGCGGGCGGAGGTGATGGTGTCGTAGGCATCCGCGATAGCGATCACGCGAGCTCCTTGAGGTATCTGGCGGCCCTCCAGGCGGTCGGGATAGCCGGAGCCATCGTAGAACTCGTGATGGTGACGGACCATCAGCCGAATACGGGCCATGGTCTTGAGTGGTTCGAGGATGCGCGCGCCGAGGTCGGTGTGAGTCTTCATGGTTTCCCACTCGGAGGCATCGAGCGGGCCGGATTTATTGAGAATGATCTCCGGGATGCCGACCTTGCCGATGTCGTGCAGCAAACCCGCAAGGCGAATTTCTTCCACTTCGTCGGACGCCATACCGAGCGCTTCCGCGATCATCGCGGCATAGGTGGAAACCTTTTGCGAATGCCCCTGCGTATAGTGATTCTTGGCATCGATGGCGAGGGCAAGAGACGTGACCGTTTCGACCACTGCGGGAGGCAGGCTTTCTCCAAAACCATTGCCACCCTGCTCTTCGAGCGAACGGGTGAAATGCTCGAGCCGGCGGTAGATTTCCTCGAAGGCTTCGGGACCGGTGGAGAACATCCGCTTGAGCGTAACGCCGAGATAGGCTTCGAGGACGTCCTTCTTCCAGCGCTTGCGGTCCATGGGATCGGCCTGCTCCGCGCTGGAAACCGAGTTTCCGCCCTGGTGCTTCGAAAGATACATCGAAGAGTCCGCCACCTGAATCAATTCCTGGGGCGTGGAGCCATGGATCGGGAAGGCAGCGATGCCGAAGCTGGCGGTCACATTCTTGTCGCGCAGGAGGGGATCGGACGCGATCCAGCCGCGTAGCTTATTGGCAAGCTGCCGCGCTTGTTCGATGGTGGTTTCCGGCATGAGGATGACGAACTCGTCTCCACCGTAGCGGGCGACCACGTCGGACCGGCGGCAGTGTTCCTCCAGAATATGGCCCACGCGCTGGAGGACCACGTCGCCCTCCAAGTGGCCGTAGAAGTCGTTGACGAACTTGAAGCGGTCAAGATCCATGAGCGCCAGAGCAAACGGGCGGTTGGCGCGCGTGGAGCGTTTCCATTCGGACGAAAGAGCCTCCATCAAGAACCGGTGCGTTTTCACGCCGGTCAGACCGTCGGTAATAGCCTGTTCCTGAGCCTTCTGGAAGGTAAGCGCATTGTGCAGGGCGCCGGCGAAAAGATCGGCGAGCGTTCGCAGCGACGTCACTTCCTGCTCCGGGAACTCACGCGGCTCGGACGATTCCACGTATAAGACGCCGAGGAACTGGTCCGCGTACGCGATCGGCAGGCCCACGGAAGCCACCGAGCCGGGCAGCACGAGGCGCGGCGACGAAGCATCAAGGTTGCGGACGATGCCCATTTGTCCGGAACGGGCGACGTGGCCGATGAGAGCTTCGTCGAGGAGCACGCGGCGTCCCAGCGCCTCGCGGCGGGCGCCAGCTTCGGCCTGGACCACCAATTCCTTGGACGAGTAATCGAGCAGGGCGATGCCAATGTGGTCGTAACCCAAGTGGCGTTCCATCTCCTCGACGATCTTCGACAGCATTTCGGTGGGATCGAGGGTGTTGATGGCATGCTCGGAAATGTTGTTGATCAGCTGGAGCTGGCGAGATTTCTTCTGTTCCTCGGCGAAAAGCCGCGCGTTCTCAATGGCGATGCTCGCTTCACTGGCGAGCACGCGGAGAAGCTCGACGTGCCCTTCGTCAAAAACCCGCGCCTTCATGCTGTAGGCGACCATCACACCCACAGGCTTGTCGTACACGATGAGCGGCACGCCGCAGATGGAGCCGACCTCGCGCGCAGGTTCGAAGCCCAGACGCTGCGATTCTTCCAAGAAGCGATCGCGGATCAGCAGCGGCTGTCCAGACCGGACGATGTGCTCGACCATGTGATTTCCGGCGGGGCGGGAGCGCTTTCCTCGCCGTTCGCATTCGACCACCTCGATCTCGAAGCGGACCTCTTGCGAGCTGGGCTCGAAGAAGGCGATGAAAAAGTTATCGGCATCCACGAAGCGGCGCATTTCGGTGTAGATTCGTTCGAGTAGGGCATTCCTATCGAGCGTGGAGCTGAGGGCGCAGCCGATTTCGTTGAGGATGTGCAACTCCTCGCTGCGGCGAGAACTCTGCTGGATCAGGTAGCTATTCTCGACAGCCATCCCGATCTGATGCCCCAGCGCAAGGAGCAGGCGCCGCTCGGCGGCTGTAAATGTGCGCGTGTCGTTCGTGCCTAGCAGTAGGACGCCGAACACGCGCTGTTTCGTCTGCAGGCTGATGCCGACGACGGTTCGCAGATGCTGGCCCAGCAGTATGCGGCGAAGCCTGCCAAACGAAGGCTCCTTCTCGAGCGCTTCCCAATTCGCGTCGCGAGCCAGATCGCGCAGCACCACCAGTCCGCCGAGGCGCGCGACCAGATTCACCACGTACGAATCGAGATCGTTCTCCTGCAGCGCACTGCAGAAGGCGTCTTCAAGGCCGGTGACCATTACCGACGTGGGCCCGTCGGATTCGCCATAGCGCATGCACAGGGCACCCACGGGAATGCGTGCGACGCTCAGAACCCGGTCCAGGGCTTGCGCCAGCATCTTTTGAATTTCCGCGCCCACGAAACTGGAAGTGGCCAGGTTCAAATTAGAAAGCGCCAGCATGTCCCGCTCGACGCGCCGCCGCTCGTCCTCGTAGACCGTCATCACCATCAACACGCAGGTGAACATTTGAGGCAGCAATTCAAGCGGCAGCAGATCGACGTTGCGCAGGAAAGGAATTTGGTTTTGAAACACGGAAGTGAGGAAAAGCAAAGCCCAGCCTACGAAAGTGATGCCCAGTAGAATGTCGGCGCGAGCTTCTTGACGCCGCCCTTCGTGCCAAAAGGTGCGTCCGATTACCAGAAATAGCAGGGCCACGCCCAGCCCGACCGGCACATGGATCACCGCGCGGACGTGGAGGCCCGACCAAACCGCTCCTAGCACCGCGGCAATCGCCAATAGGCGGTACGGGACGGATACGCGTACGTAGAGCCGAGCCGCCCAATAGAAGCCTAACCCCGAAAGCGCCAGCAGGGTCTCGTCAAAGGTACGGTACCAAAGCTGCGCAGGGCCAGGAGAGATCCAGGACACCCCAATGCGCGTGAAAAAGAACAGCGCCATCAAGAACCAGGCAACCGCCCACGCAAGCAGGTACGACTGCCGCTTGCGCCCGTAGAGAAAGAAAAAGAAGGACGCCAGCAACAGCGCCCCGATCTCTACCGTCTGCACCACGGTTGCGTGGACGTTCAAATCAAATCTCTCCGTTTCGCTTTACGGACACTCCCGCTGAGAATAACAGAAAACCGGCAGGTCGCTTGACGCTCGTCCCAAGAAGTTTCGGGAGCGTCAACTTTGGACGCACTACTCCCATTTCGCGAGATCGGCTGGCAATCGCTCCCAAGACGCTTATACCTCTCCGTGCGCCACATCCTAGCCGCGGCTGCCTTTCGCGTCAACGGTACAGGGGTACCTCCACGCGCCGGCTGCGATGGATATGCGAACCCGGCTCGATTTCGGGCTGGCCATCCGCTAAGATACTTGGTTTCGCCATCGCAAGATCGGGAGCCTTATGGATCGTACAAGCAAGCCGCGCGTCCGTTTCGCGCCATCGCCCACGGGTTATCTCCACGTGGGAGGGGCGCGCACAGCTCTGTTTAATTGGCTGTTTGCCCGCCACGAGGACGGCGTCATGGTTCTCCGCGTCGAGGATACGGACGCGGAGCGGAACCGCCCGGAATTGGTTGATGGCATCCTTGCCGGCTTGAAATGGCTGGGGGTGGAATGGGACGAAGGCCCCTATTTTCAATCGCGGCGTCTCGATACGTACCGCGCAGAGGCCCAGCGCCTGCTGGCCAGCGGCGCAGGTTTCGCGTGCTACTGCAAAGGCTCGGCGTATGCCGGCGCGGATACTGCTCCCGAATCGGGCGAAGGGCAGGAAAGCGACGACGAAGGCCCGAAGTCCGCGAAAAATGTCGTCTGCCCGTGCCGCGATCTGACTGATAGCGAGCGCGCCGCGCGTGAACGCGAAGGCCTCCCTCATGCCATTCGCTTCCGCTCGCCGCGAACTGGGGTTACGACTTTTGAGGACGATGTTTTCGGTCCCCGCGAGGTGAACAACGAGGAGATCGAGGATTTCGTCCTGCTGCGCTCCAACGGCTTGCCGACTTACCAGCTCAGCGTGGTGATCGACGACATCGACATGCGCATCACGCACGTGATTCGCGGCGCCGATCACCTGTCGAACACACCCAAGCAGGTGCTGCTCTATCGAGCGCTCGGCGCGGAGCCGCCGACTTTCGCGCACGTCCCGCTGATTCTCGGAGCCGACCGCACGCGCCTTTCGAAGCGCCACGGCGCCACCAGCGTCAGTTCCTATGCCGACGAGGGATTTTTGCCCGAAGCATTTCGCAATTTTCTGGCGCTGCTCGGGTGGTCGCCCGGCGATGATGCGGAATTTCTGCGGACCAGCGAACTAAAGGAACGCTTTTCGCTCGCAAGCGTCAGCCGCACCAATGCCATCTTCGACCGACCCAAGCTTGAATGGTTCAATACGCAATACTTGCAGAAATTGCCCGTCGAGGATGTGCTTCCGCACGTGGAAGCCGAACTTAAGCGCGCAAATTTGTGGGAGGGTTCGCAGGCCGCCACCGATCCGGCGTGGTTCGCGCGCGCCGTGGATCTGATCCGTCCCCGAACGCGCCTTTTGCCCGACTTCACGACCTGGGCACGCGGGTTTTTTACCGACGATTTCGATTACGAGCCCGAGGCGCGCGCCAAATTCTGGAAAGATGAACGCCTGCCGGCCATGCTCGCCAAACTCGCGGACGCGCTGGCCGCGATGCCGGAATGGAATCACGACGCGTGCGACGCCGCTCTGCGAGCCCTGGCCGCCATCGAGGGCGTGAAGGCGGGTTTATTAATCAACGCCACGCGTGTGGCTATAGTGGGCCGCTCCGTGGCGCCGCCGCTGTTCGAGACCATGGTCGTGCTGGGGCAAGACCGCATCGTAAGGCGCCTACGCCGCGCTTTGCCCAGCGTTTCGCCTCACTGATCGCCGATCGCGCTAGCGATTCTTCCTCAGAAAAGAATAAGGCCGGAGCGAGTGGCTCCGGCCTTTTGAAATTTTCAGGGTTCGTTAAGTCCAGCTGGATCTAAATTCCGGCTTTCGAGAAAATCTCCCGATTCGCCGGGTGGCTAGACGATCCCGCAGCTGCTATATCGACCGGCACGTCCACCGGAATCCTCACAGGCGGTAAGCAGGCGGACATGTTGCAGGCTTGGTACCGCAGAGTCACTGGGATCGTGGTCTGGCCGATACGCGCGTTGGGCTCCGCCTTCATGCGCAAACGCAGCGTGACGGTGCCGGAGTAAACGTTGAGCGGCTTGGTGGGCGAGAAGGGAAATTTCTTGTCGCGCCCTGGAGGGTAAATCGTATCCACCAACTTGATGCCTTCCGGAGTCTTCGCCGTCATGGTGGTAGGAATCAGGTAAGCATCGAGGGGTTTGTGAGAGTTCATGTGGTAACCCTCGTGGATCGTGGCTACAACGGCCACTTCGAATTCCTTCCCTCGCGGCACCCGGTTAAGAGACACATAGGCGTGCGCCTTGACCACTTGATTGGCGGCCATCGGCGTGGCTTGCGCGTTCGCCGGCTGGCACAGCCCGGCAAAGAGGAGCAGTGCGCAAGCGGACACTGCGAATTGAAACGGGTTGAGCTTGGTCATAGCTGCGCCTTCACGTCGTTATTGATTTCCGTTGGATTTAGAGAACCAATATACCTTTTGACGATGTCGCCCTTGCGGTTAATTAGAAAGCTGGTAGGCATTCCCAGTAGCCCGCCAAACGCCGTGGAAATCTGGTCGCTTCCCATGACGATGGGGTAATTCATCGTCAATTCCTTCCCGCCCACGTCAAATTTTGTGTTGTGGACGAACGGGATCACGCGATCGACCTCGTCGTTGGTGGCCACGCCCAGGACGGTGAAGCCTTTGCTGTTATAATCGTTCTGCATCTGGATGAGCGTGGGAATCTCGCCGCGGCAAGGTTCGCACCACGTGCCCCACATATTCAGCAAGACCACCTTGCCCTTAAAACTTGCAAGGGATACATCCTGCCCTTGCAAGTTCTTGAACGTCACACTCGGCTCGGCCTGGTTGCTTGAGCTTGCCGCAGTTGCGCCGGTCGACGATGACTTGCTGCTGCAGCCCGAAAAGCCCACTGCCGCCAGCAGGACCATCGAGCCGATGAAAAATGCGCTGGCCAATTTCTTCATGATTCCAATCCCCCATTTACTGTACGAATCGATTCAAAAATCCCAAATGACCACTCAACCACGTCAGATCATTGAAGAAAATCAAAGCTCCAATCAAGAGCAGCAGTACTCCGCTGCCCACTTCCACCGCATGCAGGTACTTTCGGAAGCGCTGGTAGAACTTCAGGAACCTCCCGATGCCGAGGGCGAACAGCAGAAAGGGAACCGCCAGGCCCGCAGAGTAAACAGCCAGCAGCATGACCCCTTCACTGACGGTGTTTCGCGTGGCGGCCAGCGCCAGCACCCCGCCGATGATCGGACCGATGCAAGGTGTCCAGCCAAACGCGAAAGCGAAACCCATCAGGAAGCCGCTGATGATGCCCGGCTTGCTCCCGCCAGTGCTGCTCCCGCCCACGTTGCGCAGGTGAAGATCCCGGTTCAGCCAGCGCGTCAGCGTCGGTCCAACAATGAAGATGATCGACACCGCATACAACTGCACGGCAATCGTCCCCTCGTCGCTGCCCACGCCGAAATTCAAAATGATTCCGGCGATAATCAGCACCGCCGCGACGATCAGGCCCGCCTTCACGCTGATCTTCGCCAGCCAGCCGATCAGGTGCAGTCCAAACAGTACGATCAAAGCGCCCGCGATCGGGGCCAGCAGCGCGCGATTGCGCAGCAAGAACGAGCCCACGGCGCTGGCCGTGGCCCCGAAGGTGATAAAGACGATCGAGAAACCGCAGACGAATGCGAGGGCGGTGCTGAACAGTTTCGCGCCCGATCCTTCGCCCTCCTTCAACTGCTCGACGCCAATGCCTGAAAGCATCGAAACGTATCCTGGAACGAGCGGCAAAACGCACGGCGAGAGGAACGACAACAGCCCGGCAAGAAACACAGCAAAAATGGAGAGTGAGGCGCCCATCAGATTCCTTCCTGTTTTTCCACGTTGAGTGAGGTTGCCCGTTCAGCTTGCCGGGCTTTGCACAAACGCGAATTTTCCCACATCCATAAGACGCATGCCAGTTGATTTTGGTTTTGGGGATCCGGATGTCGAACCCTGGCTCGGCAACCGCGGAGTCGGTTCGCGACAGCGTTTCCATGAACGGCGTTAAACCTAAGCGAATGGCGCGCCGCAGCCAGTTTATCGGCATTGAAACGTCACTGCAATCCGGGATGCTGCGCATGCCACTCCGTCGCATCTTCGTATGCCAGCGCGATCGATAGCAATTTCGCTTCGCTCCAGCGCGGCCCGATCAACTGCAATCCTGCCGGCAGGCCCGCTTGCGTGAAGCCACAAGGAATCGAGATCGCCGGGAGCCCGCTGATGTTTCCAGGCCGCGCCATGCGCAAGAGCTCGGCGCGTACGGTTGCTTCGCGTTCGCCCGCCGCCCGGATTTGGCTTTCGCCGATGCGCGGCGCGGAAATCGGCGTTGCGGGCGCCACGATCACGTCCGCGCATTCAAACGCCGCGTCGAAGTCCCGCTCCACCGTGTGACGTGCGACGATACCCCGCATGTAATCGACGGCGCGCAATTTGGCTCCCCATTCCAGATGGCCTCGCACGTCGTCGCCATACTCCGCCGCGCGTGCCGGGAAGTATCCTTGCGCCTCGTGATAGTAACTAGCTTCCGCGACGATCGCGTTCGTGGCCGCGTCGAGCGATTCTCCCATGCGTGGGAGCGGCAGTTCCGCCACGCGCGCGTGCAGAACTTTCGCGAGCGTCTGCGCAGCGCGCTCCACCAGCCTCCGCACATCGCTATCGACATTCTCGAAAAAGTACTCCTTCGGCCAGCCGATGCGGATACGCCGCGGCCGGTTTTTTCGGAGCTTGCGATGATCCGGGCGCGCCGCGCCTCGCGGATACTGGCCCGCTATCGCCTCAAGGAGGATGCACGCATCCGTGACAGTTCGCGCCAGCGGCCCGGCATGATCGAAGCTAGGCGCCAGCGGCACGGTTCCCTCGACGCTGACTAGCCCATACGTCGGCTTCATCCCGACGACGCCGCACAGCGCGGCCGGCACGCGAACCGATCCTCCCGTGTCCGTTCCCACCGACGCGAAGCACATTCCGGTGGCGGTCGCCACAGCCGACCCTCCGCTCGATCCGCCTGAAATCCGGTCGATCGCCCAGGGATTGTGCACCGGACCGTAATGGGGATTCTCGCTGGTGATGCCGTAGGCGAATTCGTGCATGTTCGTCTTCCCCAGCAGAATGGCTCCGGCCCGCGCCAGATGCTTCGCGACTTCGCTATCTTGCTTGGGGATAAAGTCCGCCAGGATTTTCGAGCCGGCCGTGGTGCGGATGCCACGCGTGTAAAAATTGTCCTTCAGCGCGACGGGAATGCCGTGCAGCGGACTTTTCACCAGTCCGCGCCGAAATTCGCGCTCCGCCGCGCGGGCCTGCTTCCTCGCTAGCTCGGCGGTCACTGTGAGAAACGCGTTTAAGCGGGAATTGCCGCGCTCGATGCGCGCGAGTGAAATTTCCACCAGCTGGACCGGCGAGATTTCGTTGCGCCGCAAAAGACGGGCCGCTTCTTCGATCGTGCAAAACGCCAGTTCGAGATCCGAATGCGGTTTCATCGTGCCGCCCTCAGAAAATCTTTTCCTGCCGCCGCATATTCCCGACCGATCCCAGATTCGCGATGCGAATCACCACGCTGTATTGATTCTCATTGCGGATGGTGCCGAACGAAAAGCGACGGTACTCGAATCCGATTCCGCAGCAGCTGCCGTTGTAGGTGGCCTCGGCAATCTGGTTTTGGAAAACCTGCTGGCTGAAATCGTAGCTCGCGCCAAAGGTGGCGTTCCATCCAGGCCGGTTCAGATCGCCATAGCCGAAAAGCGTCCGCACTTGATTCGAGCGCTGCTGGAAATTCAGTGGTGGCGATGGAGAATTCAGCGGCAGGTTGAGCACCGAAAAATGCGCCAGCGTGATGAACGACTCTTTGTAGGGCCGCAGCTTCAATAGCGTGCCGATGGCCGTGACGCGGTTAAGGTTCGGATCGTAATTTAGAATGAACTGCGTGTCGTACCGCCGGCCGGGTTCGATGCGCAGATCGCTGACGATCGGCGAAAAACGCCGCGGCTCATCGGCAAATGCGAAGGGCGTCAGCTCGTCGAGCGTTTGGAAAACGTTCGGCTGTCCCGCGACCAGCGCGCCGCCGAATGTGGGGTCGAAGAAATATTTCTGAGCCACGCTCCAGCTGAGAAACTCCTCGCTGCCGTTCTTCGTGCTCCGGTACAGGCGCTGCGTGATGCCGTATTCCAGTTCGTTGGTGTCCGTCAGAGTCTCGTCTTCGTCGAAGCGCACGAAACGGCCAAAGTCGTTCACGCCGGTAACGTACTTATAGTTGATGTCCGGCTCGATCACGTGCTTCCATTTCGTGTCGCCGTCGCTCCATACACGCTCCAGCACCGGCAGCCGCATATCCAGCCGGAATTCCTCGGTATTGCGGAAAAACTCCCGATCGACAAACGCGCCGTTCTCGATCTGCCCGCCGTAATTCGTGCTGCGAAAGGTGAAGCTCGGCGCGGCATCCAGCCAATCGCCGAAGTGCAGCGGCAGAGTTACCGTTGGCGCCACTTCGCTGCGCTCCACGAAATTCGGGGTCACGAATGGCGTCACATTGTCCTCGCGGTTCACCGCGCCGGTAAACGCGTCGAATGAAAAGTAAAATGGCAGCCGCTCGAAAGGTTGCCGATCCACCGAGCTGAAGCGCGCCTCGGGCGCCGTTCGCAACACAATGGAAGTTTGCGGAGTGGCGCTCAGATAGTTGCGGTAGCTCAGAGCGGCAAAATCAACGCTGTAACCTTCGAAATTCTTCGTCAGGAAAGCGTCGTTCCGCACTTCGGAATTTACCGCTTGCGTGAAGGTAGATGACCACGCGAGCCGGAACGTGAGCGAAGTGAGCTGGTCGAGATTGGCAACTGCCCTCCACCCGTCCGGCAGCTGCGACGTGAATAGCAGCTTGGCTTCGTGCCCGCCTTGTTGCAGCGGAGGTCCGGTCGGCTGCGCCAATCCTCGGTCGATCACGCCGAAATAGCTTGCATCCACCGACGCGCCTCCCCACGGCTTCATGCGGAGTTCACCGCGCTGGCTCCATCCGCGCGCGGTGTAATAGTCGCCGCCCACGGTGGCGTCCAGCCAGTCGAGGGGCGCCCAATAGAACGCGTCACCCAAGACGTATCCTTTTTGCGATGTATTTCCCAGCTCCGGAACCAAGAAACCCGAATCGCGCCGCTTCTCAGCCGGCAGCGTGGCCCACGGCAGATAAAGGACCGGCACCGAGAACACGCGGAAATTGCCGTTTTCCAGGTGGATCGATTTTTGCAGCCGCACCGTGGCCGAAGGCGCGTAAAACTTCCAGACTGGCCGATTCGGCTTGCAGACGGTCAGCCACGCGTCGCGAATCTTGTACTCGTTCTGGTTGACGCGCTCCGCTTCCTTCGCTTGGAAATAGATTGGATTCGGGCTTACGAGCAGCGTCGGCGACGGATGCCGCTCCAGGCGAAAAGTCCCGCGCACGTCGTGGAAAATTCCGTGCCCGGTCCGCAGATCGTAAGTTGCGTCTGCTGCCTCGACGTGCTGGTTCTTGTAATCGAGCTGGACGTGACCGCGCGCGATGATTTCCTGCGTTTCACTGTTGTACTCCACGTGATCGGCGCGCAAACGCGCGTTTTCGTACACTACATCCACGTTTCCGTCGGCGTAGTAGATCTTGCCGACGAGCCGCTGCCGGTCGGCCTGCAAGGTCACCTCGCCGCCCCCGCTCAGCAAGCGGGGCGCCGGATGCCGTGTCTCTTGATTTGCACCGTTCTTCTGCCCGAAAGCCGCGCCAGACGCGGTCAGGGCAATCACCAGCAGCGCTGCGAGGCAAGCGGGCCTGCCGCCGCGTCTCGCCGCTTTTGTTTTGGGCATCGCCAGAAAAGGCCTAGCAATCTCTCGGAACAAATGCCGAGCCTAACATGCGCCTTCGGCGCTATCAATCGGCGATCCAGCAAGCGCGTCGATCCAGTGAGGGACAGAGCGTTCCTTGGCCCAATCCCGTGCCGGAGGATGGGAGTGGCGCGTCCGCGCGCTCTTGGCAGGTTTTCGCCCGTTGCCCGTTACGCCACATGGCTGTCTCTGTGCCGGAGCGTCGTACTATTGCGGCCCGCTGCGCGCGTGCTATGATTCTCGCGTTCCTCACTGGAACTTCCGCAGCGCAAAACGGACCAGTGATACGTATCTGCCCCAAGTGTGGCGCTCTTCTGCTGGACGACACGGACTCGTGCTCGTTCTGTAGCGTCGAAGCATCCGAAAATCACGGCTTTCTGGAGCCTGTTGCGGCTCGTGCGCGTTCGTCCGCGCCCGGTGCCTCGCAACCTGCTCGCGCCGCAAGCGCAACTCGTTTCGTTGGCTCGTCAGGAGCGGCTGCAGCCGCGGCTCCCGCGCTTGCTCGCGAGGATTCCGCCGAGCCCGACTGGCGCGATGAAGTCTCGCGCCGCATGGAGCAATACCGCGTCCGCCACGGGCATCTTCGCCGCGATGATCCACAGTCCGGCCTGCCTTTTCATCAGCCGGCCGTATCGCCCGACGCTGCGGCCATAGCCGCAGCGGCCGCGCAGGCCGCCGTCGACGCCGAGGTTCGCGAACGCCAGGCCGCGCAAGCTGCGGCCGAAGCCCGCGCCCGGCTCACGCAGCGGCAGCGCCAAATCGAGCGTGTGGAGATCCGCATCCAGCCCGAACTCGATTTCTCCAGCTCACCAGACGATCGCGTCCATCCCCAAACTGCCTTGGTACCCGTGGCTTCGCTGGCGGAACGCCGCTGGGCGGGCGCGCTGGACGCCATCTTTCTTGCCTTCACATGCGTGGGATTTCTGGGATTGTTCCGCTCACTGGGCGGCGAAGTTACCATCGGCAGGACGGATGTTCTGGTCTACGCGCTGGCGGCCTATTTCTTTTATAGCTTTTATGTCTCGCTCTTCACGGTTCTTGCCGGCACCACGCCCGGCATGCAACTGCGCGGATTGGCCGTGGTGCGCCTGGATGGCAGTTTGCCAGACACCCGCCAGTTACTCTGGCGAAGTTGCGGTTATATGCTTTCCGGCGCGACACTTTTGCTCGGCTTCATCTGGGCGCTGTGGGACGAGGACCGCTTCACCTGGCAGGACCGCATGTCGCAAACGTATGTGACAGCGGCCGTTCCGCTCTCGGATTTCGACGCATTCGGCGTGCGCGCACCCGCCCAGCGCTTCGCGCACAAATAGAACCTTGGCATCGCGAATGCTTGGCCGCCGTACGTGCTCAGGCCACTCGCTGCGCAATCAGGAACCACGTGCGAGGGTCCTCGCCCCCGAACATTCCCTGCCGGGAGTCCGGATTCGTTCCGAAATATGACGGCTCAAGCGTCTCGATCCGCCAGCCTTTGGCGAATGCCGACCTCAATTCGGCCTCGGTAACTCGCCGCGGCCCTTCCGTTCCGGGCGTTTTGTCGCTGAAGCACATCAGCATCAACCGCCCTCCGGGCCTCACTACTTTCGTCAGACCCCGCACGTATCGCGCGCGATCCTCGTCGGAAAACACGTGAAAGAGACCCGAATCGGCGGCGTTGTCGAATTGCTCCGTCGATTCCTCAAGCTTCAGCGCGTCCGCCACGCGAAACGTGGTGGCAAGTTTTCGGACCTCCGCCTTTTTCTTCGCTGTGGCGATAGGCTTTTCCAGAAAATCGATGCCCGTCACTTTGTGGCCTTGCTCCGCGAACATCAGCGCGTTTTCACCCGTGCCGCATCCGCAATCCAGAATCGAACCGTCGAGTCTGCCTGCCGCCGTCTGAAATGCCGGCTGCGGTCTGCCGATGTCCCACGGGGCGTTCCCCTCGTACATGCTCTGAAACCGCTCGCGCGAATCTACTTCGGATTCCGCCATGGCCGCTCCTTTCCGCTCCAGCACGGCGAGGCCGAATCTACTGAACCGCGCCCGCCGCTTTGCGGAAGCGAAAACCCTTCCATCCCATGATGACGGCTTTCGCGAACGGCGGCAACTGCATCGGCCGGTTGAGCCGCTGGGCTGCTTCCGCGTAATTGCGGGCGCCGCTCCTTCCGCGCGTCTAGCTTTCGCCCTTGGGCTCCAGCATCGCGTACCCCGCCATTTTCTGAAACGCTTCGCGCCGCTTCTTCGATATAAAAATGCCTCGCACTTGAAACATCAGCCGCATCATCGGCGGCAGGCGCAGCTGCCTTTTTCTCCGAAGCGACTCTTCGAAGTAATAGCGCATTTCGATCTGCCGCCAGCCGCGCTTTTCGAAAAATCCCTGCCAATCCTCGGGGGCGAATTTGAACGGCGCATTCTGCATGTGCCGGTGCATGCCATTGCGCCCGCGGTATTTCACCACCTGCGGCGCAAAGTAATCCAGCACCCAATAGCGCGCATGCGCGAGCGTGCGCAGATCATCCGCTAAAGGCGCTACTTGCTCCTCGCTTAGATAGGGGACCACGCCTTCGGTCAGCACCAGCATCTTTTTCGTGCGCGCGTCCACCGACGCCAGCATGCGCCGCCGCTCGGTCACGTCCGTCAAATCGATCTTCACCCGCTCCAACCGGCAGCGCGGCTTTTCCTTCGCCAGCCGCTCCGTTTTGTACTCGATCATGTGCGGATAATCGGCTTCGATCCACAGCAGCGATTCCGGCAACTCCATCCGGTAAGGACGCGTATCCAGCCCCGCGCCCAGATTCAGAACCGTGTCCACTCCGTTGGCGATCGCCTCGCGGATGTAATCGTCGATGATGCACGTCCGGATCACCACGCTCCAGCCGGTCCAGAACGTCATTGGCATGGCCTGCGCGATTTTCTTTCCGCGCTCGCCCGCCAATACCCCAGCAAGAGGGTCATGGAACAGCGCGTCTGGCCGGTCGCCTTCCGCCGCGCGGTAGTGCGCTATCCAAAACGCCGTGTCCGACACGTGCTCGATCAGTTGTTCAGGCATGAGGGAAGATTCTACGGCTACGCGAGGCTTCGAGTCCATTCTCGACCCACGGTACAGCTTCGCACGCGCGTCCAGCGACAGCACAAATCGAATCGACAAGCGGCTAAAAATGTATACAATGCTGCCCCGGAAAGGGTTTTAGCGGAGGAACTCCCTAATGTTGAAAACTTTGAAGAAACTTGCCATTGCGGGCGCATTGGCCGCCGCACTGGTGGCGGTGGCAATTCCGGCGCAGGCGCGGAGCTGTACTCGTCCCGCACTGAAGCGAATGATCGCGGACTATTTCAAGGCCGTTGATACGCACGACATGTCCGTGCTGCCCACAGCGGCCAACCTGCGCATCACCGAAAATGGACAGGTGATGCAGCCTGGTGAAGGCTTCGTCAAGACCGGCGGTGCCGTGCTGCTGGAGCGCGACCTGATCGACACGCAGCGCTGCGGCACGGCCTCCGAAGCGGTAACTTACGAGACCGTCGACGGCAAGAAAACTTTGGCCGTCATGGCCGTGCGCCTGAAGGTGGACCACGGCAAGGTCACGGAGATTGAAGAGCTCGTTACCCGACAGGCGGGAGAGAAGGGATTCTACAATCCGAAGGAGTTGCTCTCGACGAAGGACCAGGATTGGACTACTCCGCTGCCTAAAAACAAGCGGCTCACGCGCTACTACATGAACAAGGGAGGCAATCAGTACTTCGATGATTTCGTAAAGGATCCGAAAGTGCTGCCTCCTTTCGCCACCCCTTGCAACCGCTGGGAAGGCGGCACGCACACCACGCGCACGGGGAACTGCTCGCCCAAAGGGCTCGTCTTAACGCACACCGATCGCCGGTTTCCGGTCACCGATTTGAAAATGGGCGAAACAGCCGTGTTCGTCAATTTCGCCAAGGGGCTGCCGGACATGCACATCTTCAAGTACAACGCCGACGGTAAAATCTATCTGATCAACGCCGTCTTCGGCGGTCGCGTCAACGGCCCCGTTTGGCCCGCCACCAAAGACAACAGAATGAAGTAGCTGTTTCCTGCGGCTGGCCGCGGAACGACTCTCGTTCCGCGGCCAGGTTCTTCTCTCGACTACCCGAACCCTGTTTTTCAAAGTGGGAACTTTTGCTTTCCGCTGGGGGTAAGTGTCTGTGCTGTGGACCTGGCGGCGCGCCTATCGCCAAATGCTTCCGGAGCAAAGCTGTCCACGTTGGGCTCTATTTACGCAATCACGTGCGTGAGATGGCCGAACTAAAGTTGGAAGGTCACTCGACCCTTCCAAGATACTTATCGAGCCACGCGAGGACAACTTGCACGAGTTCCGTGTGCTGCTCCCTCACGTCGTGAGGCGTATCCAAGAGTACGTGCCGTTTGTCAGCGTCCGGCGTGCCCAGCATGCGAAACAATGGATCCTGACACTGGACCATGGAAAACGCGTAATCCTCGCGCCCATTCACCATCAGCACAGGCACCTTGAGCCGCGGCGCAAAATCAGCCTGATCGCCGCCCGGCGGTGGCGGATCGAGAAAGTAGCCGCCATCCAGAAAAATGACGGTTTTCAGCCTCTTTTGCGCGATCGTGGCATAGATGACCCCCTCGGCCGAACCCATGCTCACGCCGAGATAGGCGATTTTGGTTTTGTCGATGTCGGAACGCGTGTCGAGATAGTCGAGCGAGCGGCCCAGATCTTTCGAGCGATTCGCCAGGTATGTTAAATGTTGCGCCGCGCCGATGTAGACCCACGGTCCTTGCCGTTCGTATGTCCCGTAGTAGATAGGGTAGAGAACCGCGCGGCCGCTCTGAACGATGTAGTCGAAAAACGTGACATCGCCCAAATTGCGGCTGTCGTGCAGGTCGAGCACTCTAGCGCTGGGCGAAAAAACGATCGTCTGGTAGGGCGGTTTCACATGCTTCGGCAGGAAAAGATACGCGGCCATCCGCTCGTTGTTGTACGCCGTATCGTAAGTGACCTTTTCCTCGCGCCAGTCGTCCGTTTCGCCCACGATGCCTTCGACCTTGGCGTGCAGGGGTGTCTTGTCGTAGGCATACAAAGTCATGTAGGCGCGAAATACATCATTCGGCGCGGGCTTGAACTTTGAGAAATCCCGTTCGAACTTCTTCACCGGGCTCAGCAGCGCCGCGGACAAAGGAGCCGTGTTGCGGACACAGCGGAAGCCGTTCCCGGGTGAGCGGTCGAATGGCGAGAGTGCTCCCGGATCGCCGTAAGTATAGGTCGGTGTACCCGACGTGCCGCCAAGGATGAATTTTGTTTCCTCGCCTGTATCGTTGAGGACCCACTCCTGCACATTTCCGGCCATATCGTACGTTCCGTCCGGCCCCAGGCCCTGGTAGGTCCCGACGGGCGCAGGCTTCGAGAGCGATATGTTGCTGTCTTGAACGATATAGTCGCCGAAGTCGGGTAGCGCGGCGGAATACCACTGCGCAAAGGCGGGCAGGCTTTTGCCCACGAATTTGGCGTACGCGGCGGCTTCATACCAACTCACTCCGGAGACCGGGTATTCGCCTTGCCCGGCCGGAAAGTGGCCGCCCTCCCACGTGGACGGTCCCGGGCGCCCGCGCCATCGCGGAAGAGCGCCATTGCGTCTTCCCATTTCATTTCGTGCCCGTCGCGCACGAACTTTCCAGTCCAGTATTGGCGCTTTTCGTATCCACCGGCATCGACGAATTTCTGATACTCGCGGTTCGTCACTTCATAGCGGTCGATGTAAAAGGCCGGGATCTGGTACGGACCAACCATGCCCACGAAGCCGATGAAGTTCTCAAATGAGCCAGCGCCAACCCAGGACATACCCGTCGGCGCGATCATCTCTTTATCGAGCTCGAAGTTCATTTTCGGCTGCGTAGGCGGCGCTGCTAGGTACTCTCCCACGCCTTGTTTCGACACACGCCATCGAAAGTAGCCCGGTGGAATCTGAAGATTGTTCAGCGGCGTGGTTCCCAGCCGGTACCAGGCGCTGGCTGGCGAAAGGTAGTCCTTTATTTCGATGGTAGCGCCGGGCGGCGAGGAGGTGATTGATACCACTGCTGTGTTCTGCGCCGCCAGCTGCGCAAGGTGAGCGTCACCGGGCAAGATTCGCTCCGCCTTTTGCAGCAGCAGATACGCCGCCAGCGCCTTGCGCTGGTCTTGCAGTTTGGCGATTTCGGGGATGGCTGTGTCGCGCGCCCATTCGCGCTGTGCCGACCGGTGGTAGAGCCACGCTCCTGCAGCAAATACCGCGATTACCGCCAGCGCGCCCGCGATCGCGTAACCAACCGAGAGCCTCACTTCCCGGCGCGCTCCTGGCACCTGCGGAGCGCTTATCTTCGAAAGCTCCGAGGAAAGATCGCGAGCCATTTCCGAAGCCGATTGATACCGCTTCGACGCGTCCTTTTCCAGCGCACGCGATACGATCCTCTCGGTTTCTGCCGATACGTCCGGTCGAACTCCTCGAAGTGGCTTTTCCTTCTCCTCCGCGATCGCGCGCAGCAGCGCCATCCCGCCGCGCCGGTCGAAAGGCGGACTCCCGGCAAGCAGTTCGTACAGAACCACCCCTAGGCTCCAGACGTCGGTCCGGGAATCAACCGCTTTTCCTTCCGTTTGTTCGGGAGACATGTAGAGCGGCGTCCCAACTGGTCCGACCGTCTCGGGAACTGAAAGGGTGACGTCTCCGACGTCCTCCTGCGCCAGCAGCTTCGCCAGCCCGAAATCCAAAACCTTTGCGTGTCCCTTCGGAGTGAGAATGACGTTGGCGGGTTTCAGATCTCGATGGATGATTTTGTGTTCGTGCGCTTCCTGGAGCGCAAGGGCGATTTCCTCGCCCAGCGACAGGGCTTCCGCGGGCGGGAGCGGTCCCGATTTAACTTTTTCCGCGAGCGACTGTCCCGGCACGTACTCCATCACCAGGTAATCCCTGCCATCCTGCTCGCCTACGTCGTAAACCGAGGCAATGTTCGGGTGATTCAGCTTTGCCAATGCCAGGGCTTCCCTGCGGAAGCGTCTTCGGCTGGAATCATCGATTCTTCGCCAGGGAGCAAAGATTTTGATGGCTACGTCGCGTTCCAGACGATGATCGCGCGCACGGTAGACTTCGCCCATTCCGCCCGCTCCGATGCGCGCCACAATCTCGTACGGCCCCAGTCGATCGCCACTCTTGGGCGCTTGGCTGCTTTCCGTTGTGAGGGTCGGCTCCTCTAGTGATGAGCGGTCGCCCCGCTGGTATGCGTCCAGCAGTGATTCCACTTCGCGCCGCAACCCGGCATCGGCGCAAGTCGCATCGAGGTACGCAGACCTCTCAGCGGGCGCTTTTTCGAGCGCCTCGGCCAGCACCTGTTTCACTTCCTGCCAGCGTTCAGGGGTCATGTGGACACGTGCCCTCGCGTCTCTAATCCGCTACTGCCCGTTGGCTAAAAAGTATCTCCACGGGCTAAATAAAGTCAATCGGCACAACCTCCTCCTTTGCAAAGGGTCTATTTCACCGGTAGCCAGCAAAAAATCATCCGCTTCGCTGAGCTGATTCGCCGTGCTTTCTCGCTTTATAAGGCGAAAGAACGCCGCGGGATCCGCCACAGCGCGGAGAAGGGCGCGGCCCACATAAGAGAGGAGAAACAAATGAAAGTGCATGAAGTGCATGGTTCGGGCAGCTCGGAGGATTTAGCGAGTATGCAAAATAGCCGGATCGGGGGAATCCGAGGAGGTTTCGCGGGGCGAGTGGCCGCCGTCCTGGCCCTGCTAGCGCTGGGACTTTTGTTTTCTGCTTCCGGCGCGAAAGCGAGTGGTTGCGCGGTTCCGTTCAAAATCGCAGCCTCCTCGTATCCCTCCGTGAGTCCGCAACGGGATGCCGAGTCAAACCTTCTGCAGAGCGAAGAACCGAACCAACCTGCCACGATCGTAGGGTTGTGGAATGTGATTTACACTGCAAATGACTCGACCGGCGCGCCGTACTTTCCTCCGGCTCCTCCGTCTTTCCAGTTCCTCGAGTCGTATAAAACCTGGCACGCGGACGGCACCGAATTTGAGAATGCGTTCCTGCCGCCCTCCGGCGGAAACATCTGTTTCGGCGTCTGGAAGAACTTGGGCCATGGCACCGTGAGGCTGCACCATATTGGCCTGATGTTCAATCCTGATGCCAGCGACCCCGCGACTGCGATCACGAACGTTTTTACCGTCGACGAGATCGACACCGTCGCCCCCAACGGCAAAACCTACAAGGGCACATTCGATTTCAAACTCTTCGACGCTACCAACGTTTTCGGGACCGGTGCTCCGTTGGCGGAGGTGAAGGGGACCACTGCCGGCGCGCGCATTACGGTCAACTAGGGAACCACGCATGGCTAGCGCTGTGGCGAAGCGGAATTGCACTCTCCTTCGCCACAGTGCTACCTGCGGCAGCTGGAGCCGTCTTTTTTCTCCTGCCGATGCTATAATCGAGCATCAATGCAGAAGCGCGGGTGGAAATAAGAGGAATCAGGCATGAGTTCACTGGCAAAAAAGATTGTGGCGGTGCTTTCGGTGTTCATCTTCGCATATGTGACGGCTGGCTTCGTCATGGCCCGCTCCGATAAGGGGAAAGAAAACGCTTATCGCGCGATGACCGTCTACACCGAAGTGCTCGACCACATTCAGAACGACTACGTGGACCAGCCCAATATCCATCAGGTGACCAGTGGCGCGCTGCACGGGCTGCTGGACTCGCTCGATCCGCAATCGAGCTACATGAGCCCGCTCGAATACAAAGATTATGAACAGAAGACTGCGACCGCTGCCAAGGCCAGCGCCGGCGTGGCACTGACCAAGCGCTTCGGCTACATCAGCGTGATTTCGTCGCTGCCGGATAGTCCAGCGGCCAAGGTCAAATTGCGGCTCGGCGACGTGATCGAGAAAATCGGCCAATTCACCACGTCGCAGATGGGCGTCGATCAGGCTCAGGTGCTCTTAAGCGGAGAGCCCGGAACAGTGGTGAAGCTTTCGGTGATCCGCCGCGGCAAGACGGAACCCGAAGCCGTCAGTATGATCCTTGAGCCGCTGCCCGCTCCGAAGTCGGTAACGGCCACGCTGCCTGGCGGCGTCGCGTACCTTCGCGTTCCGCAATTCAGCAACGGCATGGCGCAGCAGATTCGGGCGAGTCTGGAACAATTCAAGCGGCAAGGCGCAAAAAAGTTAATCCTCGATCTTCGCAATTGCGCGCTCGGCAACGAACCGGAAGGCGTCGATACGGCGCAGCTTTTCTTGACCTCCGGCACGATAGCGACGCTGAAGGGCCAAACCGTGGCCGCGCAGACGTTCTCCGCTGACGCTGCGAAAGCTGTGTGGACTGAGCCGGTAGCTGTGCTGATCGGCAACGGAACCGCCGGTCCAGCGGAAATCGTCGCCGCCGCCATCGCCGATAATCATCGCGGCGATAGCGTAGGTGACCGCACCTACGGCACGGCGTCCGAACAAAAACTGATTCAGCTCGATGACGGCTCCGCGCTGATCCTAACGGTCGCCGACTACTACACGCCGGACAACAAAAATATACCGGAAGAAGGCGTTGCGCCCACGGACATCGTCCGTCCGGCGGCGGCCGACGACATCGCGGAGCTGAACAATATTTATCCTCCCACGCCCTCGGATTCACCCACCGATCCAGTGGTAAAAAAGGCGCTCGAAGCTCTGCAAGCTCCAGCCGCGCGAAAGGCCGCGTAGCAAATAGTGAAGATTTCAAGACGCGCGGCGGGCGCGTTGCTGGTTGTATTCGCGGCGCTTGCCGCAATCGGGTTCTCCGGTTGCTCCAGAAAACGGCGTGCGGAGCGCGACGGTCGCAATCGTCGCGAGCACGAGGAAGCTGAAAAGTCGTCGCGCGCGCCTCGGCTCGCCATCATCATCGACGATCTCGGCAACGATCCCTCCGAAGCCCGCGCTGTATTGGCGCTGCCATTTCCTATCACAGTTTCCGTGCTGCCACACAGGGAGTATTCCACGCAAACGGCCGACAAGGCCTGGCGCAGCGGCGATCAAGTGATCCTGCACCTGCCGATGCAACCGATCGCGGATGGCGCGAAGTCGGAAAAGATCGAGCTATGCGTAGGAATGCGGGAGAGCCAGGTGCGCTCTATCGTGGCGGGTATGCTGGCCAACGTGCCGCACGCCGTGGGCGTGAACAATCACGAAGGCTCGCGCGCCACCGCCGATCCGCAACTCATGGCCGAGCTGATGCCGGTGCTGCGCGCGCGGGGATTATTCTTCATCGACAGTCGCACGACGGCTGCGACCGTGGCGTATGCAACCGCCGAGCGCGTGGGAGTCCGCGCGGCATCGCGGAAAGTCTTTCTCGACGATGTGGCGACCCGCGAAGCGGTGCTCGCCCAGCTGGATCTCGCCGCGCACGATGCGATGCGCGACGGTTCGGCGATTGCCATCGGCCACCCTCATCCCGGAACGATCGCGGCGCTCGCAGAAGGCGTTCCGAAATTTGAACGGCGCGGAATTCATCTCGTTTTTGCTTCCAAACTCGTGCATTAGAATTTTGTTCGCCTGTACGAAGAGACAGGTAAAAGGACTGGAACTAAAACTGTCCTTTCGTTCTATTTCCTCCGCAACTTTCACGTACTAGGCTCTTAGGTGCTGCTTCGCGAAGGGAAATGCCTCGCGAGCCCAGGAAGGAGCCTATGTCCCACTGGATCGGAACCACCTCCCCAGCAGACGCCGGCATGAATGAGTTCAAGGAATGCCTCAAACATCTGCGCGACGGCCATCCGGAAGAAGCATTGCAGGACGCGCGGCGCGCACTCGGTGTAGCACCCAAGAATCCTTTCTATCTTTCCTACACCGGGTTGCTCGCCGGGATTGCTGAACAGCGCTTCGCGGACGCCGAAAATCTTTGCCAGGAAGCTCTTTCGCTGCGGCACAACCACGCGCAGCTTTATTTGAACCTGGCGGAAGTCTATCAACAGTGCGGCCGCACGCAGGAAGCCATCGATGTACTGGAAAAAGGACTGGTTTCCGCCGGGCGCGATTTCCGGATTCGGCGGGCGCTCGAGCGCATCGGCACGCGGCGCGAGCCGGTGCTTGCGTTCTTGCACCGCAGCCACCCTTTGAACCGCACTCTCGGAAGATTGCGCCACCGCATCACCGGGCCTTCGCAGGCGGCTTAAGGCGAAGCGAAAAGTCCGGTCAACGAGTTGCGTCCCCATGACGCAATCCGGGGCGGGTTGCCCGCGAGAGGCCCGCTCCGGACCCCCTTTCTTTTAAGCTTCCGTGCTACTTCCGATTCGGAAAATCAGAGCTGGCCAAGAGGCAGGAAATACTGCGTGCCTTTGACAGGTTGGCGCAGACGGCGCAGTAGCTCCTGCAAGTCTTCATTGCGCTCGACGAAGTCGATTTCCGTGGTGTCCACCACCAAAAGATTCGAGGCGGAATAGCGAAAGAAGAAGTGTTCGTAGGCGTTGGCGACGGCCTCGAGATATTCGGGTGAAATATCGCGTTCCGCGGGGTCGCCTTTCTTCGACACGCGCTTGCGCAGCACCTCTGGTTTGGCCTGCAAGTAGATGGTGAGATCGGGCGTGGGCACGGACGGCGCGAGCATGTCGAAATATTTTTCGTAGAGCTTCAGTTCTTCGTTGTCGAGGTTGACGTAGGCGAATATTTTGTCTTTTTCGAAAAGGAAATCGCTGACCATCGGCGCGGGACCGTCGTCGGCGCGTGTCTCGATCAGGCGGCGGTGGCGCTCATAGAGAAAATGCATCTGCGCGCGGAAGGCGGCGCCGGGCTGTTCGTCGTAGAAATCGGCGAGGAAGGGATTGTCCACGCAATCGAACACGCGGCGGGCGTGCAGTTGCTCGGCCAGAACGCGCGCGAGCGTGGATTTGCCCACCCGAATCGGGCCTTCAATCACGATGTAGCGGGGCGCCTTGAACGAAGGATGTTTGGGCACGTTCGCATTGGGCGAGCGGTCAGCCATGAGCCGGCGATTATAACAAGCCGGGACGCGGGCGCAGGGAAAACCGCGCAAACAATCCGGCGAGTTGGACGGGGGCGCGAGCGATGGTGTACTCTGCGCGCCAGCAAAGCAGGTAACGCGAAGACGAGGCAGAAAAAACGGCGGAGGCGAAGACAATGAGCGAACCAGCGACGGCAATCAACGGAAAAAAGACGTCGAACAACAACCCACTTGATCCGGAATTATTCCGTCCGGAAGCGATTTCCGCGGAGACCCTGGCGGCGAACGAAGCGTTTCGCCAGGCGACGGCCAACGGGCCGAACTGGTGGGACATTGGCGCGCCAGCCTATCGCGCGGCCATTGCCAGCGGACGCGGCCCGGTTCCTCCGGCGCCGAAATCGGAGCGCGCTCGCACGATTCAGATCGAAGGCAAGGGCGCGCACAAAATCCCGTTGCGCGTGATTGCCCCGGAACGCGCCACGGGAATTTACATGCATATTCACGGCGGCGGATTCGTGTTTGGCTCGTCGGAATCGGCTGACCCCATGCTCGAGCGTGTGTTGCTAAATACGGGAATGGCGGCGGCGAGCATCGAATACCGGCTTGCGCCGGAGAATCCCTATCCGGCGGCGTGGGACGATTGCGAGTCAGTCGCGCTGTGGCTGGCGAAAAACGGCAAGTCGGAATTCGGCAGCGGCGTGCTGACGATCGGCGGTGAATCGGCGGGCGCGACACTGGCTGCGGCGACGATACTGCGTATGCGTGACCGGCACGGGTACACGGCATTTCGCGCCGCGAATCTTTCTTATGGGAATTTCGACACGTCGATGACGCCTAGCCAAGCGCTTTCGCCCGACCGCGGCCTGCTGGTGGGCAAGCTAAGCATTCGGAAGTTCACCGAGGCGTATTTGCCCAAGGGAGCCGACCCGCGCGATCCGGACGTTTCGCCGCTATGGGCAAAGCTGGAGAAAATGCCTCCGACGATTTTCACCGTGGGCACGCTCGATCCGCTTCTGGACGATTCGTTGTTTTTGTATTCGCGGTGGATCGCGGCTGGGAACCAAGCGGAGCTGGCGATCTATCCCGGAGCGCCTCACGCGTTCAATATGTTCCCGATGCCCCTGGCGACGCCCGCGAATGCGCGGATCGACGCATTTTTGAAGCGAGCGATTGGATGAGAATTATCGGCTTCGCGAAGCCTAGGCGCGGAGAAGCGCGGAGATGATCGCTTCGCGGCGGGAGCGCGCGAGATTGTCGATGCGACCGAGGATAAGTGCATAGCCCGCAAGAGCCACTGCGGCGAACGCCAGATTCAGCACGATTGCAAGCCACAGTCCGCCAAAGTAGTGCGCAAGCGCGAAAGAGCCGGCCGCCAAGCCGAAGACCACGAATTGCGCGGCGAGTCCGGCAAAGACGGTAGTACCCGCGGCGCGCTGTCTGCCAAAAACGGCCAGATCGATTTTTTTCGGCGACAGCAGCGAGAGGCAATCGCCTACCGCGAAATTCACCCCGGCGGCGAAGAGAAGCGCGGCGAGCGTGGCGAGCACGATGCCGAGCGGCGTCGGCCCAAACATTAAGCGCGCGGCAACCCAGAGCAGAGCCGTTTGCAAGGCCATCACCGCTGCGTGGATCAGGTTTTTCCCAAGCAGCACATCGCGAAAACGCACCGGGGCCACGTAGTACATTTGCACGCCGCCGCCATCCGCTCCGAGCGAGTTGTAAATTAGATTCGTGAGAATCAGAAGGGCGTACGCGGCGCCGATAGGGAAAGCGTATTGGGAGACCCCGAAGAGCACCGGATGATAATGGGGCGACAAATGAGAGTGCGCTCCGGCGGTCGCAGCGCGGTCCAGCCGGAAAATGAAAAGAATTACGATCGGCATCAGTAGGGTAAAGATCATCGGGCTGCTGCGCGATAAATAGCGGAATTCCTTTTCGAAAACCGCGGCGACCGGCCCTGAAACTCCTGGCAAATCCCAACCGACTCGAGCGGCCGTTTTCTTCTCTCGCTTGGACACGGGAGCAGCCGCCTCGCTGAACGTCTCGCCATGAAACTGCGCGCGTAGGCGGAGATCGAGCACCCACAGGCACGCACCGGCATATGCGCACAGCAGCGCAAACGCGGCGGCAGCGGCCAAAGGTTGTGCGTGCGCCGAGTGTGCCAGCGCGGCGCCGGCCAGGCCGGGCGGCAACAACCGCTCACCGGGGAGAACGAATGCGGAGTAGGCCGAAAGCGAATGATGAGCTCGATGGCCGAAGCGCGCCATCAGCGGACCGACGAACTGCACGCTGATAATCAGGAGAAAGAAGACGATGCCGAGAATCTCGCGACTCTTGCGTCGGGCCAGCCAGCGTTCGATCCACGCGAAAAGAGCGCGATTGAGAAGAATGTTGAACGCGCCAAACGCGGCGAGAACGACCGTAGCCCACGGAAGCAGTCTTGGCGATGCGATGCCGATACCGGCCAGGATTCCGAGCAGCCAAAGCGAGGCGACCAGTGTGGCAGGGTCGAGCGCTCCATAGGCTAAGCGGATAAAAAAATACGACCGGTAGCGCAGAGGGAAGCGGAGAAAATTCGTCGCATCGAAGCTTTCGGAGAACGCGGTGGCCATCACCGGAAAAAGCTGCCAGTAGAGAAAAATCCCCCAGAACACCACGGCAAGCCATTCCGCTTGGCCGTGCGCGACCAAGTAAAACGCGGCCGCGCCCAGGCCGAGCATGCCCCCTAGGCCTAGGACCGCGAATCCGCAGCCCATCAGGATCCAGGAGACCACTTCCAGTTTTCCGCGCAGGGAGCGCGTTGAATTGAGGAAAATGCACCAGCGCAGCCGCGCGATCGCTGCGAACTGATCGCGTACTTCCGTCCACGCAGCGCCCGCGCCGGAACCACTCAACCGAGCCATGAAAGTTCGCCCTCGGAAGTGCGCGAGCCGCCGACGATGCGGAGGAAAATCTCTTCGAGGGTGAGCTTTTCGGCGGGAACGGCGGGCGCGATGGATGGCTCGCCATCATCGGAGCCGATCGCTGTTTGCGCCTGCACTCCCGTTCGCAGCTCCTCGAGCGAGCCCTGCGCGACCAATTGCCCGCGATGAATGATGGCTACGTGACTGCAAAGGCGTTCAACGATTTCGAGCACATGCGAGGTGAGGAAAATCGTGGCGCCGCGCGCGATCATGCGCTGCAACATAGCTTTCAACGTGCCGGAGGCGATGGCGTCCACGCCCTCGAATGGTTCGTCGAGAAAAAGAATGCGCGGTCCGTGAATCACCGCGGCTGCGAGCGCCAGCTTCTTTCGCATGCCGTGGGAATAGTCGGCCACGAGGGCTTTGGGCCGGTCGGCGAGCTGCATGAATTCGAGCAGTTCGGTGGCGCGCTGCGAAGCGACGGCGCGGCCCAGCCCGTACATGCGTCCGACGAAATCCAAATATTCCGCGCCGGTCAGGCGGCCGAAAAGCGCCATGCCTTCGGGAACTACCCCGATCTGGCGCTTCACCTCCACGGGATTGGCTACCAGATCGCTGCCAAGAACTTCGATGCGTCCGGAAGAAGGAGAGAGCAGACCGGTGAGCATCTTGATCGTGGTCGACTTTCCCGCGCCATTGGGGCCGAGAAAACCGAAGAACTGTCCGGCGGTGACGCGAAGGTTGACGTTGTCAACCGCGACCAACTCGCCAAAGCGGCGCGTCAGATTCTGTGTGGAAATGGCGGGCACGTCCATCGGCATTGCCTTGAATGTAACACAGCAGACTGATCGGCGAGAGCCTAGCTACAGCTGACGGCCGGCAACCCGGAGAGCCATTCTTCCGCCTCGTGAGCGTTCCGGCGGAAGCTGCCGGCTTCGGAGTCATCCATTCCCCGTCGAGCTCCCCTTGGCTCAGCGTGATGCTGCACACGCCCATTCCTGGAACCATCGAAGACCCGCTTGCGAAGAAAATCGTCGAAATCGGCACCGTGCGAACGCTGCGGGTCAGAAATTCCCGAAATGCTTTACTTGGCCGATTGGATCCATGCCCGGTCGAGATAGTGCGTTTCGCCCGCGTCGCGCATGCGCATGCAGGCGCTCTCAGGAGTGAAATCGCGCTGCGGAGTGCCAAGCATCTCGAATCCCACCATGAATTTCTTCACGGTCGCGGAACGCAGGAGCGGCGGGTAGAAGTGCGCGTGGAAATGCCACTCGGGATGTGCCGCGCCGTCCGAAGGAGCCTGGTGAAATCCCATCGAGTACGGAAACGGAACATCGAACAGATTATCGTAGCGAATCGTGATTCGCCGGAGGATATCGCCGAGAAGATCCCGTTCCTCCGAAGAGAGGTCGCCCATCGTGCCGAAATGACGCTTGCTCAACACTAGGGTTTCAAACGGCCACACCGCCCAGTACGGAGCCAAAACGACAAAGGCGGCGTTTTCGCATACGAACCTCTCGCCAAGTTTCAATTCCAGTTGGAGGTAATCACAAAGTAGGCAGGAGTGGCGCGCCTCGTGATATTCCCGAAACGAGGTATGTTCCTTGGTGGGTTGATCAGGCACCGTGGCCGTGGCCCAGATCTGACAATGCGGATGGGGATTACTGGCACCCATCAAGGCGCCACGGTTTTCAAAGATTTGAACGTGGCGTACCCAGGGCATGGCGCCCAGCGATTGAGATTGTTCGGCCCAGACTTCGACCATCTCCCGCAACTCGGTGCTCTGCATCCGTGGAATCGTCAAGTCATGGCGAGGTGAGAAGCAAACAACCCTGCAAAGGCCTCGCTCGGCATGGGCCACAATCAGCCCGGATTCATCCACGGTCTCTTGGGCTGCATCTGGCAGCAGAGCGGGGTAATCATTGTCGAAGGCAAACGTGCTGGTGTATTGCGGATTTCGGTGGCCGCCTGCGCGCACATTCCCGGGGCAGAGGTAACAATCAGGATTGTAGGCAGGCTGAGATTGTGGCGGGAGTTTTTCTACGTTGCCGAGCCATGGTCGTTCGGTTCGATGTGGAGATACGATGACCCATTCGCGCGTGAGCGGATTGAAGCGGCGATGCGGAGTTTGATTCAGTACTGAACCGGTCATGGTCTTAGTCCGACAGGAATCCCAGTCGCAGAGGCGGATGCGATACGCGCGATTCCGATTATTTACTCAGCCATGCGTTTCGATCAGCTTCTCTCGACGATCCCATCGCTTCGTATCCTCATATCCAGATCGATCGGTCCGACGCCACGAGACGCAGAGCACACGTAGATATCCGGGCGGCGCCCCGTGGCGGCGAAATACTGAGTAGAAATGCGCTGCCGGAATTCCAGCGTATCGTCCGAATTCACGAGATTGATGGTACACCCGCCAAATCCACCGCCAGTCATTCGCGCGCCGTACACACCCTTTTCCTTGGAGGCGATATCGACCATGAGATCCAATTCCGCACAACTGACTTCGAAGTCGTCTCGCAGGCTGCGGTGGGAATCCGCCATCAACGTTGGCAGGGACTCGATTTCGCGGCTTTGGAGCGCATCGGCAGCCTTCAGCACTCGGGCGTTTTCTGTGACGACGTGACGGCAACGCTTATATATTCTTTCGGTCAGCCGCTTCCGAAAACCGTCCAACTCTTCGAGCGTCACGTCGCGCAAAGCTCGAATGTTCGGCAGTACTTGTGCAAGAAGTCGCACACCTTCCTCACATTCGGCCCGGCGCAGATTATATTCCGTCACGCTCAGATCATGCTTGACCATCGTGTTGCATATAACGAGATCGAGATTCGCCACCAGGGGAATGGGATGGTATTCGAGCGACCGGCAATCGAGCAATAGCGCCTGGCCGTCCTGCCCGTGACACGCGATGAATTGGTCCATTACGCCGCATCGCGCGCCGACGAATTCGTTTTCGGCGCGTTGGCACAGCAGCGCCAATCGAGTGCGATCGATTGCGTACTCCGCCAGGTCCAGTAACGCATATCCCGTGGCCACTTCGAGCGCCGCTGACGAACTTAAACCAGCTCCGACGGGAACTTCACTTCGGATGTAAATGCCTGTGCCCCTGAGGCGGTATCCGGATTGCGCAAGCAGAAGCGCAACCCCTTTGGGATAGTCAAACCAGCAGCCCGATCGAGAAATCCCCGTGCCGTCGGATCTGAATTCGGCCACACCTTCGTAATTCTCCGAGCGCACCACGATCTTAGAGTCGCTAAGGAGACTAGCTGTGACGAAGCACGAGAGGTCGATGGCAACCGGCAGGACGAATCCATCGTTGTAGTCGGTGTGCTCGCCGATCAAATTCACCCGGCCGGGAGCGCGGTAAGTCCGCGGGTGCGCTCCATACGCCGTTCTAAAATGTTCCTGCGGATCGAATACGGCTGTCATGAAGGTTCATCGAGCGTCATCTTCCGAGAATGCCGTCAAAATTTCCCCAAGGAAATCATTTCATACTCGGGGACGCGCTCCGGAGTGCGTTCGCCAAGCTATAGGCCGTGGTCTTGCCATCCCGTTCGGTCAGGCCAACCCATTGGACGGGATTACATCAGGAAGAGACACGCAGTTCCAGTGAAAACTTTATGGCGTGGCAGTCTCTTGCCGGGCGAGAATCGAACGGTAAGTCATTCTCGCGCATTGCCTTGCGATGTGCTCTTCCGGCCGTCCTTCGGTATTCGGGCACGGTGTACCGTCCGTCAATTCTATACCACTACTGCTGCGCCACCACGGTCTTGCTAGTCTGGGAATGGCGGAGGGGGTGGGATTCGAACCCACGAGACCCTTTCGGGCCTAACGGTTTTCAAGACCGCCGGAGTCAACCACTTTCCTACCCCTCCGAATTAACCTCTTGAAATATTGTAACTTGCGAAGCGATTTAGTGACAGTATTGCCCTAGGCCGGTGCATTTTGTTAGGAACTGTCACCAAATTGTCACCAAAATCGCCCAGTTTTTTCGACCGCCGCGCGCTCGTCAATCTGTGGCGCATGCGGCATCTCGAATGGCTCTGGTTTGATCGGCTAGAAGGTTTGGCGAAACGACCTGTCCAACTCGAATCCATTCGGGAGCCACTTGTTTTTCTTCGTCGGGGCGATTCATGACGAAGGCTGCACGCACTCGGCCTTGGTTAAGCCACCAAACGCTAAACTTGGAGCTTTCCAACTGTCCCCTTACCACCGCCTGCGTTGCTCCGTCAGAGTCTCCCCAGAGTTCATACGAAAGGTCGAAAATGTCCGAGAAGAAATAAGGCACGTGTATAAACGGCTGCCGTTCTCCAAGGACAACTCGTGCCCAATGCTGACCTTGTGAGACTGCGTTGTCCCAATGTTCAACGCGCCGGCGCTTCTTGAAAAGCAAATCGGGATAACTTGCAACGTCTCCGGCAGCATACAGCCCCGGCTTGGCGGTTTCGAGATATTCATCCACCAGGATACCGTTGTCATTTGAAATGGCGCTCTTCGCGAAGAGCTCTGTCATGGGAGCCGCGCCGACTCCGACGACAACCATATCGCATGGAATCTTGCCGCCGTCGTCCAAGACCGCGGCGTTGACCGTACCGTTGCCTTCCAGGGCGGCTATATTCACCCGTTTGAGCAGTTGTACGCCGCGGGCGGTGTAGTAGCGTTCAAAGAAAGCAGACATTTCGGGCGTGAACGCTCGCTCCCAGACACGATCCTCCCGAATAATCATCGTTGTCTGAACGTTTTTCTGCGCGAGCACTGACGCGACTTCCATCCCTATGAAGCCCCCGCCGATAACCACTGCGCGCTTCGAGGTTGCAGCACATGAGCGTATCTTGCGCGAATCGTCCACCGACCGCAGATAGAATACGTTCGCCAGTTCATTGCCCCGCGATTCAAGTCGTCTTGCCCGGCACCCCGTTGCGATCAGCAGACTTTCAAATTCAAAATCCTGGGAGGAGGAAATTCGAAGGCGTTTCTTTTCCACATCAACACTTTCGACCACGGTTTGCAGTTTTGTTTCGATTCCCTTTTCCCGGTACCACGCAGGACCGTTAATCAGAATTTCGGCTTCGGTGCTTTTTCCCGATAAAAAGTCCTTCGAAAGCGGAGGGCGCTCGTAAGGCAAAGTGTCGTCCGCAGAAATAATCGTTAGTTCCCCGGACCGCAATCCCCGCTCCACCAGCTCCTTCGCCGCATAGCCCGCAACCATACCGCCGCCGAGAATGACATATTTAGTTGAATTCATAGACCCTCGATCTTCAGACGGATTTGCAGCGCTTTCTCCTAATGTTTTGGGGCGTCAAATCCTCGTTGACGGGTCCAATGCAAAAGCATGAAGGCTTCATGCGGAGTCCAGTTGTAGCTTTCGCGGTGAGGCGATTGTAATTGTACGCCTCGATCCTGCGAGCGATGCTGGTCCGGGATTCTTCGAGCCTGCAATACTCTGCCGCCCAGACTTCCTCTTCCTTCAGGCTCCGACGGAACCGCTCGACGCGGCAGTTGCCCTCCGACTGATTGTTTGATGATAGGGCGTGCCGAGCCGGTTCACTATTTCGATAAAGCACGACGAACGTTTTTCATGTTTTCCTGCACGATCTGACACTTCTCTTCCGAGGATCGATGTGTGCCTGATTTCCCGCCCATGTTGCCACACGTTTCGAGGCGGGCGCGCAGCTGTTGCTCGTTTCGAAAAAGCTCCTTTTGAAATCTCAAGAAAAGCGGAATTTTCGGTTGAAAGTTCCGGCAGAGCGGTTTTACCCTGTGGGTCGATTGATGCGCGCTTCCGTAATTACGTTCGCAGTGGCGGCAATCCTCGTCATTGGTCCCGTGTGCATGAGCGGCGGCGTTCGGTCGGTGCTCGTCGCAAGAGCGTCTTCCCAATCCGTCCAGAACGAGCATGCGGACGAGTACCATCTCTCCCGGATGCGGAACGTCGCTATGATTCGACGCTTTCATGCGGCTGGCTTGCTGGTCTCAGTGCCATCCCGCACTCGATTTTATTATCTGCACCGGATACCCGCAGCCTATCGATATCTTCGCCCGTGGGCCAAAACGTTCCTCAGCAGATTGAGCCGCGAGTTCTACGCAACCTTTCATCAGCGGCTTCGCGTCACCAGCCTTGTGCGGACGGTAGCGTTACAGCGCAGATTGCTCCACAGGAATCCCAATGCCGCCGAGGCGACCGGCTCATACCGCTCGTCGCACCTGACGGGAGCCACGCTCGACATTTCGAAGCACTTCATGCGGCCGCAGGGACAAGCATGGATGAGGCACGTTCTACACGAGCTTGCCAGGCGCGGTTATGTGTACGCCATCGAGGAATTCGAAGAGCCCTGTTTTCACATCATGGTCTATCCCACTTACCAGGATTACGTTTCCCGCATAACCGGCCGACCGCTGGAAGCGGATCGTGCGAACTGAATCTGGCGAACTCCTAGATTTCCGCCCCGCAGAGCCTGCCACGCTCGACATGTCGTGGTGCGCCAAAGAATCCGAGCGTTGGGGCATCGCACGATTGGACTCGGTTGCCGTCAACGCAAGCGTTTCATGCCTCGGATCGCCGAGTCGCGACTTCCCGAACCGCTGCGGTCAAGCTGCTCTGAGTCCGCATCTCGGGGAAAGCTTGCCTGCCGTTTTTTGCGCTCTGCCAAAACTGTTGTTCGTTACGAAATTTCCTTTTGAAATTTCGAACGATCCACCACTTTTAGATTGAAAGTTTCGGAGGCGCAGTCTTACTCTGTTTGGCGTTCAATGCGTACTTCGATCATTACATTGGTAGTGGCCGCCGCACTGCTGGCTGGCCCCGCAGCGATGCAGGGCCGCGCACGGTCCGCGCTGGCTGCGAAAGCCTCGTCGCAATCGATACAAAACGAGCGCGCCAATCAGTACCATCTCTCGCGAATGCAGAACCGCGCGATGATCGTGCGATTCTTCGAGGACGGCTACCTGGCGTCCGTCCCTCCCGAAACAAAATTCTATTACCTTCACGATATCCCTCCGGCGTACTGCTATTTGAGGCCGTGGGCCAAACGATTTCTCGATCATCTCAGCCGGGAATATTACGCGAATTTCCACGAACAGCTCCGCGTGACCAGCCTGATCCGGACGGTCGAACTGCAGCGCCGTTTGGCTCGCAGAAATTTCAATGCAGCGGAGGCCACCGGCATCGATCGCTCGTCCCACCTCACCGGCGCTACGCTCGATATTTCCAAGCATTCGATGGACGCTCGCGAGAAACGATGGGTGAGGCGCGCATTGATCGAACTCGAAAAAAGCGGCTACGTCTATGCCGTTGAGGAATTCGAGCAGCCGTGCTTTCACGTAATGGTGTTCCCTCACTATCGAGACTACGTACCCAAAGCGGTTGGCCAATCGCTCGAAGCGGATCGAACGAACTGACGCTTTTCGCTGTGGTTGATTTCCTAATACACCCTCCGCCTCATCCTCCAGACGCTCTGCCTCCGTGCCTATTCGATTTATTGTGTGGCTCGTAGCTTATTTGTTTGCTGTAACTTAGCAGACAATTCCGCGCGGACCGCGTGACGCGTAGGGCCCGGCCTTTGGACCATGGCGTGCAGGCATTCATGTGGACATTTGAGTGAAATTATGCGATACTAAGGTGCGTTTGTTGCTCTTGTAAAACCTTTAGATTTGATGGAGGGGCTGCAAGTCCACACTTGTAGCCCCTTTTTTGTTGGGCTAAAGGGCGGTGGAAAAGCACCAAATAGCTCAAATCAGAAACGAGAAACACAGTTGAGAGAACAAGGAACAGTAAAGTGGTTCAACGCCAGTAAGGGCTTTGGATTCATCCAGCGCCAGTCCGGCGAGGACGTTTTCGTCCATTTCTCCGCGATTCAGGGAGATGGCTACAAGTCGCTGAACGAAGGCCAGGCGGTTGAATTCGAAGTGACCCGCGGCCCCAAGGGCCTGCAGGCTTCCAACGTAACCAGCCTGTAGCTCGAAGAGCGAGCTCGCCGTCGGCGAGCTCGCTCCATTCGAAGAATCCAGATTCTGGAGGCCCCATGAAAGCTCTCGCAGAAGGAACTTACATCAAACACTTCCAGTACGGTCTGGGAGTCATCACGGCATCGGACGCGGAACGCACTTCGATCGACTTTGACCTGCACGGCATGAAGAAGTTTGTGACCAGCATCATGGTCGTCGAACCTGCCGAGGGAACCCCGCCGAAGCGGCGGCGCGCAAGGAAGACCAAGAAGACTACTTCGGTGGCGGTCGGTGCTGCGCTGGCGCCGGGTGCTAAGTGAGCCACGAGATTTTGGTCCAATTCGTCAGGTTCGAGGCAAAAGCATCGGTGCGCGAATATATGTTTACGGTCCGCGAGCCTTCCGCCGACCCACGGGAATTTACGCTCACGATATCGAACCAGGCTTTTAACGAGCGCCGCGTGCGCTACCAGGATGCGCCCGATGTTTGCTCCGTGAAGCTCCGGCACGAGCTGGCTACTTACGCCAACCACCCGCCCAGCACGCACTATCTTATTACGGATGCCGATCTCGATGACTACCGCAGCAGCCACGCGCCTCGAAGCGCGTCGCGGCCCTCGTTTTATCGCAGGCCTACCGAGGAATTTTAGACGCCGAGCGTCGCGTAGGCGCGCTGGTGCACGGAAAGCAGCGAAATCGGCGTGCAGACGAGATTATCGAGAGTCCGCAATGCGGGCACGGGAAAGCGGCTCTCGATAGCGAGGGAAACGTGAAGAGTCTCTTTGTTGGCAACTTGAGTTTTCAGACCACGGAAAGTGAATTGCGAACACTTTTCGCTCCATTCGGCCAAATCACCCGTGTCCACATGGCGATGGACCGGGAGACCGGACGGTCGAGAGGGTTCGCCTTCGTGGAGATGCCGAACGATAGCGAAGCGAAAAGCGCGATTGCGGCGCTCGATGGAAAGGAATTGGCGGGGCGCAACATCAAGGTAAACGAAGCACGCCCGAAAACCGGTGCACCCGCGCCGCAAAGGACCGGGCGAGGCGGTGGGGGACGGCGAGGCTCTTTCTCAACAGAGGATTACGGCGAAGCTGCGCGCCAGCCCCGCGAACCGCGCTGGTGAACGGATTTTTATGAGGAGAGCCTATGACGACCACCTTTCAGAAACGTCAAAAAGAAATGAAGCGCATGGAAAAGCAGCGGATGAAGGCTGAACGCCGCGCGCAAAGAAAGCTCGAGAAAAACTCTCCACAGACGTCGGAACAGATTGAAGGCGAAAGCTCGGAAACGGAAGTGACGGAAGGGGCCGAACTGGCCGAGTCTCACGTGGAGCAAAACTGACCGTTTTTCGTAAGATTTGAATTCGTTCCCCCTCGTAGTCGCGCCGCTTGTAAATTAGGATTCAGGAGATCATGACGTCTGCCAAAATGCGAATCGAATCTGAAGACCTTGAGACTGAAACCAGTGGAAGTGAATCGCCAGCGTCGGGGCGAAGCAGTGTGCCGCCGCCCATCGAATTTCTGCACGGACGAGGCCGTCTGGTTCCGGCGCTTGCGACTGGAATTGAATATCCAGTTGAATTTGGTATCAAATCGCCTCCAGCCGCGCCGCGGCATGGACGCGCCTCGATACCGACGCGCTGGGCAAAGTGCCGCATTCGTCCGGCTCAAAAGAGAATTTTCCCCGACGGATTTTATTTCCTTCGCACCGAAGAAGGTCGCGTCCACCAGTTAAAGGTGATCGGTGGCGTGTGGCATTGCCTCGCGCTCGCGCTCTGAAGCCGCGCTGTCTTTAGCTTTCCGCCCCATTTAAAAACATCGTGCAAGAATCGCCATCGTCGGCTTTCGCGCGCCTGCTCCCAATTCATATCCAACGCCGGAAGAAGTTTCCAGAGCTTGAGAATCCGCGAAGTTGACATGGCGTGATAACCTTCTGCCGTGTGTTCAAATAGCGGGGGCAAGAGATTATGCCGAGTGAAATCAGAATTCGCGTGAACGGCCGAATGCGGAAGGTCGAATCGGCGCCCGATACGCCGCTGCTTTACGTGCTCACCGATGAGATGCACCTCCAAGGGCCGCGCTTTGGGTGCGGGCTGGGGCAGTGCGGATCGTGTTCGGTACTGCTCGATGGCGCGGAAATTCGCTCGTGCGTGACGCCGGTTTCCGCCGCGGACGGAAAATCCGTGACCACCCTCGAAGGCCTGCCACGTTGGTACGCCGAACAGAAGAAACTTGTTAAGACGCCGGAACTGCATCCGATCCAGCAAGCGGTGATCGACGAACAAGCCGTACAGTGCGGCTATTGCTACAACGGCCTGATCATCAAGGCGGCCGAGCTGTTATCGAAAAATCCGCGCCCAAACGATCATCAAATCCGAGCTGCAATGAATGGCCATTTGTGCCGCTGCGGAACCTATCCTCGGATGCTGCGAGCCATTCGGCGAGCGTCCGAAATGATGCATGGCGCGCGAAGCACAAGCAAAACCGCCGATGCATCTGCGGACGAAGCGGCAATGAATGCCGCCGGTGACGCGGAGGTGACGCGATGACAAAAATCACTGTCAAAGCTCTCGAAGCCTCCGAGCGTGCGAAACGAACGCCTAAAAATTTGTCGGCCGCCGCCACGGGCATTGGCCGGCGCGACTTTCTGAAAACCGGCGGCGCGCTGATCGTGGCCTTCAGCAGCACGGGCCTGATCGCGGAGAGTCTCCTCGCTCAGGGGCCGCCGCGCTTTCGCTTGCCGGGTCCAGATCCCAGGCAGATAGATACATGGCTCGCGGTCCATTCGGACAACACGGCGACGGTCTACATCGGCTACGTCGAACTGGGCCAGGGATCGACCACGTCGCTCCTGCAAGTATCCGCGGAAGAGCTCGATTTCGGCATGAGCCAGGTCAGCACGGTCCGCGTAGACACGAAGATCTCTCCAAACCAGGGCGGAACGTATTCGAGCTCATCCATCGCGCGCGGCAGCCCGGCGATTCGTCAGGCAGCGGCTGCGGCGCGGCAAGCGTTGCTGCGAATGGCGTCGCAACGGTTGGGCGCTCCGGTGGAAAAACTCACGGTAGCGAAAGCCGTGGTCTCCGTAGTCGGCGCGCCGGGGAAGTCGATAACCTACGGCGACCTGATTGGCGACAAGCGATTCGACATCGAAATCACCGGGAAAGAGCCGCTCAAGCCGGTTGCCGAATACAAACTGGTAGGCTCGCGTCCGCCACGAAACGATATTCCCGCGAAAGTGCGAGGGACCTACACCTATTTGCAGTACGTTCGCCTGCCGGGAATGCTCCACGGCCGGATCGTGCGTCCGCGCGGGCAGGGGGCATACGAGGTGGGCGCAAAAGTGAAGTCACTCGACGAAAGTTCCATAGAACATATCCCAGGAGCGCGCGTTCTGCGCAAAGGCGATTTTGTCGGCGTGGTGGCGCCGCGCGAATGGGATGCGGTTCGCGCCGCGCGTGATCTGAAAATCGAGTGGGACATGCCATCCACACTGCCGGGAAGCGATCGCGTCTACGAAGCCATGCTTGCGGAGAAAACCGCCGACCGCGTCATCTTGCAGCGCGGCGACGTGGATGCTGCGTTTAGCGGCGCCTCCGTGGCGCACACGGCTACGGGCACATATCACGGCCCGTACCAGTGCCACGCATGCTTCGGTCCGAATGGGGCGGTCGCGGACGTTCGCGCGGATTCAGCTCTGCTGATCTGTTCGTCGCAAGACGTGTACACCACGCGCGGCACCGTGGCGCGCCTGCTGGGACTGAAGGCGGATCAGGTCCGCGCGCAATATTACGAGGGCTCTGGGACCTATGGGCACAGCTGCTACGACGATGCCGCACAGGCCGCCGCGATATTGTCGCAGCTCGCGGGCAAACCGGTGCGTTTGCAGTTCATGCGCTGGGATGAACACGGCTGGGATCCCTACGGCCCCGCGCATGTGGGAGAAGTGCGCATTGCCACGGACGCGAACGGCAAACTCGTCGCGTATCAATACGACGGCTGGCAGCACAACTGGGCCGCGGTTGAGACGTCGCAACAACTCGCGCTAGGCGCGCCGGCGGCGGAATGGCGTCTGGGCGCGGCGCAACAGGTGAACCCCTCCGATTGCGGCGGCATGTACGAAATTCCCAACGTGAAGCTGGTGAACCATCAGGTGCCGGGCCTCAAATATTTGAAAGCCGCTTGGCTGCGTTCGCCGCTCGACCTTTCGTTCTCGTTCGCCTCCGAACAGACCATGGACGAACTCGCTCGCATGCTCGGCATGGATGCATACGCGTTTCGTCGCATGAATATCGCCAACGAGCGGTGGCAAGGCGTGCTCGACGCGGTGGCGCGCGCGTCGGAGTGGAATCCGCGGCCTCCGGCATCGCAGCTCTCGGGCGCGAAGATTGTCCACGGGCGGGGAATCGGGCTTGGAACGCATCTCACCTCCTTCGGCGCCGCTGTGGCCGAGGTAGAAGTGAACAAGGAAACGGGGCGGGTGAAGGTGGCACACCTATACGGCGCGATCGATGCCGGCCTCGCCGTGAATCCCGCGTTCATCGAAAATCAGATCAGCGGACAGCTGGTCCAAGCCACCAGCCGGTTGCTCAAGGAAGAAGTCACCTTCAACAAGACCAACGTAACCAGCCTCGATTGGAATAGCTACCCGATCCTGCGCTTCGAAGAATGCCCGGAGGTCACGCCAATCGCCGTGCAGCGCCTCGATCAGAAATCGACCGGCGCCGGCGAAGAAGTGTCGGCGGCTACGGCGGGCGCGATTGCCTGCGCGGTTTTCGACGCGACGGGGGTGCACATGCGCGAATATCCGCTCACGCCCAAGCGAGTCTTGACCACTCTTCGTGAATCGTGAGGGGACAGCCGTGAAGGGTCGGTCATGAAAGTGCGAGCGGCCGTCGCCTACGAGGGCCAAAACCAGCTTTCAATTGAGGAACTCGAACTCGGCGATCCGGGTCCGGACGACATTCTCGTCCGCATCGTCGGTTGTGGACTTTGCCATACCGACGTGAAAGCTCTCGCAGGTGGGATGGGCGTTCCCAAGCCGTCGGTGCTAGGCCACGAAGGCGCGGGTATCGTCGAACGCGTTGGCGAAGGCGTCGCGAACATTAAACCCGGCGACCACGTGGTCCTCACATACGACTCTTGCAGCTCTTGCCACGCCTGCGCCGGGGGCAATCCCGCTTACTGCGCGCAAACTGCGGCGCTCAATTTTACCGATGGACGATTCGGCGAGCCCGGTACATTCAAAAACGGCTCGGAAACTATTCACGGCCATTTTTTTGGTCAATCATCGTTTGCCACTTACGCGATCGCAAAGCCGCGCAACGCCGTGGTTGTGCGCGAAGATCTTCCTCTCGAAACCCTCGGCGTCCTCGGATGCGGCGTTCAGACTGGCGCCGGCGCGGTAATGAACGCTCTGCGTCCGGAAAAGGGCAGCAGCATTGCGATTTTTGGCGTCGGTCCTGTGGGGCTGAGTGCGGTTCTCGGAGCGGCAATTTGCGGCTGCGCACAAATCGTCGCCGTGGATGTGCTTCCGTCGCGCCTGGAAATGGCCAAACGGGTTGGCGCCACACACGTCGTGCTCGCGGTCCCCAATGGGAATCTGGCGAGTTCCGTCCGGCGGAATTTTCCGGGTGGCGTGAACTACGCGCTCGATACGACGGGACGTGCCGAAGCAGGACAGCACGCCATTGCCGCTCTCGCCCCCAAGGGCCACTTTGGCTTCGTCACAATTCCCGCCGGCGGATTTCAGCTCAATATGTACACGGTTTTTCTGCAGGGCCTCAGCGTTCGCGGCATCGTGCAGGGCGACAGCGTGCCGCAAACCTTCATCCCGCAGCTGATCGACTTGTACCTCGCGGGCCGCTTTCCATTCGACCGCTTCGTCACCCGTTACGAATTTTCGGAGATCAACCAAGCAATCGCGGACCAAACTGCCGGAAGGGTAGTGAAGCCGGTCTTTTCAATGTTGTAGTCGAGCGGAATAGTAACTCAGCCGCTGGAAGGCACAGCTCAACGGTCGATGAGTAATTCAATACTAGCGCTTCGAGGCCGGATGGTGTGCCTTGGACATGGCGCCTCCAGGAAGCCTCGGTTTACCGTTCGCCGGTGGTGGAAAGAGCGGCTGTTTCAACGTTTGCATGGCCTCCGGCGGCAGCTTCACAGCGCTGGCAAGCAAAGCCGCGGTTTGCCACATCTGCTGATCGGTCAGCACGGTTTGAAAGCTGGGCATGGCGCTCATGCGGATGCCGTTTTTGATCTTCCAGTAGGTCACTCCGACCGGGTCGTCCGTCACATACCCATCCGGAGTGAAGAGCTGCGGCGGAGGCGGATACATCTTGGGTTCCGGCCGCGTACGCTGCATGTCCGGCAGGCCATGGCAGCCGACGCAATGATGGCGATATACATCCGCTCCGGCGACGATATCGGCTGTAGTGAAGCTGGAAAGATTGCGCTTGGGCGCGCTCCGGCGAATGCGCGATTCGAGCGCCGTGCCGGCAATGTACCGCTCCATCGGAAACGGGCGATCGTTCACAGCCGCCGGAGCGAATCCCCCGAACAAATAAAAAGCGGCGCCGATCGGTACGAGGATCAGTCCAATAATCAAGCCCAACAAGAACTTACCCATCACCTTTTCCTTCCCAGATGAACTAAGTGGCGCGCTGTAAATAGCACACTGGTTGGTTGGACGCAATCCGTTTTGTGGCCGTTGCCTTTTCCACAATATAGCTGCTTCGTCGTCGATCTTGAGAGCTCACCACTTCGGATTGCCGCACGTGAAATTCGCGGCGTCGTACGGGCTCCCGCTGCCCTTGTAAATCGCGACCTTGGGCCAGGCGCATGCGGGATGTGTGCGATCAACCACTCCGTTGACCTTGTGCGTATTGTCGATCCGCGAGGGTGCAACGCCCGTCTCTCTCCAGTTCTCGATTACCTTCAACGCATTAAACGTGCCGTTGTCGCCCATTCCGAATCCCGGGCACATTCCCATCCCTGGCACCATGAATAGTCGGAAGAAATTCGTGGTTTGCCGTACTCCACCCATTTTCTTCACCACGCTGCTGTAATAATTAAGCGCGCCGCGTGGAGGAATGATCTCTTCGTCCCACGATTCGTAGAGCAACAGCTTTCCGCCATGCTTTTTGAACGACTCCAAATTAGGATCCGTGGAATCAACGTACTTTCCGATTCGTTCTTCAGCGAGCTTCGTATCGCGCGAGACGTCGAACGTCCGGAAATCCCAATTCTCGTTGTCGAACACCATGCTCTTGAAAAATCCCGTGCTGATGCTCAGGGGCTCGGGACCAGCGGCCATCAATCCCCATCCCAGTTCGCTGCCGGGATCGAAGCCCGGATAAATCTGCCTCCCATCCGCGAATTTCGGGCCGGCGTAAATAAGTTTGGCCGTATGTACCTGCGCTGGGGTGAGGCACGACGGCAAGTCTTCCTTGCCGGGGCAGACGATTGTCTGCGGATCGAAATGGCAGCGCATCGGATCTTCAATAAATCCATCGCGCACTCCGTCGAGCGCGTCGCATTTGTCGAGCGCCGCGCGGTGAATTACGGCGTATTTGCTCGGCGGAATGTAGCCAGGCGCTTTCACCCCATCCTTGAGTGAGACCCAAGTGATGTATTCGGAAACGGCCTGCAAGTGCGTGATGTCGTACGCCGGGTCGCCCGCCGCGATGCCGTCGTAGTCAGTCGGAAATTTCTGCGCTTCCGTCAGAGCTTGGTTACCGCCTTCATGGCAGCTGCTCCAAAACGAATATTTCTGCGGTCGGCCGTAATATGCGCGGATTAGCGCCTTGGCCGCCACGGCGGTTTCGTGCACGGCGCGGTAGCCCCAATCCGCAATCTTCTCCGGATGTCTAGTGGCCCAGGCAGAGGGCGCTTCGCTCTTCGCGCCCACGTCAGTATGTCCCGTGTCCGTGGAAGCAGTCGCGTCGCCCTCTTCAAGCTGCCTCACCAGTCCGGCGTAGCTGATCGCTCCGATAAATCCAGGATTGCCGACGCCCACGTATTTGCCTGACCAGTTCGAGGCCATCGGCAGCCATACTTCGAACGAAATATGCGAGTCGCTTGTCGGGGTCGCATAGCCCGCCACACGGCAGAACGGCACGTGTACCAGTAGTCCTTTCGGAGTCCCGAAGCGGCCCGGCGTGCTGGGCACCTCGAAGGCCGGCGGTGCCTGGATCGATTTTGCCAGCGTGATGGTTACGTTCGGTATATGGAGCGATGCGAGGCTTTCGCAAGATTGTTGCGCCGACGCGGGTTTCGAAATCATCAGCAGTCCCGCAATCGTGCAGAATACAGTCAAGAACGAACGCTTAATCATTATTCCACCCCCGTTTTGCGTCCGGGCATTGAGCGGATGCTCGCTCGCAGTGCCTTCGGACCCGGTGCAGCAACCGTGCGCGAATTCGGCGTGTATCGCCGATTTAGCGGCGGATTATACATCCCTTCCCCACGGGACACGCCAGGAAGTATTTCGGCTTGCACGGCGGAGGGATTGCGCTCAAATGATAGTCTTCGCCGATTTGTTTCACGGCGGCGCGCGTTTTTTTAGTATGAATATTCATCGCGTGAGATGTCGGCGCGTCGACCAGGAATGGTTTCGTATTCGCGCCTCGTGAGTTGGCGCGCAACGTTTTGTGCCCGCCGAGAATACGTTCGGCCCGCACCCTCCACCGAATCCCCCGTAACAAGCGTAGCTTCATGACGATATGAAACGATGCACAATGCGTAATACCAAAATAGAATCGACCTGAGAATTGACATACGTATCTCGCCTCGATACATTCATTCGGGGTTTTCAATGGAAAAAGCAAAAGTCAAAGTCTCTCCGAAATTTCAGGTGGTCATCCCGAAATCGCTGCGCGAGGAACTCAAAATCGAGCCGGGCCAGGAGCTACTGATCTACTCTCTCGAAGGCTCGCTTCGCCTCGTGCCGCACCGGCCGGTGAAAGAGCTTCGCGGAATCGCCAGGGGCATGCGTTGGAAAGAAGAGTACCGTGACCACACGGACCGCTTCTGACCTCTTCGTCGTTGATTCATCCGGCTGGCTCGAATACCTCACCGAAGATTCCAAGGCTTCAGCGTTCGGCCATTACTTGGAAGCGGAATCCTCGGTGCTGGTGCCGTCGTTGGTCATCTTCGAAGTCTACAGACACTTGGCCAAACAACGCGGACGCGTTATCGCTGACCGTTTCGTGTCCCAAGCGCTCCACCATCGCGTGGTGCCATTCGATGAATCGGTCGCTCTCGCTGCGGCTAACCTCAGCGTGGAACATCGCCTCCTAGGGGCCGCCGCCATCTTATACGCCACGGCGCGGGTCCATCAGGCACATCTCGTCACTTCGGACACCCATCTCCGCGGACTGCCGGGAGTGATCATCCCGTAGTCGTCGGCGAGCCGTGGTCAGTTCGTTGTTCGTTCTTTGCAATCCGCCGCGATCGTCGAGCCTTTTTGCTAAACTAAATGTGCCGTAAACGGGAGAATGTGGAATGTGGGTGGGGCCAAGTGAAAACATGGCCAGCGCTGAATCTGTGCCCGAACTCGTCCAATACCTGCAACTAAAGCTTGCCGCGCTCGGTCAAACGCCCGCGATCTCCGGTCCTGAAGGTTCCTTCCTGCAGATTGCCCGGCCGCTCCTGCGCAGCTATCACGAACGAGAACGGCTACTTGTCAACTATCAGTGCCCCGCCGATTCTCGAATTCAAGCGTTCCTGGATGATCACCTCCACGACTGCTGCCCCGAAGGCGCGCCGCGACTGCCGTCCTCCACGTTTGTGCTCGATTGCGCCGGCCTCGCTCGCGCGCTCTCCTTGCCAGCTGGCGAGCGCAGCTTTTCGTCTCCCTACCTTCATAGTTACCGCGTACCACAGGGCGTCCTGCACAATCCGGCGAACGATCGCCGAACCACTAAGGGCGTCTTTCACATAGCCGAAGGCGGCTTCCCAATTCCCGCCGATAAGCAAGCGGTCCCTAAGCGGACTTTCGCGGCGCTGCTGGCAGCGGCGTTGCAGTCGCCACCCCAGGTTTTGGCCCTGCCGTTTACCGCCAGGCAGGAAAGTCCCGCGCGCCTGTTCGTTTCCTTGCTCCTGCGCCCTCTGGTTTGCCCGGCCACGGGAACCGATCCTGCTAAAACGATGGAAATTCGTTTTTTCGCGCCCGGCAGTTTGGTCAGCAACCTCGATTTCGTGGAATCGATCTTCGGCAACGGCGGCGATCCGCACCTTCCCGAAAACGACGCAGCGCTTGACGTAGCCCACTGGACCGGCCACACCGGCTGCGTCATTCTGGCGCCACATCTGACTCGCCTGAAGAAATCCGCGTTGGGTCTGCCACGCTTCGAGGACGCCACCGAGCGCCAGCGCCGCGACGGCATGTGCTGGCGCGACCCGGACGAGATCTACAACAATGGTTCAGCTTTCAAAATTACCTGCCGCGACCATCACGGCGTGATGGTCACCCTCATCGCGGACAATTATTACGGCTACTGCAAAAAGGAAGTGAAGACCCAGATCAGCTACGCCGCCAATCGCTTTGGACTCTGCGAGGAAGAGCATGCCGGCGGCGCCATCGCCTTTGCCACCTACGTCCTCGGGCAGGAGTTCTACGCCGACCGCACCGTCAGTCTGAGGAAAACCACTTTTGAACGAGCCATTGAACTGCTCGGCGATCTCGTCGAGCCCCGGCCCGAGGGCTATGCGATCGACCGGCGCTTTCAGGACATTTACTACCTGCCGGAAAATTCAGCCTTTGCGCTCCGCGAAGGGGTGGTGCGTTGGAAGCGCGACGGCGTTACGCACCAGCTCACCCTCCGCCGCTCAGCGGTCTACGTCCTTCCTTCAGGCTTTCGCATTCGCCTCCGCAAGCAGCTCGCCGGTCCGGTCTGGCGCCTGATTGGATCGCGTCCCCGCGGGATCCTCTGCCACAAGCCCTGCACCGTTTCCGGCGGAGGAAAATCCGAAATCTCGAAATCTCTGGCCGGCTCACTGCTGAAAGGGCCGGTATATGTCCGCGACTACCATCGCGACATGGATGAAGTGGCCGCGATACTGGAGCGCGACTTCTCCGCCGTCTACAAATCGCGGCCGCCGGACGAGCGTTCCCGCCGCCCCATCCTCAGCCAGGACCGCACCCTGGGTTCGGTGATTCAGCTGTTTACGCCATCCTCGGAATACACCAACGAGCATGACGATTGGCTGCGCCGCCTGCCGCAGACTACCCGCCAGCTTCTCTTCACCGTGAAGCGCTACTATCTTCCCGAGTGGGGCGGCGACTGGCGGTCTCATTTCACCGTCGATCGCGTCAACGGCTTTCTAGGCCACGAACTGAAATTCGACGACGAGCCGCTGGTCAGCAACTACTTGCGTGTGGGCTACGATCCGGACGGCTCCTGGCGCATTTTCAAGCTCCGTCCCGATTTTCATCCCGCCGAGAAGGTGCAAGTCGAAGACGACATCACAGCTTCCGTGGTCCTTCCTGCGGCCAACCTCAACGACCTTGACCGCGAGTGCAAAGCCGATAGCGTCAAGCTGGTTGCCAATTGCGAGCGCCTCCTGTTCCAGCGGCCAGACGCCGCTATTCATCCCGGCGTGGATTGGCAAGCGGAAGCGGATCTGGCTGGCCCAGATACGTTTATCTCGAATTACGAGGCGCTCAGCACGGCTCAGGCGCGCGCCATCGTCGACCACGTCGTGGAATTTGACCTATATACGGCTCCGATGAAACGCCTGCTCGAAAATTTCGTCGGAGCGGAATCGTCCAACCGGCGCGATGCTTTCGTCGTCGCCTCTTCTCGTCCGCGGCTGGTGAATGGCAAGCCGTCTCTAAACCCTCGCTATCTTCAAAAGCGCCCGGACCTCACCGCCCCCATGGAGACGCACCTCGCTGAAGTCGCCGCAAGGCTCGGACGCGAAATCCCGGCCGCGCACCCGGTCCATCTTCCCGTTAACGCCGTGCTTGCCGGCCGCCGCAATAGCCCGCCCGATCCCTCGCTCGGCCTGCCGCCACTCGCGGTCTATAGTCCCATCCATTTCCAAGAGCTGCCGGAGCTGTTCATGGAGTTCATTTCCAGCTTAACCGGCAAATCTCCGGCCACCACGGGTTTCGGCAGCGAGGGAGCGTTGACCAAGGGCCCGTTCAACGCGCTTTGGCCGGTGATCGATCTCAACAACGCGCTTGTTTCCGCGATTCTCACCCAGGACAACGGTTTCACCACTTCCGGCGGATTCATCGGGCCGCACTTCCGCGTGGATCACGACGTTAGTCTTCTGGTTCCCGAGATTTGGTGCCGCATGCGCGTGCGCGAACGCGACCCGCGTCACATGATCGAGCACGGCCATCTCGAAAAGGTGGAAGACGTCACTCTGCGTGGTCGGCGCGTGCTTGCGAGCCGCCTCGGCTATCGCATCAGCACTCTCTTTGTCGACCACTTCCTAGGTCGCATTTTCGAAACGCCAGATGCCGTCTTTCCGCCGGAATTCTTGCGCCCGGATCTGCAGGATTTGGAGTTGTTCTGCGCCGGCGTGGACGCCATCGTGGAATCGCAGCGAGTGGTGGCGAAAAATTACTTTGAGGACGGCAGCGCGGAGGCCGCGTGCCCGCCGCTGCGCGCTTTGCTTGAAATCATGGCGCACGGCTCGTATCGTGGCATGGCTGCGGACGCCCCCGGAGTCCGCGCCATGTTCACGCGCGAAGCTCTGCTGGCGAGCGACTGGTACCGCGAACGCCTGCAAATGAAGCAGTCTCGCGACGTCGCCCTGTGGCAGCGCCATATCCGCGCGCTCGAAGAATTCCGCGCTACGCGGCTGAACTCGCCGGAAGGCATCGACGTGGACGAACGCTCCGCTCTGGCCCGCGCGCAGCTTGCTCGCGTCAGCTCAACCGCCTACCTCAACGAACTCGTCGGCACCATCGGTGCCGACCCGTTTCACTGCGAACTTCCAGGCGCTCCGCCACCGGCCGCGTAAATGCCGCTCCCATCCCTCGATACCCTCGGACGAACGCTCCCGGAATCAGTAGCTGGGCCAGCCGAGCCATGCGAACCGGCATCTTGAGTCCGGTTTTCAGCAAGATCGGGCGCACTCGACTCGCCGCTTCTGTACCTCTGTATCCGGTCCATAATTTTGCCGACCAGTTCGTTCGCATCTCCTCTCAGCGAGTCGGCAAGCGTCGGCCGCACCACCGCCTGCGGCGGCAATGAATAGGGGATGATCTTCACTGGGATCACCTGCCAGCCATCGAGAGCCATCGATTGCTCCACGGTCCTCCGAGCCGAAGCTGCCGCCAGCGCCACCGACGCCGAGTAGTCGGCATTAGGATCTTCGGAGCCGCCGTTGTACGCGCCCAGGGCCAGCGCGATATTGCCCTGGAAATGATCGATCAGGTGGCGGAACAGCAGCCCCGCGTAGGTCGTCAGCACCTCCGGCCGTGTCGCGTCCACGCGAAAATCTTCCGAAGGACGCAGCCGCGCTGGCAGCAGCGAATAACTCCGGTAGTCCCGCGCATATAGCACGTGCGCGTACCGCAGCGATTCCCGCGAAATCTGCCACACGCCCATCGAGTAGTCGCTCACCAGCACACGCCTGCGGCGGCGCTTCAGCACGATGTCGCCCGCCTCAGCGCGGCGCTTCCATACCGCGTGTTTCAGGTCGCCGTCGGCGTTCAAGTAATTGTTCTCCTGGGCCGCGATCCCCGCGAACTGATCGAGCGGCAGGTTGTAGAAGCGCGCCACATCGATAATGTCCTGCGCCTCGCGGCGCGCTTCCGGTACCGTCAGCGGTCGCGGCACGGGCGCAATGCCCTTTCGCACGCGCCAGTCGGTACGGGATTTGAAGAGGATGAAATGCGTCAGCGGCCCGATCAATTCGGGGGTCCCCAGTTCGTCGAACGACATTGGCGCCGGCAGCTTATAGGAAGCTTCCAGCACCTCCGAACCTGCCTGCTGGTATTCCAAGTCGCTCGCGCTCCAGTAGAGCAGCCGGTAATGCGAGATGTAGCCCTCGTCCTCGAGAGTCGATAGGAACGGAAGTGCGGTAAGCAGGTCTTTCGGAAGCATCAGGTAGATGCGATACGCGGGCTCGTCGTCACTGGCGCTTTGCGACAGCACCACTTCGGTTCCATTTCGCTGTCGTAAAACCCGGCCCCAGAGAAACTGTGAATTCAGGTAGGCTGGCAGCTCGTCGGAATAGCTCCCAACTTCTGCCGCTAGCGCCGCCGCAGGCGCCTGCAGCGCCAGCCGATCGCCTTCAAGCGTAACGACCGGCGCGGCCGGCGCTGTGCTCGGGTCGAGGTGCCGCGGCCACAGTCTTTCGGCGGCCCATCCTCCGCTTACCAGTGCGGCCATGACGAGCGCAACCGCCGCTCGCTTGATCCCTTTACGCATGCCATCCTCAACGTTTAATTGGATTCAGCAACTTACCTGAAAGGTTATCTTTGAGAACTGCGAAATGTGAATGATGATCCGAACCGCGCGTCTCGCCGCTCGCCGCTATGAGCGGCGAATCGTTCGGAGGTTTTAAAAACCCGCAACCCGAATTGACAGGACTGGACTGCCATCATCGGACAATGGCGCTGGGGGCGCGAGCTTAGGTTTTAAGCGTTTGATTCACGGCGAATCTGTGGGAACGCTGGAGTGGCAATCGCGGTTGCAAGCAAACTCGCTATTCGCGAGGGGAGGAGGGCATGTTCTTCACCAGCCAATCGGTGGTCTGCCGGGCGTAGGACTCCGCGAGCGGCCCAGGTGTCAAGAAGTGGCTTGCGCCTTTAACCCAGACCAAATCGCGCTGTGGCGACGCCGAGAGGCTGTCGTAAATCAGCTGAGCGTTCGGCGGGAGGGCTAGCTCGTCCTTCTCGCCGTGAATCACCAGGGCCGGAACCGTGATCTTAGGGCCGTATTTGACTGAGCTGGGCGTTCCCGGATCGCTCGGCGCTCCGAAGAAGCTGATCAGGGCCTTTGCCGTTCCCATCACGGACACGCCGCCCGGAAACCAGTTGTCATATGCGACAGGTTGCTGTCCCTTGTCCTGCGCGACCAATTCGCGCGCATGCTTGAGCGTGTCTTCTAGGCGCCGCTTGTCCGCCTCGCTGCTCCGAACCTGAAATTCCAGGTACGGCGATGGAATCGATGCGATAAAGACGACGGCCTTCACGGCGGGGTCACCTCGCTCGGCCACATACTGCGCCATGCGAGGCCCGCCAAGGCTGATGCCCAAAATCGCGATCCGCGTGTAGCCTTTGGATTTCCCGTACGTGACGAAGGCGGCGATATCTTTCACCGCATCGCCGTATTCCGAGTAGGCGTTGTTGTACGACGCGCGCATATTGGAAAGCAGAAATGCGTAGCCGCTGTCGATCAGGTCATTCGCCAGAGGGGAATAGTCGTGCGCCGGATACAGTGCCGCGCCCGTAGTGCCGCCGGGCACCAGGATCACCAGCGAATCGCTGGATCGCTGCGGCTCCCAAATCAGCCCGTTCAGCGCAGTTCTATCTTCCGCCTCGATTCGAATCAGCTCCAGGCGGCCTTGCGAACTCGTATCGGGAGTGGCTGTCATGGCGCAAACTATATTCCATGCATCCTCCCCAGATCAAGGATTTGAGCAAAAGCCCAAACGCATTCGCTAGACAGGTTCAGCACGAATCGGAAAGCGGTTCTGTCCGAGGACACCGTTTACCAGGTATGTTAAATTTCTCCGGTGCTCATCAGCCAATCCTGCCGCCACGTTCGTATCGAAACGCCCAAGAAATATCTGCTCGATGGCTTGTATTTCGGCGCTGATCGACCAAAGACCGCCATCGTCTTCATCCACGGCCTTGGCGCCAACGCCTTCGCCCACCACGACTACTTGACTCCGCTAGCCACTCGTCACACCGCCGTCCTCTTCTTCAGCAATCGCGGCCACGATGGCGTCGCCGGAGTGAAGCGCCTCAAGCCCAGCGCCCGCAAAGGCTACGTCTACGAAAATGCCGGAGTCGCCCACGAAGTCTTCACCGATTGCGTCGACGATCTCCAAGGCGCGGTCAGCCTTCTGCGGAAACGCGGTGCCAAGCATATCTACCTCGTCGGACATTCCACCGGCTGCCAGAAAATCGTCTACTATCTCAGCCGCCCCGGAAAGCAGGAGCGAATCGCGGGCGCCGTCCTGCTTTGCCCCATTAGCGATTACGCCGGCGCCACGCGCGAGAACGAGCCGAAGCGCAGCAAAGCCGAAATCGCGGCAAGGAAATTGGTCCGCCGAGCCAAGCCGCACGACCTGCTGCCCGCGAATCTCTGGCGCGGCCCCATCGACGCGCAGCGTTTCTTAAGCCTCTACACGCCCGGTAGCAAAGAGGAAATCTTCACCTACGCGCAGCCCAAAAAAATCCCGCGCACCCTCCGCAAAGTAAAAATCCCGCTGCTGGTAATCTTCGCCGCCAACGACGAGTACCGCGACCGCCCCACCGGCGAAATCGCGCAGTGGTTCAGCAAAAATCTCAAATCGCCAACTGCCGAAATCCAAATCATCCCCGCCGCCCTCCACAGCTTCAACGGCCTCGAATCCGAAGTCACTGCCGCCATCCGCCGCTGGCTTGCAAGCTAACACGCCGCATCTCGACCGCCGCTCCGTTGCCTGCGTGCGCCCGCGGGCGGCATGGACGTTCACCAGGCGGCGATGGTAAGCTTGCGGTCCGATTGTTCGCATGCGGGGCGAGCGTGATACCTCGAAAGACGATATAGCATGCGCCCCGGCAGGATACATTCGATGGAACCCGATCCTAAAAGTGCGCGCAATCCGGCAGAGAATTTGCGTTCGCTAGCGCAGCCTGTCGCCGCACCACTCACCCGCGCCGCGATCTTCCTCGTTGCGACGCTAAACCCAGGCGCCGCCAATCGCGCGACGATTCGCTCGTTCTGCCCAGACCTATCCAAAATTTTGCGCGCTGTCGATTTTCGCGACCTGGCAGGATACCTTTCCTGTGTCATGGGGTTCGGGTCTGATGCGTGGGACCGGCTGTTTGGTGCGCCGCGGCCTGTCGACCTGCATCCCTTTCGCGAGATTCGTTCTGGCGCTCGCCATGCAGTTTCCACGCCAGGTGATCTGCTCTTCCACATCCGCGCGAAGCGCATGGACTTATGCTTCGAACTCGCCACGCAAATCATGGCGCGCATCGGTGATGCTGTTTCCATGGTGGATGAGGTGCACGGATTCCGCTACTTCGATGACCGCGATCTAATCGGTTTCGTGGATGGGACGGAGAATCCGCGGGCCGATGTGGCGCTCGATGCCGTGTTCATCGGCCGGGAGGACCCGGCGTTCGCCGGTGGCAGCTACGTGATCGTGCAGAAATATCTGCACGATCTTCAGGGATGGAATGCGTTGTCCACCGAGGCGCAGGAGCGAATCATCGGCCGCAGGAAGCTGGACGATATTGAATTGGACGACTCCGTTAAGCCCACCTCGGCGCACAACGCGCTCACCACGATCGTCGAGGACGGAAAAGAGATCAAGATCCTGCGCGACAACATGCCCTTCGGCCGGCCCGGTTCCGCCGAATTTGGCACCTATTTCATTGGCTACAGCCGTTCCCCCCGCATCATCGAGCAGATGCTTCAGAACATGTTCGTTGGGAAGCCGCCCGGCAATTACGACCGGCTGCTCGACTTCAGTCGCGCTGTCACCGGAAATCTCTTTTTCGTTCCGTCTTCGGCGTTTCTGGAAAACATTGCCGAAGATCGCTCCGCGGCTGCGGTGCCCTCTGAGGCCTCGTCGGCGGTCGAACCCACTCCATTCACCCCGCGAGAAAAAGGCGCTTCGCTGGGTATCGGTTCCCTCAAAGGAGACACCTCACATGAATAATCTCCATCGCGAAATCGCCCCCATTTCCGATGCGGCATGGGCTCAGATCGAAGAAGAAACATCGCGCACTTTTAAGCGTTACCTCGCCGGACGCCGCGTCGTGGACGTGCATGCGCCCGGCGGAATAGATCTCTCCGCCGTCGGAACCGGCCACCTCCGGACGATTGAAGCTCCGAGAGATGGGGTTATTGCCAGGCAGCGCGAGGTGAAGGCGCTCGTCGAGCTGCGTGTTCCCTTCGAGCTGGGTCGCCACATGATCGACGACGTCGAACGTGGCGCCAACGACTCCGACTGGCAGCCGGCAAAGGACGCCGCGCGCCAGGTCGCCTTTGCCGAAGACTCCGCTATCTTCGAGGGCTATGCTGCCGCTGGCATCGAGGGCGTCCGTCAGGGCACCAGCAATCCGAAGATCACGCTTCCTTCTGATGTGCGCAAGTACCCCGAAGCCATTGCCCAAGGCTTGAGCCAGTTGCGGCTCGTTGGCGTCAATGGCCCCTACGCGGTGCTCCTTGGGGCGGATGCCTACACGGAGCTGGCCGAGACCAGCGATTACGGGTACCCGGTGCTGGACCACGTCAAGCGGCTCGTCAAGGATGAAATCATCTGGGCGCCTGCCATCGCCGGCGCTTTCATTGTGACCACCCGCGGCGGCGACTTCGACCTGCACATCGGCCAGGACCTCTCGATCGGTTATCTCAGCCACACCGATGCCTCGGTCCGCCTCTACTTGCAGGAGACGTTTACGTTCCTGTACCTGACCTCTGAGGCCGCCGTCGCGCTGTCTGCGCCCGCTAGGGCATAGCCGAGTGCCCGCGTCGCTTGGGCTAATGCCGCGTGAAATCTTCGCGGGAAAATGCTAGGGTAAATGAGGTTTTTGGGGCGTGTGGGCCATGGGGCGTGACAAAGCAGTTTCGGTCGCAGTTCCGGCGAGCGGCGAATCGAACAGCTCGCTTCAAATTCCGACGCAGCTCCGGCGCGTCCTGGGGCGGAACAATCAATCGACCCTGGAACGTCCTAAGCTATTGAAAATAAAGGGCCGCGCATGGCGAGGGGCGGAACGTCCCGTCACATCGATTACGCTTCAATTTTCGCCGCCCGCAGCCAACGAAAATCGCGCAAAATACTAAAATCAAAATGGCGTCCATTCAAATCACATTACCTGACGGCGCAACTCGCGAATTTCCGAGCGGCGCCACTCCCGCGCAGGTTGCCGCGCAAATTTCGCATCGCCTCGCTAAGGAAGCTCTCGTCGCGCGCGCCGATGGCGAACTCATCGACCTTTCAAAGCCTCTCGATCGCGACGTGAAGCTCTCGATCCTCACCGCCAAGGATCCAGACGCGGTGCAGGTCTTCCGCCATTCCGCCGCGCACCTATTGGCCGCCGCCGTCATCGAACTCTACCCGGACGCGAAGCTCGGCATCGGTCCGCCCATAGAAAATGGCTTCTTCTACGAGTTCGTCCGCGAGCAGCCGTTTACTCCCGAAGACCTCGCCAAAATCGAGGCCAAGATGCACGAGCTCGCCTCCAAGGACATTCCCAACGAGCGCAAGCTGATCCCCAAGCCCGATGCCCTCGAGCTCTACCGCAAATCCAACCAGCAATTCAAATGCGAGCTGGTCGAGGAAAAAGCCATCGAGCCGATGGTTTCTTTTTACACCACCGGAAAGTTCATCGACTTCTGCCGCGGCCCGCACATTCCATCCACCGGCCGCATCAAGGCGTTTAAGTTGATGAGCGTCGCTGGCGCGTATTGGAAGGGCGACGAAAAAAATCCGCAGATGCAACGCATTTACGGCGCCTGCTTCGTCGATCAAAAGCAGCTCGATGAATATCTGCACCGCCTCGAGGAAGCCAAGCGCCGCGACCATCGTAAGCTGGGGCAGGAGCTCGATCTCTTCAGCATCGAGGACGAAGCCGGTCCCGGCCTGATCTTCTGGCATCCCAAGGGCGGCGCCATCCGGCGGCTGATGGAAGACTGGCTGCGCGACGAACTTGTCCGCCGCGGTTACGATCTTGTCTACACGCCGCACATAATGCGCCTGGACCTTTGGAAAACCAGCGGCCACGCGAATTTCTATCGCGAAAATATGTTCGGCGCGATCGAAGTGGAAAAAGCCGATTACCAGCTAAAGCCGATGAACTGCCCGGGTCACATTTTGATTTACAAGTCGCGCCTGCGCAGCTATCGCGATCTTCCCGTGCGCCTCGCCGAGCTTGGCACCGTCTATCGTTACGAACGTTCCGGCGTGCTGCACGGCCTGATGCGTGTCCGCGGCTTCACCCAGGACGACGCGCACATCTTCTGCATGTCCGAGCAGATCGAAAAGGAAATTCAAGATTGCGTCGAGTTTGCATGGGAAGTTCTGCGCGTTTTCGGCTTCAGCGATTACGTTGTTGAGCTTTCCGGCGGCGATCCAGCGCATCCGGAAATTTACGCCGGCACTCCCGAGGAATGGAAACGCGCCGAGGATGCGCTCACCAACACACTGAAGCGCATGAACGTCGAGTACAAATACATTCCCGGCGAAGCGGCGTTCTACGGCCCCAAAATTGACGTAAAACTCGTCGACGCCATCGGCCGCCCGTGGCAGCTTTCCACCGTTCAGTTCGATTTCAATCTGCCGCGACGCTTCGATCTCGAATACGTCGGCGAGGACGGCAACCGCCATGCGCCCCTGATGGTGCATCGCGCGCTCTGGGGCTCGGTCGAGCGTTTTTTCGGCGTGCTCATCGAGCATTACGCCGGAGCGTTTCCCGCGTGGCTCGCTCCCGTGCAAGTGGCTGTGCTTCCGCTCAGCGAAAAATTCATGGACTACGCGCACAGCGTGACGCAGCAGCTTAAGGGCGCGGGTTTCCGCGTTCATTTCGACGACCGCAACGAAAAGCTGCAAGCCAAAATTCGCGACGCGCAACTGCAAAAAATTCCTTACATGCTGGTGCTCGGCGGCAAAGAAGCCGAAGCCGGCACCGTTTCCGTCCGCCATCGTTCGCGCGGCGATCTCGGCCCGCGTCCTGTCGCCCAATTTGTCGCCGACCTGCGCCAGGAAGTAGATTCGCGCGCCCTCGGCTCTCCGGCAGCGGTTGCAAAATGAATCGTGTTCGCGTCGCAATCGCAGCGGCCACAGCCGCGCTCGCGATTGCGCTGCTCTGCTCACCGGTTCGCTCCCAAAATCCGCCGAGCAGCGATTGGACAGCCAAGACTTTCCCAGTGGCATTTGAAGATTTCTTTCCCATCAAACTTGCTGAAGGCGATTTCATCGCCGTGCGCGTCCATCGCAGCAATTTGAATGATCTTCGCGAATATTCCATCGTCTTCGAAGACGCGCAGGATTCGAAATCGCTCCGAGCCGTGCTTCGCGAAGCGCAAGGTTCTTCGCTCTATCAGCAACTCGAGTCGCTTCACAGCTCGCAGCCTTCCGCTTCCTACGATCAGATCAAGCCTGACCTGAAGGTTACCGTCTGGACGCTCACGCCAGATCGCTGCCCCGCGGTCACCACTCAGTTCAAAGCTTTTCAAGATGTCCAGTTCGTTCGCCCGCGCGACGAGGACGAGCCCGAAGAAAATCCTGTCCTCTATGAATTCAACGAGACGTTCGCGGGCGGTGGCTCCGTCCTTGAATATATGAAAAACCGCGCGCTTCCTCGCTGGGCTCGCGCCACGCACGATGCCCTCGACGCCTGCATCGCCTCCGGCAACGCCACCGCGAACTGATTCCCAATGATAATCAAACGTGGTTCTGACCGGCCCAAGGCGCCGCCGGGGAAAATCTGTCTCTGTCCTTGCGCGGTTGCCAAAAAAGTTATAGCTTCCAGCCCTCGGGGGTGGATTCACATGAAAAC
>JBOGMX010000036.1:0-122807 GCA_050746725.1 Candidatus Acidiferrales bacterium | reverse complement strand
AGTAATGGCGCATCAGAACGGCGCCGTGAATACGTTCCCGGGCCTTGTACACACCGCCCGTCACATCACGAAAGTGGGTTGTACTAGAAGTCGCTGTGCCAACCGCAAGGAGGCAAGCGCCCAAGGTGTGACTCATGATTGGGGTGAAGTCGTAACAAGGTAGCCGTAGGAGAACCTGCGGCTGGATCACCTCCTTTCTAAAGGAAAAGAATGCACGACCTGTTTCGGTAGCAGGTACGACATTCCAATCGCCCTCTCACGGGGGCGGTTCGGTGACTCTCAATCCGCAGCGAGCAATCGCTGCGGTAACCGACGGGTTCTGGCTTGTGTTATCCTGATGTTGTCATAAGAGCAATCAGACAAACGCAAAGCCCCGGATCAGCGCAAGCTGGTCCGGGGTTTTTTTTACGTTCAACCTGCCAGTAAACTGCACTTCAAACAAACATCTCCTCCGCAACTCGTACGGAGCGCCGCATTGGGCATTTTGCCGAATGTGCTCGCCACAACCTTTTTTCGCGGCTAACAGTCTAACTTAGCGAGGCGTAGTATCAGTCCTTGCAGGTGCGCAAGTTCTCAGTTTCCCCTCCGGAGGTTCTGCCGTGAGATGGATGGAATCGCTGATCGCCACGGTGGCGATCGCAGCTCTTTTCGGCGCGACGCTCTTTGCCGCTCCCATGCAAGCCGCCACGGAAACGCCGGCACGGCCGCTCACCGAGGCCCAGCGCATCGCCGACTCGGGATATTCCGGCTGGCGCTTGAAATGGGCCAACGTCAGTCAGATTGGCCACCGCAACCTGTGCGGCGGGCTGGATTTCTATTCGCTGAAAAGCCAAATCGCCATGGGCCAGAAAGTCGCCCGGCAAGTTCTGGATTCGGCGCGGCTGGTGAAGGATCCAATTATTGACGCCTACGTCAACAAAGTTGGACAGAACATCGTCCGGAATTCGGACGCGCTCGTCGGGTATAAGTTCTATGTGGTCGATTCGAGCGTCGTAAACTCCTTCGCGCTGCCCGGCGGCTACGTGTTCATCTATAGCGGCTTGATCATGCACGCTAAAAACGAAGCGGAGCTTGCCGGCGTGATCGGTCACGAAACGGCCCACATCGCCGCTTGCCACGGAGCTAAGCAGGAGACGAAGGAAGAGCTCGCGCAGCTGGCCATGATTCCGTTGTCCGTGATGATTCCCTACAGCTGGGCCGGCATCGGAATTTACGAGGGCGTGAACGCCGCCGTTCCGGTTGCCTTTTTGAAATTCAGCCGGGAAGATGAAGCACAGGCCGATTACCTGGGAACCGAGTATATGTATAAGGCGGGCTACGATCCCAGCGCCCTCATCAACTTCTTCGAGCTGGTCGAGGCCCAAGAACTTCGCGAGCCAAGTGTTCCCTCCACGCTATTCTCCGACCATCCGGGTACGGTGAGCCGCATCGCCGCGGTTCAGCACGAAATTGCTACCATCCTTCCGCCCCGATCCGAATACGTCGTCGACACTTCGGAGTTCGAACGGGTGAAGCGCCGGTTGGAAATTTACGAATCCGGCGGCAAGCTCAAGCCGCCGCCCACCAACGGCCCGGTGCTCGAACGCAAAACTCATAACGGCAGCTCCGGCCAGCAGCAGTCACAAAACAGTGACCAGCCTCCGGTCCTGAAGCGCCGCGACTCCAAAAATCTAAACGGACTCTGATAGCTCGCGCGGGAAATGGGTGATGCGACGGCGTTTGGAAGATCCACAGCCTCGGCTTCATCGTGACGAACCTGACGCTACCCAGCCGGGCGGTCGTGCGGTTTTACAACAAGAGAGGGACAGCAGAGCAGTGGATCAAGGAGGGCAAGCAGGCCGTGAAGATGACGCGGTTGAGTTGCCATCGCTTTCGGTCCAACGAAGTGCGCCTGTGGCTGGGCGTGATTGCCTATAACCTCGGGAACCTGTGGCGGCGGTTGGCGTTGCCCCAACGGATCGCAACTTGGTCGCTGACCAGTTTGCAGCAGCGGTTGGTGAAGACCGGCGGTCGGCTGGTGAAACACGCCCGCTACTACTGGTTGCTCTTGGCCGAGAGTCATCTCACGCGACGCTTGTTCGCAGCCATGCTGGGCAAGATCGCGAGGTTGCCAGTTCCCACGGGGTAGCCCGGCTGGAGCAATTGGAAAATCGATTCCGAGGTCCGGTGACGGGGCAGTGTCTGAAAGCGCTTAGGAAACAGGCAAGCATTTCGGATTCTTCGGTTCAGCTTCGATCCCGACGTTTCCCAAAGACTGTCCGCCCGCCGTTCGGTAAAATGGTTGCATGCTTGATCCCGCCCCCAAACCCACTCCCGGTGTGGTTCGCTCAGAGCCGTGTCTCAAGAAGGATGCGCCGCCCGAGCTAGTCGAGTCGATTCAACGAATCGAACATCGCGCCGACCGATGCTTTCATTCACTGAAGATTCTGGAGCTTCCTCCCGACGTGGCATTGTGGTCGCTGCTTGTCGGGGGCGTCCATCTCGTCGAGCGGGAAATTGACATGAGAGGCGAAGACACGGCGCACCTCGATGCAACGCTTGTAAACACGAGCAGCTTGGTTTCAACCGCGATCAAATGGGTGGTAAAGAGCGAGCGTCATTCGTCAGCGACTGTGTGCCGGAAGTGGACGCTTGATCTCGCTGCAAAAGTGGATGCAGCGGTTGCGCTCGCACATAACTACGGCGGTTTCCTAAACATCTTGCCAATGTGGCACAAGAATCGTTGTCGCGTCGAACTTCTTTCACCAAACCGCGCGCGATTTACCGTCGTGGGCTCCGACGTTGATCGTCGGGTTTCGGGCTATCAGAAGGGGTTTCGACCAAAGACCGGCTGTCATCGCGGCGAGCGAGGCAAGAAACTCGCGCCGACTGCTACGGTCAACGACCTCTTTGAAAAAGCTTACGCGGATCTTACGCCACTGGGTGATTTGGGATTTCTATGTAGTGATCCCTGGAAGCTTTGGGTCGAGCTCCTTCCCGAGTATAAATTAAGAGTGGAGGCCATAAGTCGCAGGGATGATGCTCTGTCGCTTGGAGATTACACGCTCAGAGAATTCAAACGATTCTACGCGGCGTTTCTCGCGGTATGCGCGACCCGGGAACACCTGTGTTTCGCCTGGCACAAGAACTACGGGCGTTATCCGAGCGAATCAGTTGTGATGATTCGTACCCTCGAAGATTGGTCCAAAACTCTGTCCAATCTTGCGGGTGTCAAAGCGTCGTTGTGCCGGTCAATTATTAGAGACATTACGTTCAACTTTTCTTCTTCGCCCAATCTGCACGTAAGCCCATTTGTTCCTCTGGACTCCTCATGGACACAGTTGGCTGTCGCTCCTCACTTTCCTTTGCATAGCCGCTTGGATGAAAACATTCTGTGGGTGTGCTCGAAATTGAGGGCGGCGCAGTTTGACGCTACTTCTGTGATGAAAGAGCCTGAGATGTACGCTGCTCTGGAGAAGATTTGTTCGCGATATTTGCCACAGGGCGCGATTCGCCTGCCCAATCCGAATCCTGACATCGACCTCCTTCTTACCGATGAGGATTCCTCGACGGTCATGATCGCTGAGTTGAAGTGGATAAGGAAGCCGACAAAAAGTTTTGAGAGAATAAGAAGTGATGAAGATGTGCTGAAGGGTTTCGACCAGCTTCGGAAGATTCGGCGATTTCTAGAGCAGAACCCGAACCACCTGGTGTCGATTAGAAAGCTGCCAAAGCCACTGCGTGAATACCACAACGTGCAATACGCTGTTATCGCGAGAGATCACTGGGTTTGGGTTCCACCATCCGCCGATGGTGCCATTTTCACCTACGACGCTTTCGCGGCCTGTGTAAATCGGTGTCCGAGCCTCAAAGACGCCATAGAAGGACTTCTTACTTACGATTGGCTTCCAGTCGAGGCTCGGGATTACGCAGTGAAGTATGACGAGTCATATGCGGACGGTGTGGTGATCGAAACGGAAACATATTACGCGCTGTAATCCACCGCCGAAATGACCTCATGACCCATGAGCGTTTGCGTCGTACTGAAGCCACGAACCACAAAGATTTTCGCCTCGTCACACTGACTCTGAAGACTTGCACGGCGGGCTAGCGGCGAGGGCGGTGGAAGGCGAAGGGGATGGGGCGTTTTTTTCGCGGGTGATCGGGCGGGCTATCGATTGCGGGATTGGCGTCGAGCGGGCGACTGGTTTCGGGCGGGGGTACAGATTGGGAGCCGAGGCGCGGAGGCAGAACGCCAAACGAAGCCTCGACGCTGCCTGCGGTTGAGGCGGGCGAGACAAATCCGGCGGCCCAGGAAGGCCACTGGTCGCGCGGGAGCAGGGGCGGAAGCGCCTGGAGGCCGGCGGCTCGCCGCCTTTCGGATTCATTGGGCACGACGGCGGTCGATTGCTTCTGGCGCTTTTGGGCTCTATCGTCATTTTGGCCCAGGGTATAGGCGACCTTGCGCCAGCGGATCGGTCCGCGAAGCCAGCCGCGCTGGCGCTGTCGGCGAGTTTCCTCGCGAGCGCGCAGGAGGGTCGCGAACGTGGCGGGAGCGAAGGCTCGCATTCGGCGGCGCACGCGGTGAGGATCCGCATGGAAAGATTTAACGAGTTTGTTGACCCATGTGTGGCTGACGCCCAGAAAGCGCGCCACGCGATATGCCGGCCACTTGCGCGAGCCTGGATCATTCCACCATTGCCAGACGAGCTGCTGGATGACGCGCGACTCGATGCCGCTGCGCCACGGGAGCGGAGCGCGCTTGCGCGCCGCACGCGCCTTGTGGATATTGCGCAGCCGCGCTGCCCGCGCTCTTTCGGATTTGTGCCCCGGCCCGCGTCCGCCCATGTGATGCTTCCCCTAACGCTGATCTTCCGACCCTGACCTTCGCGCGCGAAGCGAACCTTTCAAACGCTTAAACGCGCAGGATACGCGGCGAAGGATCCACGGCGTACAGCTCCGCAACGAGCGCAGATCGCTGATCGAGCACCACACGCTGATTGAACGAGCCTTTGTCGGTAATTTCGCCGGCGTCGAGCGAGGGAGGCTCACCGGCCAGCGCCGCGCGCGCCACGCGATTCGAGCTGCCCGTCGCCTGCCGTGACAACATCTTCAGCAGAGCGTGAAATCGCTCGCGCACTTTTTCATTCGCCACGATTTCCGCGAGCGGCGCATTTTTTAGCAATGCGGGCGCCAGCGCGCGACAGGCATCCGCGTCGACGAACAAAATCGCCGCGAGAAAATCGCGGTCGAGTCCGGCGATCACCGCGTCGCGCAGCAGCGGCGCGCAATGCGCGATCATCTTCGCGCGCAGCGGGCCCACGCTGACCCACGTGCCGTTCGCGAGCTTGAAATCCTCGGTGAGCCGCCCGTCGAAGAGCAGGCCTTTGTTTATGTCCGTGGGATCGATCAGCTTCACTGCGTCGCCGAAGGAATAAAATCCCTCGCCGTCGAAAACTTTCGCGGTCAGCTCCGGCTGGCGCCAGTATCCCGGCGTGATGTTCGGTCCGCGCACGCGCGCTTCGAGCTTCCCTTCAGACGGCACCAACTTCAGCTCCAGGCCGGGAACGGGAATGCCGACCGTGCCCGCGCGATCTGTTTCCCACGTGGTTTGAATGGCCATGGGCGAAGTTTCCGTGGAACCCAGGCCCGTGGCCATGATGATGCGCTCGCCGCACGTTTCGAAGGCGAGTTGGCGATACGCGTCCCATACCGGCTGCGAAAGTCCCGCCCCGGCGTAGAACATCATTCCCAGCCGCCTGAAAAAGGATTCGCGCAGTTCGCGGTCGGCGCGCAAAAACGGCAGCAGGTCTTCGTAGCCCTTCGGCACGTTGAAAAAAATGGTGGTGGAGATTTCCCGCAGGTTGCGCACGGTTTTCTCGATCCAGCCCGGCCCCGGCTTGCCATCGTCGATGTAGAAGGTGCCGCCGTTGTACAGCGCGATGCCAATATCGTGATTTCCGCCGAACGTGTGGTTCCAGGGCAGCCAATCGACAATCACGGGAGGATCGTCTTCCAGAAAACCGAAGATTTGCGCGATCTGCTGCTGGTTGCTGCAGATCATCCGGTGCGTATTGATCACCGCTTTCGGCAACGCCGTGGAGCCGGAGGTGAAAAGAAATTTCGCCACGCCGTCTGGACGGATCTTTTCGTGCGCCTCGCGAATCGCGCCGGTAGGGCTGGTTTCCAGCAGCGCGGCGAAAGCCCCCGCATTCCGGCGGTCGGGAGGCGCCGTTGTGGAGATTACTTCGACGTGCTCATCCACCACCGCTTCGATGGCGGCCGCGTATCGGAGTCCCTCAGATGCGAACACCAATCCCGGCGTGAGAATTTTCATGCAGTGGCGCAACTTCCCGAAGTCTTTCGAAACTAGCGAATACGATGGAGAGATGGCGGCGGTTGGGATTCCCACGTGCTGGCCGGCGAGCATCAGCAAATAATGTTCGAGGTCGTTTTCGGAGAGAATCGCCACGGGGCGCTCGGCCGAAAGGCCGCGGTCAAGCAGCGCCTGTCCGATGCATTGCACCGATTCCCACACTTGCGCGTACGTCAGCCGCCGCCATTCGTCATCCTGGCTTTGCCCGCCGACAGGCGAGGCGCGGCGCGCGATGCACGTTTTATCGGGAGATACTTTGGCCCAGTGCGCTAGGCGATCTGTCAGAACCTTGGGATGCGGCTTCAGCTCCTCTTCCGGCCGGATCAGCATCACGCCGCTGGGCAAATGTTCTAAGGTCGCGCCGGATGTTCGCATGCGCACGCGGCGAACGCCGCTGGGCGCAATTGCTTCTACTCCGGGCACGTTACTCGGTTTTTTCGCTTCGTTCATCGGCGCATATCTTCGCACACTCGTTGCAACGGCTCAAAGAGTGCTGGTAATTGCGCGACGACCGTCAGGAGCTAGAAGAGGGCCACAGTGTATTCGGGCTTAGCGGCTTGCGCGGGACGCGCGGCCGGAATATTCAGCAAGCGATGCCTGCAATTGCGCCGATTGTAGCGTCCAGCCAAAAAAGGATTCCACATTGAAGAGGGACGCTTCGTAGACGCTGCGATCGCCGGCGGCCATGGTGGCGTCCGCGAGGAGAATCGGCCAGTAATCGAGAAAATAGGAGTCGCGCAACGTGGACTCGACGCAAACGTTGGTGGCGATGCCAGTGAAAAATAGATACTGGATGCCGCGCACGCGCAATTGCGAATCGAGCGTGGTGCCGGCGAAGCCGCTGTAGCGCGTTTTGGTGACGACGATGTCGTCCGGCTGCGGCGCAAGGTCGTCCACCACCGCGAAGTCCCAAGAACCTTCAGTGAGCAGCTTTCCTTTCAACTCCGGCCGAGTGCACATCAGATGCATGGCCGTTTCTTTGTAATAGTTGGGCGAGCGCGGACCGCCAGCATTGCTGAGATCGGGCTTATAACCGACCTGCAAGTAAACAACAGGCACTCCAGCCGGACGCGCGGCATCGAGCACACCGCGAATCACGCGTACGACGCGAGATGCGTCCGAAAGATCGACTCCGGCAAGATCGAGCGTGCCGCCCTTCTTCACGAAAGCGTTTTGCATGTCGACGACAACAATCGCGGAGCGGGCGAAATCGATATCCACGGGCTCGGGCTTGGCATCGAGTTTCATTCGAGGAAGGCTCCCAGTTCGTGCGGCCTGCAAACCGCAAGCGCCACGCCGCGCGCGGGGAAACAGGCCGAGGCGAAGGTTACTACAAGGAGCGTGCGGTGACAATCGAAGGCACAATTTGTAACCACAAAAGAGAAGGCCGGGCGCGAAGCCCGGCCTCTGGAAGCATGGCAAGTGCAACGGAAATCAGAACGTAAAGCGCGCCGATAATTGGAACTGGCGCGGGTTTAACATTTCCCTGGGCGCGCCAAAAGTCGAATTCGGACTGTTGGGAATCGAAACCGGCAGCGCTCCAATGCCGAGCCAAGCAGTCGGCGGTGCTGCCGCTTGCTGGGTTGCACAGGAGACCGCTCCCTGCTGAATGGCCAACGTGGTAGCGTCGTTGTAGTGCCGCGGGATCGCGGGCGAGGCACCACAGAATACCGGCGATCCGTAGACCGAATTCACTTCCTCGACGTTGGGCCGGTTCAGCACGTTGAATGCGTCGACGGCCAAATCCATGCGGAGATTTTCGCGCAATTGGAAAAACCGTCCCAGATGGAGATCCCAGGAGTAGAGCGGATCGCCGATGTACGTGTTGCGAGGAACCATCGTCTGGCAGTTTTCGACGGACGTGCAAACCGCCTTCACAGGCGGACCGGCCACACGATCGGTGCTGAGGCCCGCCAAATCGCCTAGAACGTTGTCGCCCGGGTACAGCGTGAACGGTGCGCCCGATTGGAGCGTGATGATGCTGCTGAAGGTGAAGTTCCGATACCAACCTTTCGAGGGCGTGTTGGCTACGAAATTCGCCACGAAGCGGTGCCGGAGATCCTGGTTGGAATTGGCCTCTTCAGCCGCGTAGTCGAACTGGTTGGGAGGGAGGTTGATGAACGTGGTGAAATTGCCGTTGTCGATTGTGTGGGAATACGTGTAATTCGCAGTGAGATTGAAGTAATTGCCCAGGCGCTCGATGGCCGTAAGGGTGAGGCCGTTGTAACGGGCCTTGGCCACGTTGTTGTTGTAGTCCATCAGCCCGGCGCTGAGAGTGGCAGCAGGACTTGCCGTGCTGGGTACGCCAAATTCGAGACCCGATGGATTGGCGAGTGTCCCAAAAATAGGTCCGATATTGAATGGACCGAGGGTGGGTGTTCCAGCGCAGTTTGAGAGGCCGCCGTTGGGATCGAGCCAGCCTTGCGCGTAATAAGGATTTCCCGGCTTGCTGGTACCCAGAGGGCAGGGAACATTCATATTGTTGCCGCGAACTAGATCGGTTGCATTGACGTACAGATAAGCCACATCCAGCGTTAATCCGTGGCCGATCTGACGATCAACCTCTACGCTGGCTTGGCTGGCATAGGGCAACCCACCATTCTTTTGGATGCCGCCGGATCCTACGCCGCACGCGCCAGTGGGAGCACCACCAGGACCAAGCGTGCACGGACCCGTGAGAATCTCGGCCGGATAGGGTGCGCCCGCTAAGGTTCCGTAAGCGGTCAGTGCAGCGACGCTTATCGTGTTTCCCGGTTGGGCCGCGCAGATGGGAGATGGTGGCAAGCCGGGTCCACCGCATGGGAGCGCTGGAGTGCCGGGATATCCTGGCTGCCCTCCCAACTGCCAGCCTCCGCTTGCGGCGCGATTATTGAGATACGGAACGGCTACCGGGCCTACGCCGTTTGCGGCACAGCTCGTCGGCGTGGCGCCATTTCCGCAGAAGTATCCCGGTATCGTCTTCTGATTGCCGGTAACGAAAAAGAACGTCATGTTATTCCGGTCGAAGTATAGGCCATAGCCGGCGCGGACCACAGTCTTGCTATCGGGTGACCAGGCAATCCCGACGCGCGGCTGGACACCTTTGTAATAAGAATCTACTGCGTACCCTAATCCAGACTCAAAATCCCAGCGCAAGCCGTAATTTAAGGTCAGACTCGGGTTGATACGCCATTGGTCCTGAGCAAACATGCCCCAATAGCCATGGTTCAGGTGGAAATTGTAGTTGCTGGCGAGATTCACCGGAGTGGCGCTGGGCCAGCCACCGTTGAAGCCCGCCCCGGTGGGCGCCGGCGGAATGTATCCGTTGTAAAAGCCAGTCGCGCAGGGAGTGTTGACATCCGGGCAATTGGCTCGCGGCAATGTCACGCCCTGATAAAGAAAGGAGACGCCATCCGCCGCCGGGTCAAGCGGGCACCCCCCCGTGGGAAGTGTTCCGTAAGTCCCTGTGTTTATGGCATTGACCGTATTCGCGAACGCGTACATGCAATCGAGATTGGGAAGAAGAATCCGCTCGGGCTCGAATCCAGGATAATTGTTTTGATCCCAGAGATAGTTGCCATCGAAGCCGAATTTTGAAATGTGATTTCCATGGACCCAAGAGACTGAGTCCGAAGCCTCGAAACGGGTTTCGTAGATCGCATCGTAACTGCCAAAATTATGGCCAAACTCTAGATCGTTGACGACGCTTAGATCGGGCTCACCAGTAGCTCCTGGAAAGCTGTAGTGCCTTCGGGCGTATTGGAATAGGGCCGTGTTGACGACGCTTGGCGTAATCACACTGTCAAGCGTCCCCACCAGAGATTGGTCTCGCACGAAAAGATTTCGTCCACCGCTCGGCGTTCCCACTCCGCCGCCGTCTTCCGTGAGGCCGACTAATTCATTCAGGTCGCGGGCGTCCTCGACGTTGTAACGGATGGCGAGATGATTATTTTTGGTCAGCTGATCGTCGATTCGGCCAAAGCCGTAATCGTTGTTGTTCGTTCGCAGCGTTGATTGCAAGCCAGCGAAGCCAAACTGGCCGCCTTCCGGAGGGAGGCCCATGTAAGCCTTCGCGGTATCAATATTGTTGATATTGTTGACCAGGTCCGGCGCAAAATTTGGCGAATACGCGTTGCGATGGCCCTCGTAGTTGAAAAAGAAGAACGTCTTATCCTTCTGAATCGGACCGCCCAGTCTGGCGCCGAATTGGTTCTGCCTCCATACATCCGGCACCGGGGCCGGCTGTGTGAGTGCGCGCGCGTTGAGCACATTGTTTTCAAAATACTCGTAGATCGAGCCGTGCAAGTTGTTCGTGCCGGACTTCGTGACCACGTTGACGATGCCACCGATGGTGCGCCCGTATTGAGATCCAAAGCTGTTGTTGACTACGCGGAATTCCGCTACCGAATCTTGCGGCGGGGTGGAGCGCTGCACGCCAGTCACTTCGTTGACGAAATCCGCGCCATCCACGGTAATTTCGTTGCTGAAGGAACGCATGCCACCGAAGGAGATCTGCGTGGTTTCGAATTCCGTGACCGTTGCGCCCAAACTGGTCCGGCTCGTGGAAACTCCAGGAGTCAGCAGAGCAAAATCCGTGAAGAGACGGCTGCTGGTAGGGAGCGCGGTAATCTGACGGGCCTGCACGACCTGGCTGATTTCCGTCTTGGTCGGCTCGATCGTAGGAATTTGCGTGCTGACGATGACCTTTTCGCCTTGCGCGGCGATTTGCAGCTTCGCATCCACAGTGGCTGACTCGCTAACGGTCAACACAAAGGCCTCGCTGAAATTCGCGAAACCGGAATGCGATACGGTGATCTCGTAATTGGTGGGAGGTAAATTGGCAACTGCATAGAACCCATTTCCGTTCGTCGTCGCCGTGTACGTGGCATTCGTATTCGTATTGCGCACTGTGATCTTAGCGCCCGCCACGACAGCGCCGCTCGGATCCGTTACCGTACCGTTTAATTGGGCCGTGATAGCCGCTTGCGCCCAGGAAATGCGCGCGGAACCAACTAGAATAGAAAGAGCAAGCGCAAAAAGCAGGGCAAAGCGTGTCCTCATGAAACGTTCCCCCTTAACTGGTAGCGGGATGTCCGCCGCTTACTACGGAACCCTAAGTTTGCAAAATGTGTAACCTGACGGGCACCGTTTGTCAAGAAATTACTCGGGTTGGAGTGTTTTTCGAGACGCGTATCTTCACTCGATTCCCGATTGCTTGAAGTACGCAACGACGATCTTCGCAATCGCTTCAGAACGAGTAGCGGTGCTGTTAGTCAAAAGCATCAACAGGTTTTGCGAACTCGGACTTTTACGACCATTGATGGACGTGTTTTTTTCGCGAATGCCGGAAACCACCTACCGTCCGGCGCTTACACAAACTCCACACTCACCCACGCCAAAGCTAAGCCAGCGGGCCCCCATCGTCTCCCCTGGCAGCGAAGAAAGACGTGCCCTAGAGCGAAGTCTTGATTCTGGCTTCAGTTGGATGACGAAAACGATCGATATACGCCGAAGCGTTCAGGACGGAGTTGTTGTGGCGGCAGCAACACGCGGCCACCAACCGCCGCCGTTTCGCAGTTCTCGCGGAGCCACGCCAAACTGCCGCCTGAAACACCGGCTGAAATGGTTGGAATTATTGAAGCCCCACGAGTAGGCGATATCGGTGATGGACCGATGCACGCCAGAGGGACTCAGAAGCTCGGCGCGGCAGCGCTCCAGTCTGGATTTTAAGATGAAGTCGGAAATGGAGACTCCCTCCGGCCTGAAAATCATATGGAGGTAGCGCTTACTGCAATGCGTGAGTTCCGCGAGCTTGGCGATGGAAAGATCCGGGTCGCTTAGGTGCGCAGAGATATAAAATTTGACCCGCTCGCGAAGCGCGTTGCTGGAATTCACGGGATCGCGACCGTCAAACGAGTCAAAGAGCGCCATCCGGAACATCTGCGCCACGATTTCGGCCACATCGAAACCGGAGCGATGATGCAACTCGGCAATCTGCTCGATGGTGGTGTCCAAAAGGCTCCAGATCAACTTGCCGAGTCCACGCCGCGCGGAAAAGGGCCGCAGGACCAGCCTGCGCACGTCGAAACCTCGAGTCACGATCTTTTCTCGCGGAACTAAAATCATCGAGAATTCCGCACCCGCTGTTAGCGCAACACTGTACGGCGCCCCCGCGTCATAAATCGCCCACTCGCCGGGAAGAAGCGGAGTAGTGCAACCGCTCTGCGCGATCACGCTGCGGCCTTTCGTTTGCAGCACCGCCTTCAGAAACGGCCGGTCATCGCGGAGCGCCACGGCTTTGGTGCGGACGGCGCGGTGAGAAACGCGCGCCGCCAAGCGGCAAAACAGCAGATCGCCCAAACGCGCGTAGGAGAAATTCGCGTCGAAGGGTTCGCGGCTGTGCTGCTCAAGCTGGAGCGCGCCGAAGAGAGAACTGCCGCCGCTCTGCCAAAACTCGCGGCGATCGGATGCCCTCACGCCATCCGTGGAAACGATTTGCAGCGGAGGAGCGGCTGTATCTAGAGGAAACTGAACCCCAGCGTGCATGACGAATCCCCCGCAGCATGGTACCCAAGGTTTACTAATCGTGTCTAGAAATTTTGAAAGTGAAACAACAGGGGCGGTTTCCGCGGAATCCATAGCAGCCCAAAATATACCTTCGTTGGCATACCGAGCCCGAGCGGCTCAATCGCCAAGTTCCTTGCGCACGATTTGGGCGGCCTGCACCATGGAGCGCAGCTTGGCGAAGGCGATATCGCGCGGGACGTGGAAGAGCCCGCAATCGGGCAGAATTACCACTCGCTCGGCAGGCACGAACTCGATGACCTTGCGGATGCGCTGCGCCACGATGTCTGGGGTTTCCGCCACGTGCGTCTTGACGTCGATCACCCCAGCGCCCAGCTCGAACGACACGGAAAACTCCTTGAACAATTCGAGATCTTCGCCGCCGCGCCGCGCGAATTCCAGGCTGAGCTGATGGATCTTCGCATCCAGAATGCGGGGGAAAAGATAGCGGTAGCTGCCTTCCCAGGAAGGCTTGCCGTAACGATTTCCGTAGCAAATGTGCACGGCGATTTTGGCGTCCACGCCCTCGACGAGCGCGTTCAATACGCCGATGCCCCAATCGAGGTCCTCGGGAAAGCCGGAATAATAAGGCTCGTCGATTTGGATGAGTCTCGCGCCCGCTTTGACCAGCTCTTTCAACTCCATGTTCATCACGCGAGCGATGTCCATCGCCAGGGCCGCTTCCGTGGGATAGTGTTTATTGCGGATGCGCTTGGTGAGCGAGTGCGGTCCTGTAACGCAGATTTTCGGCACACGCTCGGTATTGGCCAGCAGAAACTTGAAATCGTCCACCAGGCCCAGCGAAGCCATTGGAATCTTCCCCACCACTTCGCTATCGTAAAAGTCGTAATAAAACTTCTTCGACGAACGGTCGATATGCACGCCCGGGAGCCGCTCGATGAAATAGTCGATCATATTATCGCGGCGAAGCTCCCCATCGGTGACGATGTCCAGACCGGCGATTTCCTGATCCTTGATAGCCGCCTTGACCACCGTGTCGTGAATGTCGTCCAGATCGTTGCGGCTGATGCGGCGAGCAAAATAATCGGTTTTCAGGCGTTCCAGCCATCCGGGCATCGAATAGCTGCCGACCATCGTGGTGGGAAGAATAGGAAGCTTCATTCACATTACTCCCGTTGCGTCGTGTAGAGGATCGAGGTTTTGGACTCCGGCCGGTACTTGAATGGCACGAAGTGAATGTTGTAGCCGGAGCGCTCGGCCACTTCCCGCAGCAGAGCGCCGTTGACCCAGTTCACGATGGAACCGTCCAACTTTCCCGGGCCGCGAAAACCCATCGTGTATTGGTGCAGATCGGTCACAAAGATGTCCTGCACTTGCAGATAGCCCCGCGGATGAAGTAGCGGCAGAGTATTGCGAAAACTTTCCAACGCTCCAGGGCTCAAGTGAAAACGCAGATCGCCCGGAGCATCCCGCAAAATGTCCTCCATTTGCGTTGGGCTGAGTCCCGCTGGATAGGAAACATCTGGCAAATCCAGCGTATCGACCAAGCGCTCTTCCGTTCGCAGCGCTTTCCAGATTTCCATCCAGAAACGCATGCCCTTCGTGCGATCGGCCAGGCACTCGGGCCCAACGTCGAGTAATCGATGGATCGTTGCCGCGACCTCAGCCACCGCCAGATCGCACAACGCCGCGATCCTCGCTGTATCGTCGCTCGATAGATACGCACGCGCCCAAACCCAGTAGATGCGATTGCCGCGCCAGACGGCTTCTTCGTCCGGAAGATTGTCGTACGTATTGGTTGAGTGAACGTAAAGAATCTTGTGCCGCAGAAAGGAAAGCGTTTTGATAGGGTCGAGCGCATCGAGCGCGATGGAGCTGCAAAGCTCCACATGCTCTTTCACCGAAGAGCGCGAGCGCTCCAGCGTGGAAAGCGAATAATCGCCCAGCAAAAATCGCAAGCGAGGGTAAAAATTCGTCCTGCGTTCGCGATCGGTTTGGGCGAAGCGGTCTAGCCACATGCGGGCGCGCGTGCCCATGCCCACACCAATTTCCAGCACGAAAACTTCCGGCGGAAGCTGGTTGCGGGCATCCAAGTTCCGGAGCAACGTCCAAAATTCGGCCACGGACTCCGAAATCGCGTCCGGATTGTGGCCATCGGATTTTCCGCCCGGCAAAGCCTGCTCGTATGGCCTTCCGCTGGCGACTTCCCATTCCTTCAGCCGCTGCCAGTACAGGCGATTGAATTGCCAGGCAATGCTGTCGCGAAAAGACTTGAAGTCTTCCAGGTACAGGCGCCCCGCCGAACCTCGTTCCACCGCGTTTGCCGAACAGATCGCGCGGCGCAAAGATTCGCGAAAGGTCCCCGGCGCCACTTGCCGCGAATCAATGCGGATCTCCGTGGGGAAAGCGACGTCACTGCTGCCCGGCGGCAAGGTCACGGTCACCGGTTCGCGAAAATTCTGTTTGTATTGGAGCCAATCCAGATAAATCCGCAACCGAGCAAACTGCGCCGGCTCCAGATTCTTTTCCTCAAGCAACGCCAATAGGGAGTTGACCACTTCCGCCGTTGTGGAAGCGGCGGAATCGCGCCGGGTGTGATTTAGGTGCAAGATCATCGTCTGCGCCGAGAGGCGCCGCCGTCCCTGGTGGTCCAAGCACCACACCCGGCGGGCGTCTCAGGCCTGCGATGATATGTAACTTCCACCCGTTCGAACAAGAACGATCATCTCAGCCCCACACGCGCTGGGCCGTATCGACCACCAGCTTGAGCTTGGCCCACTGTTCGTCTTCCGTTAGCAGATTGCCTTCCGCCGTGGAGGCAAAGCCGCACTGTGGGCTAAGCGTCAGATTTTCGATCGGGAAATACTTCGCCGCTTCGTCGATGCGCCTAGCGATCTCGTCCACACTTTCCAGTTGCGGCTTCTTCGTGCTGATCAAGCCGAGCACCACAATTTTGTCCTTGGGCACGAATCGCAGCGGCTCGAATGTGCCTGAGCGCTCGTCATCGTATTCCAAGAGGAAGCGATCGACCTTTATTTCGTTAAAGAGCTTTTCGGCGATGGCGTCGTATCCGCCCGACGCGTACCAGTGGCTGCGATTATTCCCACGGCATAGATGGATCGCGAGAGTCACGCCCGGTTTGCATGCGGCTTCCAGGCATGCGTTGTCCGCGCGAATCGCTTCATCGAGGGCCGCTTCGGGATCCTGCCCCATCTCGGTGCGAATCCATTCGCGCCATTTGGGGTCCATGTAATAGCTGTAGCGAGGGGCGTCGATCTGGATGTACTTCACTCCGGCCGACGCGAGCAAGGCGAAATCTTTCTTCATGATCTCGACGATGTCCCAAAGCAGTTCGGAATGATTCTTGTAGACTTTGTCGGTGATGCCCTTCTTGAACGAAATCGCCGGAAACTGCGTGGCGCTCGGCAGTAGCATCTTGATGTCGCCCGGACTGTGCTGCTGCAGGAATGGCAATTCGTCGGCCGTCATCGATTGCACCGCCCGGAGCTTGCGATTCACGACCCCGGTCACGTGAGCCACTAGGGTCGTTTGTGCGCTGTCCGTGGCGCCCCAATCCCTGGGAACGGACGCGCCGAAATCGAGGCCCTCGACCGCATCGGTGAACGTGCTCATGAAATTGCGACGCCGCAGTTCGCCATCACTGAAGATGTCGAAACCTAATTCCTGCTGTTTGCGCAGCATCCTCAGAATGTGCCGATCTTCGAGGGCGCGCAATTCGGCCGGTGCCGTCCCGTTTGTCCGTGCCGCAAGCAAATCCGGCGGACGCAAAAAACTCCCTATCTGGTCAGCTCTGTAATCAAATCCCATGGTCGTCAATCCCTCCGGACGTTCAGGAAGGTTTGTTCGCTCCGTTCAGCTAATTTAGATGGCGCTCCTTCGATTCATTTGCTCGCGCCAGCCAGTTCGAGATTGTACCAGTATTTAGGCTGATAATGAGGTTCGAGCAACTTGCGTTCGACAGAAAAAGGGCGGATCGGAGGATGCCGATTCCGCCCTCTTTAACTCAATTAAGCTGCCGGAGATGGCTACTTCGCTTGCGCGGTGCGCCAGCCTTCCGCGTACTCCTTGCGAACTACTTCCGAGTACGGGACCGGGCTTACGCGCGCCCGAATCTCCAGCTGCTTGTGGCGCTCGACGGTAAGCTTCTTCGACCCTCCGCCTTCCTCGCCCCAGGTGAGCATGACCTCGTTACCGACATGAATGTCCGGATCGACGATGCCGAGCGACAGCATCGACCGCTCGTTGTAGCTGTATCCGCTAAACATGGAGAGGCCTACATTCTTTCCGTTGGCCGTCACTTTGTCGTAGGACGCGGAGGTGTAGTTCGAAAGCGGCAGGTCGATGTACTTGTAGATGTCGCCCTGCTTGAAGAGCGACTGAAAGACTTTCAGGACGTCCTCGGCATTCCACGCGAACGTTACTTTCTTCCGCTGCGGCTCGTTGGACATCTTTTCCAGTGCTTCGCGGCCGACGAAATCGTGGTCGAATTTCACGAACGGCCCGTAGCCCATTTCGTACGGTGTCACGTAGTAGTCTTCGATGTTGTTGGAATTGAAACTGCCGCCGATCGAGCCGGTGGCTTCATAGCTCGTGGCCGGAAGCCACTGCCGGTATGCCTTCATCTTCTCGCCGGTGTAAACCGCCGGAAGCGGCGAAGGAATCCAGCCCGACTCCAGCGTATTGGTCGCGTAGGCGCGGGCACCGACTTCGCGCATGCCGAAGTCCTTACCTGCCGCGACGATGGCCGCCTTGATCTCTTCGCGTTCCTCGTACGGTCCCCAGATTTCAAGACCCGGAGCGCCAGCCATGCCATGCCGCAGAGCGCGGACCTTGCGCCCAGCAATGTTGATGTAGCCCATATTGAAGAACTTGATGTCGGGCGCCGGTCCACCGTTCAGTTTCTCGATGATCTGCGTCGCGTTTGGTCCCTGAATCTGGTAGCGATACACCGTGCGGGTCACCGCCTTGCCGCGTGGATTCGACGGCGATCGATCATCCTTGGTGATCTCGACCTTGTATCCGCCGGTCGCGGCGTGGAATTCGATCCAGCTCGCCGCAGGCGCGCGTCCGACGAAAACCAGGTGATTCTGCTCCAGGTGAAAGAGAATGCCGTCGCCGATTACGTACCCATCGTAGCTGCAGGGCGCGAACTGCTTGGCGCGGTCCACCGGGAACTTTGCAAAGCTATTGGTCGCGAGATAGGAAAGCATCTTCAGAGCATCCGGCCCTTTCACATAGATATTGGCCATATGGTGAGACTGATCGAACAATACGGCGGTCTCCCGCCAGGCACGCTGTTCGTCGCGCCAATTTGAATACTCTGGGGGAACTACTGGATACACGTAGGCTCCGATTTGCGAATTACGGAGCATATTTACCGGGTTCCCGGCAGTCTTTAACACATCCTCGAAAGTCTTCTCACTCATATCGTCCTCTCCTGGAGGGGGAATTTGCACGTGGCGTTTGAGCCCTGCGGCGATAACGGCACCAATTAAGCTACTGAAACTGCGGCGTATTTGCAAGGAACTATGCAAAATTGAGCCGGTTAGAGCGTCCCGGCCGGTTCGGCATTCGAAGGCCGAGGTTTCTCGTGCGACTGGTGTGCAGCGTTCACGAGACTATTTTCATCTTCGACAAGCCAAACGACTCCAGCACTTTCAGCAGGTCGCGGGCGCCAAAAGCCGCGGCGGGCGACGCGAATCCCACTTTGCGCGGCGCGCCGAGGGCAAGCGAATGCGCTGCATAGGCTTGTATTAACCCCGTCTGGCGGTAACAGCACGTCCCGAACAGAACGCATTGCACGTAATCGGTGCTCCCGCGGCCAACCACGACGTCGATGGTGCGCTGCATGCGTGAATTTTCGCGCGGAGGTGTCCCGCTCTGGACCGCGTTGGCCATTTCCGCCAGCTTTTTCTCCTGTTCCGCTTTCGGCAGCGGGCGAATCGATTCCTCGAAATGCTTTTCGGTGGCCAGCACCCCCTCCATGATTTCGCGATTCAGCAAACCGCCGAACGAGCGCACGTTCGCCACTTGCGGCTCGTCCTTGTACCAGACGGGATGCGGAAATCCGCCCCAGCTCAGCGCCAACTGCGTGCGCAGATATCCTGGGACGACCACCTCGTAGCCTTTCGCTCGCACCCATGGCTTATAGCGATTCTGTTCGAGGTAGTAGCCCTCGGTTTGAATCACGGCGAAAATCGTCTGCGTGGAGCCGAACGTCGGCATGCCATCGAACATCGACAATATCTCGAGCGAATCCACGTTCGCCGTTTCCATGCAGATGCGCGCCGCTGCATCGCTCGGCGCGGACATAAACGCGGTAGCCGGCGCCACAAGCAATCCCTTGGCCGCGAACTTTTCGCCCCACTGTTCCGCCACCCGCCGGTGCCACGCCTGCTCGCCGGAAATGTCGATATAGTGGCATCCCGTTTTCCAACTTGCCTCCACGACCGCCGGCCCGAAGTAGATGAAGGGTCCCACCGTGTTGCACACCACCTTCGCGCCTGAAAAGAGCTTCGCCAGCTCCTCGACCGTCGAGCCAACCTCCACGATTTCGTAGTCCGCCGTCTCGATGCCCGGCACGCGACTCATCACGTCCTGAATCTTTGCCTTATTGCGGCCGGCCGCTATAAACGGCACGTTGTATTCGCGCAAGTATTCGGCCACCAGCCTTCCGGAAAATCCGCCCGCGCCATACAGGACCACAGGTCTTTTGCTCGCCATAATTCAGTTCCTCCCCCGGGGGTGCCAAGCACACGTTTCGTTTGAACGAGCGGCGCCTTCGATAACTCACGGGCCCGCGGCGAATCCGCCGGCCTCACACACTCGGCGCTGGCCAAACGCCGGATTTTACGCTAAAGTAATGTCATAATCAGCAGGCACCTTTTCGCTACTAAGTACCTTACGGAGTGATCTAGTGAAAGACATCGATTGTCCCGTCCGTTTCACCACCGGCGTGATCGGTGGGAAATGGAAGCCCCTCATCCTGTTTCACCTCGAGCGCGGCACGCAGCGTTTCAACCAGCTGCAAAAGCTGATTCCTTATTCGACCAAGAAAATGCTGACCAAGCACCTCCGCGAACTTGAGCGGGACGACATCGTGCATCGCAAGGTATATGCGCAGGTGCCGCCGCGGGTCGAATACTCACTTACGCGCCACGGCCAGAGCCTCCGGCCGATTCTGCGAGCCATGTCCGCGTGGGGCAAAAGCCATCGCGCTCGCTACGGTGCGCGCAAAGAGTAGGCGTTTCCCGGCGCCCATCCGGCCGTCCAATTCCGCGCCGAAGGTGGAGTTGTGCCACCGCTTGCTCGTCCATTATTATGTCGGCCCTTTCGGATTCCCCTTTAAGAACGCGTATGGGAAACGGCAACGGATCGCGGCCAGGGGCCGTTTCTCCTCGCTAGCGAATGTGTTCTCCAGACCGCCTGCTTTGCCTCTACTTCTGAAACCTGTGAGCTCGCGCGCGCGTCTGTCTCCACAACCTGCGAGGGAATGGAAGTGGCGTCCGAATCGTGCGATTTTGTCCTGTACTTTATACCTGAAGACAGTACGGATTAGGTGTGGTTTCCCCGGCAACATATAAAAATCGAGTCAGCCGAACGCGCGAAATCGGGAGAAGCATCTTTATGAAGCATGTTTACCGCAGTGCGATGTTTGCGGCCTGCGCCGCGCTGCTTTTCTTCGCGGCGTCGCATATTCGAAGCGCGCGCGTCCACGCGGCCGCGCAAACGGGTAACAGCAGCGTCTTCACCGATTTTCACGGCGAAACGCCCGGCCGCATTCACCACATCACCGTTGGTCACTTGCCGCAGCCGTACGCGACGAAGTCTTCCGTCATCTTTTCGAGCCCGGTCCCCCGTCCCGCGGATGTGTGGCCGCAAGCGCCCGATGGTTTCAAAGTCAATCTCTACTCCACCGATCTGAAGGGCCCCCGAGTCGTCGTGAAAGCGCCCGATGGCGATCTATTCGTCTCTGAAACGAATACAGGCAAGGTGATGGTCCTGCACGGCATGACCGCCGACGGAAAAGCCGAGCAAGCGTCCGAATTCGCAAGCGGTCTCCGCCTGCCCTTCGGCATTGCTTTTTATCCCAGCGGAGCACATCCGAAGTACGTCTACGTCGCCGCTACCAATGAGGTCGTCCGCTATCCCTACGAAAATGGCGACCTGAAAGCGCGCGGCCCGATGGAAGTGATCGTTCCCAATCTCCCCGCCGGACCGAATCACTTCGCTCGCGGCATCGCCTTCTCGCTCGACGACACGCAGATGTTCATTTCCGTCGGCTCGCACAACAACGTCTCCGACATCGACAAGGACAAAAGCGAATTTCACCGCGCCGATATTCTGGTCACTAAGCCGGATGGTTCGGACCTGCAAGTTTACGCCACGGGAATTCGCAATGGTTCGGGCCTCACCGTCAATCCCAAGACAGGCGAAGTCTGGACTTCCGTGAACGAGCGCGACGAAATCGGGGACAATCTGCCGCCCGACTACGTCACGCACGTTCAGAAGGGCGGCTTTTACGGCTGGCCCTGGTATTACATCGGGGCCCATCACGATCCACGTTATCCCGGCCGCCATCCGGAATTGGCGGACAAAGTGATCGTGCCGGATGTTCTGATCGAACCGCACGACGCGTCTCTCGGACTCACATTCTACGAAGCGAAACAGTTTCCCAAGGAATATCGCGGGCAACTCTTCGTGGCGGAGCACGGCTCGTGGAATCGATCCATTCGGACCGGCTACGAAGTGATCATGGCGCTCATGAAGAACGGCCACGCCACCGGCTCGTATGAAGATTTCCTTACCGGCTTCGTGCTTCCCAATGGCATTTGCTGGGGGCGTCCAGTCGGCGTTGCGGTCGCCCAGGACGGCTCGCTGATCGTCACGGACGACGGCTCCAACTCCGTTTGGCGCGTTTCTTACGAAAGGAAATAATTGGGCGCTAGCAATTAGATGTTTTAGATCCGCGGCTTGGGCTGGAGGTTCAACCCGCCGCAGGATGCCACGCGGGAACAGATCGAGGAAGCGGTCAAAGACCATGTGCTTGGGAATGCTGCTTACATCGGGCTGTTTCACCGTTGATTTCGGACTATGATGCTAGGTACGCTTCAGACTTAGGCGAAGGAGGAACGCAATGGCTACAGCGACACAGGTGATTCCGATCGATGAAAATGTAACGAAATACTTAGCGAAACCCCGGAAGATGTTGATCGGCGGAAAATGGGTGGAAGCCGCTTCGGGAAAAACCTTTCCCACCTACAACCCGGCAACCGGAGAAGTGCTCGCGCAGATCGCCGAAGGCGATAAAGAAGACATCAACCGCGCGGTAGCCGCCGCTCGCGCTGCTTTCGAAAAGGGGCCGTGGCGCGACATCACCCCTTCCGAGCGCGGACGGGTGATTTGGAAGCTCGCGGATCTTCTGGAAAAGCGGCTCGAAGAATTTGCGCAGCTCGAATGCCTGAATCAGGGCAAGCCGTTGGCACTCGCGCGCGTGGCCGATATCCCGATTTCCGTCGACCAACTCCGCTATTACGCCGGCTGGGCCACCAAGATCGAAGGCAACACGATTCCGATTTCCGCGCACGGCGCGAAATTTTTCGCCTACACGTTGCGCGAACCGGTGGGCGTAGTGGGACAAATCGTCCCGTGGAATTTCCCGATGGTCATGGCCACGCTCAAACTGGCCCCCGCGCTCGCGGCCGGCTGCACCATGATCCTGAAGCCTGCCGAACAGACGCCACTCACGGCGCTTTTGCTTGGCGAACTGATTCAGGAAGCGGGCATCCCGGACGGCGTGGTCAATATTGTCACCGGCTATGGCGAAACCGCTGGCGCGGCCCTCGCAGCGCATCCGAACGTCGATAAAATCGCCTTCACCGGCTCCACGGAAGTTGGAAAACTGATTGTCCACGCGGCAGCCGGAAACTTGAAGAAAGTCTCCCTCGAACTCGGCGGGAAATCTCCCAACATCGTCTTTCAAGATGCGGAGATCGAAAGCGCGATTCCCGGCGCGGCGAACGGCATTTTCTTCAATCAGGGCCAGGTCTGCTGCGCGGGATCACGGCTGTACGTGGAAGACAAGCAATTCGACAAGGTCGTGGACGGAGTGTCGCAAATCGCGTCGAAGATCCGCGTCGGTCCCGGCATGGAGCCGACGAGCGACATGGGCCCGCTCGTTTCCGAGGAACAGCTCAATCGCGTGTGCAGCTACTTGGAATCAGGCGTTTCCGAGGGCGCGAAGGCCGTCACCGGAGGAAGCCGCCAGGGCGACAAGGGCTATTTCGTAAAGCCCACCGTGCTCGTCAATACCAATGAAAAGATGAAAGTGGTGCGCGAGGAGATTTTTGGGCCCGTCGTCACCGTAATGCCTTTCAAGGATGTCGATGATCTAGTGGCCAAAGCCAACGACACACAATACGGGTTGGCCGCGGCCGTCTGGACGCGCGACGTCAAGAAGGCGCACCGGATCGCCTCCGAGCTTCGGGCGGGAACGGTCTGGATAAATTGCTACGGCGTTCTCGATTCAGCCATGCCCTTCGGCGGGTATAAGCAGTCCGGCTGGGGACGTGAGATGGGGCACGAGATGCTCGACCTCTACACCCAGACCAAAGCGGTCTGCATGCCGATTACCTAGCGGCCGACTCAATCTCGCGTCATGCAAAACAAGGCCCGCGTTTTCCGCTGTCTGGAAGGCGCGGGCTTTTCTTCGTTCAATCTTGGCCCGTGCTAGGCTCGCTTCTGTAAAATTGCACTCGGGAGGACACTGTGAGTTCCATCAAAAACCCGCCCGATGACAAGAGCGCGCACAACTGCGCGCCGTGGCCGTGGCCCGACTCGCTCGACGCACTCGTGGCCGCGCCCGACCACCACAAGCTGCTCTTCGAAAATGAACGCGTGCGCCTGCTGGAAGTGCGCATCCCTCCGGGCGCGTTCGTGCCGGTGCACACGCACTGCTGGCCCAGCGCTATGTACGTGGCGGCGCAAAGCGATTTCATCCGCCGCGATGGCAAGGGCAAAATACTTTTCGATAGCCGTACGGTCGGTCCTGCGCCGGATCAGCCATTCGTGCAATGGACCGGGCCGCTTCCGCCGCATTCGGTCGAAAATGTCGGCTCGCGCGAAATCCTTCTCATCACCACGGAATTGAAGGAGCCTCCGCAGGTCACATAATCGCGCCATACTCGCTGGAATGGGCCGGTTTCGCGCATCGATATAGTTGGCTCTCGCCGTCACCGCATGTTATAAACTCCCCTCGTCCGTCCGCCGACGCCCAGCCGGACCTTCGGGGGCGCTATGGCGCTGCCCATCCACGACTCAGAATTGGTGGGTGATTCCGCAAAACAAAACAGGGGGGAGAAATCCTTGAAAATTCTAAGCAGAGCGATTTTGATATTGCTCGTATCCAGCGGCACGCTATTCGCTGCGCCGAAAGCCAAAGATCTGCCGGCGCATTGCAACGACGCGTGCCTCACCGGCGCGGTGAACAACTACCTCGCCGCGCTCGTCGCACACGACCCATCTATGGTTCCTCTTTCGCCGCACGTCGAATTCGTCGAGAACCTCAAGGATCTGAAGCCGGGCGAAGGCCTGTGGAAGACCGCGTCCGCGCTGCCGACCACATTTAAGATTTACATCCCGGATTCCGTTTCCGAGCAGGTCGGCTTTTATGGCGTGATGAAGGCCAACGACAAGCCGATTATCCTGGCGCTGCGCCTGAAAATTCGCCACGGAGAGATCGTCGCCGCCGAGCACCTGATCGCGCCGATCGCCAGCCGTCCTGGCTTTCCCAGCTCCATGAAGAACCTGGAGCACCCACGCAAAGCGTTCCTGACGGACGTACCGCGCTCCGAGCGCGATTCGCGCGCGGACATGATCCGCATCGCGTCAATGTATTACCCGGCACTCACCGGCGCGGATTCAAATAATGCGCCCTTTGCCAGTGATTGCGTCCGCCACGAAAACGGCATGCAGACCGTCGCCAATCCGAGACCCAAAAAGATTACGTCGGCCATGTCGCTGATGGGCTCGTACAGCTGCGGTGCGCAAATGAAGACCGGTACATTCAACTACATCACGCGCATTGAACCGGTCCGCGTAATGATCGCCGACCCGACGACTGGCTTGGTCTTAGGGCTCTCGCAATTCCGCCAGCCGATGAAGAAGCACGTTTATAAACTCACGGGTGTTCCCGGATACAAAACCACGACCATAAATTCCAAGCCCTTCGATTTGCCAGCCGCGCACGTATTCAAAGTTTACGGCGGCAAGATTCACCAGATCGAGGCGATGGGCTTCGTGGCGCCGTACGATTCAAAAACCGGCTGGGAGCACGATGCCGATCACGGTCGCTGATTCCTAGCCGCGCGTTCCGCACCGCTTGTCCGTCTCCGAGGCTCCATCCTTCGCATCCTTCAGCGAAGGATGGAGCCTTTCGCATTTCCTCTCGGGCAACATTTCTGTAGTAGCCGCGTTTTTGGCTGTGGGACGCTGCCTAAAAACGCTCCACTGCGGCGCGCATGAGAATGATTTGCGTCGGTCGGTTGCCCCGGATGCGGCTACTGCGCTGCACGGGGAGAAAACTAGGCCATCATCGCCCGGCAACCGCAACATCCCCTCTCGATGTACCGCGCCTTCACTCCCATGCCCATGGCGCGCCCCGTTTCAGGTCCGATGCGGACTAATGCGTTTTAGGTAACAGAGTTAGTCACAATAAGCAATAGACATATTTTGGGAATTCTTGTCTAGTGTCGCCACTGTTTGTGTGTGGTGTGTTCTCGGTTTGATGTGGTGGTTTGGGGAATGGGTTCAGTCATTCCAAAAAGTTGACGTGGTGGGTGTAGCGCGCAGCCGCCCGCGAGGCGGTGAGCGGTAGCTACTGCTTATTGATTTCCACTGCCCGCGGGTGGGCGCGGCTTTAGGGGGAAATAAAAGACATGAAGCCGATTCGTATGCTTGTGGCAGCATTTTTTGCGTTCACGCTCTTCGCGGTTTGCACGCCGCAGATCCTGGCGCAAACTGCAAATACCGGCGCCCTTACCGGAACGGTCACGGACCCGTCCGGTGCCGTGATTTCCGGCGCCACGGTCAAGGTGACCGACTTGGCCACGGGCCAGACGCGCACCGCTACAACGGACGCGAATGGGTCGTACAAAATCTCTCTGTTGCCCCCTGGCAATTATTCCGTTCACTTCGGGGCCACCGGATTCAGGTCGCTCGACGTTCCTAATGTGACGATCAACGTCGCTGAGACCCCCACTTTGAACCGCAAATTGGAGGTCGGGACATCGACCCAGCAAGTCACCGTCGAGGCGAACACGCAGTCCATTCAGACGCAAGGCGCAACCAACGGGACGGTGGTCGGCAGCCAAGAAATCGAGGCTCTGCCGTTGGTTTCTCGCAACTACACTCAGATCATCGACCTCTCGCCCGGCGTCATCGCCAACGTCGCGAATGCATCCGCCATGGGCAACGGTACTCAAAACGTGAGCGCCAACGGTCAGGGGGGCATTTCGAATAGCTATTCGATGGACGGCGCCAATATCAGCCAGTACACCAGCGGCGGCGCGGCGCAAATGGGCAGCTTTGCAGGCATCGCCATTCCCAACCCGGACACCATTCAGGAATTCAAGGTACAGACTTCGCTATACGATGCGGCGTACGGCCGCAACAGCGGCGCCAACGTGGAAGTGATCACCAAGACCGGCTCCAACAACTTCCATGGCGACGTTTGGGAGTTCAATCGCAACAACTTCTTCAACGCCAATGATTACTTCTACAAGAACTCCGAACTGAGAAGTGGTGAGGCGAACAAGCCCCAGGTTCTGAAACAGAACACCTTTGGATTTACTTTCGGCGGCCCTATTAAAAAGAACAAAATCTTTTTCTTCGGTTCCTACCAGGGCTTCCGCCAGCTGAATGGAATCGCCACCAGCGGATTTTCCAATGGGTACGAACCCGCGGCAACTTTGATGCCGTTCAACGACTACGCGGACCTCGCAAGCGGTGCCTGCTCGGACCTCCGTTGCACCAATAACATTCCGGCCTACAGAACCTATCTGGGCAGCGTATTCGGTCCGGGCACTTCGGTCTGCGCACCTTTCGCGACGGCCTTCGGCGTCCCAACGTACCTCGGTGCGCCGCAAAACTGCAGCACCGGGTGGACCGACGGCGTCACCATTCAGAACAATGGCGCCCAAATCACCAACACTGCCATCGCCCTGCTTCAGGCAAAGGGCAATACAAAGGGCGGCTACAACCAGGGCTTCTGGATCGCCGGCGCGCCTAACAACTGCGTCTTGACGCATCCCGGCGTGCCATCTTCGGGTTGCCCCACGGCCATGTCTCTGCCCACGCACGCCAACGAAAATCAATATATGGCGAACTCCCAGTACTCTCTCTCTCCGAAGGAAACGCTCTATGAGAACTATTTCTTGTCATCCGACCCTCAGCTTCAGAGCTTCGATTGCCTCTTCATCGGCAGCTGCAATCCAGGGTCTCCCGCGAATGTTCTCTATGAAAACCACGTCGGTACGTTGCGGCTGCAGTCGATTCTTTCAAATAACCTGATCAACGAGGCGCGTTTCACCTTCCAACGCAACGTGGAGGACGCTAGCGAAACGAGCACTTTGGAGTCTTGCGACCTGCCGAATGGCGCCACGATTGTGCCATTGAACAACAACGGACAGCCCTGTTCCGCGAATGTGGCGCTTCCATATAAGGAGTTCGGAATCGTGCCGAGCGTTGACGTCCTCGACTTGTATTCAACGTCGGGAGATTGGAACCAGGGCACAAACTACGTGGGGGTCGGCGAGAACATCTCCAACGTGTTCCAGGTCGGAGACCAAGTTTCCTGGAACCACGGCATGCACAGCATCAGCTTCGGATTTGATGGTGAGTGGGACCAGTACAACAACACCACTGTCGCCAGCGGCCGGGGCGAGATCCTTTTCGATAACACTGCGGACTTCCTGACCAGCAGCTCGGGCGCGGCGATTGATGGCACCCCGCAAACCGGCCTTCCCCCGAGCGGCGGCACACCGTACATAAATGGCACTTGCGGGTACCTTGGCACCGCTACCTGCGCCGGGGGAGAATCTCCGATCGGACTAAGAGGCTTGCTGACCCATTATAATCGCATCAAAGCATTCGACTGGTTCGTTCAGGACGGCATCAGGGTAAATAGCAAGCTCACCGTCACCGCTGGTTTGCGCTGGGAATACGATGGTTGGCCGTCCGATAAGATTGGGCAATTCACTAACCTATGGCAAAGCCAGATGGCTTTAGTGAATACCGGCTCGTATTTTCTGAACGACGCGGCCACGACTTCGTGTGTGCCGGCCGGAGCTGCGCCGGGCACACTTCCTACTCCGGTTGGCACGCTCGCCGGGTTCGTTGTTCCGTCTAACTTTGACAAGGCCGCCGGACTTTCGTCTCTCTGCGGAGCGACGGGAGTCAAGGTAAACGGTAACGCCTCGCTGCTCGCCGGCTCGCCGCTCGATAACTTCGAGCCGCGCCTGGGCGTGGCCTGGCAACCTATCGGAAGCAGGCTCGTCGTCCGCGCCGGTTACGGTTGGTATCACGATCGGGCCGGCAGCATCTTTCTGGTCGACGGCCTGCTAGACAACCCGCCTTACTCGGGAACGCTCGGCGGCACGTCAATCACCAATTTGGAGAACACGCTCCATTCTCCCTTTCAGGCTACTGCGGGCACGCCACTCTCTTGGAACCAGCGCTTCCTATACGTGGCGGGCAGCGGGCCAAACGGAACGGGAGGAGATCCAAATGCAGTGTGTTACGGTGGTCAGCCCGGCTGCACGACTACGCAGATCATCTCTTCCGCTCTCGGCTACACGTCCAATTCCAACCTAATGTCGCAACGGCTCCCACTTACACAACAATATAGCTTGGACCTCCAATACGATCTCGGCCACGGATGGGTCGCTGATGTTGGCTACGTGGGCTCGCACAGCATCCACTTGCTGGACCAAGGGCTGCCCTACAACATCGAGCATTTGGTCGACTGTGGCGCTGCGTCCGCTACCTGCAATGCGCCCACGCTGCCGCAGGATATTGGGATGTTCAGCAACCCCAATTTCCCTGGCGGCAATCCGATCCCTTTCAACGATCCGGCGAATACCACACCCGTCACGGTGAACACGACGGACAACGGTGCGGCCCGCGTGAGTTACCTCGGCTTTGGCCCAGGGGTATCAACTACCACCACACTGGGAGATGGCCTATACAACAGCTTGCAAGCCCAGCTTCGTCACAACTTCTCGCATGGCGTGCTGTTGCAGGCATCCTACACATGGAGCAAGAATCTGACGAACATCAACGCTGCTGAAACAGGGGAGTTGGACACCGGCAACACTGATTTCGGCACGAACGGCAGCAATAACCCCTTCGACTTGGCGCAGCAGTACGGGCTGTACTCCGGCCAGCGCTCGCAGCGGCTCATCGTCAGCTATAGCTACAGTCTCCCGTGGAAATCCACCTCGGGATTCAGTGGCAAGATCTTGGGCGGATGGACACTTTCGGGAATCACCACGGTGCAGAATGGACAGCCTTTCACGGTTACCGACAGCGGTGGCGGCTCGATGTACGGTGCTTCCACGAGCAGGGCACTCTTGGCCGACCCAGTGGACTGCGGTAAGAATGGTGTCTGCAAATCGGGCATAGCAGTTGCCGTCCCCGGCAGCGACAAGCAGCGTGTGCTTGCGGATCTTCCAGGCAGCCCCACCTACACAGGCGTGGGCTGGATCAATCCAAACGCCTTCACTGCCTTCTCTAGCCTCCCGGCTTCTTCCCCGTACTGCATCGGGGGCGTTCAGAATCCGGGACCTTACGGAACGCCCAGCCCGAGCGACACGTGCGGGACAATGCCAGCTCCGCCGAGAGCCCCGAATACCTATTATCCGGGCGATCCTGGCGCGCCCGCTGATCCCGGCGCTCCCTTCCTGGGTGCTGGCACAGGTTGGGGAGATGCTCCCATCGGCATCGTCACCGGCCCAGGGCAATGGAACTGGAACATGTCCCTTCAGAAGGACACCAAAATAACCGAGGGCACCACTCTCCAGTTCCGCGCGGAGTTTTACAATGTGTGGAATCACACGCAGTTTAGCAATCCGCTCTCGACTGGCGAGGGCGGTTCGACCTTCGGTCAAATTAATTCGACCTTGGTCACGCCGCGCGTGATGCAGTTCGGATTGAAGTTCCTGTTCTAGGCGCGACCCGGGCACACCCACCCCAGCGCGGTAGAGAGCGCTGGGGATCCGGGGCAAGGGACAGCCGGCCCCATTTTCCCGGAGCATCGGGAGAGTGGGGCCGTTTGTATTTTGCGCGCAGTTTTCAACGGTTCCGAGCGAAGCAATTCCCTGAATTCGTCATTTCCCTGAACGCGCGGCATGGGGTCATGTCTGGCGTCGCGAATTGTCGTTCTTGAGTGGGCTCCGACGCGAAGATTGTTTATTGCGACGGCCCAGTGTTAGACTCGACCCATGCCGAAACGCAAAGCGCCTCGCGCTAAGCAGTCCAAGCCCGCCAAAAAGAAAAAACCAGCACCGCGGAAGAAAGTAGCACGCGCCCAAAAGACATCTTCGCGCAAGAAACTAGCCCGCACGAAGAAGTCGGCGCCGAAAAGAAAACCCGCTCGCCGCCGAAGGGCAGCCCGCACCCGCGGACGCGCCGGTAGCGCCAGCGAAATCACTCTGCCCATTCGCCCGGGAGTCGGTCCCGGTTCCGGCGGCCAATCGGGCGATATTGAGGGTCTTCCCGACCTAGCGGATGCCAATTCCGAAAGCGTGGAAGAGCTTGCCGAGGAGGGCCAGGACTTCGAGGCCGAAATCGTGGACGCGGTCGAGGGCGCACCCGATCCCGACGAATCCGAAGTCAAAACGCGCGAAGTTCCCGAAAACGACGTCCCCGAGGAATACGAAGACGACCGGGGCAATCGTTAGCGTCATCCGAATTTATTTCTGATACGCCCTATATCCTTTCACGACCATTTGAATCGAGTACACCTCCGCGGCATTGGCGATCTTCCTCCCACCTAATTATTTCGCGCCGTCGCGTGCCACACTGAAGGTCTCGGAAGGACCGGCGCAGTGCAAGCGATTCCAGCGCCGAGGTCGATGCGTCACTCACGATTCCGAACTTCGCTCGCAACGCTCTCCGCCACGTCTCGCATCCTACATGCGGTTGCGAAAAGTTCCTGCGAATGGTCACGGAAATGTCCATTTCGTATGCTAGCGTGGTAGCGTGGCAATCGGCAGCAAGGTCTCCGAGGAGAACACAAACCGCATACCAGGCTGCACGCACCCTCAATGAAAATCTTACTCGCCCTGCTCCTGTTCTTCTCCGCCCCGTGCGCCTTCGCGCAAAGCAATTTCGGCGAATTGCAGCTGCATGTTACCGATCCCTCCGGACTGGGCGTGAAGACAGCCGTGACCATCGAGAGCAAGGCCAACGAGTACCATGCCACTTTGTCGACTGACGCTAAAGGCGATCTCGACGTTCAGCGTCTCCCTTTTGGGGCCTACCAAATTCAAATCGTTCGTCCTGGCTTCGCCGAAACCATCGAAGTCGTGCAGATTCTTTCTTCCGTTCCGGTGGAATACACCGTCCGGCTAAAACTGCCGTCCGTCAGCCAATCCATCACCGTGAAGGCCCCGAACACGCTTATTAATCCGGACCAAGCCGGCGCCGCCAACCAGATAGGCCACAGCGCCATTGAGCACCGCCTTAGCTCTCTTCCTGGACGCTCGCTTCAGGATTTGGTCAATTCGCAGCCGGGCTGGCTCTACGAAGGGAACGCCGTCCTGCATCCGCGCAGCTCCGAATATCAAACGCAATTCGTCATCGACGGCGTTCCGCTCACCAACAATCTCTCGCCCGGCTTCGGCACGGAGGTGGAAGCCAACGACGTGCAGTCGATGACCATCTACACCGCCGGGATTCCCGCCGAATACGGCCGTAAGCTCGGCGGCGTCGTTGTGGTCAATACTCTCCAGAATGCGCAACCTGGTTTCCACGGTCAGGTGGTGCTCTCTGGAGGAAGTTTCGACACCGCCGGAAGCTTCGCGCAGGGACAATACACCTGGGGCGCCAATTCGCTGGGCTTCAGCGCCGGCGGCGACATGACCGGCCATTATCTGAACCCCGTGGTGCCTCAAAATTACTCCAATACCGGCACGGTCGGAAATTTCTCCGGAGATTATCAGCGCGACTTAACGGCCAAGGATCGCGTTACCTTTGTGGTTCGCCACGATTTGGCCCGTTTCGATATCCCCAATGAATACGTGCAGCAGGCCGCCGGGCAGCGCCAGACCGGCGATGATTTCGAAACCATGGGCATCGGCACCTACCAGCACACCTTTTCCTCGAATGCCATCGCGGCCGTGCATGGCATGATCCTGCAAAACTCCAACGACATAAACTCCAACGCGCAGTCCACCCCGATCCAAGTTTTCCAGCACAACTGGTTTCGCGAAGGCTATTTGAAAGCGGACGTGACCATCGACCGCGGCCATCAGGAATGGAAATTCGGAGTGGAATCCGACAATAAATTCCTAAACGAGAACTTTCGGTACGCGATCACCGACAATACCCAATTCCCGCCCGGCCAGCCCCTGAACTTCACGTTCTTTGGAAACCGCCCGGATCTCGAGCAGGGCGCGTACGTGCAGGATTTGTTGCGGCTCCATAATTGGACTATTAATGCGGGGATTCGCTGGGATCACTACCAGTTGCTGGCAAATCAGCAGGCCGTCAGTCCAAGGCTGGCGATCTCGCGATTCTTCCCTTCAGCCAACTTGGTCCTGCATTTCTCCTACGACCGCGTATTCCAAACCCCGGCGTCGCAGAACATCCTGCTTTCCAGCTCGACGCAAGTTGAATCCATCAGCCCTGGCGATTTTCTCCGCCTGCCGGTCGAACCTTCGGACGGCAATTACTACGAGGCTGGCGTCGAAAAGGTGTTCAGCAACAAGCTCAAGATCGACACGAACTATTTCCGCCGCACCCTTAGCAATTACGCCGACGATGATCAGATTCAGAACACCACCATCAGCTTCCCAATCGCCTTTCGCAAGGCCATCATCTACGGTGTCGATTCGAAAATCGAATTGCCGCAGTGGGCGGGGTTCTCCGGCTACGTCAGTTACTCTTACGAGGTCGGAAACGTGTGGTTGCCGGTTACCGGCGGATTATTCCTCGGAGACGATGCCACGGCCGCTGAAACTCAGCTCGGCGGCCACTTTCCGGATTCCCAGGACCAGCGCAATACCCTTCGCACGCGCCTGCGGTATCAGGTGTCGAAGCGGCTTTGGGTCGCCGGCGGCCTGGAATTTGGCTCCGGTCTTCCATTCGAATTCGACGGCGATCCGGCCACCGCTCTCGCGCAATACGGTCCCGCGATCTTCAGCCGCCTGAATTTCAACCGGGGCCGCATCCTTCCAACCACCATGCTCGACGCGTCGGCGGGCGCCTTGGTGTACCAATCCGATCTGGTCCAGATGTCTCTCGAAGCCGACGGAGAAAACCTGAACAACGCCCTTGATGTAATCGATTTCGGCGGCCTCTTCTCCGGCAACGCCCTCGGCCCCTCGCGTAGTTTCTCTCTGCGTCTCACCACCAACTTCTAGCAAACGTTGTTCAAGGAGTGTTTTGAGACCACTTTTCCGCTTGCGGCGCATTGCGCCCACCGGAATGGCCGGATACACAGGTTGCTGATTCTCGACTAGAGGCCTCTTAGCTCGCGCGGCAAAGGCGTCCCGGCCTGGAAACCGTCCGCTACGATTCAAGAGCGTTCCTAGGTGCCTTGTGAAGCTTCACCGGGCCATTCTACAAGGCGCCTCGGTCACAAAAATCGCCACGCCAGCCATCCAGACACTCCAATCACAACGATCCAGATGCAAAACACCACGATGGCGCCGATCCGATTCTTTGGTAATTCCATGGCGCGCTCGGCATGCGCGCGGTGTTCTTGCAGGATTTCCACCGGCACGAGCTTGATCACCAGCACGATTCCGAGCGGCACCAAAATCACGTCGTCCACGAATCCCACCACCGGAATGAAATCGGGAATCAGGTCCAACGGAGAAAAAGCGTATCCAGCCACGATGAATGCCAGCGCCTTCGTGTACCACGGGACTCGCGAGTCGCGCGCCACCAACCCAACCGCGTACGTGTCTCGCCTCACGTTCCTCGCCCACCGATTCAGGTGTGCAAACATTCGGTTCCAGCGGCCTCCCGGACACGAGTTCTAACGGTACCATCTCCGTCGGGAAATGGGCCAGCGCCGATTGCTCTCCAAATCAGTTCATTATGAATTTCACGTGATTCAATCTCGCCTTCGACCGCATCCAATCCCGGTGCGGATTCTATTTCGCGTATATCCAATTTGCGCGGTAAGATTACGGTTTGGTAGAGGCAGCATCTCCGGAGTTCACGGCTTGAGCCGCAGTTCTACGCTTTCCCAGCGTTCGAGTTGTGTTGAGCAGGAAGCTCTGCTCGCTTCTGGTACGCATGATTCGAGCTGGTGGCACTAGCGAAACTCTTTCGTTCGCACCGCTTCTGCCGATCGATATCCCTAAAGGAGTTATCATGAGCGCTTCTCCGCAACCCGTGCCGTCCGCATCGACCATCGAAGCCATCAAGGAAAAGGCCAAGCGGCTGAGTATCCTTTCGATGATGGCTACCACGGCCGCCGGATCCGGACATCCCACCTCCTGCATGTCCGCCGCGGAACTAATGGCCGGCACGTTTTTTTACGCCATGAAATTCGATCCCAAGCATCCGAATTCGAAAGATGGCGATCGCTTCGTCCTGTCCAAGGGCCACGCCGCGCCGGTTCTGTACGCCACGTTTGCCGAAGCCGGAGTTTTTCCCGAATCGCGCGTGATGACGCTGCGCGAATTTTCCAGCGAACTCGAAGGGCATCCCACGCCACGCATTCCCGGCGTCGATGCCGCCACCGGATCTCTCGGCCAGGGACTTTCGGTCGGCGCGGGCCTTGCCATTGGCGCCCGGCTCGACAAAAGCCCCACGCGTGTCTACGTTCTGCTCGGCGACGGCGAAATGGCCGAAGGGCAAATCTGGGAAGCGGCCGAATTCGCCGGCCATTACAAGCTCGATAACCTTACCGTGCTGGCGGACGTAAATGCTCTCGGGCAGAGCGAGCCCACCATGTATCAGCACGATATGGAAGTTTATCGCCGCAAGTTTGAATCCGAGGGATTCGCTGCGGAAGTGATTGACGGGCACGACGTGGCTGCGGTGCTTGCCGCGCTCGATCACGCCAAAGCCACCAAAGGCCGCCCGCAAGCGATCCTCGCGCGCACCATTAAAGGCCACGGCGTCGATTTTCTGGCCGGCAAAGAGCACTGGCACGGCAAGCCGATCCCGAAAGCCGATCTCGCCAAAGCCATTGCGGAAATCGGTCCGGCCATTCAGATTCCTCCTGATCCTGGCAAGTCCTACGCACGCGCTTCGCTGCCGCAGCCTCCCGATTTTCCCGCCCCCGCGGCTCCGGACTACGATCCAGCCAAGCCCGTCGCCACGCGCGAAGCCTACGGAATCGCGCTGAAGCGCCTTGGCGCGGTAAATCCGCACGTCGTAGCCGCCTCCGGCGACGTCAAAAACTCCACCTTCTCGGAAACCTTTGGCGACGCGTATCCTGACCGTTTTTTCCAGGGCTACATCGCCGAGCAAAACCTCATTAGCCTGGGAGTCGGCTTGGCGGCTCGCGGCAAAGTGCCGTTCCTGGATACGTTTGCCTGCTTCCTCTCGCGCGCCTACGACAATATCCGCATGGCGGCCGTCAGCCGCGCCAACATCAACCTATGCGGCTCGCACTGCGGCGTCTCCATCGGCGAAGACGGTCCCTCGCAGATGGCGCTCGAAGACATCGCCATGTTCCGCGCCGTGCATTCATCCACGGTGCTCTATCCGAGTGACCCGATTTCCGCCGAGCGCTTGACCGAAACCATGGCGCGCCGCCCTGGAATCAATTACTTACGCACCTCGCGCCCGAAGACTGGGCTTCTTTACTCCAAGGACGAAAAATTCCCGATTCCCGGCTTCAAAATTCCGCGTCACAGCGCGCAGGACTCCGTAACGGTGATCGGCGCGGGGATTACGGTTCACGAAGCGCTAAAAGCCGCGGATGAGCTGAAGTCCAAAGGCACGAATATTCGCGTGATCGACCTCTATTGCGTGAAGCCGCTCGACGGTAAAGGGCTCGCGGAACAGATCGCCGCCACTGGCGGGAAGCTAGTCACCGTGGAAGACCACTGGCCGGAGGGCGGCATCGGCGAAGCGGTTTTGTCAGCGCTTGCCGCAGCTGGCGCGATGCCCTCGAAGTACCGCATGCTGGCCGTGCGCGATATGCCTCATTCCGGTAAACCCGACGAGCTCATTGACGCGTTCGGCATCTCCGCGCGCCATATCGCGGACGCCGCGCGCGAAATCGCGTGATCCCGGCCCGCATGGCGGCAAATTGATTTGAAATCGATACGAGAGGCTGAAAACGAGTGGCGGAAAAAATCGTGTTGGTGGGTGTGATCCCGGAAGTAGTTGCGATCGACCCGGGCGAGCAGGTTGTTTGGTTCTCGAACTCCGGAAATCTGAAGATCGAATTCGATCCGCATCGCTCGCCGTTCGCCGCCAATATCTTCCAGGCCCCTCCCGGCGTCCGGCTATCCAGCGGTAACGCGCGCGCGGGCAGCAATCCCGGCTCGTATCGCTATAAGCTCTCGCTCAACGATGTCGTCGTTACGCACGGCGAAGTCCTCATCCGCGGCAAATAACCAACCTCCACCCTCTCTCTATCTAAAGGAGTTCATCATGGCGAAATTTTCGATTGCCGTTCTCGGAGCGGGCAACGTAGGAAGCGCGCTCGCCCGCGTCTGGTCCGCTGCAGGACACACCGTCACTTTCGGCCTGCCCAATCCGCAGAGCGATAAATCCAAAGCGGCAGTCTCGGCGCTGGCGGGGAAAGTCCGCGCCGCCTCCAATAAAGAGGCGGCCTCTTCGGCGCAAGTCGTGGCGTTGTGCGTTCCCTGGCCTGCGGCAGAGGGGGCCATCCGCGAATGCGGAAATCTTTCCGGCAAAATCCTGATCGATTGCGTCAATCCGCTGAAGCCTGATCTGCAGGAGTTGGCCGTGGGAACCACTACCTCGGCGGCCGAGCAAGTGGCGGCGTGGGCCTCCGGCGCGAGGGTGGTGAAAGCGTTCAACACCATTGGCGCGGTGAATTTTGGCAACGCACAGTTCGGGTCCCAGCGTGCCGATGGATTTTACTGCGGGGATGACGCCGCATCCAAAGCGGCGGTTCGGGAGCTAATCGATGCAGCTGGGCTGGATCCGGTGGATGTAGGGCCTTTGCGAAATGCACGTTCACTGGAGGCCATGGCGATGCTCTGGATCGATCTCGCGTTGAATCAGCTCCAAGGACCGGGACACGCATTCAAGCTACTCCGGCGATAATCGGGCTGGGATTAATCGCCGGCGAGCGCGGTACGCCCAACCGGCCGCTCCTGGGCGAGCGAATCCGCCAGCAAGCGTCGAATCGAGGCTAGCGTCGACGCCGAGACCGGCCGCTCGGATGCCGCCGCAACTTCCGCGGCTTTGCGTGGAAAATCTCGACGGCGATCCAGCCACAAACCAAATTCCTGCAGCAACTCGCCCGCCACGTTCGGATCGTCGGTCCGCTCCAGGCCCCAGAACCGCAGCCGAGCCTCGTTCTTCTGAAGCGCCTGCAGAGATTCCTCGAGCTTCTTCATCGCAGCATTAAAGGACGAAGCCAGGAAGTAGACCGGCAGGCTCCATCCGGCCTTGTCCTCCCTTCCTTCGTAACCTTCGCGCGCTCCGGCGCGCTCTCCGGATGCAAAAAACGCTCGGACGCGCACGTTATATTTTCCGTTTTGGTTTCGCTCCAGCGCGCAGAGATACCGATTGCCGCGGGATCCGTTCTTGCCAGGCATCGTGCTGCTCCTCAGATTCGTCGTTGGACTCGCTGTTCGGGGCGTGACCCAGTGGATTACGCGCGCTGCGCCGTTTGCGGACACGGAATTTGTCTCTAGCCCTTTGGCCTTTGACTTTCTTGCCGCCATCGAAGTTCTCCTCAAGAAGGACAGCTTGGAATCGTCTACGCTTACCGGACGGGAAAGGTGCCCGTGGGTCGGCCCCGCTGCTATGGGTGGGGCTGGCTCCGCGGAGGTCTTATTTTACCGGAGGGCAACAACCGCAGGCAAGCACACTCGCCGTATAAATAAGTCCTTAATATACAGGCGCTTAGATGTCTTTTGGGGCCTAAAATCACCCGCAGGTGCCCATTTCGTCGTCGTGCGCTAGCTGGTTTGAGTGAAGCGCGTCATCGCGTCCGAGTTGATGGAGAGCTTACCTTGCTTGCGCAGTTGATCCAGCAGCGACGTTCGGAACGCCTCGAATGCCGCATTTTGCCTGCTTTGCAGCAGCGTTTGCTTTATTCCGGCTTGCTGCGTGGCGAGATCGCCCGGATTCGCGGCTTCGTGCGACACAACCTGGTAGACCACCCAGTTTCCTTCGATCTGCTGCGGCCCGCCGATCTGCCCTTCTGTTAAATCGAACGCCGCGCTGAGCTGCCGTCCGCTGCCCACGGCCGGAACCGAGCCGTTGCGAGCGAATGAATCGGAAGTTGCGACCGTTAGCCCTAGTTCCTTGGCGGCCTTATCCAGCGATTCGCCGGCTTTCGCTCTCTGCGCCAGCTCCGCAGCGCGGCTCCGAGACAGCTCCACCGACTTTTCCTGCTGATAATCCGTTAGCGCCTGCGCGTGGACTTCCTGCAGCGTCCCTTGGTGCGCCGGCAAAATGTCCTTCACGGTCAGAATTACGAATCCGCTGTCGATCTGCACCGGCTGGCTCAGCTCCCCGGGCTGCAACGAAAACAGTATTTGGTCCAGCTCCTTCGAAGCACCTAGCGGCCCCAGCGGATCCGAAATCGACACCGGCGGCACTTGCCCCGCTTCCAGGTGGAACTTCTTGGCTAGAGCGTCGATCGGCTGCCGGTCCGAGTCACGGACGGCATCCGCCATCTTCCCAGCGATATCGTTCGCCTCGTCGCTCACCTTTTGGTCGAGCACGTCCTTTTCGACCGAATCCTTAACCTCCGCGAAGCTCTTTGTGTGCGCCGTCTCGCGATCGATCACCTTAATGATTTCAAATCCGTACGGCGTCTCCACCAGGTCCGACACCTGGCCCTTGGGCACGCTAAACGCCGCCTTCTCGAACGCCGGCACCGTCTGCCCCTGCAAGATCCAGCCCAAGTCGCCGCCTTTGGCCTTCGAGCCGTCGTCGTCGGAATATTTCTTCGCCAAATCCTCGAAATTCGCGCCGTGCTTGGCCTGCCTCAGCACGCCTTCGGCTTTCTTGCGGATTTCCGCGATTTCGGCGTCCGTCTTCCCCACGGTCTTGAACAAAATGTGCTCCACGTGAACCCGGTTCTCGACCTTGTAATCCGCCAAGTTCGCCTGGTAATACGCTTGGAGTTCGGCAGTGGTGGGTTTGGTGCTCGCGCGCAACTGGGCAAGATCGAGCAGCGCGTACTTCGCCGAACGCTTCTCTGGAATTTGGTAACGCGACTTATTCTGTGCGAACCATGCCGCAAGTTGCGCATCGGTCGGCTGGATCGTCGCCGCCAGGACGGACGGCTTGATCACCGCGTATTGCAGCTTCACGCGCTCGTTGCGCCAGCGGAACTCCTGCTCCACTTCGGCGGGCGTAACGGTGATGCCATCTGTCACCAGCTGGCGGAATTTATCCGTCAGCATCTCGTCGTGAAGCGCCGACTCGAACTGCGGCACGGACATCCCCGTGGCCTGCTCCACATCCGTTTGATACTTCGTTGGATTCCATTTGTTGCCGGACCAAGCGTCCGGAATCATTTCGCGAATCCGGGCAGCTTCTTCCTCCGAAGTTACCGTAATGCCCATTTGCTGCGCTTCGTAAGCGAGCGCCTGCTGGAAAACGAGGTCGTTCAGCAACTGCTTCGCGTAGATGCCGCGCATCATTTGCGGGATCTGCTGGCTGTTTATCAGCTGATCGAAGCGCTGCTGAAATTCCGCTACGGTGATGTTGTAGCCTGCCACCGACGCGACCGCGTTGGAACTGCTCGCGTCCGTGCTCGGCCCGCTCATCAAGCCGGGAACCAACGTTACCACCATCGCGACGCAGATCAGCACCAGGATCACTCCCATGCTGATCTTGATCCATCGATTGCGCTTGAGGTCGCGCTGCTGAATGCCTCGTAACATGCTCTATAGAACCTTCCTGTGTCCGGATTCCCTAATTATAGTGGAGTTTCGTCCCGATTCCCATCCCGTTTCGTTCGCCCCGAGCGTGTCCTCAGGGCGTCCGTTCGAGCTTCGAGCGAATCGCCAGTGGCGGCGTGCGCTTCCAGGTGAACATCCAAGTGTAGCGATTTGGGCAAGTCGTCGGCGTTTGTTTACAACAACTTGGGCCGCTTTCTACTCGACACTGTATCGATTTGGCTGACGCTTATCCGATGGGTAGAAGCCGAGTTGAAGCCGCCGCGCCTCTGCGTGCGAGACTTGCCGAGCAGAACAAGGGCAGAATTCCGCGCCGATTCTGATTTGAACTTCGTCTGACCGATTTTTTCGCCTGCTGTACTCATAGCCACAGATCGACGCTAGCACGTTTGCAGGTACAGGTTTCTACTGGCCGGAAGTACAGTTTAAGTACAGGGCAGACTGGACCCGATCTCGCCGGACGCTCGCGCCGCGCAGATGCAACATTCGAGGTTAGCGGCTCTAAGGCGCATGAACGACAGCAGCCCTTATTAAGTTATCTGCGTTTTTGGCGGTTCGAAATTTGACGGTTGATGGAAAATGGGCGAAAGATTTGCCACTGCATCCAATATGAAAGGCAGAGATTGGACGTCGTCTTCGTTATACTCCAATAGCCGTTTTCTGATTTTCCTTCTGCGAGCAGCATTTGTCTCGCGCAAGTAACGCCTCTCGTAAAGCCGAGCGACGCCAAGTCCGTCTAGATCGGGATGACGTTGCCGGAAACCGAGACTCCCAGCTATATCCGTTACCCTCTCGGAGAATATCGGCAGCGCAACGCTGTTGTGAAACGCCTGACACAGGTTCACGATGCGCGAGCACAAAGACATGCTTAAAGAGTGGGCTGAAAGCCTCTTCTTGAGCACGCGCTCTTCGAATCTTGAAGCGGAAAAGGCGAGAAGATTTGCGGTGGGCCGTTGCGTCGCGAATTCCACAAACGCTGTCAAAATACGGCTTTCTTCGGCAGGCGTATTCGCGAAAAATGCTTTGTACCGGCCATTCCTGCCTTCGCAAACTCCGATGAGCCAAACGTACTTGTAACCGCCGTCTGGATCGGTCTCAATATCGAGAAATATTTCGGGGTTGGACTGTAGTTTCATTGGACTGATTAGGACGGGCTGCCTTTGAGCTAAAGCGCGTGCTCTGGCTCTAAGTATCTCCAGGGGCCGTGCCGGACTAGGGACCGCAGCGGCAAGCGTGGAGATGTCAGATCGCGCGAATTCTTGCGCAGTTCTAATACCCTTAGACCGTAGTTGGATCGCAGAAACACCCTTTACGCCTGGTATACAGGCCACCTCGATAATCTCGCGCCACTGGACTTCAGCCTTCCCGCTGGCATGAACGGTTATTAACGCAAAGCGACCTACGTTGCCAACCGCGTCGTGGCTAGCCGCATTCACGACAAGCGCTTGCCCCAGTTTCTGATGTCTGCCGCCACACCGGTGGGAGTGTCCGCAGATCACAAGCTTCACGCGCTTATTCCCACAGACAAATCGCCGCACCGAATGGGAACCGATTGAGCGTGGTCTACGATCGGGTGAAAAACGTACCGATTCATCGAGACATCCTCTGGGCGGACAATGGCTGATCAAAATGAGGCTTTTTCGCGCCACGAGCTGCTTCTGACGCGCTAAGTGGGAGTAGACTTTCTTTTCCGTGTGAAGCAGGAGGCCGGGCGGGGAAGGCGCGCCCTCGATACCGAGCACCGCAAATTCTCCCAGAATCACAGGCATGGTGTGGACATCGAAGACCGATTCGCCAGTGATCTGTTTTTGATGACCGGGCACGTCGTCATTGCCCGCCACAGCACAAACTCCATAATTCGAGCAGCGAGCCAATTCTGCAAACCAATTCCTGCCTTGGTCTATGAACCTCGATATGTCGTCGCCTCCATAAACGATCAGGTCCGGCTTGAACGGCAGCCTCACGATTTCCTCTGCGAGCAGAGCGATGTCTTGGATACGCCAGTCGGAAAACGCGATCACGCGGAGGGGGCCGGAGTGTTCGACCCTAATCGGATTGGGCTGACCTCGCACAGCGAGTTGACATGTCCCCCAAAAGAGATCGTTGAAGAGAGATCGCAGTTCGAAGTCAAGACAGGTAAGTGGCCCGACAATATCCGTCTGCACGCCGACCGTTTGACTTTCCATCTGAGGCGCTAGTTGGTTGAAACGGATTTCTTTTAGTGGGTCTGCTGCTTTTTGATCATCTGCGCCATTTGAGCTTGAACGTCCTGCATCGTGTCAGCCATGTATTTGCGCACCACACCTGACTCCGCCTGCATGGCATCCCGCGTAATCTGCGGCATTTCCGCAAGGACCTTCTTACCCGTGGGGCTCGAATAGAAAGCGATCAATGCATTTACGTCGCCCTTGGTAAAGTACTTCTGGTAAACGGGAACCACCGCTTGCAACGTGGCATCGATCGGCACTTTCTGCAGCGTGGCGTCGAACATCTTGTCCATCCGCGCTTCGGTGCCTGGAGGCAGATTCGGCTGTTTTTGGATTTGTTCGTGCATCATCTCCCGCATCTGCGCTGAGACTGCCACCGTGAGGTCTTTCATCTGCTGACGAAGGTGCATAACCGCGAAATAGCGTTCGATGTCCGCTGCTGAGGCCGGCAGGTTATCCTGGGATTGTTGCGCCACGCACGGCGCGGCCGAGATCAAGCACAGAGCCAGAACAATCAGAGCGTTTTTCACGACAGTACCTCCGCAGTTATCGACATGCCAACTGGACGGATTGTAACCTGGCCCTGTATTTCCAGCAAGCCATTCACCTCCACTTCCGTAGTGAGCCTCAGGCCACTCGAAACCCCGCCGCAGGGGCGTCGAAGTCACAGCGAAGTGTGATGAGCCGCACCGTCGCGCGGGGCGAGGTACTCGAAGCGGCGGCGCTGGAAAAGCGGGCGGCGATGCTCCTAGAATGGGGACATGGACGTGATTTTTGCGGACAGGGCGGATGCGGGGCGGCAATTGGCTGGCCGGCTGTCCGGCTACGCGCAGCGCGCCGATGTGGTGGTGCTGGGAATTCCGCGAGGCGGTGTGGCAGTGGCGTCTGAAGTGGCGAAGGCACTAAATGCGCCGCTCGATGTGTTTCTCTCCCGCAAGCTGGGCGCGCCAGGGCAAGAGGAGCTGGCGTTTGGGGCGCTGGCGAGCGGAGGCGTCCGCGTGCTGGACGACAACTTGATCCGCGAGCTACGCATTTCCAACGCTGAAATCGAGCAGATTACGCAGGGCGTGGAGGCTGAACTCGCAAGGCGCGAACGCTTGTTCCGCGAGGGACGGCCTGCTCTCGACGTGACTGGAAAGATCGTACTTCTGGTGGACGACGGCATCGCCACGGGAGCGAGCACGCGGGCGGCGATCCAGACGTTGCGGCAGATGAAACCCGCGCAGCTAGTGCTGGCTGTGCCCGTGGCACCCGCGTCCACATGCACACGGCTGCGCGAGCACGTGGACGATCTTGTATGCGTTCACATGCCAAAGGATTTTCAAGCCATTGGACAGTTTTACGAAAACTTTTCGCAGGTGGCGGACGAGGAAGTGATCGATCTGCTGCAGCGAGCGGCGCAGCAGCGAGGAGCATCGAATCCGCCAGAGCCGCCAGGAACGGATGGGGAGTCCGCGGCCGACCGCAAAGTGGACGAGGCATCGCGCGAATCCTTTCCCGCCAGCGACCCGCCAGGCTGGATTCCGGAATAGCGGACACCGTTCCCTGCGCGATGCGTACGGGCGAGAGAACGATGATTCCAGGCGGAAAAATGCGAGATCATGGCGTCGAGCAGGAAGTTTCCATCGAAGCCGGCAACATGGCACTGGACGGTGCTCTAGGGCTTCCGAAACACGCGCGGGCGGGCGCGGTGGTGCTGTTCGCGCACGGAAGCGGAAGCAGCCGGCACAGTCCGCGCAACCGATATGTGGCGCGCGTGCTGCGCGATGCCGGAGTGGGCACGCTGCTCTTCGATCTGCTGACCGCCGGCGAAGAATCCCTGGATCAAGCAAGCGGAGAGTTGCGCTTCAACATTCCTTTTTTGGCGAAGCGGCTTGCGGACGCGACGCGCTGGCTTATGCGGCGGCCGGACACGCACGACGCGCGGATCGGATACTTTGGCGCGAGCACGGGAGCGGCTGCAGCGCTGGTTGCGGCCGCGGAACTGCGCGGCGGGATTGGCGCGGTCGTGTCACGCAGAGGACGGCCGGATCTCGCGGACCATGCTCTGCCTCGCGTAGCCGCTCCGACGCTATTGATCGTCGGTGCCGAGGATGCGCCGGTAATCGGCATGAACCGCCGAGCACTCGTAGATCTGGGCAGCGCGGTGAAGAGGATTTCGGTTGTGCCGCGCGCGACGCATCTTTTCGAGGAACCCGGCACGCTCGAAGAAGTGGCGCGACTAGCGGCCGGCTGGTTCAAACGGTATCTAGCGAGCGCCGAAAAAGCAGCCGCGCTCGCAACCTAATCGTTGCGCCGCAGCAGGAGAATTCCTGGAAGGCGAACGGCACGACCAGAAATCGCCGTGCCGCAGCGCGGTTCGATAGCGGCTACCGCTGCCCGATATTGGACGCGGGGACTTTATGCAGGCGCTGGCGCTCCCTCTCAAGGGCGGCGACGAGCCAACGCTCGAATTCGGATTCCGAGGTGATTGCGGCGCGCTGGTCTTCGGACCTGCGTTCGGCCGCTGAATTCCGCTGCTCACTAGCTTCGCGAGGATGTTGCATTGGTCCCTTCCCACGCCGGAAACGACCGCAAGTCCGGCGGCACGTCACGGCAGTCTGCGATTTCTGGATTGTAAGAGGAACGCAGAGCACGTCAATGAACGGATCGTGTTTTCCGTCTAAAAGTTTTCTAAACACGTAACACGCCAGGCTGCAATGACTTGCGACCGAATCTGATCGCCTTCGTAGTCCGTCGCGCGCGTGATAAAATTGGCGAACGCCTTCTGCCGCGTACCATGACGAGCCAGCCCAAGCCGCCCCACAGCATTGCACGCTTCGGCATCTATCAGTGCGATTTCCGCGCCGGCGAACTGCGCAAGAATGGAATCAGGGTAAGAATTTCGGACCAGCCGTTCCGGCTGCTCACCGTGCTTTTGGAGCGACGAGGCGAATTGGTGACACGCCAGGAGTTGCGGGCGCAGCTATGGCCCGATGCAGAGTTCGGAGAATTCGACGACGGACTGAACACCGCGATCAACAAGGTCCGGGCGGCGCTGGACGATTCGGCGGAAAATCCGCGCTTCATCGAGACGGTTCCGCGGCGGGGATACCGGTTTACAGCGCGGGTGGAAGTTGTGGCAGAGGAGGTCACGCAGGTTGCTGGATCCGCGCCAGTTTCCGAGGACACCGCACGCGCAGTATCGGAGACAAAAGTCGGGGAGAACGCTGCGGCGGTTCCAGCCTTCCGTTCGCGCCGGACGATGCGAAGAATCGCCGGAGGCGCGGCGGCCGTATTGCTGATTGGCGCCATCGCCGGATTTGCGTGGTGGCGGATGTACAAACGAAACGGGAGCGCGCACGGAGAACGGATTGAATCGATCGCCGTGCTTCCCTTCGACAATTTTTCGGCGGACCCAAGCCAGACCTATTTCGCCGATGGAATGACCGAGGAGTTGATCACCGATTTGGGAGAACTGGGCTCGCTGCGAGTGACGTCGCGGACGTCGGTGATGCGCTACCGAGGCGCGCAGAAGCCGATTCAGCAGATTCGAGACGACCTCGGCGTGGATGCGGTGGTGGAAGGCTCGGTGGTGCGGTCGGGGCAAAGCGTTCGAGTGGATGCGCGGCTAGTGGACACGTCCGACGACCGCCAGATTTGGGCGGAGAGCTTCACGCGAAGCGAGCAGGACATTATCGCGCTGCAGGACGATATCGCGCGGGCGGTTGCGCAAAGGATAGCAGTAGCGATCGATCCTTCCGTGCGCGCACGGCTGCGGAACGCGCGGCCCGTGAATGCCGAAGCGTATGAAGCGTACCTTCGCGGGATCACCTACCTTACGCACCACTCGGATGCCGATCTGCTGAAAAGTCTGGATTATTTCAAGCAGGCGACGGCGATCGATCCAACGCTCGCGGTAGCGTACGCGGCTGAAGCGCAGGCCTATTGCTACCTGGGAGACTACACCGTGCTGCCGGACCGCGTGGTGTGGCCGCAGGCGGAAAAGGCGGCCGAACGGGCCATCGCGCTGGACGACTCGATCGGAAAAGCGCACGAGGCGCGGGCGTTTGCGCTGTGGCGCTACGAATGGAACTGGCGCGAAGCCGACGCGGAATTTCAAAAAGCGCTGGCGCTCAGTCCAAACGATTCGGACACGCATCATCTTTACGGAATTTTTCTGGCGACCAGGCGCAATTTCGCGGGCGCTGAAGAACAACTGAGGATCGCGCGTGGCCTCGATCCACTGTCGCTGATCGTCCGAACGAATATCGGGTGGATCAACTACTACCAGCGCGACTACACGACCGCCATCGCCGATTACCGGAGCGTGCTGGAGTCGGACGCCATGTTCATTCCTGCCCGCGAAAAACTCTGGATCGCATACGCGATGCAAGGGAAACCGCGGAATGCCAGTAACGAACTGGAAACCGTCTTTCGGTCCTACCATCACATGGCGCTGGCGGACCGAATCTCCGCCGCCGCGCGTTCGGCGGGCCCACCGGCGCGATTCCGCGCGGAGCTTCTGGCATACGCCGACTCGGGCTACCTCACGGCGTACGAGAAAGCGCGGTATCTTTCCCTGGCGGGCCAAAAGCAAGCGGCTCTGAAATCGCTTCAGCAAGCGCTGCGTACGCGCGAATCGTGGCTGGTGTACGCGGGAATCGAGCCGGCGTTCGATTCGCTGCGGAGATCGCCTGAGTTTCAGCGGATTCTGGCTGCTGTTCAACCGTCGAAGTAACCGCCGGGGGCCCGCCGGCAGTTTCGAATCGCAAAGCCTTTTCGCGCTTTCCGCTTTCGTAGCCTCGAAGCACGAATCAACCGTTCAGCTGGCCGTAGTACAAGTGGGTGGTGTATTCGATGCGGACGCGGCCGCTCTGATTGTGAGCGTCGAAGATGCGACGTAGCTCGGCGAGCATGGGTTCGTGATTGGGATGGCCTTTCGGCGGCGAGTACGACGAGCTGAGCAGGCGTCCACGCAAACCTTCGAAGTCGAAAATCTGCTCGTTGGGAAATTGGCGCTGGCGTAGTTCGCCTGGTCCTAAAAATTCCGCCATGCGCTGGTCCTCGGGATATTGGGCGGAGACTTTTGCGTAATCGGTCGAAAATTTGCGCAGCAATTCTTCATAGGCGCGAAGCAGAGCGGAGGTTTCGATGCGGCGCTCGTTCCAAATCACGGCCACCCAGCCGCTGGGGCGCCTGTTAGGGCGATTGTCAAAACTCAAGATGCGCGCGAATTCCACCCGCGCGGCGCGCGGATCGAACCAGTGAAACGCCTGTCCAGCGACAACGAAATCGATGCTCGCGTCCGGCAGCGTGGTGGATTCGGCCGATGCCGCGACGCTGTGAAATTCCGGGTAGCTGCTTAGGAATTGCTCGCCCGCCGCGCGCATTTCCGCGTTGGGTTCGACGCCATAGACCACGTTGCCGTTGTCGAGGAATAAGCGCGAGAGCAAGCCAGTGCCGGAGCCAACGTCCGCGATGATGGATTGGGCTGTGAGACCGCATTCTTCGCGGAGCGGATCGAGAATCGCGCGCGGATAGCCCGGACGGTAACGGACGTAATCCGCTACGCGATTTGAAAAGCGCTCTTTGGAATCTGTTGAGCTCATCTGCACACCCCGATCATTGCCCCATTCTAGCGTCTTGTCGCGAAACACGGCGCGTGATAGAGTGTTATTTTAGATGGTCACTTATTATGACTATGATGTACTACAATGGTCAGGAGAGGCATCGGCTATGTCGCGGCGCACGAAGAAGGACGTGGAACAAGTGGCAATTTCCGAATTCAAAGCGAAATGCCTGTCTCTGCTGGACCGGGTTAGCAAGACGAAGAGGCCCCTGCGCGTGACGCGCCGTGGAAAGCCGATAGCCGACGTGGTTCCCCTGACTGAGGAGCCGTCGCAGCATGAATGGCTGGGCTCAATGGCTGGCACCGCCGATCTCACGGGCGATGTCGTGTCGCCGGTGATCGAAGTTCGCGACATCGAGGCGCTCGGGAAATGAAGCTGCTGCTCGATACGCATGTCTGGCTGTGGAGCGTTCTCGATCCGCAACGACTCTCGCGGCGCGTTCGCCAAGAGCTTACCGATGACGCAAACGAGTTGTGGCTCTCTCCGGTCAGCACGTGGGAAGCACTGCTGCTTCACGCCAAGGGACGGATTCGCTTGCACGGAAATCTTCAACAATGGGTAGCCGAGGCGACTTCTCGCTTTCGCGAAGCACCTCTGACGCATGAGATCGTGGCCGCGGCCCATGAACTGCCGCTTCCGCACCGAGATCCCGCAGACCGGTTTTTGGCGGCCACGGCTGAAGTGCTGGATTTGACTTTGGTGACTGCGGATGACCGGCTGCTTGGACTGGGTAAGATCGCGACCTTAGCGAATCGTTAAGCCTACCTGACTGACCAGAAGCGCAGGAAATGCCTGCCGGCCAAGGTGTGGCAATTGGGCGCTACGGGAATTGGCGGAGAAAGCGGACGTCGTTCTGGTAGAGGAGCGGCAATTCGGTGACGCCGTATTTCATCATGGCGAGGCGATCGACACCCATGCCGAAGGCGAAGCCGGAATGCTTGGCGGCGTCGTAGCCATTCTTGACGAAGCCGTAGACCACTGGATTCACCATGCCCGCGCCGAAAAGCTCGATCCAGCCGGAAAATTTGCAAACGCGGCAGCCTTTGCCGCCGCAGACGTGGCAGGTCGCATCGACTTCCGCCGACGGCTCGGTGAATGGGAAATAGCTGGGGCGCAGGCGCGTCTTGGCCTTCGGACCGAAAAACTCACGGACGAAATACTCGACGGTGCCTTTGAAATCGCAGAAGGTGATATCCGTATCGACAGCCAGCCCCTCGATCTGATGGAACATGTAGCCGTGCGTCGCGTCCGGATTATCGCGGCGATAGACTTTGCCCGGGACGATAATGCGCACGGGCGGCGGTTGCTTTTCCATGGTGCGAATCTGCATCGGCGAAGTATGCGTCCGCAGCAGATGGCCTCCGCGAGCGCCTTCGATGTAGAAGGTGTCCATATTGTCGCGCGCGGGATGATGTTCGGGGATGTTGAGCGCCTCGAAATTGTAGTAGGGCGTCTCGATCTCCGGGCCTTCGACCACGCTGAAGCCGATGGAGAGGAAAATACGCTGTAGCTCTTCGTAGGTCTGGCGGATCAGGTGACGCGTGCCGATGATGCGTTCAACGCCTGGGAGCGAGAGGTCGATGCGGTCGCGGGCCGCAGCCGCTTGCTCGGCGGCCGATTCGATTTCCTTGTGCTTGGCTTCGAGCGTGGATTCGACGTGCGCTTTGAGCTTCTGAAACTCCTGGCCGACGACTTTTTTCAGTGGCGGCGGCGCGGGTTTTAGCCAATTGTCGGCGATCCGGGTGAGCACGCCCGATTTGCGACCGGTCCAAGCCCACGCGAGAACTCCCCATTCTTCCGGATCGTTCTTCGAGCTGTGCTCAACGGCTTGTTGATCGAAACGTTGGCGAACTTCGGCGAAGCGCGCAGCCACGTGCTCGGGAGTGGTGTCGCCGAGTTTTGCGAGGGTTTCGGTTGTGGCGTCAATGCTCATCGTGAAGAAGGGCCGCCGACCTGAAGGCTGGCGCTAAAAGCCGTACGCGCAATTGCGAACGCCGAGATGTTCTAACCATATGAGCCGGCGTGGCAAAATCCGCACTCTTCGCTAGAAAATGCGAAGAGTGCGGCGCACGAAAGACCCAAAGCAGATTCCTCGTCGCTCCGCTCCTCGGAATGACAACCGCGCCGCTGGGCGCACTAGAGATCGCTCGGCCCGAAATCGTGCTAAGCGGCGGGCTGCTTCGGAGCTGCCACCAAGTGCTGCTTGGCCGAAGCGGCCAGCGCGGCGAAGCCCTCGGCATCTGCAACGGCCATGTCCGCCAGAATTTTGCGGTCGATGTCGATGCCGCCGACTTTGAGGCCGTGGATCAGCTGGCTATAGCTGAGGCCATTATTGCGCGCGGCCGCGCCGATGCGCTGAATCCACAGTGTGCGGAAATCGCGTTTGCGGGTGCGGCGGTCGCGATAGCTATAGCGCAGCGAGCGATTGACCGCCTCTTTTGCCGACCGGTAGAGCTTGCTCTTGGTAAGGAAAAATCCTTTGGCGTGCTTTAAGAGCTTTTTGCGCTTGGCGCGACGCTTGGTACCTCGTTTTACGCGAGACATTTCAATTTTCTCCCGGCGCGCGCCTATGCGGCGTTCGCCAAATCATTTCGCCAATCTTCAACGGGAGACAAACAGGCCCAGCGGTCCGCTGAAACGCTCGCTCGCGGAGTGCAGGACGGGTTTGTCTCTTGGAAACTGCTTTTCGGCCCAAAATAAATCGAGCCATCAATCGCCCTTAGTCACAACATCGGCACGGGCAGGCCTTGTATCAATCGTTCAGGCCAAGCCGGCAGGCACCCGTTACGCGCTGCCTGGCTGGAAAAGTGCGGTGCTAGTATAACGTGTTACGCGAAATTCGCAAAAGGTCAATCGACCCGCGAAGCAAATCCCGGGCGGAGACTGGCAAGACGATGGCGACTTTTTGGCCCGGCCTGGAAATCCGGCGGAAGCGACGCGATTGCCCCTTCCCTGCAGCTCTGGTACGGGACTATGAATGCTTCCTTTGCCACCACCCACGATTCAAACAATATGGCCTTATGACTTAAGTCACAGAATGCAGATTCGCACCGAGAGTAGATTGCTCCTGGAGATACAAGTCTCGGACCGGTGGAGGAGAGATGCCCGCAATGCAAAAGTTTAATCTCAGAGAGCTAATCGAATACGGCGACAAAACGGTTCGCCCGAAGATACTCATCAACGAACCTGGATACCGAATGGTGCTGCTCGGTATGCGCGCAGGGCAATCCATGCCAGAGCACTCGAACCCAGGGACGCTCACCGTCCATTCCATCCTCGGTCATATTACGTTTTACGTGAAGTCCAACCCTTGCGAGCTGCGCCCGGGCGAGGTTCTGAGTGTGGAGGCAGGCGCGCCGCATCGATTGGAAGCGCACGAGGATTCGGCCCTTCTCGTCCTGGCCACCGGCGGGGCAAATGTTTCGCACAAGAATATCGAAGAACTCGACCTGCGCGAAGTTCCACGACCCGAACGGCATCCGCTGGTTTTTGCAAAGCTGGATGCCCTCACGGTTGGCGATGCCTTCGTGCTCATCAACGATCACGATCCAGTGCCATTAAGCAGGCAAATCGAGGATCTGCGACCAGGACAGGTCACCTGGGAATACAACCAGCGCGGACCTGGTCTCTTTCGCATTTGCATCCGGCGGGTTGCTCCTCGCACTGCCTCGGATATCCCTGTACGACCGCCGTCCGCGGTGGTTGGAATCAATCGAACCTAGCAAAGCGGCTTTCTCGCCGGCTCAGCTCCCGCCGCCCGGATTCTCCCTCTGCGCCGAGCGGCGATCTCCTCCAACTGCGTCGGGCTGACGAAGTGCAGCTTCGCCTCCGGAGTACACGAAGTGACAGGGTTCCTCACGGGCTGCGGCGGCTTGACAATCCATTTGGAGTCTGGCTCAATCGGGCCGGCCCCGCATTTTTTCGCGAAGTGCGAGAAGTGGACCGGACTGCTGCGGAATTTTTGCAGGCTGTTCCGCAGCTCGCTTTTTCCAGCTCGGCCACACGCACTTATTCCCGGAGGGAGGTTTTAACTAGCCACGAGCATGATTATCGACTCTCACCAACATTTCGTTCGTCTCGCAAAACATCCAGATGTGGAGGGATTCCGCAAAGCGCAGCTTGACGGAAAGAATCCCGAGGCTCTTCCCAACATCCCGGATGCCGATGTTAAAAAAAGCCTGGAGCAAGTGGTCAGCTTGATGGAAACCCGCGGCATCGATGCCGCGTTTGCTTCACCGCGCGCAAAGGCGATGGCCACGCATGAAGGCACCGTGGAGCAGAATGCTCTGTGGGCCGACCTCAACAACGGACTTATATCTCGCGCCTGCCAACTGACGCCCGGGCGCTTCGTGCCGGTCGGCATGCTCGGTCAACATCCGTCGTGCCCATCCGAGAAAATCGCAAAACAGATCGAGCGCTGGACCAATGAGGGATTCGTCGCATTCAATTTCGATCCCGACGGCACGGGAGGGCGCTGGCAAAACCAACCCTTCACCGGCAAACATAATTATCCGGTGTTTGAAACGGCGCAGAGCTTGGATGTGCCGCTGGTGCTGCATGGCAGCGAGTCCATTAATAAGAACTTCCCGCATACCGCCGTTCAATATCTAGTCGCGGACATAACGGGATTCGTGCAGCTGATGATGGCGAAGGATCTGTTCCAGAACTTCCCACGTCTGCGCTTTCTGATCCCGCATGGCGGCGGCGCGTTGCCTTGCCAGGTCGGACGCTGGAGAGCGATCGCGAAGCACAACAAATGGGCTAGTCCGGACGAGATTCTCGGCAACGGCAATGTTTTCGTCGATACCTGCGTGTACAACGATCTGAACATGCAGATGCTTTTCGACGCTGTGCCGATCGAGAACATCCTGTTCGGCTCGGAGTGCGATGGTGCGTTCCCTGGCGTCATCAACGACCAGACCCAGGACCATTACGACAATACGCGCCGCTACGTGGATGATTCGAAGCTCAGCAGCAACGACAAAGACCGGATTTATGCAGCCAACGCGCGGCGCGTCTATCCGCGCGCGACCCGCTGGATAAAGGCGTAACGCCAGCTTTTGGCGTTCTCATCGGCTGTCACTCCCGTTTTTTCTTTCGCGGGCCGGTATGGCTCCGTCTCACTTTTGAGGAGGGCCGGTTTCCGAGCGCGGCGCGCCCGGACCCGGAGCGCCGGGCGGCTGGGTGCGCGGACCGTAGTGCGGAAGCGGGCGGTCGAGTTCGTAGGCGCCGAGATCGGGAGCGCGGCCGGAGAAATCGTCGTTGATGGTGGGCAGCACGATACCGGCATCGACGGCCACCGAACCGGAGCGCAGGCGGAAATCGAAATCCTCGGGGTTGTAGAGGCGCTGCGGATCGGATTTGTCCGGCACAGGCACTTTTTCGAACACGTCGTAATCGACGAGGACGCTGTGCCGTTCCTGTCCGGTGGCCTGCTGATATTCGCGCAGAGTTTTGAAATGGCGGGTGACGAGCTTGCCGGAGTAATCAGCGGTGACGCTGAACGGCGGCGAGTCCCACTCGAAGGCATCAGCCACACCGGGATTGGGGCGATAACCATTGTAATCGGATGAAGAGTAGTTGGTGAACGTGCGCAGGTTGAAAATCGGATCGGCCCAGCCGTCGCCCAAAATTAGATTGTTCAGGAAATGCATGTTCGACGCGGGGCCAAAGAGGCGGCCTTCACCGACGAACGTGTTTTGATAAATCAGCACTCCGGCGGGAGTGTCGATCAGCTTTAACGGACCGCCGGTGGTCGTGTTGTACACCACGTTTTGATAGAAGTAGAGCGGACCGCCGAAAATGGGCTGCGCGCTGAGCGCTCCTCCCGCGGAATTGAAACAGCGATTGCGAAAGACGCGGATGTTGTGCGCGCCTCCGTCCGCCTCGATGCAGTTATCGGCCATGTTGTAGAGGTCGTTGTTGTAGAAATCGATTGCGACGGGCACGCGATCGGGGTTTTCGTTGGGAGTGCCGTCGGGATCGCCGTAAGTGGCAATGTCGATGCCATCGTGCCAATTCGCGACGTAGTTGTAGGCGACCACGTGGCCCTGGCCGTAAATCTTGATGGCGTACTCGGAAGTGATCAGCGCCGGATAGCCGGGAAATTTCGCCCATACGTCCGGACGCCACCAGCTTTGCAGCTTTTGGGGATTGTGGCGCCCGATGAAAACGTTGTCGGCAATGTAGAAATCTTTCGAGCCGGACCAGTTGTCCTCCACGCCGCGTCCGATATCGTAAAGGCGCGAATGCTTTAGGGTGAATCCGCTGGAGCCGGCGATATCCTCGATCCCCAGCAGAAACGCGACGTTGGTATTGCGCACGGTGATGCCTTCGAAATAGTTGTAGTTCGCGGCCATCAAATTGAAGAGCACCTGATTGCCATCACCATCGAAAATCACTTCGCCATCGCCCGCGCCTTTGATCACGATGGGCTTATCGGGCGTGCCGCTGGCGGTGAGGTAGTAGGTGCCGTCGAAAGGCGTGCCGAGCGCGGGAATATTGCGATCGAAGCCGCCGTAATTGAAGCGGCTGTCTTTATACAAGCCGGCGTGGACGAGAATGACGTCTCCGGGCTGCACGCGCGCAGGCATCACGTACGAATGATCGGATTCGTCGCTGCCCATGTAATACGCCGCGAGCAATCCGGTGAATGCGGGCTGCTGCTTGGGTCCTTTGTAGCCGAAAGGATAGACGTTATAGACGTGGCCGCCTGCCGCCGGCTCGGGTTCCTTGCGCGTACGCACGGTGACGGTGCGTTCGGCGCGGCCTTTGACGCCATCGGGATCGGAAAGCACAAAGCGGCATTCGTAGTTCGCGCCCGGTTGTAGGTTGAGTAAGCTGCCAGCGAACATGTTGGGCGCGACGTAGCTGAAGTAATGGCGCGTGCCACCGCGCGGGATTCCGCCAGTCACCCGCTCGCCATCCAGGCGCAATAGCGGCAGTCCCTTGCGCCACGTATCTTCGCCCTTCTTACGGAAGCTGACGTCCACGCGGGCGTTGCGGTTGGAATCACCTGAAATGCGCCACTCGAAGCCGAGCGAGACGAGCGTGGGGCGCTCGACGGTGAACGCGTCCGCTGTAGTCTTCTTTTGCGCTTGCGCAACCGCCGGGAAAAGCAGCGCCGCCACGCACGCGATCGTCAATGCGCCGATCCACGCGCCTGACCGGTGCGTGCTCGCGCAAAAATAAGTTCGGTCGCTACGCGCTTCCGTCATTCGCATTGCCCCGCACATAAGCTCATCCCCCCGATACATCGAGAACACGCCTCATTCCGCCCGCATTGTACGCGCGCGTGAGTGTGCAGATGGAGGAATCTTGTATGTGAACCGTGACTGAGCGAAAAGCGGCTGGCTGTCCGGTTGCGAAGCTCGCTACAACCTTTGCTTTTGCATGGCGAGGGCGAATAGGCGAATTGGGAGCGGGAGTTTGCCGCGGGAGGACGAGCATGAGTCCGCGACGCCCGCCAATTTAGCGGCTGGTACCGTCGATCCAGACTTGAAAGCGGCGCCGATGCTGAACGCGAAGGGCGTGGTCTCGGCACGAATAGCCGCGCCCCAAAAGCTACTTGCCCCCAGAGGGCTACTTGCCGGGAACGAGCACCTTGCGCGGATAAAGCAGCTTTACGTCGTTCTGCTCCACGCGGATATTGATCGGGAGCAGGCGGCCGTGATGGGCGCTGCTGGGCGCTTCGAACGTGATCAGATACTGGTTGCGCAGCATCGTGTCCAACTGCTGCAAGAATGGGGTGAACGACACAGGCGTTGAGACTCCTTGAAAGAATGCATCTCCTCCACTTTCGCTGGTTATCTGGCCCAGATTGCCCTGCGCGATCATGCCGAAAAAGCTGAGGCCCAGGCGAAGCGGGCCGACGTAAATGCTGTTTACGATTACGCCGGATTTCTGAACGTTCGTAACGGCTGAATCGAAGTAGGGATCTTGGACGCCCGGTTCGAGCAAATCCATGCCGCTCGCGAGCACCAAAACTTCGCGGCGCGGCGCCTTCGCGTTTCCGGGCCACTTCTTCGCTAGATCGCTCAGAGAATCGTAAATGCTCGGCGATGCGCCAGAGCGGCGCCCGAGCGGCAGGCGCAATTTTTTGGCGACCTCTGCGTGATCGGTGCTGAATTTCGCGGCGGTGGTGAACGTGCCGTACTGAGCGTAAAAGATGCCCACTTCGGTATCGGCAGGTTGCTGCTCGATGAAATGTTTCAGGTCCTTGAACTGCAATCCGATCGCAGTCGGGCTTACGGCGTCGTCAATCAGGATCGCGAGTTGCAGCTTGCTGTGCTCGGCGGTAGCGCGCTCCCATTCGGTGACCTTGAGTTTCGTTTTCGCGGCGTAAACACTGACGTCATCGCTGGTGATCTTCGGAGGCGCGGTGTAATTGGGACCGAGCGCGGTAACTACGGTGGTGACGGAACCGTCGGAAGAGCCGTTCTGCCCGCGAGCAAACGCTGGGAGCGCGACCAGCACAAGTGCCGAGAGAACGAGCACATTGGCGCGGACTAGGTTTCTTTTAAGCATGTAAGCGCCCTCCTTTATGGAAGATGCAGGGCGGGAACAGGAAGATGCATGTGCGCGCGGCGCGAGGATTTGCAAATCAAAATAGCGCCGCATTACTGGCGCGACGTTGGCTTTGGGGAGTACGTGTTCGATCACAACGCTAGCGCCCAAATTCCGAACGGCGCCGGCCTGCGACCTAGTGCTTCGCAGGCGGCTGGTAGAACTCCGTGAACATCCCGACGTCGGGATCGCGGAACAAAGCGACGCGGTAGCCGGTGGACATGGTGACGATGCCGTCCGAAACCATTTGAATCCCTGCGCCCTTCACGCGCACGACGAAATCGTTGATGTCGGACACTTCGAAACCCACGCAGCCCACTCCGATATCGGTGATCTTGTAAGGCTGCACGGGACGGCTGCGATTTTCGTACTGTACCATTTCAAAGCGCATCAGCGTGTGGCGATCGTTGGCCAGCGGCATCATCGTGTTGATGATGCGCATTACGTTGCCGTGAGCGCCAACGGCGGAATCGAGAAAATCGCCGGCGATCCAGTTGCCGACCGGCGGCACCTGCGCTCCGAGCAGCGCGCCGTAATATCCTTCGGCTTTGTCCAGATTGACGATCACGAGACCAACGTGGTTGAAGCCCGGCACACCGGCGGGACGAGCCGGACGTCCTCCCATGGCCGGAACTGCCGGACTCGCTCCGGCGATTTCCACGTCCAGACCGTCAGGATCGGTGATGTACGCGATCGTGCCCTTGGTTCGTCCCGGCGCGGCGATCAACTTCCCGCCCCACGTTTCGGACCACAGCATGTGATTGGCCTTGAGGGTGGCCCAAAGCGCGTCCGCATCGGGAACGGTGAGGTCAATATGAGTCTGCGCAGGATACCAGGGCTTGCCTCGCGCAGCGTCGCGCCGGGGAATGCCACGGAATTCCCGAAGATACAGGGTGAACGGCGTGTGCTTTCCAAGATTGCTGTCGATTTGTAGCTTCGCCATGCGCGATTCCACACCCTTGATGCCATAGATCCGGTTGAACACTTTATCGACGTGCCACGCGGGATTCACGCCGGGAACTTCGGTAAAGCCGAGAAGCTTGTAGAACTTTACGGAATTATCGAGGTTGGAAACCATGCGATCCACGAAGCCGATGCCGAGAACGTGGCCCTTGCTCATGGTGACGAACGACGGCATCGCCGGTGCCTGCCTTTGCGCGCGAGCAACGAGCGCCGCTCCGAATATCAGCGCACACGCGGCTGCGCAGATTGCGGCAGGGCGCAAAAAAGATGTACGAAGTTGCTTACTCTGCTTCACGGCAAAGCCTCCTGATGCGGCTTGGCATGGCGGGCTAGTTGGCGCGCGGAGAATGTCCCGCTCGCAATAGGCTAGCGCCTGCAAATCCGCACGATGTGTTCAGTTGTGCTTCGGTCAGTCACACTCAATCAAGGGTATGGATTTAGCATGCTTCAGATTGAGTGTCCAGAATTTTGGCCGGTCGAGGAGCGAGGGATTCGCGCCGGAGACGCAGCGCTTCCGGACTGAGGGTTCGCTAGTCGCGCCTCGCTTTCGGCGGATCCGGCGCAAAAATCAGACCATGAAACTCACGGAACTCGATGCGGGTTGGGTCGCTCCCGCGCCTGCGGCGGAGTCGAGCGACGAATAGGGTTGATCGAGGCTTTGCTGCAACGCGGAGAAGGCCGTTTGCGCGGCGGAAAGGTTTCCCGATTGGAGTGCTTGCGTGAGGGTGCTGAATTCCTGGGACAGCGAGTCTGAACCGGACTGCGCGCCAGCCGCCGAAAAGTGATGGTGGTGATGAAGAATCTGCGCGGTGCGCTGGCGGACGCCCTGTTCGATGGTGGAGAAATTCTGGCGTGCGGCGGACAAATTTCCAGACTGCAAGTCCTGGCCGAGCTGCTGGAACTCGGTTTGAGCCGCCGAACTGCCGCCCTGATTGGTTGCGCTGCTGCTTTGGCTCGACCCCGCGCCCAAAAAGTTCAAAAGGCCGCCCGCTAGAATTCCGGTCAACGACATTTGTCACCTCACGGTTTGAAGCTCCGCCGCGCGGCTCGCTTTCGTCAAACACGATGCAAATCAGATGCCAGTGCCGCCGCAAGCCCGGCGCCAGCGGAAGCCATTCATTCCGCTCGGCTTGGCCATAGGCGGGAGGTTTTGAGCGCGAACCACAACGCGGCAGGGCCAAAACCAGGCAAAACAGTTCGCTCGGTCCGATGGCGAACGCGGCAAGAATTACCGGGTGCGGGCCGCTCGCGGCGCCTTGCAGGGTCAGTCCTGCGCGGTGGCGTTCAGCGTGCCCTGCACGACGCTTTCGCTGCTTCCGCTGCGAACCGTCACGCGCAGATTCCACTGGCCACGATGCGGCAAATCCACGGTGCCAGCTTCGAGCAGCTTGATGCTGGAAGCCTCGCTGGTCGCGGGAATCAGGGCGGGAGGATCGTTGGCGGAGTCCGGTCGCTCAATCGCGAGGCCCACAGGCGCGTCCAGAACCGCTTCGCCGGAATCTCGGTTCTGCACCAGTACTGACACATCGCACGGTCCGGCGGGCAGAGGATCAGGCGCGGTAAATACGCTGATGCGATACGGGCCTGTGGCCGCCTGCATGCGAACCACGTCGCCATCCATATCGATCGCGCTGGGGGCGAGATAGCCATAGACAAGAGCCGCTAGAGGAAGAATCAACGTGAGCGCGGGAAGAACCACGCGGCGGAAGCGCGATTCGGACAGGCGCGAATCGCGGCGGGCTGGCGCGGACTGGTAGCGCTGCGGAGAAAGCAGCTTCGCCATCAGCACCACCGCCGGAATCAGGAATGCGAACGAACCGACGAACCACATCACCACTCCGGCCAGAACCTGGTCGCTGACGGCAGATATCGAGATGATACGCGGGATCGTCAGGTAGGCCGGATACAGCACGCTTCCAGAGAACACCAGGAAAGCGGAGATCACGCTGTTCAGGAAGTCGGCAAGCAGCAAATAGATGGGGACGGTCCAGCGCGGCCAGTGTGCGCGGCTGGGCCACGGCTGCACAACCGGCCACCAAAACAGAAGCGAGGTGAAGAGGAACGAGGCGTGCTCGATTTCGTGCCAGCCATCGGAACGTAACGCCAAATCGTACGGACCGGGCAGATGCCAAGCGGCTAACGAGACGGAGAATGCGACCCAGCAAAACGCAGGGTGAAAGATGGTCTCGCCGAGCCGAACTATGGGCGGCCAGCGAAGAAACGGCCCAACGACTTTGCGAGCCACCGGGCGCGGCAAACCGCGCAGCAGAGGAATCGCGGGATTACCGAGCAGAACCAGCGGCGGCACGATCATCATGAGGATCATGTGCTGCGTCATGTGATCGGTAAGCGAAAAGGCATCGAACGCGTCGATTGGTGAAGCGAGCGCGACTTGCAGGGAGACGATTCCTCCCAGAAACGAAAGCAGCCGCCACGTGGGAAAGCGGATGGGAATCACGCGCCGAAGCGCAAGCCACCCGCGCAGGTACAACAGCGCGGAGAGCAGATCGAGCGCCGTGACCCACGGGGGAAACGACCACGATGCGAGAACGGCTTGTTGCGGAGACAGCATCATCTGTTTCTAGAAATGCGTGGAATGGAATGCCAGCGAGCGGTTGCGCCTAACAACTGGCAAGCTCAAAAAGCTCAGGCGTGCGGCTTTTCCTCGCCCATCATGCCAGGCGATTCCACGCCTGCGCGCACCGAAAACGGGTACTGCCACGTGGGCACTCGCACCTGCCGCAAAACGACCATTCCGGCAACCAGTCCGAACGCGACCTGCGAGGCAAGAAACCATAGCCAATCGATATGCTGGTTAAGCACCGGATCGACGATATTCAGGATGCTATGCAGCAGGCCGGTCCAGACCAGCGGCGCAAAAAGCCCGCCCAGCAGAATCGGGCGGCGCGGTAGCATGGGCAAAAGCGTGCCGTAGAGCAAACCCACCAGCACGCAGGTGGTGACGTGCAGCGCGATCGCGACGAGCAGCAGATCGAGATGGAACGCTTCCATTTCCTTCGCGCCCACTTCGATGTGTGCGTACACCACGGCGCCGAGCAAGTTGATCGGATACCAAATGCTGCGATGGCTCACGATGCCATAGAACATGGCCATCAGGGCCATGGCCACGCCGCCAGCGAGCCCGCCCTTAATTCCAGCCGACACCGGATAAATTTCCAGCGGAAGGCGCGCGCGAGTGGGCCCCAGCGGCGCTTCCATGCGCGCTACTTTCCGGCGCGAGCTGGCGATCACGATGTCGTGCGGCACCACGGCTACCGAACTGTGGCGTTCGTGCGGAAGAACCTGCCGGAACCATCCCACGCAGGCGGCGATGGCAAGCACCGCGCCGGCAATAGCCACGTTTTTGCTCGAAATTAGTCCACCGGCAATCAGCGTGACGCCGACAGCCAGCAGCACCGGCCAGGGCGTGGGCGACGGCAGACGCACGTAGTCCGGCGAGTTACCAGACGGCGCAAATTCGGAATGCGAGTTCATATTGTCCTCGGGACGCGGCCCATATCCACGCGCGCGCGCGCCCGGCGGTTATCCGAGTTCACCTTCATCGCCCCAGACCGTAAACGATGGTGAATACCACCACCCAGACGGCGTCCACAAAGTGCCAGTACATGGCCAGGATCTCGCAGCGCTCGTGATGCTCCTGCTTCACCTTGCCGAAAAGCGCCAGAACCATCACGGTGCCGAGCGCGATCAGCCCGACGGCCACGTGCGTAGCGTGCAGGCCAACCAGCGAGTAATACGTGGTGCCGAAAAGGTTCGTGCTAATCGTGAAATTTTCCTTGTAAATGAAGCGGTGCCATTCGCGCAGCGTGCCGATCAGGAAAATCGCTCCGAGGGACAACGTAATGAACCAGAACAAGCGGAAAAGCAGTTGCTTGCCTCGCCGCAACGCGCCGGTGGCCCAGTGCATGGTGAAACTGCTGGAAAGCAGGCAGATCGTGGTGATCACCGGGACGGTGAGAATTTGCTTCGGCGAGGGCCCATCGACGCTTTTGCCCATGTAGAAAAGGTACGCGGTAATGAAGATCAGGAAAATTGCCGACTCCGCGACGATCAGGCACCACATGCCCACGCGCCCGCGCGAGAGCGGATGCGACTTGACAGCTTCCGCCGCTACGTTTACGGAAGTTGCGCTCATCGTCCGGCTCTGCTGTGATTCATTCGCGTTGTCGCGTTTGGCATTGCTTGCACGTGCTTACCTCCCGAAATCATTCGTACTCCCAATCCGGATCTTCCGGATGCTTGATGTCCCACAGCGGCCGCCGGCTGCGCACTGCTGGGACAGAACTGAAATTATAGTCCGGCGGAGGCGAGCTGGTAGCCCATTCGAGCGTCCAAGCATCCCACGGATCGTTTCCCGCGATGGCACCTCTGTAATAGGAATGAACCAGGTTGTAGACGAAGATCAAAATTGCCACCGCCTGAAAGATCACGCCAATGGACGAAATCATATTCCAGACGCCCCAGCCGCGCCCGGCTTGGTACGTGTAGATGCGCCGAGGCATGCCGAGCAGACCGGGGATGTGCATGAAGTCGAACGTCAGGTGGAACCCGATCACCATGATCCAGAAATGCCATTTCCCTAGCTTTTCGCTGAGCATGCGGCCGGTCATTTTCGGGTACCAGTAGTAGAACGCGCCGAAAATCGCGAACAGAATGCCGCCCACAATGATGTAGTGAAAATGCGCGACCACGAAATAAGAATTGTGCAGCTGCCAATCGAATGGAGCGGTTGCCAGCATGATACCGGTTAGGCCGCCGATCAGAAATTGAAAGAGAAACCCGATGCAGAAAAGCATCGGAGTAGCGAACCGAAGCTTTCCTCCCCACAAGGTCGCGAGCCAATTGAAAATTTTTATGCCGGTCGGTACGGCCACGACCATAGTGGTGATCACGAAGAAGGCGTTGCCATAAGAAGGCATGCCCACGGTAAACATGTGGTGCGCCCAAACGCCCAGGCTGATGAAGCCAATTCCGGTGGTGGCCGCCACCATCGCAGGGTAGCCGAAAATCGCCTTGCGCGAAAAAACCGGTAGAATCTCGGAAACAAAACCAAAGGGCGGAATAATCAGGATATACACTTCCGGATGACCGAAAATCCAAAAGAAATGCATCCACATGATCGGTTGGCCGCCAGCCGCGGGATCGAAGAAGTGTCCGCCGAGGAAGCGATCGACTATCAACATTAGTTGCGCCGCGGTAAGAGGACTGATGGCCACCAGCACCATGCAGGCCGTAACCAGATTCATCCACGCGAAGAGCGGCATTTTGCCGAGCGCCATGCCCGGGCAACGCATGCACAGAATGGTGGCGACGAAATTCACGCCGGCGCCGATGCTGCCGACGCCGGCCACCAGCAGCGCTAGCGTCCAGAAATCCGTGCCGTGCCCGGGTGAGAATGCTGGCGAAGTGAGTGGCGCGTAGGCGAACCAACCTACTGCCGGCGCGCTGCCTCCCTGCAGAAGAGAGCCTCCCGAGAAAAAGCTGGCATAGAGGAAGATTCCTCCGAACGCCGTCATCCAGAAGCTGAAGGCATTGAGCCGCGGAAAGGCCATGTCCCGCGCCCCAATCATCAGTGGCACCAGATAGTTTCCGAAGCCGAACAGCATCGGCATGGCCACGAAGAAAATTCCCGTGGTGCCGTGCATGGTGAACAGGCGGTTGAAGGCCTGTGCCGAGAGGAATGTGGATTCCGGGCGCGCCAGCTGAATGCGCATCAGGATGGCCTCGGAACCCATGATCGCCAGGAAAATCAGCGCGAAGACGATGTACATGATGCCGATTTTCTTGTGATCCACGGTGCAAAGCCAATCGAGCACCACGGCCCGCGATTGGGTTTTTGGCAGAGGCAGGGTTATCGAGTCGGTTGCCATCTTGTTCGACCTCTAACTGCTAGAAATCCTTTCCGGTCTTCCCATTTCTCAACTGCGCGCCACATGCGAGGCGGTCCATGCGCGTTACTTCAGCGTCTCCAGATAAGCGGTAACCTGATCCAGCTGCTGGGGCGTCATATTGACCTTGGGCATCAGCGCGCCGGGCTTGACGGCTGGCGGGTTTTGAATCCACCTGCGCAAATTTTCGGGCGTGTTCGGCAAAATGCCGGAGGCGATCGTATCGCGGCTCATCAGGTGCGTGAGGTCGGGGCCTACTTTGCCGGCAGCAATCGTCCCGCGAATCGTGTGGCACGCGAAGCACGCCTTGGACACGAAAAGCGCGCGGCCAACCGCAACCGAGGGGTCGTTGACGGCCGGCTGCTGCTGCCGGTGTACCCAGCGCCGAAAATCCTCGGGTGTTTGGACGTAGACGCGCAAAAGCATGTTGGCATGACCCGTGCCGCAGAATTCCGCGCACTGACCGAGGTAAATTCCCGGCTGGTGTGGATCGATCCAGGTGGTATTCGGGTGATTGGGAATCAAATCGGTTTTGCCAGCGAGGCGCGGAACCCAGAAACTGTGGTCCACATCGGCGGAAAGCAATTTCAGGAAAGTTGGGCGGTGATCCGCTGCGGTACTCACCGGCACATGCAGTTCGTTGGCAGTGGAAAATTTGTATTGCGGATATTCGTATGCCCACCAAAATTGATGGCCAACGACGGTGACCCGAAGCGCGTCGGCGGGCGCGCGCGCGTCCTGCACGCGATGGATCACTTGCGCGGTGCTCAAAAACAACACCACTACAATCAGCACCGGGAGCACCGTCCAGGCCAGCTCCATTTGGTTGCTGCCGTAGACTTGCGGCGGCTCGAAGCCGTCGTCGTCCTTCCGCTCGCGAAACTTGATAACCGCGTAAGCGAGCAAACTGAAGACCACCACGAAAATCGCGCCGGTAATCTCCAGCACGAACCCGGAGATTTTAAAGATGGACTGCGCCGGCGTGGAATCGGGCGCGAAAATGTTGGTGGGGCTCAGCGGAGCGGTGTTGGCGGCGGCGAAAGACGCGGTCGCGGAGCAAAGCACAAGCAATCCCGCCGGCCATGCGCGCCGAACCCAACTACCGAGACCGATCTTCCGCACCTACTCACCTCCAGAGACAACTGCACGCAGCGGTTCGCTGCCGCGTGCCTGACGCGAACTTGTGCCCGACAAAGTTTCCCTACGTTAATGTGGGAAGGAGCTTTCGTCTGTGACTTACGTCACCACACGCCGGAACAGATATTTTGCCATGCTTCGCCCAAAATTCAGCACCCGACGTGCGGAAATTCTTTCGGCGCGTTTGCCGCGCCAGAATTTCGGGTAACGGCTTCCCCCGCAGCCTCAGATTGGAGTGCCGCGAAATCGGGACGCCCTGTGTGACCGGGAAAAATTCTGCCCGCCCGAGACCGGGCGGCTTCCTAGAACGGCTCTGTGAAGCTTCACAAAACTCTCAGAGCGATCGAATCTCCGGTAGCGTACAAACCCCCGCCACGAAGCCGCAGCCCGACCGAGAGCGGCACTTCTGAAGCGAGATTCTATTTCTCGATTTTGAGCGTGCGACACGGCTATTCGTAGGCCAGAGAAAGAGGGAGTTCATGCGAAGCCTAGCGCGCACTCACATGGCCACTAAAATCCCGAGCGTAGTGGCTAGGCACATGCGCACGCCGATGCTAAAATGTGCGCACGTTGGGCCTGTAGCTCAGCTGGCTAGAGCGCACCCCTGATAAGGGTGAGGTCGGTGGTTCAAGTCCACCCAGGCCCACCAGCCTTTACCCGCTTTGCAGGCTTCGGCTTATCGCTGTAGTGTGCTTCCTATTCCTCCCGCCCAAATCGAGGTTTTCGTCCGCGGCCTTTTTTCAGTCCTGATTTTTGCAGCGTATTCTTCGACGGAGCCTGGTAGTAGTGCCCATTGGAGGCGAGCACTGCGTGTGTTCTTGCGTTCACCGTGGACAGGGCTTGAAGCAGGTTGTAGGCTCTGTCCGTGAAACGGCGGATTAGTGGCGCAGCGATACTTAAGGGAGTCAGTAAGCGCGAGGACAAATGTGACAAGCGCACTATGAAGCTGTTACCCAAGATGGGGAAAAAGGCTCCGCTTTGCTATGAATATCTTGGGCAGCTCGTCTTGCATGCGGAACTAATCGGGACATGTGCGTACGGCTGCCCTGGAAACACTGAAGATGCGCACCGGATGCCGTATCTCGTAGCTCGTGCTAGTGGTTTCGCACGTGCTGCACTGCGGCTGGCCCGGATGGGTTTCTACGATGAGGCACTCATTGTCGTCAGGAGTCTCGCTGAGATTGCGAACCTCTTTTCATTGTTTGTCGCTGCGCCGGAAGCTATTGATGAATGGACGAAATCTGACCGCGCCTACCGGCTCGACAAGCTTTCGCCAGGCAACATTCGCCGACGAATCGAGACTCTCGGCAAAACGCCCCCAATATCAGCTTCCCGTTATGCAACACTTTGCGAGATAAGCACGCATGCCGTTCCGGGATTGCGCCCACAGAACTTTAACCACGCGGGACGGTCAACGACGGGCGGTATTTTAGTGCAAGAAGCCGGACTGTTGGTGGTATTGAACGAACTGGCAGGGGCTCTTTCATTCCTCGTGATTTTGGCCGCCCGAGTCTGCAACGTCCCAGCTGAGCCGTTCAAAGAAATTAGGGAGGCCTGCGTAGGATGCTTACGATCCGTCGGGGGAATTGATCTCATGAGTTTTCAAGAGGCCCTTCGCAAATAGGGTATCTCCCGCTAGGTCACGGGCTGGGCTAATGTCGCTAAACGGGGTTCTAAGATCGTCAACTAAGCCCCCGCCAGCCTCCGCCTAGTTCGCACGTTTCGGCTCGGTCGACTATCTCGAGCAGCGCTACACGAAGGCCGCAGCACTTGAGCCGGTGTCCGGCAAGCCCGTTAATCGCCCGCTACTGCAGATGTGACCATGAGACAAGGCAGGTCGCCGAGAGCTGGGAATCGAACTGCTCTCAGAACCAATAAGGATCAATCCAGCCGAACCGGCCCGATTACTTTGTCCATCAGCATCCCGAGAGGCGACAACTGACGCAAAGTGTCGATTTTAACGCCGATGATTGTCAGTTGGAAACAGAGGCTGGAGGGCGCGGTTTTTCCTGGAGGGGGGCTGTGCTATAAGTAATGAGCTTTCTTCAACGCTGAGGAAATTGTGCCATTTATCAACTTCCCCGCACGGGAAATCAACTGCAAGCTTGTCTATTACGGTCCTGGCCTCGGCGGGAAGACAGCCAATTTGCAGTGGATTTACCAGCACACCGGTACGGCGCAAAAGGGCAAGATGGTTTCCCTGGCGACGGAAACCGACCGCACGCTTTTCTTCGATTTTCTTCCGCTCGATCTGGGCACGGTTCGCGGTTTCAAGACGCGCTTCCACCTCTATACGGTCCCCGGGCAAGTGTTCTATGAGGCCAGCCGGCGGCTGATTCTAAAGGGCGCGGACGGCGTGGTGTTCGTGGCCGATTCGCAGGAAGAGCGGCTGGACGCGAACATCGAAACGCTGGAAAACCTGCGCGAGCACCTGAAAGACCATAATCTGGACTTCACGACGATTCCCTACGTCCTGCAGCTGAACAAGCGCGACCTGCCCAACATCCTATCCGTAGGCGAGCTACAGAAGCAGTTGTCCGTGAAAGGCGAGCCTGCGCTTGAAGCTGTTGCCGTTACCGGACAAGGCGTCTTTGACACACTAAAAGAACTTGCCAAGCTGGTGCTCGCCGAGCTGAAGAAGAACTCCTAGGCTGAATCGCGAGCGCTGGATATTGAGAACCATGCGGGCAAAAAAATACGGGAGGCAAAAGCCCAAAGGCTTCCACCTCCCGGGGTGGGTGGGGTTTGTTGCCAGACACCCAGTTGGAATTTTGGTGTTCCGCGCCTGGGCATCTCGGCAAACCGGCTCTAGGCCGGTGCCACGTATAAGCCACGTTTAGCATGCGCCGAATATGGGTGTCAACTTTTATCGTCCATCTTCGCCGATATCACGGTTAGTCCCCGGCGGACTTACCGCCAGGGACCAGCGGGAGTACCAGATCGGAGCGGCTGTCGAGAACCTCGCGCACGCGTTGAGCTAGCTCGCGCGGGGAGTAAGGCTTGTGCAAAATCGACATTGCAGCCTCGCGGACGTGGTCAAGCTGCGCTATATCAGGGCTATAGCCGGTCGCCAGAATCACCGGCAGCTCGGGATTTTCTTTGCGGATCAGGGCAGAAACGTCCGAGCCGCTGAGTTTCGGCAGCATGATGTCTACCAACGCTAGTCTGATGCTTTCGCGATGAGCCGCAAACTCCCGGACAGCCTGTTCGCCATCGACAGCAAGAATCACCTGATATCCGAGTCCCGTGAGAGTTTCCTGGGCGACTTGCCGCAAGCCGTCATGGTCTTCAGCCACTAGGATCGTTTCAGATCCGCGCTGCAACGGTTGCGAATCCGGTGCGCGTTTCGGCTCCGCAATGTCGGCGCTCACCGGGAAATACGCGCGAAACGTGCTGCCAACACCGCATTCGCTGCGCACCTGCATGAATCCGCCGTGCTGGCTCACGATGCCGTAGACAGTGGCAAGGCCGAGCCCGGTTCCTTTGCCAATCTCCTTCGTCGTGAAAAACGGCTCAAAAATCCGATTCAGAGTGGCGTTATCCATGCCCGTGCCCGTGTCAGTGACCGAAAGCATCGCGTAGTTGCCGGGGTGCGCCTGAGGTTGGAGCGCGCAGAAATCGTGGTCGAGAGAGACGTTGGCGGTCTCGACCATCAACGAGCCGCCGTTGGCCATGGCGTCGCGCGCGTTAATGCACAAGTTCATCAGCACCTGCTCGATCTGGACGGGATCGGCACGAACGACGGCCAGATCCTGAGCCAGGGTGGCCTTGATTTCGATGTTGCTGCCGATCACGTTTTCGAGGAGGCTCAACGTATCGACGGTCACCTGGTTCAGGTCGATCGTTCGCGGCTCCAGGATTTGACGGCGGGCGAAGGCCAGGAGCTGTCTCGTGAGGGCTGCGGCGCGGTCAGCCTGCTGGCGCACTTTTTCGAATCGGCGGCGCACGCGAGAGTCAGGATCCGTTTCCTCCACGCCCAAGTCCGCCCAGCCGATGATTGCACCGATCATGTTGTTGAAATCGTGTGCGATGCCGCCCGCCAGTTGCCCGATGGCTTCGAATTTCTGGGCTTGGATGAGCTGTTTTTCGAGCTGCAAGCGCTCGGTGACATCCTCCACGATCACTTCGACGCACGGGTCGCTACGGTCGCGATCCTTCACATGGCGTCCGTTCAGGCGCACGGAGATGATCTTTTCGTCTTTGCGGCGCCATTCCACGATAGCGTCCACTCGTCCTTGCCGGGAATATTCCGAATGCACGCGATCGCACACGTTCGGGTCCACGTAGAGGGCTTGCGAGTTCTTGAGTGCCAGAAGGTCCTGCTCGTAATCGTACCCGAGCATGTTGACAAGAGCCGGGTTTACGAAGAGCAGGTCGCCTTCCGCAGTGACCCAGTAAATTCCGTACGTGGCGTTGGTGACCAGACCCCGGTAGCGCGCCTCGCTTTCGCGGAGTGCAGCGAGCGCCTGGGCCTCGGCAGCGCGAAGCGCTGTTTCCTCCCGCGCGCGCCGAATGGCCGAGGGCAGGCGAGTGAGATTCTCCTTGAGAATGTAGTCGGTGACGCCCAGCTTGAGGCATTCGACCGCCAACTCGTCTCCGAGAGTGCCGGTGAGCAAAATGACAGGAACGTCCGGCGCCGTTTCACGCACGGTGGCCAGCGCGTCCATCCCGGTCCAGCCCTTCATGCGGTAATCGGAAATCACCAGGTCGAAGCGCCCCTCGCTAAGCTTCCGCACAAAGTCCTCTCGTGTGGAGACGGTTTCCGGATCGATGCAAATGCCGGACTTCCTGAGTTCTCTGAGGCAGAGTTCCAGGTCGTTCGCATCGTCTTCGGCGACGAGCAGGCGCAGAGGTGTCGTGTCGGGCAGTCCGCTGTTGCTATCGGGCGCGATTGACATAATGTGCAGAGCCCCTACGCAGATGCGAACGCGGCGACTGGCGGCTTGCTGTTGGTGAGCAGCCGATGCAGCCCCAGTTGCCGAACACGACTTAAAATTTGCCGGCGGACAATGCCTTGTACGGTGGCCAGGCCGTTGCCGGTGCCCTTAAACTCCTCTCAGCGGTGAAGTCGTTGAAAGGTTCCAAAGAGCTTATCGGCATGTTTGCGTGGAAGACCACTCCACCATCGAGAACAAAAAGAAATAGGTGGCTTCAGAGCGTCGGAGTTACTTACTTCAATTACAGCAGGATGGCATGTGGGCGTGGATCGGCCAGCGTTGTCGAGAAGGTTGGAAAACTCTTATTTAGAACCTCCGGATCGAAGGTTACTTATGCGACCGCGCATGTATCCCACTGCGGAGAGTAGTCGGCGGGAGGTCCGGACTTTACGCGGGGCTTCACAGGTTTTTAAGAACTTGGACGAAAAGCTACCCGCGGCGATCGAGTGGAATATAGCTGCGCAAATCGCTCCCCAGATAGACTTGCCGGGGACGGGCAATTTTCTGTTCCGGATCGAGAAGCATTTCTTGCCACTGCGCCACCCAACCGGAGGTGCGCGGAATGGCGAAAAGCACCGGGAACATCGTCATCGGAAAGCCCATCGCCTGATAGATCAGCCCTGTGTAAAAGTCGACGTTAGGGTAGAGCCTCCGGCTGACGAAATAATCGTCTTCGAGAGCGATGCGTTCGCACTCCAGCGCGATATCGATCAGCGGATTGCGGCCCAGCACGTCGAAGACTTCGTAGGCGATGCGTTTTACGATGCGCGCGCGCGGATCGTAGTTCTTGTACACACGATGGCCGAAACCCATCAGTAGTTTTTCGCCGGCTTTCACGTGCTTGATGTACGCCGCGACGTCGTTCACTGATCCGATCTCGACCAGCATGCGCAACACTTGTTCGTTCGCGCCGCCGTGCAGAGGTCCATACAGTGCGGCGGTGGCCGCAGCCGTGGCGGAATACGGATCCACGTGCGAACTACCCACGCCGCGCATGGCGGTGGACGAACAGTTCTGCTCGTGATCGGCATGCAGTATGAACAGAATATCCAGCGCTCGCTCCAACGTCGGATTCGGACGATATTGCAACTCGGTGGTGCGGAACAGCATGTTCAGAAAATTGCCGCTGTAGCTTAGGTCGTTATCGGGATAGATGAACGGCATGCCCAAGCTATGGCGATACGCAAATGCCGCAAGCGTGGGCATTTTGCCAAGCAATCGGTAGGTCTGCTTGCGGCGCGACTCCGGATTGAAGATGTCCTTCGCGTCAGGATAAAAAGTGGAGAGCGCCGCGACCGTCGAAATCAGCATGCCCATGGGATGAGCATCGTAGTGAAAACCGTCGAGGAACTTCTTGATGCTCTCGTGAATGAAAGTGTGGTGGGTGATGTGGTAAGCCCAATCCTTCAACTGCCCTTCATTCGGAAGCTCGCCGTGAAGAATCAGGTAAGCCGTCTCCAGGTACGTGCTCTTCTCCGCCAATTCTTCGATGGAATAGCCGCGATATCGCAGGATGCCTTTGTCACCGTCGATAAAAGTGATTCTGCTAACGCAAGAAGCGGTATTGGTGAACGCGGGATCGTAGCTCAGCATGCCGAAATCGGCTTCGTTGATCTTGATTTGGCGCAGATCGATGGCCCGGATCGTATCGTTCTTAATAGGGATCTCGAATTGCCGTCCGTTGCGATTATCGATAATGGTCAAAGTGTCTCGGTGGCCCCCCGCAGGCGCACCGCTATTGGCAACTGATCCCGATTTCGTGGAACTCATGGACTTGCCCTTTCCGGAAGATGCAATGAGGCGATCACACTCGACATACGGATATCACTGTACACCAAATTGAGTTTGAGGCGAATGAGTTTACATCAAAATTTGACATGAAAATTCCAGCACCACCATACGGATGCGTATGGCCAGAATGGATTAACCTTGAGGTTCAAAAATCCGCTTGCAGCGCTTCCTTATCGGTGCGCTTATTGCCCCTGTCGCATAAAACACGTCACGATTTCGCGGTTAGACCGCCGGAAACCCGTGCTGACGCATCGGCAACCGTTTCCTCTGGAGCGACCCAGTCCGAGCAGTTGCGGCCTCGGCTCTTCGCGCGATACAGAGCTTCATCCGCAACGTGCAGCAACTCTTCCGGGCTGAGCGGGCATTCGCAATTACTGGTCGCAACGCCGCAACTCGCGGTGATGCGCACCGGCCCCGCCGCAGTCTGGAAGGCTGGTTGCTCGATCGCTTGGCGAATTCTCTCGGCCAACGCCAGGGTTCCAAGACCATCCGTGGCCGGCGCGATTACCAAGAACTCCTCGCCTCCGTACCGTCCTACCGTGTCGTAGTCGCGAACCGAATCGGAGAGCCTGTGGGCGGCTTCGCGCAACACCGCGTCTCCGCAGAGGTGTCCGTACGTATCGTTGACGCTCTTGAAGTGGTCGAGATCAATGATGATGACGCCGAACGGACAGCCATCGCGCGACTGGCGCGAAGATTCTCTTTGGGCCGCTTCCAGGACCGCCGCACGATTTGCAAGGCTGGTAAGCACGTCGTGACTGGCGCGAAACCGCAGTTCCTCACGCGCCTGGATCAAGTTTCTCTGCAGATCGAGAATGCGTTCGCCCACGTGCAGCCTGGCGCGCAGTTCCTGGGAATCGAACGGCTTCGTCAGGTAATCGTCCGCGCCCGCTTCGAGGCCGCGGAGCAGATCGTCCTTCTGCCCGCGGGCGGTGAGCAACAGAACGTATGTGTACGGCCGGTTGGCAATTTGCCGCACGCGATGGCAAACCTCGGGACCTTCCAGTCCCGGCATCATCCAATCGAGCACGGCCAGCTGGGGTGCGTCGGCAGCATCGAGCTTTGTGGCCGCTTCAACCCCATCCACTGCGGTCTCTACCTGGTATCCCCATTTCAAGAGAAATGCCTGAAGCATGCGGCGCGAGATGGGATCGTCCTCGGCAATCAGGATTCGTTTTAGAGAGTGAATACGGTCGGTCATCGATCGCAACACCTTCGCTGACCCTCGGCAATCCCGATCACTGGACCACCTTTCGCGTGATCGTTTCCAACTCCGGCAAGGCGCGATCCAGCTCCTTTTGCAAGGAGTCGATCAACTCGACGGCGTTTTGCAAAGCTCCAGATCTCGCACGCAGCTCCAACACTAGCGCCGCCTGCGATACCCGATTCGCCCCCAGGCTTGCTGACGACCCTTTCATCGTATGCGCCAGCCGATCGAGCCGATGTCCGTCGCCGTTTCGATGCGCCTGACGGATTTCTTTCATCGCCGCCGGACATTCCTCCACAAAGAGACGAACCAATTCCTCAAAGAGGTCGTGGTCGCCTTCCACGCGATCCAGTGCGGCCGCCAGATCCAGCACGCCGGCGTGGTTCGCGGCGGCTGATGGCTGCGTCGCTTGCGGCGCCATTTCGGCGGACTGAATTTCCGTTCCCACCGCGCGATCAAGAGCGGCGAGAAGTTCCGCCGTTCGAACGGGTTTCGTGACGTATTCGTCCGCGCCCGCTTCCAGGCACCGCTCGCGATCCCCTTGCATCGCGTGCGCCGTGAGCGCCACGATCGGGAGGTGTCCGCCGTCGTGTGCCTCCTTCGCGCGAATCGCGCGGATCGCCTCAAAGCCGTCCATCACTGGCATCTGCAGGTCCATAAGAACTACATCGGCCCGTTCGCGTTCGAGAACAGAGAGGGCTTCGCGACCGTTTTCCGCGCAATAAACAGAGTGGCCGTGTTTTTCGAGCAGTGCCGTCGCGAGCTTGCGGTTCACGGCATTATCCTCGGCGAGCAGGATCGTCAATTGCCGGCCGCCCTCCGGTAGCGTGTGACTCGTCTCGGAAGTGCTAGCAGCTGCACTTGCGCCGGAAACCGCGCCCACGATCGCATCCAGCAATTCCGTCGGCTGCACCGGCTTAGTCAGATACGCTGCGATGGCCAATTCGCGCGCTTGGAGCGCTTCCTCCGGTTGCACGCTGGAGCTCAGCAAGATCACTGGAAGGGGGGCCGAAGCCGCGTTCTTCCGCATTTTTGCTATGAACTCCAAACCGTCCATTTCCGGCATCTGCATATCCGTGATGGCCAAGTGAAACGGAGCGTTCGCTCGGTGGGCCGTTTCAATCGCGTGCAGCGCTGCCACGCCAGATGCCACAGCTTGCGGCTGCATTCCCCATCTAGAGAGCATCTCAACCAAGGTGACGCGATTGGTTTGGTTGTCGTCGACCACCAGCACGGAAAGATTTTTCACAACGTCTTGATGAATGCCGGAAGCTTCCAGCCCACTCTCATTCGCAAATCCGAAGGGAGCCGCGAAATGAAACGTGCTGCCTGATCCAGGCTCGCTTTCGACCCAGATTCTTCCTCCCATCAGATTCACCAGGCGCGTGGTAATCGCAAGTCCCAGGCCGGTGCCTCCATATTTGCGGGACGCCGAGCTGTCCGCCTGCGTGAAAGCGTCGAAAATCATCGCCTGCTTTTCTCTTGCGATTCCGATTCCTGTGTCGCGCACTCGAAAATGCAACATCATGCCGGCGCTGTCTTCGGACTCCTTCTGCACTTCCACAACGATTTCACCGCGGGCCGTGAATTTCACCGCGTTTCCCACCAGATTCACAAGAATTTGCCGCAGACGGTTAGCGTCGCCCTTCAGGCGCTCGGGGATGCCCGGGCCTGTGCGCCAAACAAGTTCCAGGCCCTTCTGGTGAGCGCGCATGGCGAGGACTTTGACCATTTCTCCGAGAGTCTGCTGAAAGGGAAAATCGATCTGCTCCAATTCCAGTTTTCCAGCCTCGATCTTCGAGAAATCCAGGATGTCGTTAATGAGCGTCAACAATGAATCCGACGAGGATTTCACCATTCCGAGATACTCGCGCTGCTCGCTGCTCAGCTCGGTATCTAGCGCCAGCTCGGTCATGCCAATGATGCCGTTCATCGGCGTGCGAATCTCGTGGCTCATATTTGCCAGGAACTCGCTCTTTGCCCGATTCGCGGCTTCCGCCGCTTCCTTGGCGCGCAACAGAGCTTCTTCCGCTCGTTTGCGCTCCGTAATGTCCTGGTATAAAACCACGGCGCCCGTTACCTTGCCCTCGATCACCAACGGCACGGCGTCCGCCTCGACGTCCAGCAAGCTGCCGTCGCTCCGCTTCCTCTGCGTCGCCAGGTGTGTGGTTTGCCCCCCGATAATTCTTTGGCGGTTCGAGTGGACTTCCGCCTCGACATCTGGAGCGGAAAGCAGCTTGAACAGCGGCCGGCCGCAAATATCCTTCTGCCGATATCGAAACAGCCTTTCAAACGCGGGATTGCACATTTGGACTGCATCGTTGTTGTCGATCGCCACGATACCAATTGGCGTATTCTTGATCAGCGAATCGAGAAACGTCGTTCTTTCCTCAAGCGCCTTTTCCGCCTGCCGTCTTTCCCCGATCTCCTTTTGGAGTTCGCGCGTGCGTTCGTCCACGCGGGCCTCCAGCTCATCGTGGGCGTGTTGCAGCGCCTGCTCGCGGATTTGGATTTGGCTCAGCATCTCGTTGAAGCGGTCCACGAGAGAACCTACTTCATCTTCGCTTCTCTTCCGGACCCGGATGGAAAAGTCTTTCTCCACGGATACCGCGAATGCCGTGCGAGCCAGGTCCAAAATCGGCGCTGATATGGCCTGCTGCAGATTGGAAGCCAGAAGATAGGCTGTTACAAAAGACAGACCGATCACGGCAAGTACGATCTCCGCAAATTCTCGCGCCCGAGCGTACAGCGGCTCCAAATCCGAATTGAGATAGATCGTTCCAATCCGTTCACCGTTCAGGATGATGGGCTCAAAGACCGTCATGCTCCGAAGAGTTGAATGAACTCCATCCGTCGCGCGCGGAGGCAAAACTGAAACGCTGCGCGGCTCGCCCGATCGCGCGTAGGACGCGAAAACCGAGCCGTCAGCCTTGTACACTCCGGCGCGCACCACCTGCGGTTGCGCCTTGAGCGAACCCAGCACCTCTCGCACCGCGCGAGAATCTCCAAACGACAACCCAGCGGTAGTATTGGGCGCCATTGTCTGAGCCGTCTGGATCAAGTCGCCTGACAACTCGTGCCGAAAAGCCACGATGTCGTAAGCGGCCAGCAGCGTGCAAGCCATCAGAATGGACACACCACAGGTAAGCAAAACGATGCGCGTCAGCTTTTGCCGGATTGATGTGACGCCGTTCACCCGATCTAGCCTTTGCCTTCGCCATCGCGGACGATCGTCGCCAGCGACAGCAATTTAGAACTGACATGCAGACCCGCTCGCTCGGCCGCTGCCGGATTGATTGAAAAGCAAATTCGGTCATCTTCCATCTCGAACTGAATGGCGCCGCCCGCTGCGGCGAACCCCGCGGTCTCACCCACCAACAGAACGTTCGCGCCGCGAACACTTTGCAGGATTGCCTGCAAATGCCCTTTCTCCGAAGCGCTGATGAACGCTATCTGGCAGTAGCGCAGTTGCGAGGCATTCTGGAAGCGTTGGACGACCACAGCGCGGCCCCCGATCTTCTGGCCCTGAAGAGTGTCGTCGATCGTTTGCCCAAACGGGTCCGCACCCAGGATGCAGATTGAGAACGGAGCGTTTGGACTCGCGAAGCTGCTACGCGGCCAGTCCACAAACTTCGCAAAATTGAAAAGGAACGCCGCCTTCAATTGATATTCGCTCGGCCCGTTCTGCCGAGCGGCCACGCGGAAGCTGCCAACAACGAGCGCGAACGCCAGGATCGCCACTGCACGCCGGTAATGCCTCACGGGATGCCTCCGCGATGGCAAGTTACCGCGCCTTCGGCTATTCGGCTTGCGTTCCGTGTGTTTTCGCGCATTCAACACCGGTCCTGCTCGTCAAAATCGGGCCGTAAACTTCACATAGGCGCTACGTTTCACGAAGGTTGTGCGCGCGGTGTCGAGCGTATCCACGAACTCTTCGTGATGTTCCTTCGCTAGGTTCTGTCCCACGAAACTGATCGTCGTGCCTTCGCCGAAATTCCATGCGAGCTGCGTATCCAGCCGCGTGTACGGCGGCACCACCGGATCGGTGAGTCGGTCAACGAAATAGGCCGATGAGTCCCATGACAAGCCGCGCCACAAACGCACGTGCGATCGCAACTGTGCTGAATGAGAGGGGCTGGCTCCCTCTGCGCCCGTAACCGACGTGGTGTCCTGGCTGCTCGGATCTAAATGCATGTGGATTTGCTCGAAGGCGTAACCCGGGCTTAGCGTCCAACGGCTCGCCGGACGCCAATTCGCTGAAATCTCTAATCCATCTGTTTCGCCATGCATCAGGTTTTCGTATGTGGTCGGAATCACCAAATGCGGAGGCGCCGGGGCGTTTTCAAGGAAGGGTGTTACCGGCTCCGTAGTCTCTTGATGATCGTAAAGGTTGTAGAAGGACGCGATATCGACGGTGAGCGCCTTAGAAATCGACGCGCGGTATCCCAGCTCGAATGACGTCAGGCCTTCGTCCTTGAGGTTCGGATTGCCGATGACCGCGATCAAACCAGGGATGCCGCCAGGCACCGACGCCAAGTTCGCTCGCAAGTTTTCATCGACCGCTGACGGCGTGCGGACCGCCCGGGAAATCGAGACCCATGTTGTTTCGCGCGGAGTCATCGTCCACGCCATCCGCGCGCTCGGCATCAGATCGAATCCAGAGTAAGAGTTGTGCTCGAGTCGCGCGCCAACAGTCAAAAGAACTCGCTCCGGCACCACAGCTATCTGGTCCTCCACGAAGCCGCTATACACGGACGTATTCAGGTTCGCGGGCACGAAGGAGATGTAAAAGCTGCCGTTGGACTTGGACATGGACACCCTGTATTCCGCGCCCCAAAGAACGCTCTGCCGCTCGCCCCAGTCAACGTGGTGCTGGAAGTTGACGTCCAGCGTGCCGCGATGATCGTGGAGCACGTCGTTTCGTTCGTATCGATCGAATGAAACTTCCAGAGTCGAATTCGACCGAGTGGAGTATTGATGTTTCCAGACGCCCTGCAGGAAACCGCCACTCAGGTTGAAGATGTCCTCTACGTTGACTGGGCCGGGTGACGTTACCGAGGGCAAGTCGGTGGTAGGGGAACCTTCGCGCCCAGCGTAGAGGTCTCCTTCGAACATCAGGTTGTCTTTCGAACTCAATTCCGTGTCCGACCGAAAACCGCCGCGCAACATGTGCCAGCCGTCACCGCCATCGCCACCGCTGAAATTCGGGAGGTGGTCATCGTTGAAGTACTTCGCGTAAACGCGGTAATCGGTCGACTTTCCGGCTGTGCGTCCATATTGCAAAGTGCCGAACCCCTGCTCGACCGTTCCCACCCCAGCCACAACCAAAACGCCTTGCATCTGCGATGCTTTCTTCGTAATGATGTTGACCACTCCGTTGACCGCATTGCCGCCCCAAACGGACCCACCCGGCCCGCGGATCACTTCGATTCTTTCAATGTCCTCAAGCGGAAGATCCATCTGGTCCCAGAAGACTCCGCCGAAACTCTCCGTATAAACGCTCCTCCCGTCGACGAGCACTTGTAGCTCATTCCCGAAGCGCGCATCGAAACCGCGCGCCGTGATAGCCCACGTATTGGCGTTGATCTGCGCCACGTCCATTCCGGGCACCATTCTCAGCAAATCCGGGATGTTCGTTGCGCCGGAACGCGCGATATCCCCCTGGGTAATGACGAACACAGCCGAGGCGGTTTGCGAAAGCTTTTGCTCCGTCTTCGAAACTGAAGTCACCTGAATGTTCATCAGATCCTGAAGGCTCTGGTTCGCCAGATCGACTCTGCCCTGCGTCGCGCGAGCTGGCCTTGCGAGCAGAACCGACAGTCCAACGCATGCGATCGCCTGAGCCACGCGCCACGCGCGCATCCTCCTGGCAGAGCCACTTCGATTTCTCAATCGCACGTTCGCATTCCCCCAATCGGCGATAATCCCCTGCCTTAACCAAAGACGACGATCAGTGCGCGGGCCGCAGAGATCTCGTTCCGTTGCCATCATCGTTGTCGGTGCGGCCGCCACGCGACTGCTCGCATGGCTGCAGCGGCGGTTGCGGAACGGGGCCCTCTCCCATCCAAACGTATCGGCATCCGCCGCGGCTTGGTTGACCGACGAAAGCGCAGGTGCAGCGGGTTAGGTCACAAATATCCAGAGAAAGTCGTTCAAATGACCATCCAACTATCTAAATATGAAAGACTTACAACAACGAAACCGGCATTCGGACGGGCGGCCGCGCGGGGGCAGTTCCAGAAACGCGTGCCGATCCGCCGCTGAGCGATGTTGCGCGCCAGTTAAAAATGAGGCGGCCGCCCAGCAGATGCTTGCGTCCATGCGGCCATTTCTCGTATGTTGTGACCGACTCCTCAAGCAAACTCATGCGACGCCTCCTGGTAATCGAAGACGACAAAGACATTGTCGAGCTGCTCAGATATAACCTCGAAAAGGAAGGCTTTCAGGTCGCCGCGTGCGCCGATGGAGCCGCCGGGCTGGCTCAGGTCCGCAAATCTCCGCCGGACCTGCTGATCCTCGATTTAATGCTTCCGAAGCTAGCGGGGCTGGAAATCTGCAAGGAGATCCGCAAAGACGTGAGCCTCAACCGCCTGCCGGTCCTGATTCTTACGGCCAAGGGCGGAGAGACCGATCGGGTCGTGGGGCTGGAACTCGGCGCCGATGATTACGTCACCAAGCCTTTCAGCCCCCGTGAACTGGCCGCGCGCGTAAAAGCTCTGCTGCGGCGAACGGAACCTGTATCCTCCGCCGAAAAGCCCATCGAAATCGGCGCGATCCGGATCGATCCCGCCGTTTATCGCGTCACGCGCGGCGGCGCACCCGTAACCATGAGCACGCTTGAATTCCGGCTGCTGTATTTTCTAGCGACTCGCCCAAACCGCGTCTTCACGCGCGATCAGCTGCTCGACGGTGTTTGGGGTATCGACCGGTTCGTCACGCCGCGTAGCGTGGATGTCTATGTTCGCCGCCTGCGGGAAAAGATAGAATTGGATCCGCAGCATCCGGTCTACATGAAAACAATCCGCGGCGCAGGATATCTTTTCGAAACCCGTGCGAGCTAGCTTCTTCTGGAAACGAGGGGGGATCTACCTCGGCCTTCTGCTCGGGGTTTTGCTCGTAGCGTTTCTGTCCTCGTCCTCGGATTCCGCCGCTCACTTCCGGGAGCGGATGCTGATCGCTTCTTCCGCGGCCCTATTCCTTGCACTGGTAGCAACCATTGTGTTTGCCCGGCATTTTGCAGCCCGCCTGACGCGGCTCAAGGATTTTTCAGGCCGTCTGGCCGGTGGTGATTTTCGACCGCTTCCCGCGGAGCCTCTCGACGACGAACTCGCCTCTTTGGCCGATTCGCTCAACGACGCCGCGGCGCAACTCGATCGCACCATCGAATCGCTCAGCGGCGAACGTCACCGCGCCAGCGCCATCCTACGCAGCATGGTCGAGGGCGTCGCGGTGATCGACGCGCGCGAAAAGATCGTCTTCGCTAATCACGCGTTCTCCAACATTCTCACTCTGGATAATTCCGCGATCGAGGGGCGCGCCGTCATCGAAGTGCTGCGCAATTCAGACCTGCTCGGCTTGATTCGCCGCGCTCTTCAGGGAGAGGAAGGGCTTGCGGCCGATATTGTTATGGGCATCGTGCAACAGCGCAGCTTTTCCGTCACGGCCACTCCTGTGAGAGCGCTTGACGGAAATCTCCCCGCGCGTTCCGGCGCCGTGCTCTCGTCGCCGCCGACTGCCGACAAGCCCTCCGGCGCCGTCGTGGTGCTACACGACGTCACCGAACTTCGACGGCTGGAACGCGTGCGCCAGGATTTCGTGGCCAATGTTTCGCACGAGTTCAAGACCCCTCTCACGGCCATCCAGGGCTTCGCCGAAACGCTGCTGGCCGGGGCCATCGACGATCCCGAAAATAGCCACCGTTTTCTCGGAATCATCCGCGAACATGCCGCCCGCCTCGCGCGCCTGACCGACGATTTGCTGAAGCTCGCTCGAATCGAAGCTGGAAAGCTCGAACTCGAGTTTCATCCCGTGGGCATCGCTGAGGTGGTCGAACGCTGCGCGGAAACCACCCTATTGAAGGCCACTCGCAAAAAGATCGCGTTGCAAATCGAAATTCCACCGGGGCTCCCGGCGATGCGCGGCGATTCGGGCTTGCTCCGTGAGGTTCTGCAGAACCTGCTGGACAATGCCGTTCAATACACCGCCCCGGGAGGGCGTATTTGCGTCACCGCTGCGCTTGGCGGCCGGGAAGCGGTCATCACCGTCTCGGATACAGGCATCGGCATTCCACTCGCCGACCAGGAACGCATCTTCGAGCGCTTTTATCGCGTGGATGCGGCGCGCTCGCGCGAAGCCGGCGGCACCGGTCTCGGGCTTTCTATTGCGCGCCATATCGTGGACGCGCATAGCGGCCGCATCTGGGTAGACAGCGAAGTCGGCGCCGGCTCGAAGTTTTCCTTCTCGATTCCGTTGGCGGCTTGAGCCGTTCGCCGTCCTGTTGATCTAGCTCCGCAGGCGCGGACCATCGAATCGAGGAGACGCGGCCTGCCCGCCCCCGGAACCGGACTTCCCCACACTTTATGAACCTTTACGGGAATTCTTGTTCGTGTAACTTGGCTGTAACAATCGAGGATCAAAATCTGCTGGATAGAGGCGTAAGCATCCCAACGGCTATTTGTGCGGTTATGAGCGCCATCGCAGGCGGTCGCGTGTAATGATGCTGCAAATCGTCCGAATCACGGAGTTTTAACATGGCTTCTGCCACGTATGGGCACAATCCAGGCGTCCCCCGTCCGCAAGCGCGCCAAGCCGACGAGAATCGCAGAATCCCGGCCGAGGATTTGCCCGTGCGGTTTCAAATTTCCAGCCTCGACTTTTTCTACGGACCCAAGCAAGCCATCTCTGGACTGAATCTGAAAATTCCCACCAACAAAATCACCGCGTTGATCGGTCCTTCCGGCTGCGGCAAGTCCACCTTCTTGCGCACGCTGAATCGCATGAACGAAACCGTGCGCCACAGCCGCTATGCCGGCGAAATCCTTTTGGACGGGCAAGACATCCGGAAACTGAATGTAGTCAGCCTTCGACGCCGCGTGGGCATGGTCTTTCAGCGCCCCAACCCGTTCCCGAAATCAATCTTCGATAACGTCGCTTACGGCCTGCGTATCAATGGCTTTGAAGGACGCTTGGCGGACCACGTGGAGCACAGTCTTAAGCGCGCCGCTCTTTGGGATGAAGTGAAGGACTACCTCCATAAGTCGGCCTTCGCCCTTTCCGGCGGCCAACAACAACGTTTGTGCATCGCGCGCGCCCTGGCGGTCGATCCCGAAGTGCTGCTTCTCGACGAGCCTTGCTCGGCTCTCGATCCGGTTACCACCGCGAAAATCGAAGAGCTGCTCTTCCAATTGAAAGATAGTTGCACGTTAATCATCGTGACCCATAATATGCAGCAGGCCGCGCGCGCCAGCGATTTCACGGCGTTCATGCTGGATGGCAAGCTGATCGAACACAATCACACGTCGAAACTCTTCACCACGCCCGCGGATCCCCGGACTGAAGCCTACATCACCGGGCGCTTCGGATGAAGGTTCGCCGCGCGCCGGGCGATTTTTTGCGCAGTAGGGCCTAGAATCGAGGATTCATGGAACGCCATTTCGAACACGATCTCGACGAACTCAAGCAGCGGCTGCTCTGGATGGGCAGCCTCGCCGAACGCGCAATCCACCAGTCCGTCCACGCGGTGCTGGACGCCGAAGAAGACTTGGCCGAAACGGTGCTTTCCGAAGAAGACGCTATCAATGAAATGCAGATCGAGATCGATGATCGCGTGCAGCGCCTTCTGGCGCTGCAAGCGCCCATGGCCGCCGATCTGCGCTTCCTGCTGGCGGTTACGCGCATCAATAGCGATCTCGAGCGCATTGGCGATCAAGCCGTGAACATCGCGCAATCCGCCACGCGCATCTTGCGCCATCCGCAAGTCAAGCCCTATGTCGACCTACCGCGCATGAGCGAATTGGTCGAAGGAATGGTCCGCGACAGCCTCAATGCTGTGGTCCAAAAAGATCAGGACCTGGCGCGCAGCGTCATGCAGCGCGACGATCAAGTCGACCGCATCCGCGACCAGATCTTTCGCGAATTGCTCACCTATATGATGGAAAACTCTTCGGTCGTGTTCTCCGCGTTCGAACTCGTGCTGGTTGCTAAAAACCTCGAGCGCATCGGCGATCACGCCACAAATATCGCCGAGGACGTGATCTATTTCGTTGCCGGCCGCGACATCCGCCATCCGGCGCTCGATCGCCGCTGATAGCTCCTCCGCATCTCCGCAAGTTGCGCGAAACTCGGGTTCGTTTCCACCCCAGAACTTGCTTGGGAATTTCATTGCGGACCGATCCGCGTCCCGCTTGCCGCGCTATACTCGAAGGGTGGGGAGAACATTGCGGCCCGCCGCGGCGTTCGCCTGCCGATCGATTCTGCTTCCAAACGCTTGACGTGAGCCCGGCTCATTCCGCAAACTGTCTCTTTTGATTTCAGGGTGGCGGCCACTTTGGCAACAGTGGCTTGGGAGCCGGCAAGAGATAATCACGCTGGAAGCGCGGCGGACCCGCGTTTAACCAAAAAACGATTTTATAGACCGAGGTGCACGATGACCGAGCAAGTAACCAGCACGCCCGCGATCGCCGCGCTGTTGCGTGGCTATTCCGTGGAAATTAGCCCGACCAACGAAAAAATCGTAGCCAGCGCCGTCGAACGTCTCGACCCCGAAACGGAAGTGTATCTCACTTGGATTCCCGGCGAGGATCCCGTGAAGGCGGTGGCGCCCGCCGGCAAGCTGCGACGCGCGGGGCTTTATCCCGTCCCGCACATGGGGGCACGACACTTGGAAAGCGCCGCTCAGCTCGACGACCTGCTGGGCCGTTTCGTCGCCGAGGGCGTGGATCGATTCCTTCTGATCGGCGGCGAACGCGATAAGCCGCTTGGGCCCTACGATTCCACCTTGCAAGTGATGCAATCCGGCCTGCTGCAAAAGCACGGCATCAAGCGCGCCGGAATCAGCGGATTCCCCGAAGGCCATTCAGCCATCGCCGAACCCGTGCTGGGCGAATCGATGGTCGCGAAGATGAACTACGGACGCAGCATCGGTCTGGAACTCCAGGTCGTCACTCAGTTCGTATTCGAAGGCCAACCCATCGCGCACTGGCTCCGGCACATTCGCCGCCTCGGAGTCGATTTGCCGGTGCGCATCGGTTTGGCTGGTCCGGCCGGAATCGCCACGCTCACTCGCTACGCCATGCATTGCGGCGTGGGCAATTCGATCAAAGCGCTCACGAAGTCCTCCTCATTCGGCAAGCTTCTTACCGAGCGCGATCCCGAACCGGTGATTCGTGAACTGCTAGCCGAAGCTCCCGGCGGCGACCCATTCGCCAAGCCCTTCGCCATCGGCGCGCTGCATTTCTACACGTTCGGCGGCTTGAAAAAGACCGTCGAATGGATCAATGGGATGCGCGCAAAGTAAGCCGCAGAGTATTCGAGCCCATCACAGTTGGGGCGGAAGCCTGCATCAGCATTGCGCGCTTCCGCCCTCATTTCCCTCCTGCGAAAAATGGTGGTTGCAAGGCCGCGCTGCGAAGCCTTCACCCTGATTCCGCTCCGTAACCTTTTTCGAATTTTCGTCTGGAACAAACCCTCAAACCAAGTTCACCATGGACGAGGCGCGCCATCGGATGCTTGTCGGAGCTCCGGTGCGCAGCCCGACTTTTTTGCAGCATCGGCTGTCTGCGGGACTGCGTCTCCGCCAAGTCCGCAGGTTTTCCAATTTCAGTTCGCTGGGCGCATTGCACCAGCAGATCATCCTGTCGGAGGCTGATTGGCCAGAGAGAGTGATCCGAGGCTGCTCGCCGAAGCCGTCGGTTTGGGCGTCATCGGCGGACTCGGCGCCCAGCTGTTCATGCTGGCGCTACGCTTCTGCACCCATGTTTTCCTCGTTTGGCTCGCGGGTTATCATCCGCCCGGCCTTCCGTCCGAAGGCGGCGTCCTTAAGCAACACATTGGCGCGCATGGCCTGTGGCTGATTCCTCTTGCCACTACGCTCGGCGGACTCATTTGCGGCCTGATCGTTTACACGTTTGCTCCGGAAGCCGAGGGCCACGGAACCGACACAGCCGTCAAAGCATTCCACCGCACCGGTGGTTACATCCGTGCGCGCGTCGCTCCAATAAAGTTGATCGCTTCCGCGATCACCATCGGCTCCGGCGGTTCTGCTGGACGCGAGGGCCCTATCGCCCTGATCGGCGCCGGCTGCGGTTCGCTCTACGCTACCCTTGGCCACCGCAACGACGAAGACCGCCGCCTCCTCGTCCTGATGGGCATGGCCGCCGGACTTTCCGCCATCTTCCGCTCGCCAGTCGGCTCCGCGTTCTTCGCTGTCGAAGTCCTTTACGGAACCATGGCGTTCGAAACCGGAGCGCTGCTCTACACCCTGCTTGCGTCCGTCGTCGCCTATGCCATCAATGGCCTGTTCGTCGGTTGGAAGCCGTTGTTCTATTTTTCCGCCGCGCACACCTCGATCAATGTCGAAGGCTATGGATGGTTCGTCGTCCTCGCGGTTATGGGAGGAATCGTTGCCACGATTCTCCCGCTCGCCTTTTACAGTCTTCGCGATTTCTTCCGCTCTCTGCCCACTCCTCCCGCTCTCAACCCCGCTATCGGCGGACTTGTCGTCGGACTCATCGCCATCGCCTATCCGCAAATCCTCGGCGGCGGATATGGCTGGATACAAGAAGCCATCGACGGTCATCTAGCCCTCAACCTTCTGTTCATCCTGCTTTTTTTGAATATGATCGCGTTTTGTTTCACCGTTTCGTCCGGCGGGTCGGGCGGCGTTTTTGCGCCCACTCTATTCACAGGAGCCATGCTCGGCGGCGGCGTCGCTGCCCTCGCCCATGTCCCCGTGCAAGTTTTCACCATCGTCGGCATGTTGATCGTCTTCGGAGCTGCCGCCCGCGTGCCCATCGCGGCCCTCGTGATGGTCACGGAAATGACTGGTGACTACCATCTGCTCCCCGCAGCCTCGTTCGCGGTGGTTCTGGGCTACATCGTGCAGACCCGGCTGTCGCGCCACTTCAAGTACCGAAGCCTGTACGAAGCGCAAGTTCCCACCCCAGAACAGTCTCCTGCCCGCTATGTCCAGAACGTCCAACTTGCGCTCCGCATTCTCAGCAGGCGCAATATCCCGCGCGTCGCCAATATCGGCCACCTCGATCTGGTCGCACTTCTCGATTCCGGCATTCCCGTGAAAATGCCAGGGCGCAAGGAGCTTAGTGTCGGAGAATTGAAGCCGGGAAGCTCGTTAGTTGGTAAGTCGATTCAAGCCTGTTACGACGAGGTAAAAGGTCGGCCTCTGGAAATCATCGGCGTCGTTCGTGGAGGCGAAGCGATTCTGCCCTCCCGCGATACGGTCCTGCAAAAAGGCGATCGATTGCTGATCATCGGCTCTAGCCGGGCGCGGGAACTCCTCGCAGTACATTTGACTCCCGTAAGTCCGGAGAACATCAACGTGCCTGCCGATCAGCCAGAGCGAAAAAGCGACGGAACAGGAGGTGGTAGTGCGGCTTCAGATCGATAGGGGCGCGCCTAAGTCGAACGCTCTTGCCCCGGTTCTACCTCCGGCTCACTCTTAAGCGAAATCCAGTATGGCGGCAGTTGGTAATGCTTGTGCAACTCCAGTTCGTACTTGCGGCTCACCGGCTTCTCGGGATTCCATTCCGGGCTCTTCTTGACCTGTTCCCGAGATAGGCCCACGTGAATCCTGCGATCCCGCCAATTCACTTCGCGAATCCATCGCGGGCTCATTAACACTCGCTTGCCCGACCACCATCCGTCCGTATTGATGATGGCCCAGCGAATTTTCCAGCTCTTATCGTCGAAGAGGAAATCGTCCACGCGCCCGATCTCGCCGTCCCGCGCCGTCACCTTGTAGCCGCTCACTTCCTCGCTGTTGCGCAGATGCGCTTCTGAGTTCTGCCCGTCTTCCCCCTCCCAGTAATGCGGCCATCCGTAGTGGTTGTGCTGTTCGATTTCGCCCTTTCGCGAAATCGGTTGGCGCAAATCGACGCCCGGCGCGCTTTCCACCTGCTTCCAGTTCAAATTCACGCGAATGTGCAGCGGACTCCACGCCCTCTTTTTCAGAGCCGCCGTCGATAGCAACAGTTCCTTCCCGCTTAGCACCGTGCTCGCCGCCACCACGATGTAGCGAATCGTCCAGGTCAGATCGTCGAAGAAGAGGCCGCGCACCCGCCCGATATCCGTGTCCGCCGCGTCGATCGTGTACTCTCGCATGTCCTTGATTCTGCGCAGCCGCAACTTGCCCCCGCTTTCCGCTTCCGCTCCTCGCGCCAGCTTATTCATGAGCCATCTCGATTGGCACGACGCACTCTGCTTCGCGGTCCTAGTTTCTCACGGCTCGTCGCGTGATGAAGCATCCTTGCAACACCGCGTGGATCCCATTTTCGGAAGTTACCACTGCATCCGCTCCCATCCGCCGGCGAACGAACCTTGTTGTTTGAAAAGTGGCAATTTAGAAGCGCGGGAAGATTTGTGGATTGGTTAAACGGCGATGGAAATCTAGCTGTGTTGGAACTGAACTCTCATCTCTTGCTCGTATTTCGGGAAATAGCGGCCGATTACCATGAGATCGAATTTTGCGAGGATCGATTCCTTCGGCTCGCGCTCCAGCAGGAATTCGAACGACCGCTTCACGAGTTCTGACGCATTCACTTTGCCGCCCGTTAGCCGCAGATAATCCTCGGGCTTCACGCTCACCAGATGCGACGTTTCCGTCCCGCCTTCGCTTACTCGCACGCGAAATTGGTTCTCGCCGGGCCGTTCGATCTCGATCTTTGCCGCCATCGTGCCCTCCGCGCTTCCATCGTCCCATGTGCATTACGAACTCGAAAGCGAGGGAACGCCCGATGGTTCCCGGCCGCCCAGGTCCGCGACATGGATCGGCTACCTAGCACCCGCCGCCGTCCGGCTGCCTTCCGCCGACGCCGGATCGATCACCGACCGCACCTGCGAAATCTTGTTGGCTGGAAACCCGCCCTGCCGCGCGTGCTCCCGGATCATCTCCTCATTGGGCGCGATGTAGATGCAATAGATCTTGTCGTCCGTAACGTAGCTCTGAACCCACTGGATCTGCGGGCCCAAATTGCGCAGCACCGAGCAGGATTTTTCTGACATTCCCTGCAATTCAGCTGCGCTCAATTTCCCGGCTCCAGGCAAGTCGCGTTCGATCACGAATTTGGGCATGGGATCTTCCCTCCTCGGTGCGGCGGCGCTTCGTTGGGGTGCGCCGCGCCTATGTCGGTGAAGCTTCCGACCCGACCTTCGTTACCGGGCATCCTACGCCAACCCCGCCTGGCACTCAACCATTGCAGCCGTTGCACGCCGGCTTCTTCGCGATGCGCGGCCCGCTATGCTGTTAGCCCTGATTGGGCTTGAGCTCTCCAACGCCAGGCCCCGCGCATTCGTTCTAAACCTGTACTTACGACCAGTAGATATTTCCTCTTCCCTTGCGTTACCGTGGATAAGGAGTCTGAACGATCTTCGAAATTTGCGGCCATCGGAGATCGAGAATGCCAGAGGGTGAGGGAAGCGCGAGAAGTGATCTCCGTCGCGAAAGATCGAGTTCAGAAGCGGCTGCATTGGCAGGGCAAGAGCCAATGGCGAACGCGGATTTTCGCTCTTCATCTAATCGCTACACGTGCGATTAGAATGCCTCGTAAGTCGTTGAAAACATTCGCAGACAGCACTTCCAGATCGCTACACTTTCAAGTCGATCCGCACAGTCAAAATTTCCCGGTGTTTGATTTCGGAATCGGTTCCGAACGCGCACTTTCGGAAGCCGCGCATGCGCCAGGTGAGCGTCCAGCCGCTCTTTGAAAATCTAGTTCCCGGGTAAATCGGCGAGGGCAACAAGAAGATCCCTCTGTTAGGGAGTCGCCTCCGCACTTGCTATTGCCCGGGCGTTTTTAGCTTCAGCCGGCTCTTGTTTTCTTCAAGGAAATTGCGCAGGCTCTCGGCGGCATCCAGCAGCCGGTTCCACTGCTCGTAATAGAGAGTCACCGGGAATCGGCCCAGCCCGTAAACGCTCACGCCGCCCTTTTCCCCGACGCGGAATTCCAGGCTGCCGCGGGCCCGGCCTCCCGTTTGTTTTTCAAGTTCGGCGATGCGGGCAAGCAGTTCTTCCTTGGTTGGTTCGGTCATCGATTCCCCCTATGAAATCCTGTTCCGAATCATACCATTGGCTTGGGCACGGATGAGGGCTAGGAAACGATGTTCGGATATAGGCGCCTGCCGATCTCCGTCGGCAGCGCCAACAGCATCACCGCTAAATCCAAGCCCAGCACGAAAGCCGTCGATCGCGCGATCCAAGGAAACCGCGCCCGATTCGCTCTCTAGTTGAGCGCTGAAATTGTTGGATGAAGCCCGGAAAATATCAGACAAAGGTATGCCTCGCTGCCGCCCCGCAAATACCTGATTCGAATGCGGCCGGTTCTCAATGGCGTGGAAATACAAGTCGCTTCGATTTTATCGCCGAAGCGACTATCCTACGGGAGCCTGATGATAAGGATGCGCAACGGAGGATCAAATATGACCGCAAAGATCGCCACTCAGAGAGTCTCCTTGGATGTTTCCGACGGAACGTCCATGAATACTTATGTCGCCCGCCCGGCCGAGCCCGGCAAATTTCCCGGAATGCTGGTCTTGCAGGAAGCGTTCGGCGTGAACGCTCACATTCGCGATGTCACCGAACGCATCGCGCGCGAAGGATACGTCGCCATCGCGCCGGAATTGTTTCATCGCTCAGGTGCCGGATTCGAAGGCCGCTACGATGATTTCCCCGCCGTGATGCCGCACATGCAGGCGCTGACGGAGCAGGGCCAGATCGCGGACATGCGCGCCGCCTACGACTGGCTGCACTCGCACGATCAGGTCGCCGCCGGCCGCATCGCCAGCATTGGGTTCTGCATGGGTGGCCGCGCGTCCTTTCTTGCTGACGCCACTCTTCCGCTGCAAGCTTCAGTTTCTTTCTACGGCGGCGGCATCGCGCAGGCATTTTTGCACCACGCGCCGAATATGCACGCGCCCATCCTGCTCTTCTGGGGCGGACTCGATAAACACATCCTGGCGGAGCATCGCCACGCCGTGGTGGAGGCGCTGACGAAAGCGAACAAGCAGTTCGTCAACGTGCTGGTTTCCTACGCTGACCATGGATTTTTCTGCGACGCGCGCGCGAGCTACAACGCCCCGGCCGCCGGTCTGGCCTGGGCGCTCACGGGGCAATTTCTGGATACGTACGTGAAGGGATCGGACGCAAAGGCCAGTTCGGCTCGTCCTAGCTAACTCCCATGTAAACAAGCGCGACGGCCCTTTCTTTCTGCTGGGCTCTGGTGTCTGTACCATTGTCATGGTTGCAGGTGCGCTGTAGGATCTCATTGATGAGGAGAGTCGGTTGAAAATCTCGGTGATTGGAACGGGGTACGTGGGGCTGGTGACCGGTGCTTGCTTTGCGGAAATCGGCCACGAGGTGATGTGCACGGATAGCGACGCCTCGAAGATCAAGACGCTCGAGGCCGGCGGCGTGCCCATCTACGAGCCGGGCCTTGACAAACTGATCGACAAGGCTCGCAAGCTGGGCCGCTTGCGATTCTGCGCCAAGCCGGCCGAAGCGGTTCCTGCGGGCGACGCAATTTTCATCTGTGTGGGCACGCCCCCACTACCCAACGGCGATGCAGACCTGAGCGCCATCGACCACGTGGCGCGTATGGTGGCCACCGAAGCGACTTCTCCCAAGCTGGTGATCGAAAAAAGCACCGTGCCGGCGCGCACCGGCCACGAGCTCAAGCGAGCCCTCGCCGTCTACGCGCGTAATACCAGCGTGCCGCTTCGCGTCGCGTCCAACCCCGAATTCCTCCGCGAAGGGACGGCGGTCGAAGATTTCTTGCATCCCGATCGCGTGGTCGTAGGTGTCGAGGATGAAACCTCCGAGCGACAGCTTCACGATATCTACTGTCCACTGCTCGAACGCACATTCAATTGCCCGGTGCACGCGCAAGGCTGTCCCGACGGACCCGCGCCGCAGTGGCTGGTCACTACCATCAGCAGCGCGGAGCTGATCAAGCACGCCTCGAATTCATTTCTGGCACTGAAAGTTTCCTACGCCAACATGGTGGCGGAGTTGGCCGAAAAACTCGGCGCCGATATCGGCGAAGTCACTCGCGCGATGGGCCTGGACCCTCGCATCGGCCCGAGCTTTCTTTCCGCGGGCCTCGGCTTCGGCGGATTCTGTTTGCCCAAGGATTTGCAGGCGTTCGTGCGGCTGGCGGAACGCTGCGGCGTGGACTTCTCCATGCTGAAAGCGGCTGAAAAGGTCAACAAGCAATGCATCGACCGCTTCTTCGACAAGATTCACGAAGCGCTCTGGGTGGTTCGCGGCAAATCAATCGCCGTGCTGGGCCTCGCCTTCAAGCCCAATACCGACGATGTGCGTTTCGCTCCGGCGATCGATTTGATCCGCCGCTTGGTCGATGAGGGAGCACGCGTCCACGCCTACGACCCGCAAGCCATGGAAAAAGCCCGCGCCATCCTGCCGGAAATTGATTACGCAGAGTCGGCGTACGCCGCCGCGAAAGACTGCGAAGCGCTGGTGATTGCCACGGAATGGCCGGAATTTCGCGCGCTCGATTGGGAACGCATGCGCGCGCTGCTGGCACGGCCTCTGATTCTCGACGGCCGCAATCTGCTTTCGCCGGCGGAAATGAGCGCTCACGGATTTGAGTACCGCTCGTTCGGGCGACCGGACGCGGTAGCTGAGCCGCAAACGGCCTGACCCGCCGCCGCGCGGTTCAAACGACTTCGCGAGCGCCCGCGCTCGTCGCAGCGACCTGTTGGCGAAAATAATCGTAGGTCCGCTGCAAGCCGTCTTCCAGGTTCACTTCCGGCTCCCAGTGCAGGATACGCCGCGCTTTGGTGATATCCGGGCAACGCTGTTTGGGATCATCCTGCGGCAGCGGACGAAATACGATCGGCGTGTTGGTTCCCACCAGCTTACGCACCCGCTCCGCGAACTCCAAAATCGTGATCTCGTTCGGATTGCCGATGTTCACCGGCTCGTGCTCGCCGGACTCCAGCAGCCGGTAAATCCCGTCGATCAAATCCGACACATAGCAGAAGCTGCGCGTCTGCTTGCCGTCGCCGTACACCGTGATCGGTTCGCCCGCCAGAGCCTGATACAGGAAATTCGGCAGCGCGCGGCCGTCGTTCAGCCGCATGCGCGGGCCGTAGGTGTTGAAAATGCGCACGAGGCGCGTATCCAGGCCATGGTAACGGTGATACGCCATGGTCATCGCTTCGGCGAAGCGCTTGGCTTCGTCATAGACGCTGCGCGGCCCAATCGGGTTCACGTGGCCCCAATAGGTTTCCGGCTGCGGGCTCACGTCCGGATCGCCGTAACATTCTGAAGTGGACGCTTGTAGAAATCTGGCCTTCTTCGCCTTCGCCAATCCCAACGCATTGTGGGTGCCAAGCGAGCCGACTTTCAGCGTCTGGATCGGGAGCCTCAGATAATCGGGAGGGCTCGCGGGCGAAGCGAAGTGCAGTACCGCGTCCACCGTTCCGTCGACTTGGATGTACTGCGAGACGTCTTTCAGCTCGAACGTGAATTTCGGATTCGGCCGCAGGTGCGCGATGTTCGCCTCCGATCCAGTGCAAAGGTTGTCGAGGCACAGCACCTCCCAGCCTTTTTCCAGCATGTATTCGCACAGATGCGAACCCAAAAATCCCGCACCGCCGGTAATCACTGCGCGCACTTTGTCTTCTCCCGTCCCGCCTAGATCGCCCCACGTAACACCCGGTCATTATGGCCGAAATGTCCCACGCGGCGAAATTTTACAAACGGTGCTGCTTACGATGCCGTAACTATGTAGCGCTTGTTTTTCGCGCACTTTAGCGGCACAATCCGCACTTCCATGGACGTGCGCTTGCCGCCACAACCTCAGACACTCGCAGAAACGCTGCGCGTTATTCGCATCGTTCATGTGGCTCTTGCGCTTTTCATTGTGTTGTACGTCGTTGCAATTGAGGGAGTGCTTGTTCCGGCGGCGCACCTCCTAAGCCAAACCTTCTACGAAGGCATCGCGATCGTAGCCCTTCTTTGCATAGGTGCCGCATTCGTCGTGCGGTATCGCACGCTTCGCCCAGCGCTCGAAACCCTGCGAACCAATCCCGTCGACGCTGCGTCGCACAAAGGTTGGCGGGCAGGTAGTCTCATCAGTTTCGCGCTCGCCATTGCAGTTGTGATGTTCGGAGGAGAATTGCGCAAGGCGGGCGCAAGCCCCGCTCAAGCTGCACCGTTCTATGTGGTCGGCTCGGCGCTGATCCTTCTCTGGTGGCCTCGTCATCCATAGCAGCAATTTGGTCGGGAACTTCTTTTGCAACTCGGAGGATCCTATGCCGCGCAAAGTTCCCAAACGAAAGCCGCCACGCAAGCATCCAGCCCGGCGCACCCGCGCGACCCGCTCGCCAGGGACCGGCCACGCGCTTCCTCTGCGCCATGCCCTCGCCACTCTCGCATACCGCGCAGCCAAACCACTACGCGATGCGCCGCCTGAATTCAGCAGCTTTCGCGCAGCGCAGGGCTCGCGCTCGGCTGGCGAAATCCTGGCGCATCTTGGCGACTTGATGGATTGGGCGCTTTCTATTTCGCGCGGGAAAGAAAAGTGGCACAACTCCAAGCCTCAGTCCTGGAAACAGGATGCGCAGCGATTTTTCGCCGCTGTGGCAGCCCTGGATAAATATCTGTCTTCGGGCGCTCCGTTGCACGCGCCTGCCGAAAAACTGTTCCAAGGGGCGATCGCGGATTCCTTCACTCACGTTGGCCAAATCTCCATGCTTCGCCGATTCGCGGGCGCACCAGTCCGCGGAGAGAACTACGCGGTGGCGATCATCGAAATCGGCCGCACCGGCACGGACCAGAACGCCGCTGTTTTCGAATTCGGCTAGAATGTCCCTTTGAGCCCGATCGCAATTTGCTCGGAAAAGCCGCCCCGCGCGATCGGTAGCATGATTACCATGATACGGACGGACATTGCAGGACTCAACCGGTGAACGCTTACTACTCCGCATTTGAAACTCCCATCGGCGTGTGCGCCATTGCCTGGCGTGAACTACTTGGTAGCTCGCCTGCCGTGCTGTGGTTCCAACTGCCGGAAACCACGGCGGCTGTCACTGAGGCGCGCATCGCGAGCAAATCCGGAGCGCGTAAAGCTGCGACTCCGCCGCCGCAGATCGGCACGCTCATCGAAAACATCCGCAAGCATCTAGCCGGCGAACTTCAGGACTTTCGCGGCGTACCGGTTGATTTGAGCGCCGCTGCGCCTTTCGCTCGCCAAGTGCTCGAGGCCACGCGCCAAATTCCGCCCGGCAGTACCGTCACTTACGGAGAACTCGCGCGCTCCGTAGGGCGGACTGACGCCGCCCGCGCCGTGGGCCGGATCATGGGCAGCAATCCCGTCCCACTAATTATCCCTTGCCATCGCGTAGTCGCCGCCGGCGGCAAGTCTGGAGGTTTTTCGGCGCCCGGCGGCCGGACCACGAAAGCGGAGCTTCTCGCCATCGAACGCTCTGGCTCTGGATTGCTCTTTACGAACCGGCGCGCTGGCTAGCAACCCCCGCCCGCATTCGGACCCTCCTATGCGGCAAACGCCGCAAGATCGGGCGATTTTTGCGGTTGTCTGATACGCCATTTCGCAGGCTCAATCCCCCGCCTCGAAGCACGGTTCTGTGTCTAAATAGTATCGATCATTCTGCAATTATTCCGGGCCGGGGTTGGTCCGCAAGGAGGCGCAATGGCTAGGCGCGCCGGATTCTGGCTGGCATGTATTGTCGTCGCGAGCATGGTGGCTGCGGGCTGTAATGGAACGCCGTCGAACTACGATCAGGTAGTCCTCAGCGCCACGGAGACCACCGTCGGTCCGAACCAGGTGGTCACCGTCACCGCTACGGTTCCCGGCGACAAAACTAACTCGGGCGTAAGTTGGACTCTCACGCCCGGAGCCGGCGCGCCCACGCCGCCAGGCGCATTTTCCTCCACGCCCACCACGGCAACCTACACCTCTCCCAATTCCGTTGCAGCGCAGTTCACCGTCACCATCCAGGCCACATCCATCGCGCTCCCCGCCGTGTCGGGTTCGGTGACCGTTACCATCACGCCGCCGCAGCCGCTCGCCGTAAAGACTACGTCACTACCGAACGGCGTGCAAAACACGCCTTACGTCGGCGCGCATTTGCAAGCCACAGGTGGAGTGGCGCCGTATTCGTGGCAGATCACAAGCGGTTTGCTACCCCAGGGCCTGACTCTGACTTCCGGTGCGATCGCTGGCATGCCAGCACAAACCGGCGTTTTCAGCTTCACCGTTCAAGTCACCGACAACGAGCCGACTCCGATGACCGCGACTGCCCAGCTTAGCCTCACGGTCACCAACCTGCTCAACGGCAGCTACGCGTTTGAATTCAGCGGATTCAATTCCGGGGGCCAGGTGGTGATGGCCGGAACTTTCACAACCGACGGAGGCAGTAAAATCACCGCCGGAGTGGAGGATGTGAACTCGATTTCCGGAGCGCCTAAGACCCAAGCCTTCACTGGCACATACACGATCGGCTCGGACCATCGCGGCCAGCTAGTTTTCAGCAGCTTGTCGGGATCCCCGACATACGATTTCAGCATCGACGCGACCGGCGTTCACGGCCGCATGGTCGAATTTGACTCAACCGGAGTGCGCGGATCGGGCGAGCTGACGCAGCAAACCACCGCGAAATGCGCCTATAACACACTTTCCGGCTCCGGTACCGCCGGAAACGGTTTGGTGATCGGCTTGACCGGGGCGGAGGGAAATATCGGCGGATCGACGCCTGGTCCGTTTGCGCTCGCGGGCCGCTTCACTGCGGAGGTTCCTGCGAGTTCGTCTACTCCCGGCACGCTCGACAATGCCGAAGTGGACGTAAATGCTCCCGGCGACCGACTCATCACGCAGGACGCTACGTTCTCCGGCACTTTCGCCGCCTCTTCGCAGGCCGCGCGCTGCACCATGAGCGTCACCATGACCCTCAGCAATATGACCTTCGCCGTGTATCCCGTCTCGTCATCGAACGGCGTGCTGACAGAGGCGTATTTGGTGGAAACCGACACTCTCAGCACGACCACCCCCTACGTGAGCGTCGGCAAACTCATCCAGCAAACAGGCTATCCTTTCACGAACACCTATTTGTCGTTTAGCGCGGCGAGCGTCGGCGGACTTTCCGGCTCTGTGATTCCCGATGGCCAAAGTGCGTACGTTCCATTTGCCGGCATCGTGCAGATGCAACCGTCGGGGGGAACCAGCGTCACGCTGTCTCTGGTGGACAACGTTGGCGGAACGGCGCGGACCGCTCTCGGCGCCAACTCCATTCCCACGGATTTCGATACCGGCGATTCCTACGGGCGCGTGGACACGACGCTCGTCGATACCAATCCGCTCGTTCCCCTCGATCCCGTCTTTTACGTCATCGGTCCCAACGAAGCGCTGTGCCTTCTGGAAAATCAAAACGCGCCCGTGCTCGGAATCTTCGAGCCGCAATCCATGGGCACCGCAAAGTCCTTTTCTGCCGCCACGATCGCCAGCGCGTTCATACAGGGAACCGCGCTGCCCTCAGTGTCATCGACATCAAACCTCTCGGGCGTATTCGCGTTCCTGGGTTCAAATGGAGAGGTGGCAGGCATCGAGGATCTGGTTACCACTGCCGTCCAGTATCCCGCAGCGACCACGGTGGGAACTTATGCGCTCACTTCAAGCGGCGCTACGGACGGAAGCGGGACGCTAGCCCTTACGCAGATTTCACCTCCGCCTTCCACGGGATCGTTCTTCATCGTCTCTCCAACAAAGGCCGTGATGATCAGCACCACAAGCGGCGACACAAACCCGGTCCTGATAATCGTGGGAGATCAGATCGACGGCTTTGGAGTGAACTAGAAGCAGGCAAGCCGCACCATGAAGGGCCGTGGCTGTGCCAAAGGGCACAGTGGTTTTCCAGATCTCAGTAGGCCCAGCGCATCAGCACCGCGCCCGTGGTATAGCCCGCGCCCACAGCGATCAGCAGCACCAGGTCGCCTTTGCGCAAACGCCCTTGCGCCACCGCATCCATCAGTCCCAGCGGAATCGTGGCTGCGGTGGTGTTGCCGTAGCGGTCGATATTGACCATCACCTTCGAATCGTCCACTCCCAGCCGCTCCTGCATCGCGCGAATGATGCGCAGATTCGCCTGGTGCGGCACCACCAGCGCCAAGTCGCGACCTGTTAAGCCATTGCGCTGCAGGACCTGACAGGCCAGTTCGCTCATGCGGCGCACCGCGTATTTGAACACCTGCTGGCCTTCCTGGTGAACGTAATGCATCCGCTTCTCCACGGTTTCCTGCGAAGTGGGGTGCAGCGAGCCGCCGCCCGGCATGTACAGGTTGCAGCCGCCGGCGCCGTCCACGTCGTGCACGAAATCGATGATGCCTTCGGAATCAGACGTGGCCGGTTCCACCAGCACGGCGCCCGCGCCATCACCAAATAACACGCACGTCGCGCGGTCCTTGAAATCGAGAATCGACGTCATTACGTCGCTGCCCACCACCAGCACTTTCTTATGCGCCCCGGAGCCAACGAATTGCGCTCCCGTGGTCAGCGCGTACACGAATCCGGAGCACGCCGCCGAAAGATCGAAGCCCCACGCCTTCTTTGCGCCCAGGCGATTCTGAATCAGACAAGCAGTGGCGGGGAAAAACATATCCGGTGTCACTGTGGCCACCACGATCATTTCAATCTCTTCGGCGCTCATGCCTTTCGCCGCTAGCAGCTTTTTCGCCGCTTCCGCGCCCATATGTGACGACGCAACGCCCGGCCCGGCGAAATGGCGTTCGCGAATCCCAGTGCGCGTGCGAATCCACTCGTCGTTGGTCTCCACCATTTTTTCCATATCCGCGTTGGTGACCACGCGCGGCGGCAGGTATCCGGCCACTCCTGTAATCTTTGCGGCGATCCGCTGGCTCATTCAGTTCTCCGTTATTGCATGGGCAGTCGAGCGATTGTATGCAATCCGCCGCGAGTGTTACAAGCGCAACGGCCGCATTTCGCATGGCTGTTGCGCACGTTCAGCAACGGGACTCTCGTCTTTGTCCCCGCGGGCACTTCTGGGGCATCATGGAATCATGGTTCCCGAAAAGAGGACATCCTGGGTCGTCGAGCGCGCTCGCGTCGCCGGATTCGACCTCTGCGGCGTGGCACCGCTCGGCGCGAATGGCTTCTCCAGCGCCGCAAGATTTGACGAACTCCGCCAGCTTCCCGAATGGCTCGCGCGCGGATACGCCGGCGAAATGAACTACCTCCGCGATCCGCGCCGTTCCGATCCGTGCGCCGTTCTACCCGGCGCGCGCAGCGTGATCGTTACCGCCATGAACTACCAGTCCGAGCAGCCTCTTTCGACCGAAGTATCTGCCGAGACAACGGATGGTCCGCCGCGCGGATGGATTTCCCGCTACGCCTGGGGCGACGACTACCATGAAACCATTCTGCCAAAATTGCACGGCTTGATCTCGGAAATGCGCGCTGAATTCGCCGAGCCGTTCGACGCCCGCGCGTACGTCGACACCGGTCCTATTGTCGAGCGCGTGGCCGCGAAATACGCCGGACTTGGCTGGCTGGCAAAAAACACCTGCCTGATCAATCAAAAGCTCGGATCGTGGCTGTTCTTGGGCGTGATCATCACCACGCTGGATCTCGACCCATCACTCGCGCCCGAAGAACTCCCGCCCGCCGATCGGTGCGGCAGCTGTACGCGCTGTATCGACGCTTGCCCTACTCACGCCTTCCCCGAGCCCTACGTGCTCGACGCGAGCCGCTGCATCTCCTATCTCACCATCGAGCTGCGAAGCGCGATCCCGGAAGAATTTCGCCCACAAATGGGACATGCCACCATCGGATGCGACATTTGCCAGGACGTGTGCCCCTGGAATCGCAAAGCGCCCATAACCGCGCTAGCCGCATTCCAGCCGCGCATGCTGGCGAATGAATCGGCGCGGTCATCCGTTCTCTCGGAATCCGGCGAGTCCCGCGCCGAGGAGGAAGCCCCGCGCCCGGCGCAATATCGGTCGCTCCTCGCACCAGAACTCGAGTGGCTTGCATCCCTCTCGCAAGAGGATTTCAGCCGCGTATTCCGCCGCAGCGCCGTGAAGCGCGCCAAGTGGCGCGGGCTGGTCCGCAACGCATGCGTCGCACTCGGCAACTCGTCCATTTCGTCGCATTCGCCGGAATTTTCGCGCATCGTTGGTCTACTCAGACGCCTCGCCACGTCCGGCGAACCGCTCCTAGCGGAACACGCGCGCTGGGCCCTTGATCGGCTTTGCTCAGCGGCCAACACCAATCTCGAAAGCCGTTCGCTCTAGCTTCGGGCGGCGCGAGGGCCAGTCTACCCCCGCCGGCTTGCATCGCTTTTTCGGCACGCGTCACGTTTAAATTTTAAAATCATCATGGACAGCCAATCGCCGTTTTTGCGATACTTTCGCGGATGACCAGCGACGATCATTCTTCGCATAAGCGCTGCATCCCAACTCAATTCAGGATTGGAACTCGATGAAGGCTACGCATCGTCTTGCTTTTTGTCTGCTCGCTATCCTCGCCGTTGGTTTCGGCGCTTCGCGCCTCTCGTCCAAGGAACGGCCCGCTCCTGCGCCCCCAAAAGCACAGAAGGCCGCTCCCGCTGCGTCCGCCAATCAAAGCCAGATCGATCGAGGGAAATATCTGGTCGAAAATGTCGGCATGTGCGAGGAATGCCACACCCCGCGCAACTCCATCGGAAATCTGGATGAGTCTCGGCGCCTGCAAGGCGCGGCCATCTGGATCATGCCCGTTCATCCCAATACGAATTGGGCCATGCGCGCTCCCGCGCTGGCGGGCTTGCCGGGATTTACGAACGCCGAAGCGGAAACCGTGCTCGAGGACGGCGTCGGACCGAATGGCCTGCTCATTCAGCCGCCCATGCACGTCTATCACATGAATACCGCTGACGCACAGGCGATCGTCGCCTATCTGCGCTCGCTGCGGGACACGTATCCTCGCAATTAGCTCCTGCCAGCCCGGCTAGAATCGCGCACCTCGTCAGCGCGCCGTGCCGCAAAAGCGAGTACGTTATGCGCCCAATGCCAATCACGCGTGGTTCGCGTTCAGCGCCACGGAAGATCCCTCGCGATGGCACTCCCCCGCTCCAGTATAATCGCGCCCTGTGGAAGAGCGTTTGAAGTCGGCCGTACTGTGGTTGCTCGGCCCCGAAGTTCCGCCTGGGGACCGTTCCGGCCGCGGCCATTTGTGGGTCCGCTGGATTTTTCTCCGCGCGCTCGCCCTGATTTACCTTTCCGCATTCTATTCTTTCTTTTTTCAGATTAAAGGGCTGATCGGTCCGAACGGCATTCTTCCCGCCGACGATTACCTGCAAGTCGTCGCGGCACAGCTCCATTCCGTGCGCTACTGGTTCGCTCCCACCGTGCTGTGGTTCGGCTCCAGCGACCGCGCCCTGATGGCCATCTGCTGGCTGGGCATTGCCGCCTCGTTGCTGGTGTTTTTCAACGCCTGGCCTCGCGCATCGCTGGCCATCTGCTTCATCTGCTTTCTTTCCATCATCGCCGCCGCGCAGGATTTCTCCAGCTATCAATCCGACGGCATGTTGCTCGCTGCCGGGTTCCTCTCGCTCTTTCTCGCGCCGCCAGGATTTTGGCCCGGCATGGGTCGGCGCAATCCGCCTTCGCGTGCCAGTCAATTTCTGCTGCTGTGGGTTTGGTTCCGCATCTACTTCGAATCCGGCGTGGTGAAAATCCTCAGTGGCGACCGCTCCTGGCGCAATTTCACCGCCATGGACGACTATTACCAAAATTCTCCGTTGCCCACCTGGATCGGCTGGTACGTCCAGCATCTTCCGCATTGGTTCCACGCTGGCACCGTGGGTCTCACTTTCGCCGTCGAGCTGGTGCTTTGCTGGGCGCTGTTCCTGCCGCGCCGCTTTCGCATCGCATGCTTTTGGATCACCACGCCCTTTCAAATCGCCATCATCCTCACCGGCAACTACGCGTTCCTGAACTACATCGTCCTCTCGCTCGGTTTCTTGCTGCTCGACGACAAATTCGTCGAATGGGTGATCCCACGGCGAGTGCGCGAACTGTTCGGCCACCCGCGCGCATCGTCCGCGGAAACCTCGCCCGCGCTTGCGCCGCAAGGAATGCACGTTCGTCGGGCACCATTGCCGAAGGGCTTCACGCCAATGGGCATAGCCGTTGCCGGACTCTGCTTCCTCTGGATCTTCTACGCCACTAGCGCGAAGTTGATTTGGATGTTCGCTCCCAAGGCGCCGCTACCGCAGGAGCCGGTGCAACTGCTTGAGCCGTTTCGGATTGCCAATCAGTACGGTCTTTTCGCCGTGATGACCCACGCCCGCTTCGAAATCGAATTTCAGGGTTCGCGCGACGGCAAAAACTGGATCGCCTATCCTTTCCGCTACAAGCCGCAGAATCCCGCCGAACCGCCGGGAATTTACGCGCCCTATCAGCCGCGCTTCGAATGGAACCTGTGGTTCGCCTCGCTCGGCTCCTGGCCTCAATACCGCTTCGTCGTGTGGACCGAAGAGCGCTTGCTATCGAACGATCCCGACGTGCTGCAACTCTTCGCAAAAAATCCGTTTCCGGGCGATCCGCCGACGGAAGTTCGCGCCGTCATCTATCAATATTGGTTTACGAGCATGAAAACCAAGCGCCAAACAGGCATGTGGTGGCGCCGGGCATTGCTGGGCGATTACGCGCCTCCGCTCGAACGAGAGCCCGGCGGCAAAATCGTGGTCTTGAACGTGCCCACCGTAAGTCCGGGTTCGCCTTGATGCCCGCTCCGCCGTTCCTCGCAAAAAGCAGCTTTTGCCATGCGCTCGAATTTTCGCTAGCCTGTAGTTGGTAGCTCCGGCATCCGCAACACAGCTGCTCCTGATGACGCGCCGATAACTCACTTATGAAAAGCAAGCACGCTAGCCGCCAGCAACCGCAACATCCCGAAGAAGTCACGCGCGATCAGGTCGTCGCGCATCTTGAAAAGCTCTCGCAGGCCGCCAGCATTCGGCAGATCGCCCACGGTATGGGCCTCCGCCATCACGGTCGCCGCTATCTCCCGCGCGTCATCGAGAAGCTCCTGCGCGCCGGTGAAATTGACGAAATTCACGGCGGCCGCTACCGGCTGGCTAACCAAAAGCAGAAGCCTTCGCGCGCGGCGCAACCGTCTCGATCGGTCGCGCACGCGGACAAAAACTCCCCGGATCGCGCCGACGATTCTCATCGCGACGCCGCGAAAGCATTCGCCGCCCGTCGCAGCCGCGATCCCAATCTCGTCTCCGGCCGCATCGTCGCTCATCGCGACGGCTACGGTTTTCTCGTCGCCGATCAGCCCATATCCGGCGTCGAAGGCGATCTCTTCATCGGACGCGATGGCCTCGACGAGGCCATGCATGGCGACCACGTCCTAGCGCGCATCACCCGCCGCCGGTCTGGCGGACGTGCCGAGGGCCGCGTCGTGCGCATCCTAGAACGCGAAAATCCCTCCGTCGTCGGCCTTTTCCGCTACGGTCCGCATGGCAATGTCGTCCTTCCCTACGACACGCGCATTCCTCACGAGATTTCGATCCCTCCCGGCTGCGAGCTCACTCCCGATCTACAGCAAAAGCTCGGCGTTGCTCCGGATCGCCAGCCCGCCTCCATACGCCGCGTGCGCCTTCCGGAACTCGACGGCGCCGTCGTCAACGTCGAAATTACGCGCTTTCCCAAAGGCGGTCTCGCGCCCGCCGGGCGCGTGATCGAAATTCTTGGCCGCCCCGGCGATATCGGCGTCGATGTCGAGATCATGATTCGCAAGCATCATCTGCCACACGTTTTTCCGCCCGAAGCCCTCGCCGAGGCGCATGCCGCACCGCAGCAAGTGGACGAATCCGCACGCATGGGCCGCCGCGATTTTCGCGCCCTGCCCATCGTTACCATCGATGGTGAAACCGCCCGCGATTTCGACGACGCAGTCTACGTCCGTCCGCTTCCCGGCGGCCACTTCGAACTACAGGTGCATATCGCGGATGTCGCCCACTACGTCCGCCGCGGGTCGCCGCTCGACAACGAAGCGCGCTTGCGCGGCACCTCCGTTTACTTCCCTAATCGCGCCGTGCCCATGCTTCCGGAAGAGCTCTCCAACGGCATCTGCTCGCTCAATCCCCATGTGGATCGCCTGGTCATGAGCGTCCTCATGGAAATCGATCGCAATGGCGAAACCGTCCGCGCCGATTTCGCTCCCGGCCTGATTCGCTCCGCCGAGCGCATGACCTACACCAACGTCAACAAAGTCCTCGAAAGCGATCCGGAAATGACGGCTCGCTACGCGTCGCTCGCCGACGGTTTCCGCTATATGAAGGAACTGGCTCTCATACTGAATCACCGCCGCCAATCGCGCGGTTCCATCGATTTCGATCTTCCCGAACCGGTGATCCAGTTCGACGAATTCGGCGCGATGACTGCCATCCTTCGCAGCGAGCGCAATATCGCCCATCGCCTCATCGAGGAATTCATGCTCGCCGCCAACGAAGCGGTCGCGGAATACCTCGATCGCGCCGGCGTCGCTTCTCTCTATCGCGTCCACGAAAAGCCTGATCCGAAGAAAGTTCTCGAATTCGAGGAGCTCGCGCAGGCCTTCGGCTATTCGCTCGGCGTGGAAGATCTCACCGAACGCCGCATCTCCGTCCGCCACGGCCAAGTGCGGCCTCTGGCCCGCTCGCATGGCCAAGGACGCGAGCAGCCCCGCGGCCGCATGCGCCCGATGACCGTCACACTTCCCGCCGCCGGGGAAATCGATATCCGCCCGCAGCACTATCAGCGCCTTACCGAGAAAATCGCCGGAAAACCCGAGGAGCGAATCCTCTCGTACCTCATGCTCCGCTCGCTCAAGCAAGCGCGCTACGCCGCCGAACTTCTCGGCCACTTCGCGCTAGGCGTTCGGGAATACACGCATTTCACTTCGCCGATTCGCCGCTATCCGGACCTGATAGTCCATCGCGTGCTGAAATGGGCGCTCGAAAACGCGGATTCTCTCGCCGCGCACCAAGCGCCGGTCCGCGCTCCGCGGCCCCGTCGTGAGCTCGCGAGCCGGCCCGCCCGTCGCGATGGCGACGCGCCGCTGCCGACTCTCGGCCCCTATCGCCGCATCGTGCTCGAAGAAACTGCCTCGGAAACCTCCGAGGCGGAGCGCCGCGCGGAAGCCGCCGAACGAGAATTAATGGAATGGAAGACCGCTCAATTCATGGAAGGCCATCTCGGCGAGGAATACGACGCGCTAATTATTTCCGTCCAGAAGTTTGGCTTCTTTGTCGAGCTTGCTGAAATCTTCGTCGAAGGCCTCGTCCCGATCGATCGCCTCGAGGAATCCACCGGCCTGCGCTGCATCTATCGCGAACGCGACCATGCCATCATCGCCGAAACCCATCGCGGATCGCGCGGCGGCGCTGGTCGCCTCTTTCGCCTCGGCGACATCGTGCACGTCCGCGCCGAACGTATCGAGCCGCTGCGTCGGCGCGTTGAGTTCGCCATCGTCTAACCTTTCCGCTGTCCCAAAATGAAACTGCTATACAGCATTGGTAAAATTAAAATTGAATTTACGCATCATTTATCAAGTGATAAGATAGCGCGGCTTTTTAAGGCATCTTTGTGACCCAAGAGACTCGTTACGCCGCGTTGGTAGGCAAGCGTGTGGAAGCCTACTACCGTGCCGCCGATCTGCCAATGTCTGCTCTCGGCACACTCGTGGCGGATAACGGTAAATCCATATTCATCGAGGAACGTTTCTCGCAATCGGGCAAGGAAAAAACTCTTCGCGTGGAAATTCCCTACGATTACATCGTCCGCGTCGTTGAGACGAGCGGCGACCCGCCCGCGTCCGACGACTCCTCGCCATCGAAATAACCACTTCCGAAAATTAGGCTCGCTTCAGCCGCTAACGTCCGCTTTCTCCTTCTACTTGTGAAAAAGTGCTCCGGCGTCGCGCGCCCCGGCGGGTATATTGGAATTTGCTTTCGCGGAGGAATCGATGAAGCCGAATGTCGGACTGATCGGACTCGGGCTGATGGGCCAGCCAATGGGGCATAACTTGCTGCGTACTGGTTTTCCCCTTACCGTCTGGAATCGCACCAAATCGCGAGCCGATGATCTCGTTCGCGCCGGCGCCAAACTCGCCGCCAATCCTCACGAAGTCGCCGCGCAGTCAGACGTTCTGATCACCATCGTCAGCGATCCGCCCGCCGTCGAAGAGGTCCTCTTCGGCCCCAGCGGCAAAAGCGATGCGGGCGCGCTCGCTGGTCTGCGTCCTGGCAGCATCCTCATCGATTCAAGCACCGTAACACCCGATCTCGCTCGCCGCATCGCCGGAGCCTGCGCTCAGAGGGGTGTCGATTTTCTCGACGCGCCGGTCACCGGAGGTACCTGGGGAGCCGAAAAGGGCGAACTTGTCTTCATGATCGGTGGCAAAGCGGAAGTTCTCGATCGCGCTAAGCCCGTGCTCGAAGCGGTTGGCAAACGATTTTTCCTGCTCGGCCCGAACGGTGCCGGCCAAACCGTCAAGCTCGGCATGAATCTGCTTCTCGCGCTCGAGGTCGACGCGCTGGCCGAGTCTCTTGCGCTCGTCGCGGCCGCGGGCGTCCAGCCGGAGCGCCTCATCGAAGTGATGCAATCGAGCATGGGCCGCTCGCCGCTGCTTGACGTAAAAGCGCCGCTGATCCTGAAAAACGAATTCCCGGCCAGCTTTCCGCTGCGCCTCATGCACAAAGACGTCCGCCTCGCGCTCGAAATGGCCCGGTCGTATGGCGTGGCTCTTCCCGCTGGTGCCGCCGCCTACGCCACCTACACAGCCGTGAAAGATTCTTCGCCGGACGACCCTGATTTCTCCGCGATCGCCCGCTTCTGGCGCAAAGCCGCCTCGGCCTAAGTATGGCAATTTGGGGGTGTCGAAAAACGCTAAAGCACCGGAACGATGCTTTCGAACTTCAGCACGAGCTTCACCGATGATTAGAAATGGAGGCGGTGCGGACGCTCTATAACCGCGCGCGTGTGGCCCGGATGTATTCGCGCAGAGAGCTTACGTTCGGGCCGTAGGAGCCCACGCGGCCAGCATCGACCGGAAGACCAAGGCGCTCGGCCTGGTCGATGCTCAGTCCCGCGTCATCGAGTTCCGCCAGGCTGTAGCCTTCCGTGGGCGTCACTCGATTTCGTCCGGATCTATCCACCGGGCGGGGTGGCCGACGCATGTGCCACCGCTTACCCACGATGTCAAAGAACTCGTCCCAGTCTCGCCGGTTCCACATGCTCTCCTCCGGTGCTGCCCGGTTCTAGCGATTGGATGCTGCCCGTTCAATTTAGGTAGCGTAAATTTTCCTACGGGGCCCGGTTTCTGGAAAACCGCTCCGGACACAAGGAGCGACGCCGAATATAACCCTTGAGCCGGTGGAAAGTCGTGCTGAAAAGCTGCGTGTATCGATTGAGTTATTCCATCTTGCGAACCATTGGCCCCGCTCCGCCTCGCGAGCCTTCGCGGTTTCCACAATCGCCGCTCCCCTCCGCCGACTCGCTCTGCTGCTATAATTCCGCAAGCGGGGAGAATGTAACGCGTCGGCGTTCGCTGGCGCGAAGAGACTACATCGAATCGAATGGAGTACTTGCTTCTCGGGAAAATGCCATGAGCGCGCCGGTCATCGTCGTCCATTACCACGAGCTTTGGCTGAAAGGCGGCAACCGGCGCTTTTTCCTCGGCAAGCTATTTACCGCGTTGCGCCACGCGCTCGCGGGAATCCCGGTCGAGCGCATCGAGCAGCCTGGCGACCGTTTTCTCGTTCGATTGGGCCCGGGAGCTTCGCTCGCGGAAGCGCTCGATCGAGTCCAGCACGTTTTCGGAATCGCCTACTATGCCGTTGCGCGCCCGGTCGACCGCGACCTCGAATTGCTATGCGGCGCGGCTTGGGAAGAAATCGACCCGCTGCGATTCGCCACGTTCGCCGTGCGCGCCAAGCGCAGCGATAAGACCTTCCCGCATTCCACGATGCAGATCGAATCCGCGGTGGGACGCTTCCTGCTCGAGAAACTTCGCGCGCGGAACCGCGAAATCCGCGTTCAGTTGCGCGATCCCGAGCTGACTTGCCATATCGAAGTCACACCCGGTCCTCTGCTCGTTTACGCGCGGAAAATCCCCGGCCTCGGGGGCCTGCCGCCGAATACCGCCGGTCGTATCACCTGTCTGCTCTCGGGCGGGTACGATTCCGCCGTGGCCGCTTATCATATGATGAAGCGTGGCGCGCATCTCAGTTTCGTCCACTTTTATGGGACGGGCGCCCGTCCAGGCGAATCTTCCTTGCACGTTGCGAGCGGGCTGGCGCGCGTTCTGGCGCGCTATCAATTCACCGCCAGGCTCTATCGTGTGCCGTTCGAGGAGATTCAGCGCGAAATCGTGCGGTACGCCCCGGAAAGCTGCCGAGTGTTGCTATATCGCCGGATGATGCTGCGGATCACCGAGCGTTTCGCGCGGCGCGATCGCGCTCTCGCGCTCGTCACCGGCGACAGCCTGGGACAGGTTGCCTCGCAGACGCTTCGCAATTTAGTGGCAGTCGATGCGGCCGCCACCATGCCGGTTTTTCGGCCGCTGGTCGGCATGGACAAGATGGACATTCTGGAAACGGCGCGGCGGATCGGCACGTACGACCTCTCTTCGGAGCCGTTCCACGATTGCTGCCCCGTGTTCCTGCCCCGCGCGCCGGAGCTTTCCGCGAAACCCGAGCAATTGGCCGATGCAGAAACGAAGCTGGATCTACCCGCGCTCGTGGCGCAAGGCATCCGCGGCGCCACGCTCGAAAAGTTCGTCTACTCGAACGGGCGCACGCAAGCATGCGAACCCCGCGCCGTGGTACACGCGAGCGAATCGCACACTACCGCTGCTGGACTTATCGAAAGCTAATGATTGTCAAACCGGAAGAGCTGCCGGACGATCTATCGGCTGCGCGCTTCAGGCCGGAGAACCGCACACGCTCCGGCCCGGCAAGATGCAGCAACAATCGCGGACAGCTTAAGACTACCGGTCGCGTCCGTAACCGCCTCGGCCGCCTCCGCCGCCTCCGCGACCACCGCGTCCGCCACCCCCACCACCGCCATAGCCACCGCGCCCGCCGCCGCCCCCGCCACCTTCACGTTGAGGACGCGCTTCGTTGACCACAAGCGCGCGGCCCAGGAAATCCCTGCCATTCAGCGCCGCGATTGCCTTCTCAGCTTCTCCATCGTCGCGGATTTCGGCGAATCCGAAGCCGCGCGGCTGGCCCGTAAAACGGTCGCGGAGCAGCGTCAAAGAATCCGGCTGCACCCCCGCCTCCGCAAACAATCCTGCAAGATCCTCTTCCGTAGCCTTGAACGGCAGATTTCCCACATACAATTTCTTCACGATGAATCTCCTTGTGCCCCTGTCCCAAAAGCGGGCACCCACTACAGCGAGGCTGAATAGCAGGATCGGGGCCGGGGCAGTCAGCAGCAGGCCTGGCTACTCGCGGCTGAAGCTAGCGCTTCAGCAACTCAACCCCAATCTTGAGCTAACTTGATTCCGCAGTCAACCGGCAGGGCGTCTTGAGCAGTTTTAGGCGTCCGATCGTGTGCGATGGGCGTTGCCCCACGCCGATGAGAGAACCGAATTAGCCGAGCGCGCTAGCTTCGGTAGCTGGCATTAATGTGAACGTACTCTTGCGTGAAATCGCACGTCCAGATGCGCGCAACGCCGCTGCCCGAACCGAGATCGATTCGAACCTGCACCGATTTTGCGAGCATTTTCTCGTGCGCCGCGGCTTCGTCAAACGCGATCTCCCGCCCGCCGCCGCAAACCGCCACTCCGCCGATCCAGATGTTCGTGCGGCTTGGATCGAATTTCACGCCCGAACGTCCGGCCGCCGCAAGTATGCGGCCCCAGTTCGGATCGGCGCCGGCGAAGGCTGTTTTCACCAGCGGAGAATTCGCGATCGTGCGCGCCACTCGATCGGCTGCGGCTGTCGAAGGCGCTCCCCGCAGTTCAATCTCGATGACGCGTTGCGCGCCCTCCCCGTCCGCCACAATGGCAAGCGCAAGTTCGCGGCATACCTCTTCGAGCGCCGTGAGGAAGCTTTTGTACGCGGCGCCCGAAGCGTTTGCGACCCTCGCCGCGCCAGATTTCCCGTTGGCAAAAAGAGCGACCGTGTCGTTTGTGGAGGTATCGCCATCCACGGTGATGCAATTGAACGTGGACCCAACGGCTGACCGCAGCGCGCGCTGTAAAACAGGTGCCGAAATTGCCGCGTCCGTCACGACGAAACCGAGCATCGTCGCCATATTGGGCTCGATCATTCCCGATCCCTTGGCGCAACCCAGAATCCGGACTTCCTTTCCGCCGATGCGGCATTTCGCGGCAGCCCACTTCGGTCGCGTGTCGGTGGTCATGATCGCGCGCGCAAACTCCTCGAAGGCGCGCGGTTCCGCGCTGAGAGCTTGCACGAGCTGAGGAATAGCGCTCAAAATTTTCCCCACGCGAAGCGGTGCGCCAATCACACCGGTGGAACATACAACAAATTGCGAGCTAACCGAGTCGCCAAGTTCCTCCGCCAAACGGCGTGTGGTCTCGATCGAAGCGGGAAAGCCGTCTTCGTGCGTGCAACAGTTGGCGTTGCCCGAATTAACGATCGCGCCCCGCATCCGCTGCCGCGATTTCTTAAGGTGCTCGCGCGACGCGATCACCGGCGCGGCGACAACTTGATTCGTGGTAAAAACGGCCGCGGTCGCGGCCGGCGTCTCGCTAATCAAAATTCCGAGATCGAGCAGCGAGCTTTTCAGACCGCAGTGCGTGGCGGAAAAAGCAAAGCCGCGCGGAATATCGGAAGCCGAGAGATGAGCGCTCATAAGTTGCAGTTCACCAAGGGTTGCGCCGCGACTTCGGCGCGCTACCGGCTTGCGCCATCAGGGATTCTCCTCGATCTTCGCGAGCCGCGCCTTGAAATCTTCCAGCGCCGCGCGAACCGCTCCCGGCGCCGTGCCTCCCGCAGCCGAGCGCCGAGCGAGCGCGGATTCCAGCGTAAGAACGGTGCTTAGCTCCGGGCCAAAAAACGGCGAGAACTTCCTCAGCTCGGCAATCGGCATTTCGCGAATCGACTTTCCAGCTTGCTCCGCCGCGCGCAGCACTTTGCCGACGATCTCGTGAGCTTCACGAAATGGAATCCCTTGCGCCACTAGATAGTCCGCCACTTCGGTCGCTACAAGCGCGGGATCCTGGGCCGCTTCGCGCAGCCGGTCATGGCGGAACTTGGTGGCAGCCAGAGCCGCCGCGGCGATTTGCGTCATCGGCTTGATCTGATCGTACGCCGCAAAAAGCGGCTCTTTATCTTCCTGCAGATCGCGTTGGTAGCTCGAAGGCAAGCCTTTGTTCACGGTGAATAGCGCGACCAGCGAACCGTAGATGCGCCCGGTCTTGCCTCGGATCAGCTCCCAGGCGTCGGGATTCTTCTTCTGCGGCATCAAGCTGCTGCCGGTGGAATATTCGTCCGGCAATTCGATGAAGGCGAACTCGGTGGAGGCGAAAAGGATCAAATCCTCGGACAAACGCGATAGATGCATCGCCAAAGTAGACATAGCGAAAAGCATTTCCAGCGCGAAATCACGGTCGCTGACGGCATCAAGGCTATTCGCGGTAATTCGCGTGAATCCCAGATCGCGCGCGAGCGCCCTGCGATCCAGAGGAAACGCGCATCCGGCCAGCGCTCCCGATCCCAGCGGGCAATCATCCGCGCGCTGTGAAACCGAATGGAAGCGCTCGGCATCGCGCTGAAAAGCTTCGCCATGCGCCAGCAGCCAATGCGACAGCAGCAGCGGCTGCGCATGCTGCATGTGCGTGGTTCCCGGCATTGGGACGCCCAGGTTATTCTTCGCCTGTTCGGCGACGGCGCGAATCAGGGACGCAAGCGCGGCACGCATTTCGCGAACCGCCTCGCGTACGTACATGCGGAATTCCGTGGCCACCATTTCGTTGCGGCTGCGGCCCGTATGCAGCTTGGCCCCGAGAGGGCCGAGCTTTTCGATCAGCGCCATTTCCGCAAAATGGTGAACGTCTTCGGCATTCGAACCATCCAGCCACGCGGCATCCGATTCCGCGCGCAATTCGATTTCATCCAGCGCCGCGACGATGCGCTGGCCCTCCTCGTGTGTGAGGATTCCCGCGGCGGCAATCGCCCGCGCCCAAGCGCGATCGAGCGCCAACTCATGCGGCAAAAGACGGCGGTCAAATTGCCAGGAGCGCTCGAATTCGTAGAACGACGCGTCGGGGGGGCGCTCGAAACGTCCGCCCCACATTTTCTGGCCTTCCGGCGACTTCATCGCGCGGCGGCCTTTTCAAGCGGAACCGTGATGGGCAGCGCGAAAAGATTGATGAAGCCCTCGGCGTCCTTCGGGTTGTAACCGGTCATGCTGAAGCTCGCCAGGTTGGTGCGGTAGAGCGAATACGGCGAGTATCGCGACGCGGCGTTGACGTTCCCTTTGAAAAGCGAAAGCGAAACGGTGCCCGTAACGCGGCTCTGCGAGCTGCTGAAGAACGCGTCCAGCGCCTCCCGCAGCGGCGTGAACCACATGCCGTAGTAGACCATTTCGGCGTAACGCAGCGACAAGATCTGCTGATAGTGGGCGGTTTCGCGATCGACGCACAGCGATTCGAGTTCGCGATGCGCGGCGATCAACAGCGTTCCGCCCGGCGTTTCGTACGCGCCCCGCGATTTGATGCCGACCAGGCGGTTTTCGACAATGTCCATGCGTCCCACGCCATTCGCGGCGGCAATCTCATTCAATCGATCGAGCAACGCGAGCGGAGCGAGCTTTTTGCCATCGACCGACACAGGCGTGCCGGATTCGAATCCGATCTCAACGAGCGTGGGCTTGTCTGGAGCCTTCGCCGGAGAGACGATCCACTGCCACATCGATTCCTCGGGCGCGTTCGCCGGATCTTCCAGCACGCCGCCTTCGTGGCTCAAGTGCCAGACGTTCCGATCGCGGCTGTAAATGTTTTTGGTGGTCTGATCCACCGGAATATTGTGCGATTTAGCGTAGGCGATCGCTTCTTCGCGCGAGTTGATCGTCCATTCGCGCCACGGCGCGATAATTGTTAATTCAGGCCCCAGAGCTTTCGCCGCAAGCTCGAACCGCACCTGATCGTTGCCTTTTCCCGTGCAGCCGTGGGCGAGCGCGTCGGCCCCAACTTTTTTCGCGAGTTCTACCTGTCGCTTTGCCAGCAGCGGGCGAGCAAAGGAAGTTCCCAGCAGATATTTGTGCTCGTAAACGGCTCCGGCGCGCAGCGTGGGCCAGATGTAGCCGGTGACGAATTCCTCGCGCAGGTCCTCCACGTACGCGGCGCTCGCGCCGGTGGCCAGCGCTTTCTTGCGAGCGGCTTCCAGATCCTCCCGCTGCCCCAGATCGCCAATCATGGCGATCACTTCGCAGCCGCCGTAATTTTCCTTCAGCCACGGGATAATGATGGAGGTATCAAGGCCTCCGGAATACGCCAGTACCACTTTCTTCGCCAAACGGTTTCTCCTTTTTAATTGTTGAGCAGAGTGTGCAGGATCGCCTTCTGCACGTGAAGGCGATTTTCCGCCTGATCATAAATGATCGAGCGCGGCGAGTCGATGACTTCGGGCGCGACCTCAAGCCCGCGGTGCGCGGGCAGGCAGTGCAGGAACACGGCATCGCGGGCCGCCCGGGCGAAAAGCTCTTCGTTCACCTGATAGCCTGCGAAAATGCGCTCGCGTTCAGCGGCTTCGCTTTCCTGTCCCATGCTGGCCCAAACGTCCGTGTACACGGCTTGCGCCCCCGTGACCGCGTCTTCCGGAGAACGGAACAGCTCGATTTTCGCGCGCGTTTCGCGGGCTACGCGTTTCGCCTCGGCCACCACATCTTCGGCCGGCTCGTACCCCGCTGGAGTGGCTACGCGAACGTGTGCGCCGGCGCGCGCTCCCAAAGTAATCAGCGAATGGCACATGTTGTTGCCATCGCCGACGTAGGCGAGCTTCAGCCCGCGCAAACCGCCGAAGCGTTCCTCGAGCGTAAAGAAATCGGCCAGCGCCTGGCACGGATGAAAGCGGTCGGAAAGCGCGTTGATCACCGGAACGTTCGCGTTCAACGCCAGTTCATCGAGAGTTTCCTGCTCGAATACGCGCGCGATGATGCCCTGCACCCAGCGCTCCAGATTTTTGGCGATGTCGCGCGTTGGCTCGCGTTCGTTCAGCCTCGAGGCGGTGTGGTCCAGGAATATCGATGAGCCGCCGAGATTGGCGATGCCGACTTCGAAGGTGACGCGCGTGCGCAGTGATGGCTTTTCAAAAAGCAGAATCAGCACGCGGCCGGCGAGCGAACTGCGAAATCGATCCGGGTGAGCCTTCATTTCCCCAGCGAGAGACAGCATCGCGCGCAGCTGCTCCGGATTCCATTCCATGCCGGTCAGCAGATCGCGTTTCAATTCGACGGACGTATCGACGGAGTTCATTTTCACCTCCCGGCGGCCAAAGCCATGGGCTGAGCGGGAACTTTCCCGCGCGAAGCGGCGGAAGCCACTCGCAGGTTGGGGCGCGCGGATTTTGCGGCAGCGGCGAGCACGCGCTCGAATTTGCCAAGAAATTCGGCCACGTCGCGCCGGCTGATGATGAACGGCGGAAGCAGCCGCAGGATGTGTTCGTGGGTGCAATTGATAACCAGCCCCCGGCGCAGCGCGTCTTTCACCAGCGGCGCGCCCTCGATCGAAAGATCGATGCCGAGTATCAGCCCTTCGCCGCGAATGTCGCGAATGAAATCGAAACGGGCGACGAATTTTTCAAGGCCTGCGCGCAATTCGGCGCTGCGTTCGCGAACGTTGTTAAGCAGATCTTTTTCCTCGACGATGGAGAGAAATTCCAGAGCCGCGGCGCAGACCAGCGGACCTCCTCCGAACGTGGAGCCGTGCATGCCCGGGCTGAGCACGGAAGCAAATTCCTCGCTGGCCAGAAAGGCACCAAGCGGCAGACCGCTTCCAAGGGGTTTCGCCACTGTGACGATATCGGGCAGCGAGCTAAAACGCTGGTACGCAAAGCGGCGGCCGGTCCGGCCCAGGCCAGCCTGAATTTCGTCGGCGATCAGCGCCACGCCATGCTTCGTGGCAAGCTCGCGGGCGCGGTTCCAGAATTCGTCGCTGACCAGGTTAATGCCGCCTTCGCCCTGGATCGGTTCGACGATGATGCCGCATACCGTATCGTCGAATTTGGATTCCAGGTCGGCGACGTCGTTGAAGCGCACAAATTCCACGCCCGGAACGAGCGGCTCGAACGGCTCGCGATATTTCACCGGGTAGGTCACCGAAAGAGCGCCGAAAGTGCGTCCGTGAAACGAGTTCTCGAGTGCCAGAAAGCGCGTTTTACGCGCGCGGCCATCTCCGGCGCGCGCATGAGCGTAGGCGCGGGCGAGCTTCATCGCGCCTTCCACCGCTTCCGAGCCGCTATTGGCGAAAAAGGCGCGATCGAGACCCGACCATTCGGCAAGCTTACGCGCCAGCGGAGCCTGATACGGATTGTGAAAAAGATTCGAAACGTGCATCGTGCGGCCCGCTTCCCGCCGGATCACGCGAACGATCCGCGGATGCGCGTAGCCGAGCGCATTCACCGCAATACCCGCAAGGAAATCGAGATACTCGCGTCCCTGTGAGTCGTACAGGCGGCAACCGCGCCCCCGAACGAAAACCATCGGCGGCCGCCGGTAAGCGCGGATCATATAGCGCGCTTCTTCGGCGCGGATTTTCGCTGGAGAAAGGCGGTTGGCCGCGGAGCTTTTCTTTTTAGCCCTTTTTTTGGCTGTCCTTATCGATTGAGCCATGGCTATTGCGTTGCTCCGTGCGCGGCCCCGTTGGCCGCTTTCGCGTTCACGCGGATGACGGGCAGAACCCGCGTGCCGGGGCATCGGCCGGAGCCCGCGGCGGCCAGCAACGCACGCGGCTTCGAGCCGCCAACGATCCGCACTTCGGGAACGCCTCCGGCCAAAGCGCGCTTCGCCGCTTCGAGCTTCAAGATCATGCCGCCGGAAACTTTGTTGTGGCGGATCAGATCCTCGATATCCGTTCCGCGCAGCGCGCTCAGCACTTTTTCGCCATCGAGTACGCCCGCTACATCGGTCATAAAAATCAGCCGGTCGGCGTGAATGAATTCCGCGGCGGCAGCGGCCATGTGATCGGCGTTGATGTTGTAAAGCTCGCCGTCGGCGCCAAGACCTAAGCAGCAAGCGACCGGAACTGTGCCTTCGCGCCACAGCGAACGCAGAAAATCTACGTTCACCTCGGTGAGATAGCCGACGAAGCCCAGTCGGCCTTCGCGCTCTTCCACCTGCAGCGGCTCGGCCAGGAAGCACGCCGCGTCGGCGGCGCTGATGCCAACGGCTGGCTGGCCCGCTAGCGAAATGGCGCCGGCAAGTTTTTTATTGAGTAGTCCGGCAAAAACCATCACGGCAACGTCGCGAGTTTCGCGATCCGTTACTCGCAGGCCGCCGACGAAGCGGCTGGCAATGCCCATGCGCGCCAGCACGGAGGTGAAAATCTTACCGCCGCCGTGGATGACCAGGACTTCGTTTCCGGCGCGCGCGAGTTCGGCGATCTGCCGCGCCAGAGTCTGCACATCTTCATCGCGTTCGAGCAATGCACCCGCAATCTTGACCACCAGCCTCATAGCAATCCCGCCGTTTCCGGATACCCGCGCATCCCATTCAGATTTTGCACCGCTTGTCCCGCCGCGCCTTTGCCCAAATTGTCGAGGCAGGACACGATCACGAGCCGGTCGCCCGAAGAATCGAGCGCGAAGCCGATGTCGCAAAAATTCGTACGCGCCACATGCTGCAGCTCCGGCAGCGCGCCGCCAGGATAGATCCGCATCATGCCGCGGCCGGAGTAAAACTTGCGGTAGAGCGCTTCCACTTCGTCCAATTTGCGCGAGCCGCGCAGCCACACGTACAGCGTCGAAAGAATACCGCGATCCACCGGCAGCAGATGCGTGGTGAAAACAAAATCCTGCGGCGCCAGTCCCAGATGTTCGGCCACCTCCGGCGTGTGCCGGTGCGAGAAAAGACCATAGGCCCGGAAATTCCCGTTCACTTCCACGAAATGCGTCTCGCGCTTGGGCTCTTTCCCCGCGCCGGTGACTCCCGATTTGCAGTCGCAGACGATTCCGCGTTCGCGATCGATCCAGTCCGCGTCAATCAACGGGCGCAACCCAAGAATCACCGATGTCGGATAGCAGCCGGGATTGCCCACAATGCGCGCTTTCGGCAACCGATCGGCGTAGAGTTCCGGAAGGCCATAGACCGACTCGGAAAGGATCGCCGCCGCCGGCGCCGCAAGGTTGTACCATTGCGTGAAAGTTTCCGGGTTGTGGAAGCGAAACGCGCCGCTCAGATCCACGACGCGGAGTTTCGGGTTGAGCTTCAATAACTCGGGCACGAGTTCCACGGAAGCTTCATGAGGAGTGGAGAGAAATACCACGTCCGCGCCGCTGTGAGCCACCGCTTCGGCGGAAAGCGGGCGGCACGGCGCATCGCCCCATCCGCGCAACTGCGGAAAGATCTCGGTCAGGCAGCGCGCATCCGCGTTGCTGCCGCGCAAAAAGAATGTCGGCTTGTCGATGTTTGGGTGCCGCAGCAAGAGCCGGGCCAGCTCGAATCCCGCGTAGCCCGTTGCCCCGACGACGGCCACCCGCGTCGGATCCCTCATCGCAGCATTTCCTCGATCCGCTTGCGAATGGAATTGCAGCCGCCGCGCGAAGAGCAAATCACCAGCACGGTATCGTCACCGGCGAGAGTGCCGGCCACTTCCTTCCAGCGTTCCGAATCCACGGCGGCCGCAAGCGGCTGCGCGCCACTGGGCGGGGTCTTCAGCACCAGCATGTTCTGCGCGGGCCGAATATCGAGCAAGAAATCCTTGAGGGCGCGCGCCAAAGCGGGCAGCGGAGACGATTCCTGCACCGCCGCGTCCGAAAGTAGCCGGTAACCTTCAGCGGTTTTCACCAGCCGAAGCTCGCGCAGGTCGCGCGAAAGGGTCGCCTGCGTCACGCGCATGCCGAGCTGGCCGAGCTGGCGGCGTAGCGCGTCCTGGCTCGCCACCGGCTGGCTGGCCAGCAGCTTCAGGATTTGTCCTTGGCGAAATCGCTTTTGAACGGCCATTTTCCCCGGATGCGTGAATATGCATCCTTCTGCATAATGATACAGTAAGCCTTTGAGCTGTCAAGCGTTTCAGCGCGTAGCGTGCGGAATTCCTCACGCTCGATGCGCCGGTGCGCCGCTCCCGAGCGCGGGCGAGCCTCGCTGGCGCTTTCGTGATATGTTTCTGCCGCCGCTTAGGTCGCGCCGCGCGCAGAGTCGCGGATGTTTTGCGTCCAGGCAGCCGGAGGAATGGATGAAACCGGGAAGTTGGGGCTCGATCTGGCTGGTTTACTTCTATTCGATACTCTGCGCCGCTTCGATCAGCAAACTCGTGCCCATCGAAGGCGAACTCGAGCACGCGTTCAAGACCACCCCCGCAGGGGTCGGCGTCGCCATCTCCATCATTTCGGTCAGCTCGGTCTTCGCCGCGACCATCGGCGGCGGCATTATCGACCGCATCGGTGCCCGTCCCTCGATCATCGGCACCAGCATTTTCCTGGTGTTTTGCAACGTTCTCGCGTTTTTCTCCACGTCGATGTTCATGCTGGACGTGGCTCGCCTGCTCGAGGGAGTTGAATTCATCGGCATCATCATCGCGGCGCCCGCGCTGATCATGGCAACGACGTCCGGCAGGCGGCAGGTGCAGGCCATGACGCTCTGGTCCACCTACACGCCGGCGGGCGTGGGCCTGGGCTTGTTGCTGGCGGTGCCCTTCGCTGGCACTTCAGCCTGGCGGTGGATGTTCATCGTGCACGGAGCGCTGTTTGCGCTCGCCGCGGCGTTCGGCTGGCTGCTGCCCGACATCCCGCGTGAGGCCTTGCAGCAAGCGGCGCAACGCAAGCGTCCGCGCTGGACGGATTTCGTGGAGGTTTATCGCGAGTGGCGCCCCTGGAAATTATCCATCTCGAATGCTCTGCTCGTCAGCGCCGCGCTCGGCACCAGCACCGTCATTCCCGCATATTTCGCCCGCGTCCACCACGTCTCCGTCGCCATGTCGTCAACCATCCTCGCCGCCGGCTACGTGCCGATGATTTTCGCCGGAATCGGCACGGGGTATTTGCTCACGCGCGGCGTGCGGCCGGTTTCTATCTATATCGGAATCGCGCTGGTGGGGATCGCCTCTGGACTGCTGCTCTACGCGCGGTCGCTTCCTTTTTCGGCGGTGATAGTGGCCCTGCTCGTATGGCTTCCGTGCACCGGAGCCGCTGTGGCCGTGCTGATGGCGCTGTTGCCACGCGTGGTGAGCGATCCCACGCGCGGAGGAGCGGCGGTCGGACTGGTCAGCCAAGTGATGGCCATCGGCAATTTTGTGACCCCGCCGATTTATCTGGCGCTATTGCCCAAGGGCAACTGGCTCGACTTTGTCGCCCTGGTCCTGGCCGGATGGATACTGAGCCTCGCCTTCCTGCCGGCATGGAAACGCGGCCCTGCTAAGGGCGCATTGGCCGTGGAAGGCGACGCCGGGCTCCCGGTTTCGCGCTGAACCACGGCGTCGGGTTCGGCCTCAGCAGCCCCGCCAACCCATTTATGCCGATACTGCGGTCGGCCTCGCCGCGGTGGCCTGAACGAAATCCAAAATCCGCTCGCCGACGAACTCGTCCACGGTATTCACGCTCAGAATCGTCGAAAGATGCCCGTGCGAGGGCAAGTACGCAAGATGCGGCAAAGTGCCGCGAACGCCCACGCACGCTCGCAAAAGCTCCACGTATTGCCGCTTGAAATCCGGAGGATCGTGCTCGGCGATCAGCACCAGCAGCGGCGTGGAACTAATTGCGAGCCCAGGCAAAGCCGATTGCTCGGGGTAACAGCTAGCGTCCCCGCCGAAATACGCCGTGAACATCGGATTCTTGTCCATGGTCATCGGGTCGTAGAGACCGGAAACCAAAATCGCGCCCGCAAGCGCCTGGCGATCTGGACCGGCGAAGCGCTCATGCGCCAGATAGTGGGCCACGTGCGCGCCTCCCGCCGATTGTCCCATCAGGTAGACCCGCGCCGGATCGCCGCCCTGCGAAGCAATCTTGCTGCGAATCCAGCTGAGGGCTGCTCCCAGATCTTCCGAGCCTGCCGGCCACGGGTGCTTGGGCGCGAGCCGGTACGTGACATTCACGCCGATCAGCCCGTGCCGCACCGCCCATGTACCCACATTGTCGTAGAAAGGCGCGCCGGCCATCGTCTTATCGCCGCCGATGAAGCCGCCGCCGTGAACGAAAGCAAGAACCGGGCGCGCGCCGCCGTCGGCAGGCTTCGGGCGAAACACGTCGAGCCGGTGGCGCTCGTCGCTGCCATAGCGCAGATCGCGCGTCACCGCCATGTCGCTAAAAGGCTCACGCTCGTGCAGCGGACCGAAGAGCTTGAAATTTTCGGCGATCACCTCAGGATTGAACGCGTTTCCGAGTTCGTCCAGCCGGCGATGCACATTTTCAATAGCAGCCGACGGATAGCGCGATTGCGATGCCATGTGCTTGCCTCCTGCGTCTTCCAATTTTTGCGACCCGCGAAACTGGTCATCCCACAGCTTTAAGACTTTCTTCGACCATGCTTTCCGCCTCGCCGGTATTAATCAGCACGCCCTGCCTGCGCAAAAAAGCCAACATCCCGGTGCGCGGCCCCATGCCCGAGTAATTAAACGAGTCGCCCGAAAGCCCCGCGCCGAAGCCAGCGAAGGTCAAAAACGTATCCTGCACGCTCACCATGCCTGCGTCCAGTTGATCGGCGATGCGCCGTGCCTCTTCTTCGGAGCCCGCGATTACCGCAGCAGACAAACCGTAGTACGTATCGTTCGCCAGGCTAATCGCCTCTTCTTCGGTGCGGTACTTCATCACCGGCATCACCGGGCCAAACGTTTCGTCGCGCATGATTTTCATGTCGTGATTCACGCCAGTCAAGATCGTTGGGCGCATATACAGCCCGCCGCCCAAATTCACGCTCTTGCCGCCCAGCCGAATCTTCGCGCCTTTGCTCACCCCATCGTCGAGATGCTCATCCACGATATGCGCCTGCCGCTCGGCAATAAACGGCCCGATCTGCCCGGCGTTCGGGTCGGGATAATTCAATTCCACGCGCCCCGCTTCCTCGGCCAGCAATTCCACAAACGCGTCGTGCACCGCTTCCTGCACGTAAATGCGCTCGATCGAAAAGCAGACCTGCCCGGTGCTGGTCACCGCTCCGCGCACCACGGCTTTCGCCGCTCGCCTCAGGTCAGCCGTCTCCGTGACGATCACCGGATCCTTGCCGCCCAGCTCCAGAATTGACGGAATGAACCGCCGCGCGCACGCCTCCGCCACCTTCCGCCCGTTCGGCACGCTGCCGGTGAAGTTAATAATGTCCGCGTTCTCCACAATCGCTTGCCCGGTTTCGCCGTCTCCCACCACATACCTCAGCACCGCCGCCAGTTCCGGCACTTCGCCAATCGTCTCCATCATCGGGCGCACGAATCGCGGTGCCACTTCGCTCGGCTTCACGATCACCGCGCATCCGGCAAAAAGCGGCGGAATGGCATGGAGCGTCGAAAGCATCAGCGGCGCGTTCCACGGCCCAATGATTCCAGCCACGGGATAAGGACGCAGATTCGTGTCGTAGTGAATCGACGGCGCTGGCGACACGCCCTTGCGCCGCGCCTGCTCGAAAATTGCCGGAGCGATCGCGCACATTCGCAGGATCGTGCCGATCACCATGTCCGGAGCGACTTTGGAGATTTGCCCGTAGCCGGTATCGATGGAATCCGCTTCCACCAGGTCCGCGCGATGCGCTCTCAGCCGTTCGGCCCACTGCTTCATCACGCCGATGCGATGCGCCAATGGCGCGCGTCCCCAGGCCGGTTGCGCCTGCCGCAATCGAGCGCACGTCGAGGCGATCTCCTCGGTCGAAGCCGCCGTAATGTGCGTGTCGATTTCACCAGTGCGCGGATTTCGTACGGGTAGGATTCTCGGTTCAGCTGTGGCCATCGTGCCCCTCGCCCCTGCTGCAACTGCCTGCAAACAGCCGTCTACACATACCGCATGCCTCGCCGTTGGTCAACCGTTGAGCCGCTTAGCGGGCGTGAGCGAAGCGGGAGCCCGCTGGCGAAATCCCCGGTTTCAGGAGTCCTGTATTTATTTTACGAATCGTTTCGTGTGGTATCGGTCTCGATGGGCTAGGCCCTGGGGCTCGCGGTAATCTCGGAGGCTCGCGCCAGTGCTTGCGTGTCGATATACTCCCGGATGTTCGTCACTTTGCCATTTCGAACGGTACAGTCGAAGACCCAATGGTCCTCGAACGTCCTATCCGTGGCTTTGATTCTCCCCGTAGCAAAGCCGACGACCATAACCCGCTCTCCCTGCGCTACGAACTCGGGGGGCTCTGGGTAGGAAGTTTCCACCGTCTCGTTAGCCTTCTGAAGTAAATTCTCCAATCTCGCGTGCCCGCGGTGCGTGCCGGCAAGCGGCCAGTCGCCAGGAATGATCCACTCAATGTCTTCGGCAGATAAGGCCAGCAATCCTTGCTTATCGCGGCGGCCGAGTGCCGCAAGAAAATTCTTCACAATCTGGACATTCTTTTCGATGCTCATCGAAATCTCCTTTTCCCTTACACGTGACACCAAGATCCACCGATTCAGATTGCCGAGGCGCCGCCGTCGACAACCAGCTCCACCCCGTTCACGTAGCTGGAGTCGTCTGAAGCGAGAAATAGCGCCACAGTCGCAATCTCCTCGGGGAGGCCCATTTTTCCCCGCGGAATCAAGGATTCGAACTGCTTTTTCGCCTCCGCGTCCAGCACCTGGTCCATGAGCGGTGTGTTGACCTGCCCCGGGCACAGCACGTTCACGCGAATCCTCCTGTCCTTCAACTCGTTCACCCAAGTGCGGGCGAATACATGCAGCGCGGCCTTGCTCGCCGCATACACACCCCAAGCAGGAAAGCCCTTAAGCCCTGCATTCGACGAGGTCATGATGATCGACCCGCCATCAGTAAACAGGGGCAGCGCTTTCTGCACCGTGAAAAGCGTGCCGCGCGTATTCAGCCCGAAAGTCGTGTCGAAGTGCTTTTCCGTAATCTCGCCGATCTTGCTGGTTTCCCCAACTCCGGCGCTCGCGAACAGGATGTCGATCTTGCCCTTTTCCCGCTTGACTGTATCGAACAGGCGGTCGAGGTCGTCCAGATTCGCCGCGTCGCCGCGCACGCCGGTCACGTTCCGGCCAATCAGCTTGACGGCTTCGTCGAGCGCCTCCTGCCTTCGGCCCGTGATGAAAACGTAGGCGCCTTCTTCAACGAACCGCCTGGCGCTCGCCAGCGCCATGCCGCTCGATCCACCCGTGATCACTGCAACCTTACCCTCAAGCTTTCCCATGGCTTCTCCCTTCGTGAAATTAAATTGCCATTGCGCCGGATTTCAACTTTGCCCAGTCCGTCCGGGACCTCTGGAACACGATGTAGTGCAAGGCGCATCGGATTCACGATTTCGCACTCCAATTGAGTGTGGCGAGTAAGGCGTATCTGGCCCGATTCAGATTGCCGACATGCCGCCGTCGACGGACAACTCCACCCCATTCACGAAGCTCGAATCGTCTGAAGCAAGAAACAGCGCGACCATCGCAATTTCCTCAGGACGGCCCATCTTTCCCCGCGGGATCAGGGATTGGAACATCTGCTTCGTCTCCTTGTCCATTCGCGCTGAATCCGGTGTGTCGATCACCCCGGGGCTCAGCACGTTCACCCGGATATTCCTGCCCTTCAGCTCGTTGAGCCACGCGCGTGCGAACGAACGCAATGCCGCCTTGCTCGCCGCATACACGCTGAAACCAGGAAAACCTTTCACCGAAGCAACTGACCCGGTCATGAAGATCGATCCGCCATCGTTGAACAGCGGCAACGCCTTCTGAACCGTAAACAGCGTGCCGCGCACATTCAGGCCGAAGGCCGCATCGAAGTGCTGCTCGGTAATCTCGCCCAGT